>CAZKGO010000068.1:0-26327 GCA_964552235.1 uncultured Spirochaetales bacterium | reverse complement strand
GCCTCGCCCCGCCCCCCTGAGCGCGCCGCCTACGCACGCCTACCGAAAGGACACAGCTACCGCTCCTGGATCACCAAGATTCCGCACCTGATATACTGCCTGGGTCGTCAGGTCTACCGCTCCGCATGCGGCGGTGATAGCGCCGCTCTCGTCGCCCTCTACAAGCCTCGCCATGGCGCGAGCGATGTCTCTCGCCGCGTTCGGCGGCAAGAACTGGCTCTCACGAGCGTCAAGAACTGCTGTGGGAACGAAGGTGCCTCCGACAAACTGAAAACCGTGGCGTCCAAGTAGCTGCTGAACCTTGTCAGTCCTGCCACCCACCATCACCCGCTCGGCAAGAATACACAGCGCGGTGACCTTGGCTTCCGGGCTCAGGTCTGCGAAGAGCCGGTCGATCGCGGGCATGACTTCGGCACGACTGCCGAGGCCGGAGCGGGCCTCGGACCTCGCAGGGATCTGCGAAACGTTGATGCCTGCAGCCGCCACTGCGTTTCGGATATCCTGTACCGAGAGCGTGTTGAGTTCTGACCGCAAGGCGCCGTACAGACGGGTTATGTTCTCAGCCCCCAACTCGCAACTCCTGTCCACGGGACACCTCCACGCATCGCAACGCAAGGCACGTGCACTGGTCCTATTCCGGAGCTACGGGACCAGCAAGCGAGATGATTCGCAACGAGATCACCGCATGGCGTAAAGGATGCACTAAACATGAAGGAGGCTTCGAATGGTCGCACGGATAGTCCTGAAACAGCTGATTGCTGCACTGCAGGCAATCGACGCCGAGTTGTCTTGCCTTTCCGCTGAGACAAAAGCCCCTCCGCTGCAAAGCAACGACGCTGCGGCCGCGTCAGCGACCGGCCGCTCGCACCTGCTGACCGTCTCCGCCCTTGCCGACAGACTGAACCTATCGAAGGCGACCATCTACAAGCTCGTCTGCAGCAAGCGCATCGACCACTACAAGCTCGGCTCACGAGTGCTCTTCGACGAGAGGCATGTTGAGGATTACCTGTCCTTGCGCGAAGAGCCTCGTCTTGGCCTCTCGAAGCGAAGCGGCATGCGTCGATCGAGGCCCGTCGGGACCTGAGGCGTGTCGAACCTGTCGCCTGACCATCCGCCACGCCGTTTCCATGACATCATGACGGCGAACAACCGTCTCTGGTCGTTGTGACCCTATGCGGTTCCGCTCTCACGGCTTCAGCGCGGCAACATGGGGCCTCAAGGAAGCCTCGAGTCGGCACATGGCATCAATCATGGCATCGTGAATCTCAGGGTACTTCTCGTCGTCCTTGTATCCGCCGATCTCCATCTTGTAGGAGATGCGGCTTGCCCTGCGATTGTCCAGCCGTTCCCAGTTCAGCTCCCCGCCGAAGGTCTTCTCGACCTCTTCGCGTTTCGCATTCAGGTCATCAAAGATCTTCTTGTTTTCCTTCTCGTCACCCCGGTCGATGTACAGTTCAACCTGCGAATCGTGCTGCCGAATCGAGAAGTTGTACGCGAGCCCGCTCCTGCCGGCGCCGGTTCCCAGCCAAGAGAGCTGTCCGGGGGATTTTGCAGCGAATAGGTTGGTCTTGCCTTTCGTCTTCTCAAGCAGCTCCTGCCAGAACCGGAACCGTATCGCGTACCGTTCCGCGATGTCCTTCTTGGCCTCTCCAACATGCGCGGACTCCTCTCCAGGTCCCACGATGAGGGTCAGAAGCGGAGCTGGAGGGGAAGAGCCGATACGGACGCCCTCGACCTTCAGCAAGAAGAAGCGAGCGGACGACGAGTCGTTCAACCAGGAGATGGCCGAAACGTGTTCCGGCCTTGGCTCGGCCACGATCCAGACAGCTGTCTTCGCCTCGATGGCCGTCAGGTACGTGATGATCTTGCCAAGGTGATCGTGATCGCTCTTTTCGAGCTGGTTCTCAATGATCACAGGGTTGCCGGCTTCGTCCTCCGCGACGAGGTCCACGTTGAACACCCCAACGTTCCTCTCTCTTTCAGCGTTGCCCAAGGTAAAGCCGAGGCAATCCGACAGCACATCGAGGTTGTCCTGCAGCCACCGGGTGAAGTCCAGAGCCTCGTGTTTCCATATCTCACGCAGCGGCACTCGCTCTATCTTGCCGATCATAGCTTCTCCCCACCGCCAGCAGCTCCGCCAAGGGCCCCTGCAATACCTCTCGACCTCAACGTACGGGCAAGGGCCTGATGGTCATCGTGCCAGGAGTCCCTATCGTTTGCCGGCTGTGCCCTCAAGCCGGTAGATCACGTCCAGGTGAACAGGCGCGACTTTCATCTGCGCAGCCAGTCCCCTGGCGGCTTCCTGATAGGCTGCGCTATCCCGCGCGGTCAAGTGCTTCACGCCACGCCATCTGGGCAGCCTGGCCACTCGGGCGCGAAGGGCATGCGCGGTGTATGCGTCGAGGGGAATCTCCAGCAGCTGTTCGACCGCGTGCAGATGGAACGCCTCAGACAGGTAGATGTTGTACAGTGCGTCCCGCAAGAAGATGTTCAGAGCCTTGCGCGCAGTGCCCCAGTGCCGGGCAGCCGGGGGGAAAGCCCGTTGCAGACGTCGCGTGTGCTGATCCAGGGCTGACTTGAAGCAGCCCGCCCCACTGCCGGTGAAGGGTTGTAGGCTCAGGCATCCGAGGTAGCGTCGGGCGGCAGACATGACGCCCCTTGCGCCTTGGTTTCGCAGGGTCGAACTGCCGACCGCCGACACGGCGAGCCACTTCTGAAGCTCATCGAGAAGACTGGCCGGCAGTCTACGCATCTTCGTTACCCTTTCCTCGCATCAAGCGCTCGCGTGCTCCGGACCACTATCGCGGGCGACAGCAATACGCGACCACCCAAGTATCGCCCTAGTATCCGTCAGGTTGTCGGCTGATGCAAGGAACCCTGGTTGTCTGGTGTGAGGGCGCCCGCGTCCTCCTCGCAAATCGGCTCATTGCTGCCGCACGGGTGCCGGTTCACTGTCAGCACGAGTGTCAGCACGAGAGCCGACGCACGGCGCTTCAGAGCGCTTTGGAGTGCCACGGAATGCTTCGATATGCTTGACCCAACTCACGACGGGAGCTACATTTAGCCGCAGTGAGCCACGCACGGCGACGGAGAGCTTGAGCCCACTTCTACTTTCACACGGTAGAAGTCGTGGGTTCAAGTCCCGCATCGCCCAGAACCCGGCCGAGAGGCCGGGTTTTTTTGTGTCCCGCCGCGCCGACCCTGCCGCGCAGCTGCTCTCCGCTCGATCACCCGAGCGGGTAGCGCCCGTAGCGGCGCACGGCCTCCCGGGCGGCGAGGTAGCATTCTAGGCGCGTGCCCGGTTGCAGCACGTTGCTGCACGCCACGACGAGCCCGCCGCTGGGACCGGCCGCCGAGATCGCGGCGCGCGCCTCGGCTGCCGCCTGCTCGGGCGTGCCCTCGATCAGCGTGTCGGTGTTCACGCCGCCAAAGAGGCAGAGCCGGCCACGGTAGCGCCTCTTGAGCTGCGCCAGGTCCATCCCGATGTTCTGCTGGATGCCGTGCCATGCGTCGATGCCCGCGTCGACCAGGTCGTCGAGGATGTCCCACAGCAGCCCGTCGGTGTGCTTGACGAAAAAGATGCCCAGCGAGTGGGCCTCTTCGACCTGTCGCCGCACCGCGGGCAGGATGTACTTGCGGAAGAGATGCGGGCCCATGATCGGCCCGCGGTTGTCGCAGTAGTCGTCGGTGGTCATCACGGCGTCGACCCCCGCCTCGGCAAAGGCGCGGATGTAGGCGAGCGAGCGGTTGGTGTACGCCTCGACGGCGCGCCGCACGAACGGCTCCTCTTCGACCATGCGGACGAGCAGCTCTTCCATGCCCACGGTCTGCAGATAGGGGAAGCTGCCGTCCACAGGCGAGCGGCCGATCACGAAGTTCGTGGAGCCGATCTCGGCCACCACGGAGCGGGTCGCGTCGAGCTCGATGGGATCCACGGCAAAGGGCGCGTCAGGGTCCGGCAGATCGTCGATCCGCATGTCGGGCCGCACCCGCTGGGTGATGATGTTGCCGTGCGCCGGGCTGAACTGGTACTCGCGGCCGTCGGACTCGACCCACGAGTCAGGACCGGTCATGCGGGGAAGCGGGCCGCGCCGTGGCGGCGCCACCGTCGGCACGCGCACGTAGTCCCACTCGAGGGCAGCGACGAGCTCGACGTGCGAGGCTGCGCAGTCGCGCGCGAGCTCGTCGCGCCTGCCCTCCCACATCGCCTCGACGGCGCGCCATCCCGTGTCGAAGAGCAGCGGCCGCTCGAGGATGCGCTCGGCGAGCAGACCGTCGACGTTGTTCTCGCCCGTAGGCACCCGGTCCGCTTCTTCATGTCGAAGAGCGCAGAGCACCCTTTCCTTGCCCGTCACAGGTGCACCTCCCGCCGCATTCGACCGACGCCTGTCGACCCCGCGCCGAGCGACTGACGAGCGCGAACAGCGAAGATGCGGTGGGCGGGCGACTGCCCGCCCACCTGATTGCCGTCCGCCTCGCGCCTACGTGGCCCCGACGTGGAACCTCATGCCGGTCTGCAGCGGCGCAAAGGCCTCGCCAAAAGCCGAGTAGAGCGCCGCCTGCGCCCGGAAGCCGGTGCAGTGCCCCGCCCGGACCCAGCCGATGTCCAGCCCCTTGAGGGCGTCGCAGGTCCGGCGGATGCGTTTCTCGGGGGCTTCGACCAGGTGCAGCCCTCCGATGATCCCTTCGAGGCCGCTCGCCCCGCTGAGGGCCAGCACCTGGTGGCAGATGTTGACGATCCCGGCGTGGCTGCACCCGCTCATGAGCAGCGGCTTTCTGCCCCGCACGCAGCCGACCAGCGAAATGTCGTCGAGCATGGGATCCGGCTTGAGGTGCCCCTGCTCGTCAATCGTCTGGAGGCTGCTGATGCCCACCTCCTCGAAATCCGTCTTCCGGGCCACCTCGCCGGTCGTGAACAGCCCGGGCATGAGCACCAGCGCGTCGGGAAGCAGATACAGCTCCGCACCGGCATCACGCAGGCACCGCTCCTGGTCGTCCTTCATCACCCCGACGTGGCGGAGGTAGGGAGAGGTGATGAAGTTCAGACGGAACACGCTCGGGTGCGCCACCACGGGCACCGCCTTGCGGCCGACGGCCCGCAGCACCTGCGCCAGGCCCTGGGTGTGGTCGTAGTGGCAGTGAGTGATCACGATGGTGTCGATCTCCCGCGGGTCGACCTGCATGCGCTTGAAGTTCTCCAGCAGGGCGGCCGGGTCCTGTCCGACATCCATCAGGACCGTGCGCGTGATCGCCTCCCGCCGCGCCCGCACCAGCAGCGAGATCCCGTGCTGCCCCAGGTAGGGGCTCTCGTACATCACCGAGTCCTCGCACATCACGAGGACATCGAGCTCGTCGAGCTCGCCGAAGCGTTCCTTGCCTGTCGTCGCGGCCATAATGAGATCCCTTTCCGCTCAGGCCTTCGCGGCCGAGCCCTTGCGTCCGCCTGCCGCCGTGATCAGGAGCGCGACGGCCATCACGATCACGGTGGGCAGCAGCCAGCCGAAGCTCTGCTTGCCCAGCGGGAGCGCCGCAACGAGACTGCTCACCGGGTTCCCGGGGAATCCCAGCCCCGTGAGGAAATCGCCCACGCTGAACACCACGGCCGTGATGACTGCCGCGGCGATCGCCGGTCGGAAGCGCTCGAAGAAGGGGCGCGACAGGGAGACCAGGATGAGCACGACGATCGAGGGGTAGATCAGCATGAGCCACGGAATGGTGTAGCGCACGATGCGGCTCAGGCCCACCAACCCCAGCACGAAGCCCAGGATGCTCGCCACCGCAGTGGTCACCTTGTAGGGGATCTTGCCGCCGGTCACTTCCTTGAGCATGTCACCGGCCATCGAGGTGATGCTGGCCGAGGTGGTGATGCAGGCGAACAAGATCAGCACGGCAAAGATGATCTTGCCGACAAGTCCCAGCAGGGAGGCCGCCACCTCGACCGAGAGCACGCCGATCTCCGCCTTGGGGAACAGAGAGCCGGTCGAGGCGCCGAGGCAAACCAGGCCGGTGGAGGTGAGGCCGAGGGCGACGGCGGTGAGCAGACCCAGCACCGTCAGGTTTCGGTTCTGCAGCCCCTTGTCCTCCACGCCCCGCCGAGTGAGCTCGTTGAGGATCCAGCCGCCGAACAGGAAGGCGGCCATGGCGTTCATCGTGTTGTAGCCTTCGAGCAGCCCGTTGCCGAGAGCTCCGTTCATCCGCGTCGTCGGCACGGCTGCGTTGGGCGCGATGATTCCGCGCAGGAGCAGCACCAGGATGAAGGCGATCAGCAGGGGGGAAAGGAACTTGCCGATGCGGTCGACGACCTTGGCCCTGGAGTAGGCCAGGTAGAAGTTCAGCAGGAAGTAGGCCAGGAGGGTCATCCAGAGGGCCACGCCGGGAAAGAACGACGCGATGGACATCTCGTGGGTGGCCGAAGAAACGCGCGGCAGGATGAACAGCACCTCGATCGCCACGGGGATGGCGGTGTAGATACCCCCCGCCACCCGGCCGAGGGTGCGCTGTGCGATTCCGCCCAGGGTCTGACCCTGGCGCGCGCAGGCCATGTACGCCAGCCACACGCCGAGGCTGTTGACGATGAAGTAGCCCAGGGCGGCCGGGAACCAGCTGCCGCCCGCGTTGCGGCCGAGGATCACCGGGAAGATGACGTCTCCAACCCCGAAGTGCCCCGAAAACATGGCTCCCGAGATGATCAGCAGGGTGATCAGCGGGAGATACTGCTGTGCCTTGGATCTGTCTGTCATTTCATCATATTCCTTTCAGCGGGTTGCGCTCGATGCAATCGCGAGAACCGAACCTGCCGTCGGCTCCGACGCGGCGGACTCCTGCCGCGCCGCCTGCAAATGGGATTTCCGAGTTCAATCGCCACGCCACAGCAACGGCCCATCGGCTCCCCGCTGAGCTGGCACAGCACCGGCGAATCGCTCCGTCAAGGAACGAACGCGCCGCGGCGGTGCGCCTCCTACCGTCAGATGAGTCGGAAAAGCCGGGTCGAAATTCCTGTTGACGGCGGGCCCCGCAGAGTTTAGAATTGGACCACGGTTTCATGATACGAAACCAAGGCCGTCTCGGCCCGGACAGTCGGGACAGCGGCGGCCGCGATCGAAACGGTCAAACAGGAGGTCACGGATGAAGAAGCTGCTTGCGATTCTCGTGCTGCTGGTCTGCGCGCTCTCGCTCCTCTCGGCCGAAGGCCAGGCCGAGAAATCCAAAGAGGCGGGCAAGGTTTATCTCTTCAAGTATGCCAACACGCAGACCGCCAACCACCCCCGGAGCAAGTCGATGCAGCTGTTCAAGGAACAGCTGGAAAAGGCGAGCAGCGGCCGCATCAAGGTCGAGCTGTACTTTTCCGGCACCCTCGGCGGCGAGGCCGAGGTGCTGGACATGGTGGCCACGGGCACGGTCCAGGGCTGCCGCGGCGGACTGTTTGAGCGGGCCAACAGGAAGTACCTGCTCTACACCCTGCCGTTCATGTTCGAGAACACCGACCAGGTCGTGCGGCTGATGCGCAGCGATTTCGGCCGCAAGATCAACGCCGATGCGGTCAAGAACGGCTTCTACATCCCCGCCTGCGGAGTCGCGGGTGGATTCCGCAACATCACCAGCAACGTCAAGCCGATCGCGAAGCCCGAAGACCTCAAGGGCCTGCGGATGCGCACGCCGCCGATCGACATGACCCTGCGGACCTTCAAGGCCCTCGGCGCCAACCCCCAGCAGGTGAGCTACACCGAAACCTACATGGCGCTGAAGACCGGGGTGGTGGACGCGCAGGAGAACCCCTTCTCCAACACGGCGGACATGAAGTTCTACGAGGTCCAGAAGTACCTCTCGGTGGTGAACTGGCAGCTGCACCCGGATCCGTTCTACGTGAACCCGGCGTGGTACAACAGCCTTCCCGCGGATCTCAAGGCGATCTTCGACTCGGTGGCCGAATCGACGATGATCTACAGCGACACGATCTGGCTCAACTCCGAAAAGGACTACTTCTACCTGCTGCGCGACAAGCTGCAGACCAACGAGCTGGATTCGCAGGCCACTGCGGCGTTCCGCGAGGCCGTCAAGGCGGTGTGGCAGTCCTACGTGGACGACGGCTCCTTTACGTGGAACGACATCAACGAGGCCCTGCGCATCGCCAAGGGATGAGACCGACCGCCGGACCGGTTCTGCCGCACGGCGGCCCGGTCCGGCGCCTCTGACCTGCAAGGGAGAAGGCCGGCAGTGAACGCGCTTCGCCGCGTCCTGGCGCTGCTCGAGGCGGCGCTCGAGACGCTCGTGACCCTCTGCTTTTTCGTGATCCTGGCGCTGACGGTCATCCTCGTGGTGCTGCGCTACGTCTTCAACGCGTCGATCATGGGCGGCAACGAGCTGATGGAGTACCTCTTTGTCTACACCACCGCCGTGGGAGCCGCGGTGGCGATGGCGAGGGATCAACACATCAGGATCACGTGGTTCGTCGACAAGCTGCCGCCCGGCGGCCGGCGGATCGTCGACGCCGCGGCGCTGCTGCTGGCTGCGTTCATCAACGCCGTGATGATCCACTACAGCGTGCCCTGGATACGCACCGTAGGCGCCTTCCAGTCGCCGGTGCTGCGCATACCCAACCGTTTTATCCAGATGATCCTGCCGATCGGCTGCGGCCTGGTCATCGTCTACTGCGTGTATCACGCCGTTCTGGTCATCGGCGGCCTGCCCCGCGGCGGCCGACAGGAGGGCGGATGATCGTCCTGCTTGCCACACTGGCCCTGTTCCTCGTGCTCGGGATTCCCATCGCCTACTCGCTCGGCCTGTCGTCGTTCTGCTACTTCCTCCTCGTGCATCCGGAGCTGCTGCCGGTTCTGCCGCAGCGCTTCTTTGCGGGCATGAACTCCTACGCCATGATCGCCCTGCCCCTGTTCGTCACCATGGGGCTGCTGATGAATGCGGGCGGCATCACCAGCCGCCTGATCGACTTCAGCCTGCTGTTCGTAGGCCGGCTGCGCGGCGGGCTGGGAGCGGTGAACGTGCTGGCCAGCATGATCTTCGGCGGCATCTCCGGCTCGTCGGTCTCCGACACCGCCTCGATCGGCGCGGTCCTGATTCCCGCCATGAAGGATCGCGGATACGACGAGGAGTTCACCTGCGGCGTCACGGTGGCCTCCTCGACGATGGGCATGATCATCCCGCCGAGCGTGCCGATGGTGGTCTACGCCCTCGTGGCGGAGGAGTCGGTCGGCAAGCTGTTCCTCGGCAGCGCCATCCCGGGCTTCATGATCGGGTTCATCATGCTCGGGATCACCATCGGGCTTTCCTACTGGAAAAAGCATCCGCGGGAGGAGGTCCGCTTCAGCGGCCGGGAAAAGCTCCAGAGGATCCGCCAATCGCTGCTGGCGATCGTGATGCCGGTCATCGTCGTCGGCTCGGTGGTCCTGGGAATCACCACGGCGACGGAGTCGGCGGCCATCGGCGTCGTGTACGCGTTGATCGTGGGGCTCTTCGTGATCAAGGGCCTCAAGGTCAAGGACCTGTGGCCCACGCTCAGCTCCGCGGTGCTGACCAGCGCCACGGTCATGGTGATCATCGCCGTCTCGCAGCTCTACGTCTGGATCCTGGCCCTCGAGCGCATCCCGGAGGCGGTGTCCGCCTTCGTGACGGGACTGAACCTTCCCGCCGTGCTCGTTCTCACCGTCATCGATGTGATCGTACTGCTCACCGGCACGTTCGTGGACGTGAGCCCGGCGATCCTGCTGCTGACGCCGGTGTTCCTGCCTGTGGTTCAGAGTCTCGGGGTCTCGGCGGTCCAGTTCGGCGCGATCATGATCTGCGGCCTGGCGGTGGGGCTGGTGACGCCTCCCGTCGGCATGTGCCTGAACGTGGCGTCGACCATATCGGGGCTGGGAATCGGCAGGATCTTCAGGGGCGCGGTGCCCTTTCTGGTGGCCAACATCATCACGCTGGCGATGATTTCGCTGATTCCTGCCCTGAGCATGTGGCTGCCTTCGCTGCTCATGAAATAGGAAGATGGATGAAAGGGAGGTGCGCGACATGGAGACCCGGCAGGCGGTGCACTCGGAGCAGGCCAGGCGCCTGGACACCGATGACCTGCGCAGGCACTTTCTGATCGAGCGGCTCTTCGAAACCGGCAAGCTCAACCTGGTCTACAGCGACTACGACCGGGTCATCGTCGGCGCCGCCGTCCCGGATCGGCCGCTGGAGCTCAAGGTCGACCGGTCCGTGATCGGGTGCGACTATCTGCTGGAGCGCCGCGAGCTGGGCATGATCAACATCGGGGGGCCGGGCGTGGTGTCCGTGGACGGAAAGGAGTTCCGCCTGGAGCCGCGCGACTGCCTGTACGTCGGCATGGGCTCTCGCAGCATCTCGCTGGCCAGCGCGGGCAGCAAGCAGCCGGCCAGGTTCTACATGCTGAGCGCGCCGGCGCACCGAGCCCTTCCCACGACTCACATTTCGATCCGGCAGTCGGAGCCGACCCGGCTGGGATCCGATGAGCAGAGCAACCGCCGCACGATCTAC
The DNA here is from genome assembly GCA_964552235.1 of uncultured Spirochaetales bacterium. GTDB lineage: Bacteria > Spirochaetota > Spirochaetia > SZUA-6 > CAVTHK01 > CAVTHK01. Next base: position 15,824 of record CAZKGO010000068.1, on the reverse strand, counting down.
AAGTACATCCACCCCGACGGCGTCGCCAGCTGCCAGCTCGTCATGGGGATGACCATCCTGGAGCCGAAGAACGTCTGGAACACCATGCCGACCCACACCCATTCGCGGCGCATCGAGGTCTACCTCTACTTCGACATGCCCAAGGACGGCGTCGTGTTCCACCTGATGGGGCCGCCGGAGGAGACACGGCACCTGGTGGTGCGCAACGAGGAGGCGGTGCTGTCTCCGAGCTGGTCGATTCACTCGGGGGTCGGCACGTCCAACTACACATTCATCTGGGGAATGGCCGGCGAGAACCAGACGTTCTCCGACATGGACGGCGTGGCCATGGACCGCCTGCGATAGCGGCGGCGACGGAGGCTGCCAGCCGAGCGAAGCCTCCGCGGGCCGATTGAACCGTGGCCGAGAAAGCGGTATCGTCCAGAGCGATGGGCGTCCAGTCTCTTGATCGCGCCTTCGACATCCTCGAGTTGCTGTCCAAGCAGCAGCAGGGCTTGAGCCTCACCGAGATCGGCCAGCGGCTCGACCTGCACAAGAGCACCGTGCACCGCCTGCTGCAGGCGCTGAAGTCGCGCGGGTACATCGGCAGGACCGACCAGGGCAACTACAAGCTGGGCCTGGAGTTCATCGAGCTCAGCAGCCTCTACCTGAACAACCTCGAGCTCAAGACCGAGGCCCAGCCCCTGCTGAGGGAGCTCACGGGCCTGACCGGCAACACGGTGTTCCTCGGCATTCTCCAGGACGATGAGGTGATCTACATCGACAAGATGGAGACCTTCAACAGCCTGAGAAAGTACTCTATCATCGGCAGGCGGGCTCCGCTCCACTGCACCGCCCTGGGGAAAGCGATGCTGGCCGGAAAGAGCGATGCGGAGATCAGGCAGCTGTACGCGGGCCGCAAGCTCACCCGCTACACGCCGGCCACGCTCACCAGCGTCGAGCGCCTGCTCGAAGACATGGCCAGGATCCGCACGCGCGGCTGGAGCGTCGACGACGAAGAGTACGAGCCGGGGGTGCGCTGCATCGGGGCCGCGATCCGCGACTACCGCAGCCACGTCATCGCGGCGGTCAGCACGTCCGGGTCGGTCTCGATGATCCCCAGGCCCAAGGTCGCCAGGCTGGGGGAACACGTCGCCAGGATGGCCCTCGAGATCTCCCGCCGCATGGGGTACAGGAGCCCAGGGGACGGGGCGTGAGCGCCGGCGCAGGCGCCGGGCGGGACTCGGGCCGGCCGCGCTCGCTCTTTGGCGTGGCCGCGGCCACGGTGCTCTGGAGCAGCGGCGGAATCCTGGTCAAGTGGGTGACCGCTCATCCGATGGCGATCTGCGGGCTGCGCAGCCTCATCGCCATTCCCATACTGCTGCTGTTCCTGCGCAAGCCCCGCTTTACGTGGTCGTTCGCCCAGGTCGGCGCAGCCGTCGCCTACTCCGCGACGGTCATCTCCTTTGTGATCGCCACGAGGCTGACGACCGCGGCCAACGCGATCCTTCTGCAGTACACCTCGCCGATCTACGTCGCCCTTGCGGGAGGCTGGCTGCTGCAGGAGCGGACGGCCGTGCTCGACTGGCTGGCCATCGCCGTGGTGCTGGCGGGACTGGCCCTGTTCTTTTTCGACCGCCTCAGCCTGGCAGGGCTCACCGGCAACCTCGTGGCGATCGGCAGCGGCCTCAGTTTTGCCCTGATGCTGATCTTTCTGCGCAAGCAGAAGAGCGGCTCGCCGATGGAGTCGATCGTCCTCGGCAACGCCCTGACAGCGGTCGTCGGCCTTCCGTTCGCCCTGCGCTGGTGGCCGAACGCCCAAGCGTGGCCCGCCATCCTGCTGATGGGCCTGTTCCAGCTCGGCCTGCCCTACGTGATCTACACCAGGGCGATCCGCAGGGTCACCGCGGTCGAAGCGGTGCTCATCAAGGGCGTGGAGCCGATCCTCAACCCGCTGTGGGTGTACCTGCTCATCGGCGAGTCGCCGGGCCGCTGGGCAGCCCTCGGCGGGGCGATCGTCTTTGTCGCCATCACGGTGCGCGGCCTCCTCGGCTCCCTGGCGGCGAGGAAAGCGGCAGGAGCCGCGTAGAGCCGACCGCCGCTCAACCCTTGGACGGCGGCGGTTCCTTCTGCTCGGCCTTCTGGATGAACTTGCCGCGGGCGAACTCGCTCACCCCTTCGGCGGCCTTGGCCGCCTGCTCCCACTCGCCGCGCCGCTCGTGGTAGTGCATCCTCCGGTACGGCTCGCTGTCTTCGAGCAGCAGTGAATCCACCGAGACGCCGGCGGTGTGGAAAGTGTTGCCGGTGTAGGTGCGGACACCGGGGCCGCCGCACTTGGGGCAGCGCGTCTGCGCCGACCCCGCCGCCTCGAACGACAGGAACAGCTCTTCAAAAAGGGCGCCGCACTGCGCGCATCGATACATGTAGACGGGCATCTGCGAACCCTGCCTCCCCGGCCGCGGCCGTGCAGGCCCGAGCCGGCCTGTTGCCCCAACATATCCAACTCGGGGGCGGCTCGTCACGGGGGCGGGTCGGGAGCACGGACGCCGCGACCGGCGGCGCGCCACAGCGGCGCGTGGCGACGACGCCGTCGCGGCGGGGCCCGCCTGGCGCCAGGCGAGCGCTTGCCGCCGCGCCGGTTTCGCGCCATGCTCGGCGCAGGAGGCACTCGCGTGAAGAACATCATCCTGCTGGTCACCGACACCTTCCGCTGGGACAACCTGGGCGACCGCGCCCAGCGGCCGGTGCGCACCCCGCAGCTCGATCGCTTTGCCCGGGAGCGGGCCACCGAGATCCACGGAAGCTGGATGGGCAGCTTCCCCACGATTCCCCACAGGACCGACCTGGCGACGGGGATGCTCGGGTGGCCGCACTACGGATGGCAGCCGATCGAGGTGAGCCAGCCGAACCACATCGCGGCCGAGCTGGGAGCCTCAGGCTACAGCACGCAGCTGATCTGCGACTGCCCGCACCTGTTCCGCAACCACTTCAACGAGAAGTTCCACGGCGCGTTCCAGCACCGCAACCAAGAAGGCGACAAGGACCTGCTGCACCTCGACGACCCGATCGATGTGGTGATCCCCGACGCCAAGACCAGGCCCCATCCCCGGTATCGCGACCGGACCCTGCCCTCGAGCCACCGCTGGATCAACCGCTACTCCCGCTACGAGACGCAGAAGTTCCCGGCGCGCACGGCCGAGACCGCGGTGCGCTGGCTCGAGGAGAACTCGACGGCCGGGCCCTTCTTTCTGTGGGTCGATTTCTTCGATCCCCATGAGCCGTGGGACCCGCCGGAGTACATGGTGAAGCGCTACGACCCCGACTACCGCGGCATCCCGATGATCCACCCCAACTACGGCCCGGCCGACGACTACACCCCCGAGGAGCTGCGCAACCTGTGGGCCCACTACGCGGCCGAGGCCGAGCTGGTGGATCGCTGGCTCGGCAGGGTGCTGCAGAAGATCGACGACCTGCAGATGTGGGACGACAGCATCGTCGTCGTCCACTCCGACCACGGCATGTCGCTCGGCGAGCACGGCCGCACGGGCAAGAGCAACATCAGCAACGAGCGGGATCCGCGGTTCTGGCCGGTCTACCCGGAGGTGAGCCACGAGCTGCTGCTGCTCGCAGGCGGCGCGGTGCCGCGGGGCGCCTCGCGCTCGCTGCTCGTGCAGCCCCACGACCTGATGCCGACGGTGTGCGAGCTGGCCGGCGTCTCGGTGAGCCCGCCCGAGCCCTACGAGGGCCGCTCGTTCGCGGCGCCGCTGCTGCAAGGCAAAGGGCGGCACAGGGAGTACGCGGTCACCGGCTGCTTTCTCGCGCCCCAAGGATCGGCGGTTCCGCGCCGGGCCTCCACGCCGTTTCTGGTAACAGAGCAGTGGGGCTACGCACCGGTGGGCGCTCATGGCAGGGCCGAGCTGTACAGGCTCGACGAGGATCCGCTGGCGCGCCAGGACGTGGCAGCCGATCACCAGGCGGAGGTGCGGCGGCTGCACGAGCTGTTTCTCGCGCACCTCGCCGAGCACGGGGCGCCGCCGCGATTCGTCGAGATCTGGAAGCATCCCGGCGGCGGTGAGGGGACGTGGGCCGTGGACTACCGCTGAGGCGAGCCCGCGGGCTCGCTCGCGCGGGTCAGCGCTCCGGCGCCACGCTGCGGTACATGCGGATGCCGAGGACGAGCGAGGCGGCAGCGGCTGCAGCAAAGAGCGCGAACGGCGCGATCTCGAGCCGGCCCTCGACCGCCCAGGCGCTGACGAGCATGGCGCAGATGGCGGCCGCCATGGCGAACGCCTTGACGGCCACGGTCGTGCACAGCAGGTAGCCGACGGGCCGTTGTCTCATCGCGGCCACGGCGGTGAACACCGCGAGCGGCACGATGAGGCCCAGGTCGAGGGCCTGCACGACGAGCGTCGTCTGGCCCTGCAGGACCTCGACGGCGCCGCCAAGCGCCGCACGGATGCGCTCCAGCCACATGAGCACGAGCACGGCGGACAGCACGAGACTGAGCACGGCCATGCCCTTGCGCGGAAAGCCGTCGGAAAACCGGCCGGCCAGCCCGGCGATCCCGATGCTCGAGGCGAGCCAGACGACGCCGGCGAGGCTCGCGGCGTAGATCGCCACGAACAGCAGGAACAGCGGCCCGAACGCCCACGCCACCGCGTACATCAGGTACTGGTAGAAGAAGTAGCCGAGCAGCCCCACGGCGAACAGCCGGCCCCGCAACGAGCCGCGCGCCACAAAGGGGACAGTCACGAGCATCGCCGGCACGGCCACGAACAGGGTAAAGGCGTCCCAGCCGACGCCCTCGGCCACCATGCGCAGGGAGTTGTAGCGGTAGACGCCGCTCGCTGCCATCGGGAAGCGCTCGCCGCGCACGCTCACCGCTTCGGTCGCCTCACCGTCGCCCCGCGCGAACACTCCTGCCGCTGCAGCGGCGCCCGCCAGCAGCGCGACGAGCAGGCAGAGCGCGGCCGGACCGCGGCGTGGGGACTTCGGGGACCCGTGGGCTCCGACATCCTGTCGCCCACGGGTAGGTCCGTCCATGGACCTATACTCTCTCAGCCACCAGGTCGCCGACCTGGGTCGTCGAGTAGCCCATCTTGCCGGCGGCCAGACTCTTGAGCTTGGTGCCGGTCACGTCCATGATCGCCTTCTCGATCCGCTCGGCGGCCTTGGCCTCGCCGAGAGTCTCGAGCATCATGCCGCCCGCGGCGATGCAGGCCAGCGGGTTGATGATGTTCTGGCCCGTGTACTTGGGCGCCGAACCGCCGATCGGCTCGAACATGCTCACGCCCTTGGGGTTGATGTTGCCGCCGGCCGCGATCCCCATGCCGCCCTGCGTCATCGCCGCCAGGTCGGTGATGATGTCGCCGAACATGTTGCCGGTGACGATCACGTCGAACCACTCGGGGTTCTTGATCATCCACATGGTCGTGGCGTCGACGTGGTAGTACTCGCGCTTGATGTCGGGGAACTCGTCCTGCCCCATCTTGTGGAACACGCGCTCCCAAAGGTCGTAGACGTAGGTGAGCACGTTGGTCTTTCCGCACAGCGCGAGGGTCTTCTTTTTGTTGCGCTTGCGGGTGTACTCGAAGGCGTAGCGCAGGCAGCGCTCGACCTGATGGTAGGTGTAGATCATGTTCTGCACCGCCACCTCGTCGGGCGTGCCTTTCATCGAGACGCCGCCGACGCCGGTGTAGACATCGCCGCTGTTCTCGCGCACGACCACGTAGTCGATGTGCTCCGGCCCCTTGTCCTTGAGGGGGGTCTCGACTCCGGGGTACAGCTTGACGGGGCGAAGGTTGATGTACTGGTCGAGCTCGAAGCGCAGCCGCAGCAGGATCCCCTTTTCCAGGATACCCGGCTTGACGTCGGGATGGCCGATGGCGCCCAGGTAGATGGCGTCTGACTTGCGCAGCTCCGAGACGGCGTTGTCCGGCAGCACCTCGCCGGTGCGCAGGTAGCGCTCGCCGCCGAAGTCGAAGTTCGCAAGCTCGACCTTGAAGCCGAAGGACTTCGCGGCCGCCTGCAGCACCTTGACGCCTTCGCGCATGACCTCGGGGCCGGTCCCGTCTCCGGCTACGACTGCGATCCTGTAGGTTTTCGCCATTGTTCCCCCCGCCCGCGGGGCAGCGGGCGCAGGGCCTTTATAGAGCGAGTGCTCTCGGCGCGTCAATCGAGGAGGTCGACAGGACGAAGGTCGCGGCCGGCGCTCCGCGCCGCCTCGCCTCACCCGCGGCTTGCGAGCCGCTTGTCGGGAGTCGGCGCGGGCGTGTAGGACGCGAGGTAGTCGAGCACCTCGCGGGTCGAGGCTGCAAAGCGGTAGAGCGCGCGCGTGCCCGGCTCCGCGAAGCGCTGCTCGTAGAAGCGCTCGAACAGGGCGATCAGCGGGTCGTAGAAGCCGTCGAGGCTCAAGAACACCACCGGCTTCTGGTGCCGCCCGAGGGCTCGCAGCGTGAGGGCCTCGAGGATCTCCTCGAGGGTGCCGAACCCGCCCGGCAGCGCCACAAAGGCGTCGGCCAGCCGCTCCATCTCGGCCTTGCGCTCGCGCATGCCGGCCGTGAACACCATGCGGGCCGCCCCGCCGATGGCCAGGTCGCGGCGACGCATGAACTCCGGCATCACGCCGATCACCTCGGCCCCTCCGTCGAGGGCGGCCCGCGCCACCGCGTGCATGAGGCCGACGTTGGAGCCGCCGTAGACCAGGCCGTGGCCCGCTGCGGCCAGCTCCCGGCCGAACTCCTGGGCCGCAGCCCGGTATCGCTCGTCGACCGCGTCGCTCGACGAGCAGAAGACGCAGATCTTCATGTGCCGCCGCCGATGTCGTAGGCGCCCAGGCGCTCCCTGAACTCGCGATTCCAGCGGGAGACCAGCTCGCCGCGGTAGAGGCGCTCGACCACCTCGCCGCCGACCCGCACGGCTTCCAGCGACGGGTCGCGCAGCAACGCGTCCGCGGCGAGCCCGAGGTCAGCCAGCATCGCCGCGTCGCCGCGAAAGCCGAACAGGCGCTCGGTCTCCTCGTAGTCGAACACGTAGTAGAAGCGCCGCACGCCCGCCCACTTGAGGGCGTGGTAGCACATCAGGCAGGGAAAGTGGCTGGTCAGCAGCTCGACGTCCGTCATCGGCACCGTGCCGACGGCAGCTCCAGCGGCGGCCAGGGCGTTGATCTCGCCGTGGCGCGAGGCGTCGCGGTCGCGCAGCACGGTGTTGGTGCCCACCCCGAGCAGGACCCCTTGGCGCGCCACCGCGGCGGCAAAGGGCCCGCCCCACCCCTGCTCGAGGCTCGCGGCGACCCGCTCGTACATCATGCCTAGCAGGTCATCGAGAACGCGCTGTTCCAGCATCGGTGTGCAGTATATGCGGTCGCCGCGCGTGTTGTCACCTCCGCGCCCCCGCACTATCATCGAGCCGGGGGTGAGCCGTGAAACGAGCAGCAGTTCTGGCCCTTGCCGCCATCGCAGCGCTGGCCTCGTGCAACAAGGAGCCGCCTCCGGTGAGCGCACCCGACCCGGCGGTGATCAGCGCCTACACCTCGGGGGTCGTCTCGAGCCGCAGCGTGATCTGCGTCCGCTTTGCCGAGCCGCAGGTCGACGCCGCCCTCGCGGGCCAGGAGGCGGCGCCCTCACCCTTCTCCTTCGAGCCGCGCATCAAGGGCCGTGCCGTGTGGTCCGCGCCGGACCTGCTGGAGTACAGGCCCGAGACCGGCCTCGCCCCAGGCCAGAGCTACGCGGCAACCCTGCGCTTGCCGGGGATCGCCGACTTCCACTTCCGCTTCTCTGCCATGGAGCAGACCCTCAGCGTGGAGATCGAGGGCCTGGAGTCGGCCAGCGCCACGGACCTGGCCGCGCAGGTCCTCAAGGGGACGCTCACGACGAGCGATGTCGCCGAGGCCGCGGCCGTGGAAAAGGCGCTTTCCGCCGCGCAGAAAGGCGCCCCCTCGGCCGCGCTCTCGATCGAATGGGAGCATGGACCCGACGGCCTCACCCACCCGTTTGTCGTGCGGGGCATCGCACGCCAGGCCGAACCCGATCAGGTCGAGCTCAAGTGGGACGGCCGCAGCCTCGACGTCAGAAAGAGCGGCATCCGCGTCGTCGAGGTGCCGGCGATCGAAGCCTTCAAGGTGCTCGAGATCCGCGCCGTGCAGTCGGGCGAGGACTATGTCCTCGTGCGCTTCAGCGACCCGCTGCGCCCCGCCCAGAACCTGGCGGGCCTCATCTGGTCGCCCGACGTCAAGGAGCTGCGCTTCACGATCCAGAACAACACCGTGCGCGTCTATGCCGCCACGCGCTTTCCGATGGACATCGCACTCAACGTGGAGCGGGGAATCCTCAACTCAGCCGGCTCCAGCCTCGAGCAGGGCGCGTCGACGAGGGTGACCTTCGGCACGCTCGCCCCTGCTGTGCGCCTGCCCGGCAGCGGCACGATCCTGCCGACGTCGCAGGGGCTGCTCATCCCCGTCGAGACCGTCAACCTGCGGGGCATCGTCGTGGAGGCGATGCGGATCTACGAGAGCAACATCGTCCAGTTCCTCCAGGTCAACTCCCTGGACAGCCAGAGCGAGCTGCGGCGCGTCGGCCGCGTCGTCTGGAACAAGGCGATCCCCATCGACTGGTCGCCGGACCGGCGCAACTCCTGGATCCGCAGCGGCCTCGACCTCTCGCAGCTCGTCGCAGCCCACCCGCGGGGCCTGTATCGCCTGCGAGTGAGCTTTCGCCGCGACCAGATCGCCTACCCCTGCGGTGAGCTTTCGGCGGACGACGCGCTGACGCTCGGGGCCATCTATTCCAGCGGCTCGGGCGACGACGACGGAGAGCGCAGCTTCTGGACCGTGTGGGACGGCAGCGACGAGCAGCGCGAGGCCCTCTACCGAGACCGCAAGAACCCCTGCGCGCCCGGCTTCTACATGGACTTCTGGGACCACGACATCGCGGCGGTGCGCAACGTGCTCGTGTCGGACATCGGGCTCACGGCACGCGGCGGCCGCGATGCCTCGCTGGTCATGGCCGCGGCCAACCTCAAGACGGCCGAGCCGATGGCGGGCGTCAAGCTGCGGGTGCTCGACTTTCAGCAGCAGCAGATCGCCGGCGCGACCACGGATTCGAAGGGGCTGGCCCGTGTGGACGTGGCCGACCGGCAGCCGTTCGTCGTCGTCGCGGAAAAAGACGGCCAGGCCGCCTGGCTCAAGCTCGACCGCGGCTCGGCCCTTCCGCTCGGCTCCTTTGACGTGGGTGGTGCCGAGGCGCCCAGCGGGCTCAGGGGCTTTCTCTACGGCGAGCGGGGCGTCTGGCGACCCGGCGACCCGATTCATCTTACCTTTCTCCTGGCTGACCCCGAGGGCCGCCTGCCTGCCGACCACCCCGTCTCCCTGCGATTCTTCGACCCCCAGGGCCGGCTGGTCCACAGCGCCACCCGCACCGCGGGGGTGGGCGGCTTCTACAGCTTTCCGCTCGCCACGGCGGCCGACGCCCCGACGGGCTACTGGCGCGCGGCGGTCACGGTGGGCGGCGCCGTCTTCGAGCGGAGCGTGCGCATCGAGACGATCCGGCCCAACCGCCTGCGGATCGCCCTCGACTTTGGCGGCGCGGCCGCGCTGGAGCCGGGCCCGGTCGAGGCCGAGTTGAGCTCGAGCTGGCTGCACGGCGCCCCGGCCCGCGGCCTCAAGGCCGAGGTCGAAGTGAGCCTGCGGCCGCAGCCGACGCGCTTTGCCCGCTTCGCCGACTACACCTTTGACGACCCCGTGCGGGTCTACAAGACCGAGACCCAGTCGGTGTTCAAGGGCGTCCTCGATGCCCAGGGCGGCGCCCGCTTTGCCGCCGACATTCTCGCCTCCGGCGAGTCACCGGGAATGCTCGCCGCCGCCTTTTCCACGCGCGTCTTCGAGCCGGGCGGCGCCGCGAGCAGCGACAGCATCACGGTGCCCTTTCACCCCTACCGCCGCTACGTCGGCCTGCGCCTGCCGCGCGGCGACGCGGTGCGCGGCATGCTGCCCACCGACACGCGCCACCGCGGCGACATCGTGCTCGTGGATCCGCAGGGCAACCCGGCGGGCGACGGCACGGTGCGCGTCGAGCTCTACAAGGTGCGCTGGCGCTGGTGGTGGGACAAGGGCGACGAGGATTTGGCCAGCTACATCGGCACCTCGGAGTTCCGGCCGCTTTCCAGCGACGTCGTCCCCGTCAAGGACGGAGTCGCCGCGTGGGACCTCGAGGTCAAGCAGCCGGCCTGGGGCCGCTACCTGGTGCGGGTCACCGACGAGGAGGGAGGGCACGCCACAGGCCGGCTGGTCTACATCGACTGGCCAGGCTGGGCTGGAAGAGGTCAGGATCAAGGTCCCGGCGGCGCCCCGATTCTCTCGTTCGCCGCGGACAAGAGCGCCTACCAGGTCGGCGACAAGGCGACGCTCACGATTCCGACCTCGGCGGGGGGCCGGCTGCTGGTGAGCATCGAGGCCGGCGGCCGCCTCGTGTCGACCGACTGGGTCGAGACGCAGGCCGGGAGCAGCCGCTACGCGTTCGACGTGACCGCGGCGATGGCGCCTAACGCCTATGCCCACGTGAGCCTGCTGCAGCCGCACATGCAGACAGCCAACGACCTGCCGATCCGCCTCTACGGGATCCTCCCGATTCCGGTGGAAGACCCCGCGACGCGCCTGCGGCCCGTCGTCTCGGCGCCCGAAGTGCTGCGTCCGGAGGAGACGGCGACGATCAGCGTCTCGGAGGCCGGCGGCCGGGCCATGGCCTACACCCTGGCCGTCGTGGACGAAGGCCTGCTCGGCCTCACGCGCTTCCGCACCCCCGACCCCTGGGCCCACTTCTACAGCAAGGCGGCCACCGCAGTGAGCACGTGGGACCTCTACGACCTGGTGGCAGCGGCCTGGGGCGGCACCCTCGAGCAGATGCTCGCCGTGGGCGGCAGTGAAGAGCTGGAGGCGGGAGGGCGGCGCAAGGCCGACCGGTTCCCGCCGATGGTGCGCTTTCTCGGGCCCTTTGAGCTGGCCAAGGGCGAGAGAAAGAGCCACGCCATTCCGATCCCCCAGTACGTCGGGGCCGTGCGCATCATGTGCGTGGCAGCCACGCGCGACGGCGCCTACGGGCACGCCGAGCGCGAAGTGGCCGTGCGCAAGCCGCTGATGGTGCTCGCCGACCTGCCGCGCGTGCTGAGCATCGGCGAAGAGGTGGCGCTGCCCGTTTCGGTCTTCGCCCTCGAGCCGCGGGTGCGCGACGTCACCGTCGAGCTGGACGCGCAGGGCGCCCTCGCGCCGCTCGGCGAGGCCGGGCGGGGGCTGCGCTTTGCCGAGCCCGGCGACCAGCTCGTCGCCTTTCGCTTGAGGGCGGCCAAGGCGCCCGGGCGAGGCCGCATCACGGTGCGCGCCTCCAGCGGCCCCGAGAGGGCCGCCCACACCATCGAGATCGACGTGCGGGTGCCGAGCGAGCCGGTCACCGATGTCTGGCGCGGCGAGGTGCGGCCCGGCGGCCGCTGGACCGCGGACGCGCGCCCCGTCGGCCTGCCGGGCACCAACCGCATGACCCTGGAGGTCTCGCGCATCCCGCCGCTGGATCTCGCGCGCAGGCTGCGATACCTGATCACCTACCCCCACGGCTGCGTCGAGCAGACGACATCGACGGCCTTTGCCCAGTTGTTCCTCGACCGGCTCGTCGACCTCGGCCCCGAGCGCGGGCGCGAGGTCCAGGCCAACGTTACGGCGGCCATCGAGCGCATCGCCCGCTACCAGACCCAGAGCGGCGGCTTTGCCTTCTGGCTCGGCGACCCCGAGCCCGACCCCTGGGCCACGAGCTACGCCGGCCACTTTCTCGTCGAGGCCGAGAGCCGGGCCTATGCCCTGCCCCCGGGGCTGCTGGTCAAGTGGAAGGAGCACCAGGCCGACCGGGCGCTCTCATGGAGCGGGGGCGACCCGGCCCATGCCGGCCGCGAGGCCCTGCAGCAGGCCTACCGGCTCTACACGCTGGCCCTCGCCGGCCAGCCGGCGCTGGGCGCCATGAACCGCCTGCGCGAGGCGCGCGCACTCAACGAGCCGGGGCGCTGGCTGCTGGCCGCCTCCTACCACCTGGCGGGCCAGGCCGACGTGGCCCAGCGGCTGGCCGGCGACCGCGTGGGCCCGATCGCCGTCTACCGCGAGCACGGCGGCACCTACGGGTCGGAGATCCGCGACAAGGCGATGGTCCTCGATGCCGCGGCCGTCATGGGCCGCACGGCGCCGGCCGAGGCGCTGCTGGCCGACATCTCGCAGGCGCTCAGCGACGGCAAGCCGCTGTCGACCCAGACCACCGCCTACGCCCTGTTAGCCGTGGCGCGCTTTGCCGGGGGCACGGGCCAGGGGCAGGCGACCGAGTTTGCCTACCGGTGGGCGGGCGAAAGCGAGCGGATCGTCGCGTCGCGCGCACCGATCGCCCAGATTCCGCTGGACCCGGGGCCCGGCACGGAGCGCAGGCTGGAGGTGCGGGGCATCGGCGACGCGAGGCTGTACGCGCGCCTGGTCAGCGAAGGGCTGCCCGCGCCGGGGGACGAGAAGCCTGCCTCCCAGGGGCTCACGCTCGCAGTGCGCCACGTTGCCGCCGCAGGCGCGGCAGACGGTGACACCTTTGAGCAGGGGCAGGACATCCTCGCCGAGATCGAGGTCAGGAACCCCGGCACGACCGACTACCGGCAGCTTGCCCTGACCCATCTCGTGCCTTCGGGATGGGAGATCCATCCCGCGCTCCTGGCGGAGAACGAGGCGCGGGCCGCCCCGGGCGTCGACCACCAGGACGTGCGCGACGACCGGGTGCTCACCTACTTCGGCCTCAAGGCGGGCGAGCGTAAGGTGTTCCGGGTGCGCTTGAACGCTTCGTACATCGGCTCGTTCTACCTCCCCCTGATCAAGGTCGAAGCGATGTACGACCCGACGGTGAATGCGAGGACCTCGGGACGATGGATCCGCGTCGTGCCCCCCGCGCCCTAGCGGCCGGCATCGCCGTCGCCGCGGCGGTCGCCTTTGCCGCCGCGCTCCCGCGCGAGCTCTTTGCGCCGGTCTACTCCACCGTGCTGCTGGCGCGCGGAGGCGAGCTGCTCGGCGCCACGATCGCCTCCGACGGCCAGTGGCGCTTTCCGCCCCGAGCCGATGTCCCGGACAAGTTCCGCCGCGCCGTCGTGGAGTTCGAGGACAGGCGCTTCTACCGCCACGCGGGCGTCGACCCGCTGGCCGTGGCGCGGGCGATCGGCCAGAACCGGCGGGCAGGCCGGGTGGTCAGCGGCGCGAGCACCCTCACGATGCAGGTGATCCGCCTCGCGCGTGCCCCGCGGCGGCGGAGCATCGGCGAGAAGCTCGTCGAGATGCTCCTGGCCCTGCGCCTGGAGATGCGCGAGGGCAAGGAGGCGATCCTTGCCCTGTTCGCGTCGCATGCGCCTTTCGGGGGCAACGTGGTCGGCCTCGACGCCGCTGCCTGGCGCTGGTTCGGCCGGCCGCCGGAAAGCCTCTCGTGGGCCGAGAGCGCGCTGCTGGCCGTGCTGCCGAACAACCCTGGGCTGATGCACCCGGGGCGCAACCGCGAGGCCCTCGCCGCCAAGCGCGACCGGCTGCTGGAGGCCCTGCGCGAGCGCGGCGCCCTCGACGCCGAGGCCTGCAGGCTTGCCCGCGCCGAGCCGCTGCCGCCCGAGCCGCTGCCGCTGCCTTCGCTCGCCCCGCACCTGCTCGCCCACTCGCGCGGGCTCGCCCGCTCAAGCATCGACGCCGGGCTGCAGCGGCGCGCAGCCGCCATCGTCGAGCGCCACGGCCGCGAGCTCGCCCGCGCAGGCATCGGCAACGCGGCCGCGCTGCTGCTCGACGTGGAAACCGGCGAGCCCCTGGCCTACGTCGGCAACGTCGGCGACGGCCCGGGCAGCAGGGTCGACGTCATCGGCGCCGCGCGCAGCACCGGAAGCATCCTCAAGCCGCTGCTCTACGCCTCGATGCTCGAGGCCGGCGAGATCCTCCCCGGGCAGCTGGTGGCCGACGTGCCCACCCGTTACGGGGGCTTCTTTCCCCAGAACATGTCCCTCGGCTACGAAGGCGCCGTTGCCGCGCGGCGCGCGCTCGCGCGCTCGCTCAACGTGCCGGCGGTGCGCATGCTCGCCGAGCACGGCGTCGACCGCTTCGCCGCGACCCTCAAGGCCCTCGGCATGAGCACCCTGCACAGGCCGGCGCGCGACTACGGCCTGTCGCTCGTCCTCGGCGGCGCCGAGGGCACGCTGGGCGAGCTCACCTCGATCTACGCCGCGCTCGCGCGCGCCGCCTCCGGCCGCGGGTACGGCGCGGCTGCCGCGGGCGTTCCCGTGGCGGCGACGAGCCGCCGCTCGCCGATCGGGCCCGGTGCCGCCTGGCTCACGCTGCAGGCGATGGTCGAGGTCGAGAGGCCCGACGACGAGAGCGGGTGGCGCGAGCTGTCCTCGGGCCGCCGCATCGCCTGGAAGACCGGCACCAGCTTCGGGTTCCGCGACGCCTGGGCGATCGGCGTGACCCCGCGCTTTGCAGTGGGTGTTTGGGCAGGCAACGCAGACGGCGAGGGCCGGCCCGGGCTGCGCGGCAGCGAGGCCGCGGCGCCGATCCTCTTCGAGCTCTTCGACAGCCTCCCCCGCGACGGATGGTTCGAGCCGCCCGACTTCGACCTCGTCGAGGTGACCGTGTGCGCCAGGAGTGGCTTCCGCGCGGGCCCGCACTGCGAGGCCACGACGCGGGAGCGGGCTCCGCGCGGGGCGCCCGCGGGGCCGCCGTGCCCCTACTGCAGGCTCGTGCATCTCGACCGCAGCCGGCGCTGGCAGGTGAGCTCGGCCTGCGAGCCGGTCGCGGCCATCGAGACCCGTCCCTGGTTCGCCCTGCCCGCGGCCATGGAGTACTACTTCCGCAGGCACCACTCCGATTACAGGCCGCTGCCGCCCGCCCGCCCCGATTGCGCGGCCGGCGAGCAGGCGCGCCCCGCGCTGTCGCTCATCTACCCGACGCAGGGCAGCCGCATCTACGTGCCCCGCGAGCTCGCCGGCGTCCGCGGGCGGGCCGTCTTTCAGGCCGCGCACCGCGACGCCGGCGCGCAGGTGCACTGGCACCTCGACGACGAGTACGTCGCCACGACGAGCGGCCTTCACCAGTTAGCTCTTGCCCCTGAGCCTGGCGAGCACACAGTCACGGTCGTCGACCAGGGGGGGCAGCGGGCTCAGTGCGCCTTTACGGTGCTCGCCGCGGGGCGCCCGTGAGGCCGCCGCAGCCTTCAACCTTCAATCGAAAACTGTGTGCGGCCAACCTTCGCTCATCGAGCGATGGCACATCAGGATCAGCGAGGGGTTGGTGCGCAGCGGCGAAAGCCGGGGCAGATCGTCGACTGCGAAGAAGCGCGCGTCGGCGGTCTCGGTGTTCTCGTCGAACGCGAGCTCGCCCGACATCGAGCAGCCGACGTACGCCGTGATCACCGCGTGCGGGAACAACCCCAGGTCCTGCTTGCGCCGGTCCAGGACAGCGATCAGCTTTTGCGGCACGACCTGCGCCCCCGCCTCCTCGCGCGCCTCCTTGACCGCGGCTTCGCGCAGCGAAGTGTCGGTGTCCACCCAGCCTCCGGGCAGCGACCACGCGTCGTCGGTCTTTTCCCGAACCAGAAGGATGCTCCGATCCCTCACCACGGCAACGCGAACGTCGACCTTGGGCGTCGGGTAGCCGTTGCCCGAGGCGAACAGCTCAGTCAGGCGCCTGCTGTCCACTCCGGTGTGTCGCTCGAGGATCTCCACGCTGAGACAGCGCAGCGCCTCGTAGCGCTCGCGGTCATAGGGGTCGCGGCAGTAGGCGAGGCCGGTCTGGGCGATCGACTGGATCTTGCGGGCCCAGA
>CAZKGO010000067.1:0-26533 GCA_964552235.1 uncultured Spirochaetales bacterium | reverse complement strand
GGCGCGCAGCGTTCCCTTTAGGTCCGTCCCATCCAGGCTGTGCGGCGGTCCCACTCGCGCAGCGCGCGGTCGAGGCCGGCGGCCACGCCGTCGTCGGGCACGCCGCCGGCGGCCGCGATTGCCCGCCGCGCTTGGTCGGCGTCGCGCGTGGCGCCCCACGACGCGGCCCCTGGCGCCAGGTTGCGCATCTGGAACGGGTCGGCCTCGAGGTCGTAGTAGAACAGCGGCCGAGGCCCGAGCCGGGGCTTCTGCTGACCCCACGGGACGAAGTAGAGGTGCCGGCTCGTGCGCACGCCCGCGCCCTGCCCGGTCTCGATGACCGTCCACGGCGCGCCCGGTGCACCCCGTCCGCGCGCCGCATCCGCCAGGGACTTGCCCTGGAAGTGCGCCGGAGCCTCCACGCCTGCGAGCCCCAGCAGCGTCGGCGCCAGGTCGACGGTGCCGACCGCTGCGTCGCTGACCACGCGGCCCGCGGGCACCTGCCCGGGCCAGCGCAGGACCAGAGGAACGCGCACCGCCTCTTCGTTGGGCCCGCCCTTCTGCACCAGGTTGTGGCTGCCCAGGTTGTCCCCGTGATCCGAGGTGAACACCACGATCGTGTCCTCCGCAAGCCCGCTGCGCTCGAGCGCCGCCAGCATCCTCCCGACCGCGTCGTCGACCCACGTGACGAGCCCGTAGTAGTGGGCGATAAGCTGGCGCAGGTCGTAGTCGGCAGGCACCTCCAGCGTGTACGGCAGGCCGAGCGCGTAGTAGCGGTAGTCCCACCTGTAGACGCGGTACCAGTAGTCCTGGTCCGGCAGAGATAACGAAAGGTCGACATTGGGCCGGATCGGGATCTCGGCGGGCCGGTACATCGAGAGGTAGCGCTCCGGAGCGTCGGACAGCGGGTTATGGGGAGGGGAGAGGCTGAAGTAGAGGAAGAAGGGCTCGGCCGCGCGTCCTGCCCGCTCCTTGAGGAACCGCTCCACGCGCTCGGCCTCGTAGTCGACGCTGTAGCCCGGCGCCACGAACTCGGGGCCGCCGTTCTCCGTGTAGAGCTGGCTGGTGTGGCAGTGGTGGACGCGGGGGATCAGCCAGCGCTCGAATCCGATGTCGTGCGGCCAGCTGTGGATGTGCCACTTGCCGATGACGGCCGTGTGGTAGCCGGCGGCGCGCAGGCGTTCGGGCAGCGTCTCTGACGGCAGGTGCGGCCGCCCCGCGTCCGGATACTCCGGCAGCGGAAAGTCACCCGGCTTGCCCGGGTAGGACACGTTGGCCACCCCGCCGGTGCAGGTCCGGTTGTGCTGGCCCGACATCAGCACCGAGCGCGCCGCCATGCACACGGGAAAGCTGGAGATCCCGTGCTCGAAGCGCACGCCTTCGCGGGCGATCCGGTCGATGCTGGGCGTGCGGACCACCGGGTTGCCGTAGCAGCCCGTTTCGAACGCCCGCAGCTGGTCGCAGATGCAGAGAACGATGTTCGGTCGCTTTGCCACTGTGGCCTCCAGAAGTCGACGCGGCCGCCCTATCCCTTGAGGCCGCTCATGACCACGCCGCGCACGAAGTAGCGCTGGAAGGTCAGGAACACGGCGATGATCGGCAGGCTGATGATGAGGGTCGCGGCCATCACGTAGTGATCCACGGGCCGGCCGGCCATGCTGTCGCCGCCGCCGAGGGCCGCCAGGTAGCGCATGCCGAGGGCCAGCGTGTACTTGTTCTCGCTCTGCAGGTAGACCAGCGGCGCCAGAAAGTTGTTCCAGTCGTGCTGAAACGAGAGGATGGTCGCCGTGGCGAGAAAGGGCCTGCAGTTCGGCAGCACGACGCTGGCCAGCGTGCGCACCGCCCCGCAGCCGTCGATCTCGGCCGCCTGGTCGAGCTCCAGCGGGATCGTGCGGATGAACTGCCGGCCAAGGAAGATCATGAACGAAGCGCCCCCGAAGTACAGCGGCACGATCAGGGGCTTGAACGTATTCACCCACCCGATGGCGTTGAACATGAGGAACTGCGGCACCAGCACCACCATCGACGGGACCATCATGGTGGCCAGCAGGCAGGTGAAGAAGAAGTCGCGTCCCGGAAAGCTGAAGCGCGCGAACCCGTAGGCGACAAAGGAGCTGGCGAGGACCCGCCCGATGCCGGCTAGAACCGTGATGACGATGGTGTTGCGGAAGTAGACGGCGAAGGGCGCCATGCGGAAGGCGGTGAGGTAGTTGCTGAAGACCGCCGGGTTCGGGATCAGCTGCGGCGGGTCGAGGTAGAGCTTGTTGTCGGCCTTGAGCGACGTCGAGGCCGCCCAGAGCAGCGGCGTCACGAGCACCGCGGCGAGCAGGATCACCGCGGCGTAGATTCCGATCCGCTTGAGCGCCTTCATGCTCTCACTCTCCGTAGTGGACCCAGCGGTCCGCCATGCGCAGCTGCGCCAGGACAAAGGCGAAGATGAGGGCGAACAGGATCCAGGCGAGGGCTGCCCCGTAGCCGACCTGGAAGTACTCGAAGGCGTTGCGGTAGATGTGCAGCACGTAGAACAGCGTCGAGTAGGCCGGGCCGCCGGCGCCGCCCGCCGAGGCGCTGGTGATGATGTAGACCAGGTCGAAGGCCTGGAAGGAGTTGATGAGGCTGATCAGTAGGTTGAACAGCAGCGTCGGCGAAAGCATCGGCAGCGTGATGTGGAAGAACTTGGTCAGCGGCTGAGCGCCGTCCATGTCGGCCGACTCGTAGAGCTGCCGGTCGATGCCCTGGAGGCCCGCAAGAAAGATCATCGCCATCGGGCCGCCGATGCCCCACAGGCTGATGATGATGATCGTCTTCATGGCCCAGGCCGGATCGCCCAGCCAGTTGGGGCCGTCGATGCCGATCAGGTGGAGCGTCATGTTCACGAGGCCGAGGCTCGAGCGGAACAGGTAGCGGAACATAAAGGCGACTGCCACCGTGGGGATGATCGCCGGCACGTAGAAGGCGAGGCGGAAAAAGTTGCGCCCGCGGATCTGCTGGTTCAGCAGCAAGGCGCAGGCGAGCGAGCCGGCGAGCGAGAGCGGCACATGGAAGGCCACGTAGTAGGCGGTGTTGCCGAGCGACTTCCAGAACAGCTCGTCCTTGAGAAAGGCCTCGAGGTAGTTGTCGATGCCGATGAAGACCGGCTTGTCGAGGAGCGTGTAGCGGGTGAGGCTGATGAAGACCGAGTAGACCAGGGGCCCGGCCATGAAGAGGCTGAAGCCGAGGATGAAAGGCGAGATGAAGAAGTAGCCCAGCAGGATGCTGCGCCGCCTCGATGCCATCGGTGCTCCCCAGTCGAACGAGGGACCCGGCGCGCGGCCGGGTCCCGTGCACTCTTGGACTACATCTGCTCCGGGCTCGGCTTGTCGAGCACAGCCTGCAGCGCCTGGTCGGTTTTCCTGATGGCCTCGTCCACCGGCACCGAGCCGGTCCAGGCCGCGCTCAGGCCCTGGAGGATGGTGTTGCGCATCTCGCCCACCCGGTAGTTGGCCGGGATCGGCGAGGCCTCGAACTTGCCGCTCTCGAGGGCGTCGATGAAAGGCTTCATGAAGGGATCGCTGGCCACCTCGGGCAGCTTGAGCAGCTTTGTCATCGGTGAGAGGCCGAGCCCCTGCGTGACGACGACGGTCTGCATCTTCTCGCCGCCGAGCCACTTGAGGAAGGCCCAGCCGCCCTCCCTGTTCTTGGTGCTCTCGGGCATGGCAAACGAATCGATGTTCGCCCCGCCCGGGATGCGGCCCTTGGTGCCCATCGGCAGCGGCGCGATGCCTGCCACGTTGCCCGCGGCCATGCCCTTCTTCAGGGTGCCGACCTCCCAGACGCCCATGAAGTGCATGGCGCACTGGGTGCCGAGAAAAGCCTTGATGATGTTGTTGGGATCGGTGATCTGGTCGTCCCGCGCCATCGTACCCTGCTTGAGCAGCAGGTCGGCGAACCAGCGGTAGACCCTGACCGACTCCGGAGTGGCGATCAGCGACTTCTTGCCCTCGGCGTCGATCCATCCGCTTCCGTTGGAGGCGAGCACGGAAACCACCGGCACCCAGGTGTATGTGGGTGTGAGGCCCCACTGCACCGTCTTGCCCGAAGCATCCTTTCTGGTGAGGGCCTTGGCGATGCGGATCAGGTCGTCGTAGGTCCAGTCGTCCCTGGGGTAGGCGACCCCGGCCTTGTCGAACTGGGTCTTGTTGTAGGCCACCGCTGCGACCCCCGGGTGCGAGCCGATCGGCATCATGTAGAGACCGCCCTTCTTGGAGAGGCGGTCGATGACGGTCTTGTTGAACTCCCCGAGCGGGAACTTGTCGCGGTCGACAAAGGGGGTGAGGTTGGCCAGCAGGCCCTTGCTCGCGAAGTAGTCGAAGTTCTGGTTGAGGTTCAGCTCGATCGCGTCGGGGACGTTCTTCGACGCGAACATGAGCTGGAGCTTGTAGGTGTACTCGGCGTGGGGGATGTTCTGCAGCTCGACGGTCGTCCCCGGGTAGGCCTTGGTGAAGTCTTCGAGGTTGGGCTTGATAAAGCTGTCAGCCCAGATCGCCGCCCGGTAGACGACCCAGACCTTGCCTGTCACGGCGCCCTTGGGGGCAGCCGCGCCGGCGCCCTCCGTGCCGCCCGACGCAAAGACGAGCACGGCCGCGCACAGAAGCGCGAGCACGATCACCGCTTTTCTCATGGCTCTCTCCTCCTGCAGTCGATTGTAGTCTGCTTTGCCTCGGCGCGTAACAGCGCCGGCGTACCCGAAACGTACGGTACGATCGTACTCTGCGCGGATCACATGTCCCGCGCCTTGGAGGCCGCCTCCCAGCGGTTGCGGACGCCAATCTTGGCGTAAATCACCGAAACGTAGTTCTTGACGGTCTGCTCCGAGAGGTTAAGCCGGTCTCCGATCTCTTTGTTCGCGAGCCCCTGGGCGATCAAGCGGAGGATCTCCTTTTCCCGGGCGCTCAGGCTGGTCTCCCACGCCGGCGGCTCACCTCGACCGCCCTCGCAGGCGTGGGTGTCCATGTGCTGGACCAGCTTGTGCGCGACGCTCGGGGAGAACAGCACGGTGCCGCGCTTGACCGCCCGCACCGCCTCGATCAGGTCCTCCGGCGCCAGGTCCTTGAGCAGGTACCCGCTCGCGCCGTGGAGCACCGCCTGCTGCACGTACTGGTCGTCGTCGAAGGAGGTGAGCATGATGACGGCGATGTCGGGATGGCGCGCGTGGATCGCCTTGACGGCCTCGACCCCGTCCAGCCGCGGCATGCGCACGTCCAGGAACACCACGTCGGGGGCCAATTCCTCGATGCGCTCGAGCACCTCGGCGCCGTCGTGGCAGACGCCGACCACCTCGATGTCGGACGCCTTGGCCTCGAGGACGAAGCGGAGACTCTCGACAAAGGTTTTCTGGTCGTCGGCCAGCAGCAGCCGTATCGTGCCCACGGTTCCGCCCCCCTACGCGGCGCCGGCAACGGGCACGAAGGCGTGGATGTGGAAGCCCGCGTCCTCGTGGGCGCGGTAGTCGAGCCGGCCGCCCACCTGCGCCAGCCTCTCCTCCATGCCGCTGAGCCCGATGCCCTTGACCACGCTGGCGGCGCCGCGCCCGTTGTCCCAGATCGCCAGCCCGATCCCGCCGGCCAGGCGCGAGAGCACGATGTCGATGCGGCTGGCGGCGCCGTGCTTGATGGCGTTGGTCATCGCCTCCTGGATCACGTGAAAGAGAACCCGCTCGATCTCGTCGGGAAGGGCCTGCGTGGAGAAGTCGGTGAGCTCCAGGTTCACCCGGACTCCCGTCACCTTTTCGAAGTTGCGCGTCAGCTGCTTGATGGTCACCATGGTGGGCTGACGTTGGCTTTCCAGGGACCGCAGCTCGTACAGCGTCCGCCTCACCTCGGCGATCCCGTCGCGCGTCTGCTCCTGGATGCGGCGCAGCATCGCCACGGCCTCGGGCCGGTCTTCGCCGGTTACGATGATCGCCTGCTCGGTCATCATGTTAAGGTTGATGAGCAGGTGCCCGATGCTGTCGTGGATGTCGCGCGAGATCCGGTCCCGCTCCCGCGTCCGCGAGCTGCGCTCGACGGCGGTAGCGTAGGTCTGGAATCCCGCGTTCACCTCCGTGATCTGGCGCAGCGACCTCTCGAGCTGCTCGTTGGCCTCCCTCGCGCGCGCCGCAGCGCCGCGCAGGGCCTCGATCACGGCCAGCGCGGCGAGCGCCGCCAGCGCCACAAAGGCGAACAGCACGATCTGTGCGGGCTCCGTGGCAGGAACGCGCGAATCCCAGGCGGGCATCGGCCGCTGAAACAACACCGTCAGGCCGATCGAAGCCGCCCCCGCGGCGATCGCGCCGGCCAGGGGGATGTGGACGAACTGCTCGGCCAGCAGGGGGATCATCAGCACGAGTTCCAGGGCCACGTCCCCGCCCTGCGGGTAGCAGGCCACGCTCACCAGCAGGAAGCGCAGGGCCAGCAGCGTGTAGCGCCAGGTGGCTGACCGCACTGCGGCGAGGGCCACGGAAACCACGGACGACAGCGCCAGGAGAATCGGCAGCTGAGCCGCCCAGGGGGCATCGGCGCCGGCAGGGAAACGCCGGGCGACGAGCGCGGCCACGGCATTGGCCAGGAGCGCGGCGAGGAGGACCGCAGCGCGCCGCCGGTCGATGCGCAAGCGCCGTCCTGCCATGGCCCAGTCGTAGCACGGGCGGCCGGCTCGATCAACCTCCGCCGGACGCTTCCAGCAGCGGCTCGCGCCCCGCGTGGTAGGCGCGCAGGATCGCGGCCAGGTTCGCAGCCACGTCGGGCTGGGAGTTGCAGACAAAGAGGCGGCTGCGCACGTGAAAGATCTGCCGCTCCAGGGGTGCGAGCGCGGGCGCGCCCGCAAGCCGGCCGAGCGCCTCCTCGAACATGGGTACGATCTTGTCGCCCATGCGCAGGCGCGTGTCCACGAGAAAGACCGCGATCTCCGGCCCGAGGGCCATGGCCCTCTCGAGAAAGGCGGCCACTTCTGTGTCGTAGATCTGCTTGGGGGGCGACGACTTGACTTCGACGTAGAGCAGCCGGTCGTCGAGCTTTGCCAGAACGTCGTAGTCGCCGCCGAGCCCGGGGGAGCCCAACCGCACGTTGGTGAGGGCGGGCGCCAGCAGCTCCCTGCGCAGCACCTCGGCCACGTACCACTCGAGAGTGCGGCCGAAGCTCGGCACCGCGGGCCGCGCCAGGCGCCAGGCGTCGGCTTCGGGGGCGAGCAGGCCGATCGAGGCCAGGTACTCGATGTCGGCGGCCGCACTCTCCTCGCCGGCGTAGCGGCCGACGTCGCGCGCCGTGATGCGCTCCTGGTGCCGGATCACGTCCCGCAGCAACAGGCGGAACGAGTAGCGGTGAAGCATCCGGTAGTAGCTGTCCAGGTGCCGCGGCTCCGGCAGCAGGCAGTCCTCGCCCGGGCCCGCCTTTGCCACGACAAGCCCGCGCCGCACGAGCATGGCCTGAACTTCGCCCGAAGAGGCTTCCATCGTTCGCCATGAGCATATCACGACCAAGGGCCGGGCGCGCCGCGATCGCCGCGCCCGCTTTGACCCGCTGGGGGCCACGGACCGCGTCCGCGCAGCCGGCCTCCGGGCGCCGGTGGCAGCGCCCATGCCGCCGGGCCTGGTGTACTACACGCGCTCCCGCCGCGAAGCCGCCGAAGCCCGCATCCGCGCCCAGTACAACGAGGCCGAGCCGGGAAAGATGTCGGCCGTCGACAACCTCGCCCTGCTTTCGGTCCCGCTCTCGATCCACCACGGCACCGACGACGCCCTGGTTCCGCACGAGTGGAGCGTCGACCTGGCCGACCGCCTCGAGAAGGCGGGGGTGCCCCACCGCTTTTTCAGCTACGAGGGCGAGGACCACAATCTGTCCCGCGGAGGCTGCCGCCTGGCGCCGGCGCGGGACGAACTCTTCTTCAGAAAGCAAATGGACCGCAGCCGGCGGTAGGGGCGTCGCGAGGCCCGTGCGATCGTCGGGGCCGCCGGGCGGCCGACTGCAGGCGCCAAACGCGGCCTAGACATGTCTGTAACTGCACTTTAGATTGGTGGCGTATTTCCTAAAGAGCACTTTAGGCCCTGCGATGGATCTTTTTGACCGCTATTACGCCGCACCGCTCGCCCAGAGGCTCACCCGGCCCTACGTTCATATCCTCTTCGGGGCGCGCCAGACCGGCAAGACCACCCTGCTCAAGTCGCTGCTGCCCGCTGACGCTCTGGTCGTCAACCTGGCGGATCCCGCGGAGCGTGCGCGTCATCTGGCCGACCCCGGCGAGTTCGGGGCGCTCTGCCGGGCGCTGCCGGCGCGCCGCGAAGCGCAGCACGTGTTCGTGGACGAGGTCCAGGCTGTGCCTTCGGTGTTCGACGCGGTGCAGGCGCTCTACGATTCGGACGGGTCGCGCTGGCGCTTCGTCCTGTGCGGCAGCTCGGCGCGCAGGCTGCGCTGTAGTGGCGCAAACCTACTGCCGGGCCGCAGCCTCGTTCATCACCTTGTTCCCGTAATGTTGTGCGAGCAGCCGGCCGCACCCCCGCATCGTGGGACTGCTGTCTCTCCGCTTCCGCTGCCCGCGCCGCCGGGGTTCCCCGCAAGGCCGTTTCCTGCCTGGGACCTGGAGGAGCGGCTGGCCTGGGGGTCGCTGCCGGGGATCATCGCGGCAAAGCCGCGCGATCGCCCGGAGCTTCTCAAGGCGTTCGCGGTCATCCATCTCGAGGAGGAAATGAGGCGCGAGGCGCTGGTCAAGGACTGGGGGGCCTTTGTCCGCTTCTTGCAGTTCGCGGCCCTGAGCTCCGGGCAGCACCTGAACTACGCGGCTGTGTCGCGGGAGACAGGCGTCTCCCAGCCGACGGTCAAGGCCTACTATTGGCTGCTTGAGGACATGTTCGTGGGCTTCGGCATTCCCGCCTGGAGCCGCAGCCGGCGCAGGAACCTGCTGCGCACTCCGTGGTTCCTGTTCTTCGACCTCGGGGTGCGTCATGCGGCCGCGGGGCTGGTGCCGTCGCTGGACACGGTTCGCGCCGACGCAGGCCCGCTGTTCGAGCAGTGGGTGGGCGTCGAGCTGTGGAAACGCCTGCAGTACCTGGGGCAGGGCCGGCTCTACCACCTGCGGACGCGCGACGGGGCGGAGATCGACTTTGTCGTGGAGCACGGCAAACGGCTGATTCCCCTGGAAGCCAAGTGGACGGCGAACCCGAGCGTCGGCGACGCCCGTCACCTGCTGACGTTCCTCGAGGAGCAGGCCGGGCGGGCCGACCGGGGATACGTCGTGTGCCGCTGTCCGCGCCCGCTCCAGATCCACGATCGGATCACCGCGCTGCCCTGGCAGATGCTGTGATCGAGACGCCGGGGTGACCGGCGCCCCCGCGAGCCGGCGGACAGCGGGGGTTGAAGCGTCGGCGCTGCTTGCCGGCGGGCTTCCCGTCCCAGGCCGGGACAGGACGTCTCCTGACCTTGCTCATGGCGGAATCGAACCTGGCCGGAACATCCTGCTTGTGCTTGTTGCGACTCCGGCGCCGGTTGGTCGGGAGGTTGCGTCCCCTGCTATTCATGCTGTTCCGTCCATAGCGACGGGAACTGCGCCGGCGTGACGACCTTGAACGAATCGAACCGAAGACTGCCGCCGACCGAGTGCCGCCGGGGCCTACTTCGAACTCTCCCTGTACTTGACGCCGGGGACACCATCAAAGTGCGAGTCCTGTGTCCAGAGCGTCGAATCGTGCTCACGCGCTGTCGCCAGCATCACGCTGTCGGCCAGAGGCAGCTTGAGATTCACGCTTATTCTTGCCGCCTGCAGTGCGATCCGGCGGTCCAGGTCCACCACCGTGCCCTGTTGCATGACGGCGACCGCCTGCAAGGCATCGTCTTCTGTCCGCTGCTGAAGTACCCTCTTGAAGACTTCGTAGAGGCTGAGGGTCGGCACAACGAGCTCGGCCGTGTTTTCGATCGCTGCGGCGAAAAACCCAGCATTCTCCCCGGCGGCGAAGTACTCCAGCCACCCGCTTGAGTCTACGACGTTCACAGCCTGTCGGCATCCCTTTCGACGTGGGTGTCCATCCCTTTCAGGAAGCCCCGCATCTTCTTGACCGGCCTGACCGGGATCAGCTCGATTCGGCCCTCATAAGCGATGGCTTCCACCTTCTGGCCAGGAGACAGCTGCAGCTTGTCCCGCACATCCTTTGGGATGACAACCTGGTACTTGGGAGAGATCGTGACAGCGGCCATGCGCAGCCTCCCGTCGAACCGCAATGCGTACAACAAAAACTATATCGATCGAACATTGGTAAGTCAAGGGTCTGTTCCGCGATTCCGGCAACTCCGACGTCGGCCGGTCGCCCCTTTGCCCGCTGCCTGCAGTGCCCGCGCGCCAGGGCCGGCCGCCGCGCCGGCCGCCCGTCGCCAGCGCTCCGTCCTGCCCGCAGCGCCGTCGCGCCGGGGCCGGCCGCAGCGCGGCAGTCCCCGCGCCCCGACGCGTTGGCATCGACCCCGCCAGCGGTGCTATTCTGCGCCGCGGAGGAACACATGGCGCTGCGCGTGGCTGTGGTGGGGGTCGGCAACATCGGGACCCGTCACGCCGAAGTCTACAAGGCCAACCCCAAGGCCGAGCTGGTGGCGGTCTGCGACATCGACCGCAGCAGGGCGGACAAGGCGGCTGCGCGCTTCGGCGCCAGGGCCTTCTACAGCATCAAGGAGATGGTGGCTGCCCGCGACAGCGGCGCCCTCGCCCTCGACGCCTGCAGCATGTGCACCCGCGGCGAGGAGAACGGAGGCGACCACTACCAGGCCACGATCGAGCTGCTCGAGGCGGGCCTGCCGGTGCTGGGCGAGAAGCCGATCAGCAACAACATCGCCCAGGCCCGCGAGATGGTGGCGCTGGCCGCGCGCAAGAAGATTCCCTACGCCATCAACCTGAACCACCGCTTTACCCCCGCGGCCGAGCGGGCAAAGCAGTGGATCGCGCAGGGCAGGCTCGGCCGGCTCCACATGGTCAACATGCGCATGTGGATCAACAACCCGGCCGAGAGCTCGCCCTGGTTCCACTTGCGGGCCCTTCATCCTCATTCCTTTGACGTCCTGCGCTACTTCTGCGGCGACGTGAAAAAGGTCTGCTGCTTCTGCATGAAAGGACAAGGCCGCACCATCTGGTCCAACGCCCAGATCCTGCTGGAGTTCAAGGGCGGCGTGATCGGAAGCCTGGCGGGCAGCTACGACGCCACGGGACCCGACGGCAGCTTCGGGCTGGAGCACGTCGACATCTCGGGCTCCGAGGGGCGGCTCCTGCTCGAAGAGGCCTGCCAGCGCCTGACGTACTTTCCTCGCAAGGGCATGGAGATCGAGACCTACAGCTACCTCGGCGGCATGATGCACTTCAACGAGACCTTTCGCAGCCGCATCGGCGCGTGGGTCGACCAGATGGCAGCGGGCACGCCCTGGGACAGGATCGACGGCTCCGGCGCCGAGGGGCTGGCGGCACAGGAGATCATCGAGGCCGCGATCCGCTCCTGGGAGACCGGCACGGTCGTGGCGCTGTAGGCGACCCGGGCGGGACACGAGGGGCCGCGGTCGCGGGCGCGGCGCCCACACGGAGGCAGGCATGATCAGGCTGGGCTGCAATTCGGTGCTCTTCGACGCCTTCGACTTCGCGACGGCGGCTAGGCACATCAAGGCCGCTGGCTACGACGGCATCGAGGTGTCGGCGATCAAGGGCATGTGCGAGCACCTGGAACTGGACAAGATCAAGGCAAGCGCCGGCGAAATCTCCCGCATCGCGGCCGACAACGGCCTGGCGCTCCTGTCCATCGAGTTCGGCGGCATCGACGAGCAGCGCCTGGAGCGCGCCTTCGAGGCAGCCGCCTCGCTCGGCATCCCGGTGGTCAACGTAGGCCCGGGCGGCAAGGCCGGCGACGCCGCGAGCCTGCGCGAGCGCATCGGGCTGCTCGGCCGCATGGCCGAGCGGGCCGCTGCCCACGGGGTGACCCTCTGCGTCAAGGCGCACGTGGGCCAGGCCATCCACGACACGCCCACGACGCTGGAGGCGATGGGGGCGATCAGCTCGCCCGCTTTCGGCATCGACATGGACCCCAGCCACGTGTACCGTGCAGGCGAGAAGCCCGAGGAGGCGCTGCCCAGGGTGCTCTCGCGCGTGCGCCACATCCACATCCGCGACTGCCCCGGGCAGGGGGCAGGGCAGCAGGGCCCCGGCGACCCGCCGATGCAGGCCTGCGGCCGCGGCGCCATCGACCTGGCTGCCTACTGCCGCGCCATGGTCGACGGCCGCTACGACGGCCCGGTCTGCCTCGAGGTGATAGGCGCCAGAAAAGCGGGGCTCGATCTGGCCCGCGTTGCGATGATCGCAGCTGAGAGTTATGGTTATTTGAACGCCTGCCTGAAAGGCGCAGGCGCAAGGTAACAAAGGAGCTCCCATGGCCCGCAAACCGAACCTCATCCTGATCGCCATCGACAGCCTGCGCGGCGACCACACGAGCCTCAACGGCTACGGGCGCCTGACCACGCCCCACATCGACCGCTTCGCGCAGGGGGGCTGCACGTTCACCGGGCTGCTGTCGCCCAGCATCCCCACGACCCCGGCCTACGCGTCGATGCTCACGGGCATGGACTGCTTTTCCACCGACGTCGTGGCGCTGCGCCACAAGGGGCCGATGGGCCAGCACGTGGCCACCCTCCCCGAGGTGTTAGGCGAAGAAGGCTACGACACCGTCTGCGTCGGCTTTAGCAGCAACGCGGCCTCGCGCGGCTTCCAGACCTACCTCGACTACCCCAAGGTGTGGGGAAGCTGGGAAGAAGGCCGCCTGCCCAAGGCCGAGTGCCTCAACGACGTGGCCGTGCCCCGGCTGCGCGAGATGGCGGGCGGCGGGAAGCCCTTCTTCTTGTTTCTCCGTCACATGGACCCCCACGCCCCCTACCTGCCGCCTGCGCCGTTCGAGCGCCTGTTCTACGCGGGCAACGAGTGCGACCCCGCCAACAAGTCGCTGGACCCCGTCTACGCGTTCAAGCCGTTCGCCGACTTTCACAAGAGCTGGTTTCCGCCCGGCTGCACCGACAAGGAGTACGTCATCGCCCAGTACGACGGGGCCGTGGCCTACATGGACACGGCGATCGGGAACCTGTTCGCCGCCGTCGAGGCGCTGGGGATCGCCGAAGACACGCTGGTGGTGATCACCGCAGACCACGGCGAGACGCTCTACGACCACGGCTGCTACTTCGACCACCACAGCCTCTACGACTGCGTGCTGGACGTGCCGCTGGCCTTTCGCTTTCCCGGCCGCGTGCCCGAGGGCGGGCGCTTCGCCGACATCTGCCAGGTCAAGGACCTGATGCCGACGATGCTCGACCTGATGAAGATCCGCCCCAGGATCCGCTTTGACGGCCGCAGCCTCGCACCGCTCATGGAGGGCCGCGACCGCATGCAGGAGCCGGAGATGTACATCACCGAGGCCACCTGGATGCGCAAGCACGGCTGGCGCACGACCGAGTGGAAGCTGATCCACGCTCTGGAGCCCGACTTCCACTTCAAGCCCGAAGTCGAGCTGTACAACCTGGTCTCGGACCCCGAGGAGAGGATCAACCTGGCGCGCAAGGAGCCGGAGGCGGTGCGCTGCCTGGAGGAGCGCATGGCGCTTCACATAGCCAAGCGGGAAAAGCAGACCGGCAGGCCCGACCCGATGTTCACCAACATCGACTGGCACGGCAAGGGCGGGGGGCCCTTCAGGAGCAGCCAGGAGGCCTACGACAAGCTGTACATCGGCAGCGCCTCCGAGGCCGCGCGCATAGCCAGGCAGACGCCGCGCGCGGCCGGGAAGAAGTGAGCAGCCGGCCCAACATCCCCGCGCGCCCTTTTGCGCGGCGCCCCTACGTCATGTGCGGGGAGCTGGTGCGGGTGCCGCCGGTCGTGGCGTGGCCGCGCCGGGCGGGAGGCGGGGCTGGCAGCGGCCGCAACCCCACGCCAGCCGCCGCGGCCGGCGCCTCCTGCGACGACTTCGTCGTCCACTGCCTCGATCTCGGGCCCACGCTGCTCGAGTTTGCGGGGGTGGGCGGGAGTGACCCGGCCGGCCCTGCCCAGGGCATCTGCCTCGCGCCCCGCCTCGAGGGCCGCCAGCCGGATGGCAGCCGGGACTTCGTCTTTTCCACCCACAGCGGGCAGCAATTCGGGCTCTTCAGCCAGCGCATGATCCACGACAGGCGGTACAAGCTGGTGTGGAACGTCACGGACGCGGACGAGCTCTACCACCTGTAGGCGGATCCCGCGGAGCTGCGCAACGTCGCCGTTGACCCGGCGCACGCCGATCTGGTGTGCGAACTATCGCCGCTGGTTGTGGGAGGCTTTCACGGCCCTTGGCGACGGTCTGGTGGCCAACAGGTGGATGCGCCGGCAGCTTACGGGGGAGGCGCAGACGGCGCCTTGACCACGGCGCGTCTCTTGGGGACCCGCTTCCGCGCCGATCGCTCACTCGCAGTGGCAACCGCAGGCGATGATCCTAAGCTCGTCGGCGTGCACCTCGCAGAATGTCGATGAGCAATCGGTGGTCTTCGCAGACACGATCCATGTACGCCTTGAGCTGTCTCCGGAGTTCCAAGTAGTTCACTGGCTTCACAGGCTTGTCTCGACTACGTACGCGATGTTGCAGGATTGGCATCTCTTCAAGAGGCCCGCCGAATCGTTACCGCCCGGGAACGACCCGAGCGCCCTGCTCGGCGAAATGCGGGTCGAAGCAGAAGACATCGTTCAAGTTGAGCCGCCTCATGACTTCGAAGCTGACGCAGTCGGCCAGGCTGAGCTCGCGGCGTCCCGCGACCAGCAGCGCATGCTGCGCTGAGCGGTGCGCTCCTTCGTCCACCCGGAACACGTCGAGTACCGGGAGCACGTCCGCGGTGAAGGCGCGCGCGCATTCCAAGCCCATCCGCGACTGCGGAAGCGCCAGCGTCTCCACGAGAACGTAGTTGCTCGTGTGGAGCGTCTGCTCGCTTTCAAGAAGCTCGACTCATGATGTCCGGGCCGACCGGTGGTACCGGTCGTTCGCGTCCATCACCGCGTACAACGCAAATGTATCGACAAAGAGGCTCACCGGCCGAAAGCGTCGGCCAGATAGCCATCGTGGCAAGAGGCGATGTCACGGCGCGAGGAGTGGAAACGCCCCGCTGCCTCCATGGCCCGTCTGCGAAGCTCATCGGGCTGTGGTGCGCTCGCGTACCGCAGCACGCCGTCGATTCCCTCCCGGATCAGCTCGGCCACCGAGGTGCCTCTGGCCGCCGCAAGCGCCTTGAGCCTTCGAGATTGCTCCTCCGTGAGCTGTATCTGCGCCCGCACCATGATTAATCCTCGCTCATCATGATAACAGCGCACGGGTGACCGGTCAAACCAAAACTCCGAGCGTTGCCCCACGACACCCTCAGAGCGGCCAGAGTACTGCGAGCCAGACTTCGGTGTCCGACCCCGTCGGCTTGAAGCGCATCGCCGCGCCGGGCACGATCAGGGCGAGGTGCCCGGTTTCCAGGCGCAGGCCGCCAACGACATAGGGCATCGGCGCTGGGTCCTGCCCCGGCGCCAGGAGCACGCCGGCCCCTCCGTAGAGCGCCGCCCGGTCCCGGGCCGGCCACACCCGCAGACAAAGCGCTGCGGCGACGTCCGACATGTCGGCGGACAGCGAACCGGCGACCACCACGCCAGTCTGCAGGCCATCCCGCGGGCCGAACCAGGGGGCGACGATCGCGAGGGGCTCGACCGCCTCGACTCCGAAGAAAGCCACGTCGACCGTGATACCGGCCCCGATATCGAGCTCGATTGCAGGCAGGGGCACCCACCGGGCCCAGAAGACGAGGACGAAGGCTGCGAGCGACCGTGCGCGTGTCATGTCCGTGGATAGTCGCCGCTGCGGGACGCGTGGTCAAGGCGGGGTGAGGGCGTCGCCGACAGAACATGCTCGTTGTGGGGCGCACAGCGAGCGCGAGGGACGCAGTCGAGGTCGCGTATCGTTCGCAAAAGAGGCCCGCGACGCCCTGTGGGCGCCTCCTTGTTGCGGTAACATTTGGAAGTGCGCAGAACACGGGAGCGTGCCTGCTGCCCTGCCAGCTTGGAGGACAGATGATCGCAAGAGAGCAGAGGCGTGCACGATCGGCGCGATGGTTCGCTGGCGACCGATGGGTGCGCCTGTGTGCCGGCCCGGTGCGGGCTTTTACCGTTGTGATTCTTGGCTCGTGCCTACTGGGAGGGGATGGCCGCAGCGACGACTACCTGCCGGGGGACACGATGGCACCGTGGGAGGGCGGACCCGCCTACTACGATCGCTGGGAAAACGGACCGACCAGCGATCCGGACTTCTTCCCGATAGCGGTGTGGTTGCAGAGCCCGTCAAGGGCGTCCGCATACCGGGCCATAGGTGTGAACCTCTTCGTGGGCTTGTGGAATGGGCCGACCCCGGAGCAGTTGAGCTCCCTCGTTGCCACCGGGATGAGCGCTCTTTGCTCTCAGAACGAGGTCGGTCTTTCCGACTCCAACAACCATAGCGTCGTCGCTTGGACCCACCAGGACGAGCCGGACAACGCCCAGCCGGATGGGTCGGGCGGCTACACGTCGCCCATCAGTCCGTCGGCCGTCGTAGCGGGCTACCAGGCCATGCGGGCAAACGATCCGACGCGGCCGGTGTACCTGAATCTCGGCCAGGGGGTGGCGTGGGACGGCTGGTACGGCCGTCTGGATCGCACGAACCATCCGGAGGACTACCCCGAGTACGCAAAGGGGGCGGACATCCTCTCGTTCGATATCTATCCGGTCAACGCTGACCGGCCGGAAGTGAGCGGCAAGCTGTGGCTGGTCCCGTACGGAGTCGAGCGCCTGAGAGAGTGGTGCAACTACGAGAAGGCAGTCTGGAACTGGATCGAGTGCACGCATATCAGGTCGGAGGCCGGACGCAAACCGACCCCCGCGGAGGTCAAGGCTGAGGTCTGGATGTCGATCATTCACGGCGCGATGGGCATTGGCTACTTCGCGCATACGATCAGCCCCTTCGACGAGCCCGGCCTGCTTCACGATCCTGACATGGCGGCGGCGGTCTCGGCGATCAATTCGCAGATCACCCGTCTTGCCAGGGTGGTCAACACGCGTTCAGTAGCCAACGGAGTCGTTGTGACCACCAGCGACTCGCTGATCCCGGTCGATACAATGGTGAAACGGCTGGATGGCACTACCTACGTCTTTGCCGTGCCGATGCGACCGGGGACTACAAGGGCGACATTCCAGGTGCGGGGATTTGCCGGAAAGGCAAGAGTCACCGTGGTCGATGAGGGCAGGGAGATCGAAATGGCCGACGGGTCATTCGAGGATGTGTTCAGCGACTACGAGGTCCACATCTACGCGCTTAAGCACTGACGTCGGCCCGGCAGAGAGAAGGGCTTTCGCGGCCGGCAGGCGTGAGCGGCGTAGCCGCGACGCAACTCCACAGGGACGCCCGCTTCGGCCAATCCTATCGGACGTAAGGGATCACAACGCAGTCCAGGGGCTGAAGCACGACGTCTTTCTTGGGATCGTAGTTGTACAGGTAGTCGTCAAGATCGACGAAGATCTTGTCGTTCTTTCGCTTGATGTAGCAGGCGGGGAGATCCGCCTGGGGAGAAATGACCACACTGCGCAGCGCCGTGTACAGCGTCTCTCCTCGCCGGGCCAGGTGCTTCTGACGGTAGACCACGAACTTTTCCTGCGGATTGGCCCCATCCGGGACGATGGCTCCCTCGAAGTAGACCACCGGCAGGAGCTCGGTCCTGGAAGGCACGTAGATCGAATCGCCGTTCCTCAGGACAAGCGCCGGATCATAGCCCCTCGTGACGTCAATGTACTTGATCTCTTCAGTCTTCTTCGCAGAATCGTATTGGCACACTTCCACTCGCGACAGATCGGCCGACGCCGTTGGTCCGCCGCCGTAGCTCATGATCGCCTTTTCCACGTGCTCGCCCCAGAGAAGCTGATAGCTTCCCGGCCTCTCGACCTCGCCGGCTACTTTGACCTGGCGGTCGTACTTGCCTACGACTATGGTATCTCCCGGACGGACAAGTGGGTCCTGATCACTGTCTCCCGACCGGGAGGCCCGGTAGAGGTCGTAGAAGCGGCAGCGCCCCTTGGACGAGATGATTTCGATGTTCCGAGTCGAAGAATAGGCGGTGAGGTTCTCACGGACGATCTCGCTCAACCGACTGAGGCCCCACGCCAGGGTGCGTCCTGTCTGCCTGACTTCGCCTTTGCAGAGGACTTCGAACACACCGGTGGAGCGGATGGTGAGCTGGGGACGGCTCTGTGCGTAAGCGGCCCGGACCTTGTTCTCCACCAGCCTCTTGAAGTCGATGAACGAGAGGTTGTCGACCTCGGCCTGGCCGAATATGGACAGATCCACGGTCATGTCCGGTTCGACGATCAGGTACTGCGTTACTGCGACCTGCTCCCGGTTGTAGATCAGCGTGTAGACGTCTCCAGGACTGACCAGGTAGTCGGGATTGGTGACCGCCAGGAGGGTCCGCCTGTTGAAGAACTCCTGCGGCTCCGCTCCGAGTGCAGTCGCTGTGGGCGGCTCGACCTGTTGAGCCCGTGCGGCACCGACGGCCAGCGCGAATAGCAGCAAGAGAAACGACTTGTTCACGCTTCGCTTCATGCTTGTCCCGCCAAGCATAGCGCCCCTGCGGCGAAGCTTCAAGAAAGGC
This sequence comes from uncultured Spirochaetales bacterium, assembly GCA_964552235.1. GTDB lineage: Bacteria > Spirochaetota > Spirochaetia > SZUA-6 > CAVTHK01 > CAVTHK01. The sequence continues at coordinate 7,877 of CAZKGO010000067.1, read as the reverse complement.
CGGTCGGTCGGGCGCGGCCGTTGGCGGACCAGCGGGGGTGGGTGATGCCGTACTTCGCGATCTTGTAGTTGATCACGCGACGGGAGACGCCCAGGAGCTTGGCCGCCTCGCTCTGGACCCAGGCAGAGCGCTCGAGGGCCGTCACGATCGCGCGACGCTCCAGGTCTTCGAGATCGAGGCTCTCCTGAGGGCCGAGGGCGGGAGCCTGCTGACGCCCGGGCATCATCGACAACTCGAGCTCGGCGGGCGTGATCTCGTCGTGATCGGCGAGGATGATAGCCCGCTCGATCGTGTTCTGCAGCTCCCTGACGTTCCCTGGCCATGGGTGGCGAGTCAAGAGATCCAGGGCTGCAGGGCTGATGCGGGTTACGTGCTTCTTGAGCTCTCCGGAGAGTTTGCGCAAGAAGAAGCCTGCCAGCAATTGAATGTCGTCGCCTCGCTCGCGCAACGGAGGCACCCGGATGGTGACCACGTTCAGTCGGAAATAGAGGTCCTCCCGGAATTGCTGGTTGCCTACCATTGCCTGGAGATCGCGGTTCGTCGCCGAGATCACCCTCACGTTGACCTTGATCGTGCGGCTGCCGCCGAGCCGCTCGAACTCCATCTCCTGAAGAACCCGAAGCATCTTGGCCTGCGTGGAGGCGCTCATGTCGGCGATCTCGTCCAGGAAGATGCTCCCCCCGTCGGCCAGCTCGAAGCGGCCGAGCCTGAGCTTGTCGGCCCCGGTAAAGGCGCCCCGTTCGTGCCCGAAGAGCTCGCTTTCCAGAAGCTGCTCCGGAAGCGCCGCGCAATTGACCTTTACGAACGCCCTGGCTGCGCGGCCGCTCGAGTAGTGAATGGCGCCCGCGATCAACTCCTTGCCGGTGCCGGTCTCGCCGGTAAGGACGACCGACGAATCGGTGCGTGACACGCGTCTGACCAGCTCGAATACCCGCTTGATCTCGGGACTTTCGCCCACGAAGTAATCGGTGCGGTAGTAGACGTTGCGCGACCCCCTCAGGTCCTGGGCTTCATTCTGGAGGCTCCTGACGTCGAGCGCCTGCTGGACTGCGTGCTCGAGCTCCTCCACCTTTACTGGCTTTCGTACGATGCCGAACGCCCCCTGTTTGACCGCTTGGGCCGCTTCCTGCATTCCGTCCAGATCCGTGCTGATGAGCACGGCCGCCGAGGGGTTGACCGCGCTGATCTCGCCCATGAGCGACGCCAGCGTGCCGCCGCCGAGGTGCACGTCCGCCAGGATCAGCTCGTATGCGTTGGCTGCCAGGGCCCGGGTCGCCTGCTGGTAATCGTCCGCGACGTCGACGATATGGCCGCTTCCTGTGAGGTACGACCGCACCGCGGTCCGCAGGTTGGGATCCGAGATCGAGACGAGCAGACGCGCCATGCTTTCCAATGTATGACGCTATCGAGGCAGTTTCCGCTGTCGAGGCAGGGGGCCTACCGGGTCTGCTCAAGCTTGCCTAGGTGCATCCTGACCAATCTGATCAGGCGTCGCTGGCGCCGGTTGAACCTGAAGCCGAAGCCCTGCGGTTTGTCGTGCTCGGCCTGAGGATTGACCCAGACCACGTGGCCCCGAGCCACCAAGTCCGTCACGTCGACGTTGACGGCGACCGCGGCGGAGACGCCGGGGGCGAGGGCGGGCACCTCGCTAGCGAGGAAGCAGCCTGTGGCTGATACATCCACCAGGCGGGCTGTATGCACGCTGTGGTCGAGGCTCCATTCAGCAGGCAGATCCGCTTTGTAGCGCAGGGCGTAGCGGTTCTTCAGCAGGCGCGCGACGTCCTTCTTTTCCCTGCCTTTCAGAGAGAGGAATCGGATGCCCCAGCCCGACGGGGTGACCCGCATCACCTGACCGCGGGTCGTCAGCGTCAGCGTCTCGCTGCGGAACGAGATGGTCACCTCCTGCCCGACACGAAGGACCATTGGACCTGAAGAGGCCTGCAGAGGGCCAGGTACGAAGCAGCCGGTGATCGAGAGGTCGTCGATGTGCGCAGGCAGACCGTTCAGCACGATCCTGTGCCTGATGGGCACGCGCCTGTGCTCCCGGAAACTGCGCTGGAGCGCCTGGAAGTAGGGGGCCCGGAAGTCACGCTGGATGATGTAGCCGATGAGCACCACCAGGGCAAGGTTGCCTGCGATGATCAGCAGGTTGTTGAGCGGCGGGATCCTGGACATGATCAGGGGCCGGGCGACCGACTTGATCACGAAATCGAAGAACACGAGAGCGCTGTGGGCGAGAAAGATGTACCACGTCGTCCGGCTGACGAAATAGAGGCTGATCCCCACCAGCGGCGCCGTAAGCAGCCAGATCGTCCCGAGCGCCCCGTAGCCGCGGAAGAGGCGCTGCACGATCGTCAGCAACGGCACGTGGAGAAAGAGGCTGACCAGGATGATGTTGACCGCCGGCGCCAGGATGTAGCCCCAGACGATGAGATGATGGACCCACGGACGCTTGATGATGGTCTTTACCGCTGCCACTTGAGGTACCACCCCGTCTCCGGGCTGGCCGTCTTGTCGAGCGAGCTGTGCATCTCCGACTCGTCGCTATCATACACCGCAAGGACGCCAAAGTCGAATTCGCCGTTCTTGAGGGTGTCCCAGGCCACCGTATACTCGGGGGAAGGGGTAGCAGGAATCTCGGCGAGCTCCACCCAGTCGGTCTGTCCGTGGATGCGGAAGTAGACTTTGTAGGCCACAGGCGCGGTGCCGCTTGGGGGGTCCCAGCCGAGCGTGATCTGCGCGGCCGAGGATTCGGTCGGCTTGGCCAGTTGCTCGATGTCCTGGGCGGGGAGGAACTCCTCGGCCATGTACATGAGGCAGCCCACCAGCAACGAGGTTGCGACGGAAACGGCAAGGAGCGCCCTAGCCAACGGCAGCGCCCAGCCCCATCTGGCAGCCGCATAGTTCATTTGGCACCTTCGTTGTGGCGCCGGGGCACGCACACCACGCGTCAAGTTTAGCACACACCGGACGCGTTGGCCACCGTGCACGACGGTCGCGTCAAACGGTAGCCCGCAGGCGCTGCGGGCTGTGAGCCTCGGGCTTGACCGCATGCCATGCGAGGCATCCGGGCACGCTCCGTCGGAGGCCGATTCCGCCGTTGGCAGAGGATACTCTGGTATGGTCTTGGCCCCTCTGCACACAGCTGCGATTGAGAGGCAAGCAGCCGAGCGAAGTCGGCGGCGGCTCCCTAAGCGCGAAGCAGGATCTCGTTATCCTTTTCTCACAGTGTTCCGTCACCTCCGGCGCACACCCATCCCGCAAGAGGAGTCGTTTCGATTTTGAAATCGTGCGGTAGTTGATCAATAGGGGGTAGAGAGAAGCTCAACTCTTTGAACCGAGCTGGTCCTTGACTCGCCGCACATATATGCATGGATGTCATGAGAGAGGCCACCAAGCCCGACCCTCCCACCATTGTCGCAACAGCACCCGGCATGTATACGTGCGGCCAACCGCGCTTTCTGGTTGTTCCGCGACAACGGGAGGCGGACGCCGGTCCGTGCTGCAGAGCGAGCCTCTGAATGCATGATGGCGCGAGTTGGGTGCCCTTGTGCGCCACGGCCGTCATTGGGGTATACTCCGCGTCGTCATATCAGGCGGAATAGAGTGCGCGCTCGAAACAGCAGAGGCGGCGTTATGCGCCGTCAGGTATGGGTATCCCTTTCTTTGTTGCTCGGCGTCGCGCTCGTGATTGTGGGATGTCCGTTTCCGGGCCCGTCGCTATCCGGGTCGCTCGAGTACGTCGTGAGATCCGATCGCATCGTCTTGGCTTGGGATCCTTCGCCCTCCGCCTTGTCAGGCAGTTCGGACGGAGCAGTGTACCAGGTGTACTATCGGCCCCATCGCGGTTCAGGCTGGATTTTCTTGGGCGAGGCGCCGTCGTCGGACAGTCCGGAGTTCAGCATCTGGCACAAAGATGTAGGCGACGGACGGTGGGAGTTCGGGGTTGTGACAGTCTTTGGTACCGGTAGCAGATCTACAATTCACTCTTCCCTGGACGAGAGGGCGAGTCCTTTTGGCGGCTGGTACGTGAAATGGGAAGGATCGAATCGATGAGACTTAGGGCTGGACGACTTGCCGCCCTGGCTGTTCTCAGCTTGTGCTGTTGTGCGCTGGCAGAGGCTCTCGGTCCCATCCCGAAGCTGGGTGGCTACGACATCGGCTTGATCTTCAACACGAACGATCTCCTGCTCGACTTCGAGAGCTATCAGGGCGGCCTCGGTGTCAAATTGTCGGGCGAAGAACTGGCGTACCGGTTGCTGTTGGATCTCTTTGGGTCGACGGAGTCCCATGCGTTCAGCCTGTCGCTCGGCGGTGCGGTCGAGCGGCACTGGGGCTCGGCACGGGTCCAGCCGTACGTGGGTGGCTACCTGACCTTTGGCTTTGGGTCGTCTGATGCGGCCGGGACAAAGAGTGTTTCGCTTCCCGTTACGGCCGGCGGGCTGTTCGGCGTGGAGATCTACATTTTCCGGTTCTTGTCTCTTTTTGGGGAGTACGATCTTTCCCTCACCATGAAGTACTCGAAGACGGAGACGAGCACAGCCGGAGTCGAGACTACTGACCAGTCGACCGACTGGACTCTGCAGTTGGGATCGGGCAACCAGTCCAAGATCGGGATCGTGTTCTACTTTCAGCAGGGCCGGGACCTGAGGCTGGAGCCGATCGCGAACAGCCGCTGGTAGACTCAGAAATGCGCCCTACTACTTCCCGAGTAGGTCGATCACTGCGATGACCGAGGTGACGAAGGTGAGCGTAGTTGCGATGATGGGGAAGTATCGGTTGAAGTTGTAGACCGAGTTGTTGGAGAGGACGACGACACGCGCACCCGGCAACAACGGGACGTCGATGGGGAGCGGGTCGCCTGCCGCATCATACGCGACCAGCGAACCCTTGGTATTGCGTTCGGGATCTGCTCCTCCCGCGAGTGCCACATAGTAGGACGCAGGCTTTCCCGGCGTGTAGTAGTAGCTGCCGGGGTTGACGACAGCCCCCGACACTGTGATCGTGTAGCGAGTGCTGGGAATCAGGATGCGGTCGAACGGCTCGAGCAGGGGGTCTCTGTCGCGGCTGTACTCGTTCGTGAGGCGGTAGAGGTCGACGGGAAGCGACTGGCCGCTTCTCAGAATTGAAGCACGAGCGAGATCCGCGTTGGGGACGATCTGGTCCTTGATTCCCAGAAAGGCGTGAAAGAGCGTCTCACCAGGTGCGACCGGTACCTGCATGGTAACATACGGGTCCCCAAGATCCACAGTGGTCTCGATCGTCGAGCTCGCGGCCATCTCCGCGGAGGGCCGAATCGCACCCTCGAACGTGACGACGGGCCGCAGCTCGTTCGTGCTGGGCACAGTGATCGAATCGCCGTCGGCAAGAGGGACCTTGGCGAGTTGCTCCAGCGGGAGGTATGCGGCCTCGATCCGACCGCCCTTGATGCTTTCGAGCCGTACCCGACTCTGGTCGGCCAAAGGGGTGAGGCCTCCACAATAGCGAAGCAGTAATTCCTCAGGAGTATCCAGGTCAATCAGGTGGTAGACCCCGGGGCGTCTCACCTCCCCGCCAACCGATACCGTGCGTGAAGCAGGAAAGACCGTTACGGTATCCCCTGGCCTCACGAGCGGATCTTGCGTGTCGTCGCCAAGCCTGCGCGCGCGCAAGAGGTCGTAGCGCATGCTCCATCCGTTCCTGGACACAACTTGAACGTCGCGGTCCGATCCGTGGGGTTCAATGCCATCGCGCAGCACATCGCTCAGACGGGACAGCCCCCACGCAATCATGCGTCCTGGCTGTTTGACGGCCCCTTTGACCGCGACGGGGAAAACACCTACTGACTTGATGATCAGGGACGGAACGCTGTTTGGGTAGGCGCGCGCTATGATAGCTTCAGCGTCCGCTCGGAGTTCCTGAAAGGACCTGCTGTCGCCCCGGACTCGGCCGAACAAGCGCAGATCCACCGAGTAGTCGCTCTGGACCGTCACGTCGTAAACCACTGTCTGCCCAGCGGTGAGATATGTCAGGGTGTAGACGTCTCCCGGAGTGACAGGATAGCCCTGAGTTGCGACGGCCACAGCAAGGCGCACATTCGGGTCCAGAAGAGCCCCAAGCTGTTGAGTCTGGGCAGCGGCCGGCGCGCTCTGTTCGATGGGAACGGCCGGTGCACCTTGGTCCTGTCCGAACAGGCTGCAACAGGCCCAGAGCAAGGCGGCAGCGACCGCAGTCAACCTGTCGCGCGTCACTGAGGAATCCTTGTGCCAGGCCTTGGCACGGGCGCACGCAGCGACCGCTTGTGGCTCCTAATGTATTCTAGAATCAGCGACGCTACAGCACCGACAAGAAAGCCGGCCATAGTTGCGCCCAGGCACAGGGTGGACCTTGAAGGGCCGGACTTCTTGTCCGGTATTTCTGCGAGTTCGAGGACCTGAAACACAGCATCACTAGCCAAGTTGAGCTTGACGATCTCGTACTGCTGCGACAACGACTGCCAGATTCCGCGCTGTATCTCGAGCTCCGAAGCGAGGCGGCGGAACTGCAGCGCCAGTTCAGGAAGCTCTCCCTGGGCCGGCATTTCGCGTCCGCCCTCCTCGATCTGACGTATCAGTCCCTCCAGGTTCTCCCGCTCGGATCGCAGCCGGACCAGCTGGGGATCTTCGATGCGTGCCATACTGGAGTAGTTCTTGATCTCCATGTCCTTGAGCACCAACTGAGAGCGCAGGTCGGCTAACATGCGGGTCTGGCTTGCTGCGAGATCTTCGACCGCAAGGGCGCCGTGTTTTTTCTGGAAGTCCTGGATCTTGGATTCTAGGTCTTTGATGCTCGCGGAGACCTCCACGAGCTTCTGCTCCAGCATTGTCTTTTGCCGCTGCATACTAGTTCCGCCGCGGTTCAGGAACCACTCGTTTAGCATCTCCACCATGCGATTGGCGACATCCCGGGCCATCACGGGATCGACATCCGTGAATCCTATGGTCAGGATTCCAGTCGCTCGATCGAATGCGAACTCCGCGGCGTTCTTGACTGCCAGACGGCTGTTTGTCCTTACGCTTTCCGTTATCCCAAGACGCTCGGCTATCCGGAACTCCTCCGCAACCTGATCCAAAAAGGTGCGGCTCCGTAGAACTTCCAGTGCGAGCAGTCCTGGGTTCTGTGTGACGCTACCGGCGGCTGGCGGCGCGATTCCCAAACCGGTGAGTACCCCCACGAGCGAGTTGCCCTCGTTGCTCTGGACGACCAACTTGGCGTCCGCGCTGTACTGGTTCGGCAGCGGGCTTCGTTCGGGCGGGAGAAGCAGGGATATGATCGAGAAGAACACTGCCCCTGCTGCGGCTGTCCCCGTGGTGACTACCATCAGCAACCAGTAGCGTCGCAGGATAGAGGCGTAGTGCAGGACTCCCTCCATGAGAGTCCGTTCGCCCGTGCCTGTGTTTGTATCCATGACCGCCTGAAACGATATCGCAAAAGTCGCTGACTGTAAACTTGCGCGTTTCGCATCCAGAGATTCCCCAGGTCGCCGTGGTGGCGAATAGGCGATTGGTCGTCGTAGTATGGGGGATAACCTCAGGGGCAGGGCAGCAAACGGATGAGGTCGCCTTTCTTGTCTTCCTTCATCAGTATCTGAGGAGGTGATCAGGCTCTGCGTTGAGGGAAACGGTGGTGTCGGGAAGGGAACATGGTATGGGAAACAAAAGGATCGGTCGGTCAGCCCGCGATTCGTTCCTCAAGAGCCGGTCTTTGAGGGGTTTGCGGATATCAGAAAGAAGCCACTCTTCAAGTGCCGCACGATCCTAATGTTGGTGTTCCTGGTATCATCTATTCGCATGAGATCGCTGACTCCAGACCTCCTGACATACTCCCCGATGTTGACTTCAAGGCTCGTGACCGGCTGA
>CAZKGO010000066.1:0-27364 GCA_964552235.1 uncultured Spirochaetales bacterium | reverse complement strand
GTCATGTTGCGAGAACTCTGCCGGCAGCCCCTCGAAGCGGGTCATCGGTCGCACCTTCCTGCTCCTCAGGCTCTTGACCAGTGTGTACATCACGGTCTTCGCCCCGTCGTAGCCCTCTAGGCGCATGCGGCGCAGGATCTCTACGGTCAGCAGCTCCGGCTCCTTCTCCAGAAGCTCCTTGACCTGCGTGCGAAATGGTTCCGCCTTCGACGGTCTACCCACACCCCTTTCACTGCGCACCGCAGAGTCGTCGACGTCCTGCACCTCAGGTTCTCGCTCGACCCTTCGCACCTCTCTTTCCGAGACGCCCGTGAGCTCGGCTACCTTCGCTTGGGTGTGCCCCGCTCGACGAAGAATTTGGATCGCGTACCGTTTGAGCATGCTGATCATCCTCTCCCCCGCTGCTCGGTCTTGCAGCGAGCCTATCCGGTGTTAACGAACCTGCTAACCGGACAGAGTTTCCGGAAAGGATGCGGCCAGAATTATCGGAACCCGCAACAAGGAAGAACGATTTCGCGAAAACGCAAAACCCTCGTGTTCCGCGCCGTCCTGCAAGCGTCTCTGCAAGCATCAGGGCGCTCAAAGGCTCGCTCGGAACGTGGCTGCGCCGAGCGTTACGCCGCCCGCGCAGCGAGCAGCATTGCGGGGCGTGCTATCATGTCTCTTGAGGAGGTCGCCATGAGACGCCTTGCGCTGCTCGCCGTTGTGCTGGCAGTGCTGGTGATGGCCGGATGCCCCGTTCTCAAGACAGAGATCCGTTACGAGGTCGTGGGTTCAGGAACATCCTGGGTCGGCGTACTCGAGTACGAGGATGAAGATGGCGCCGTCAGTGCCGGGCCGCAGGCACTTCCGTGGTCCTACGAGTTCGACACTGACAAGGACACCCTTTTTCTGGCGGTTCAGGCACGCAACGAGGATTTCTCCGCCTTCTCTGGCACGGTCACGGTCCGGATCCTGATCGATGGCGACGTGGTAGAAGCCGACACGAGCGACTTCTGGTCGATGGCGACGTACTTCTGGACGAGGTAGTTTCGCCATCAGCAGACCGCAGCTCCTAACGCGGAGCCGCCGGCCACCCGCCGCGCTACTGGCGTCCCACGGCCCCGAACTCCTCCAATAGAGCGTATTCTGCTGAGCGCTCAGCCTACACCGCGGCGACAGCCCAATCTGCCCGCATCACCGCTGTCATGTCGTGGACGGTTGTTCTTCCCGGTGACGCCGCGCGATCGCGTAGCCAATGCCGCCGGCGACCAGCGAAATGCCCACCAGCGAACTCGCCATGGTCAGGAACGTCTCTGCCGGTCCCAGGTAGAGGTAGTACTGCGTCACGTAAATGCCCGTGAACCACTCCAGCAAAGCGCCGGCAGCGCCCGCTGCCAGCCACAGCGGGAGCGACCACTTGCGGTACAACCCGAATCCGAAGACCACCTCAGGCCCCAGCCCTTCCAGCAGGCCGACGAAAGCCACCATGTTCGGCACTCCGAACTCGTACATGAAGCGTCCGTCGCCCGTCTGACCCAGCGCCACGCCGTGGGGCAACTGCATCGGCGTGACGGCGTACACATGGGTGTAGGCCTCGCCGATCACGTCAATCGGGTAGCCGCCCAGCAACCAGTGGGCGAACGCCACCTCGAGCACGGCCGCAAGCGTCTCGGTGAACACGCAGGCTCCGGGCTTCCGCACCATCGCCATGCCAATGAACCCGGCCAGGAACCACACGCCGTTGATCAGGCTGCTGGTCCAGAGGGGCAGCCGCAGCGTTCCAAGGAGGAAGTCGTACACGAAGTCCCACGAGATGAAGATCCAGGAGAAGACGAACGCTACGACGATCATGATGAGGAGATCCCAGCCATTCCAGCGATTCGACATATCTGCCTCCCTCGCCGGCGCGGGAAACAAAAACACCCTCTGCCGGAGAGGGTGTTTGCGGTGCGATGCGTGTGCATCGGGCATCCCTGCGCCGGCATTATCCGGATCAGGTTCTACGGGTCGAGGACTGCCGTCCCCCTCTCAGCCTGGTCTCACCAAGCTCCCCGTTCAGTTCTTTTTACTAGTATATGCTCGGGGGGAATCGCCGTCAACAGCCTCGCACGGGATGGTCGCCCCGAGTGCCGCACCGCCAGGGGCAGACGTTCCAGATGCACGACGTCCTGGAGGTGCCGGCAGTCAACTACGACCCGACCGAGGTCCTCACCTCGGTGCGCGTGGGCTACAAACGAGGCGGAGGATCCCGCGCTCGCCGAGAAGCGGTGGATGACTGCTGTTTTCCTCTGCATCTGCTCCCGCTGGTAGGTGACGTCATACTCCGTGTACAGGTCCGTCGTGGAATCCTCGACGTGCCCGACCCACTCCTGCACGACCGCGATCGCCAGGCCTGCCTGACGGGCCCTGGTGACGAACGAGTCACGGTACCGGTGGGGCGAGAGCTTGCGCCGGCGCTGCTCCTCTTTCGGGATCCCGAGGAGCTTGCATGCCTGGCGGAACCAGCGCTCGACTGCGGTCGTGGAGTAGAAGCTGCCGTCGGCCCGGGCGAAGAGCTTCGCGATCTCGGCGCCCGTGAAGGGCTCGCAGCCGACTTTCGCCGGCGGCTCCTTCACCTGGCCGACGCCGGGGGTGATGTCAGAGGCGAGCTCGCCGCGGTAGCAGCCCTCGCGGAGCGCCGTCTTCAGGATCCCGACGACGCGGTTGGCGGTGCGCGCCGACAGGTGGCGCCTCGCGGCCCCGGAGCCGGCCTTCTCGTCCCCGGAGCGCACCCGTTTCCGAAGCCGGGCCTTCAGATCCTCGAGGTGCCCTCGCCGCAGATCGCCGACCTTCATGTCCGCGATCGGATCGTTCAGCAGGTAGACCTCGAGGTCCCGCCGGCAGCGGGCCGCGTGGCGGCGACCGACGCTCTTTCCGTCCGTCAGCAGGCGCTTGATGTGCGGGCAGCGGTCCCAGTCGTAACAGGGCTCGAGAAACTCACGCAGGGTGCCCTGCGAAAAGTCCAGGCCGTCGACGAACTCCCTGACGGCCTTGTAGGCGTCGCGGAGCGTATCGGCGCGGGTGGCGCGCATCCTGCGGCGCCCTGTCACGGGATCGCGGTACATGAAGACCTAAGTGCTTCCGCGCTTGAAGGGCTTCGGATACACCGATCTCCTCCGCGCCCCCCAGTGCAGCCAGACTACTGCAAGCACATTGCAGGCATCAAGGGGCAAAAAGAAGGCCCCCGCTTCCCGGGGGCCTCAACTATCTCTTTGCAGTACTGAACTTTAGCTGTAAGCGAGCGAAGGGAATCGAACCCTCGTCTCAGGCTTGGGAAGCCCGCGTAATAGCCATTATACTACGCTCGCGAACTCGCCCTAACGATAGCAGATGCCCCCGGCGCTGTCAACGTGAATCGCCGGGTCGGGGGCGGCCGCAGCCGCCTGAACCGGGACCCGTGGGGGCAGCGGCGGCCGAGCGGCCGCCGGCGCGCGGCCTTCTTCTCCCCCTACTTCTTCCACTCCTGGTCGTTGACGTAGAAGAGCAGCTGCGACCCTTCGTCCTTGATGTAGGGGATGCCCACGGGCCCGCCCGGGTGGCGCATGCTCACGATCGTGCGGTCGCCCTCCTTGCCGCGCTCCACCAGGGCCATCTTGACGAGGATCGGATAGCGCACGATCTCCTCCGCGAACAGGCCGAACTCCTTGCCCTTTTCCACGCGCCTCGGCTCGGTGATGGTCAGCAGCACCACGGTGTTCTCGGGCGCCTCCTCGTTGGGGGCCGGCACCTGCTTGACGACGATCCCCCCGGCTTCGTTGCCCTGCGGCGCGCGCGCCGAGAAGGTGAACGGAACGCCCTTCTCCACCAGGTCGCTCATGACCTGGGCGAACGGCTTGTTCAGGTAGTTGGCCGTGGCCACCATCTTGCCTTGCGGCCCGCGGCTGACGACGAGGTCGAGCCAGGTCACTTCGCCCTCGCGCACGGTGGTGCCGGGCGCCGGGCTCTGGCGCAGAACCGTGCCCGCGGCCGCTTCGTCATAGACGAACATGATCGGCTCGCGGATGCGGATGACCTGCTCCTCGTCTGCGGGAAACATCGACTGCAACTCGACGCGCACGGCGGCCAGGTCCTTGCCGGCGTAGCTGCCCACCTGGCCGACGACCGGGCCCTTGCTCACGGTGAGCACGACGCGGCGGCCGACCTTGACCACCGAGCCCGCGCGCGGGCGCTGGTCCATGACCGTTCCCCGCGGCAGCGTCGAGGAGTGGCGCAGCTGCACGCGGGCGTAGAGACCCTTTTCCTGAAGGCGCACCATCGCGTCCAGGAGGTCGAACCTGCGGCCCTCGCCGCCGACCGCGTCGGGCACCAGGACCTGCTCGGGCCCTTTGAGCGTCAGAAGAAACACCACCAGGGCCACCACGACCATCGTCAGGATGGAGCCCACGACCAGCAGCACCGTCACCTTGTGCCGGCGCTCCTCGGCGCGGTCCTGGCGCCGCGGCAGCAGCTTGCGCACTCTCTCGGTGATGTCCGTCATTTCACTCGCCTCCCAGGACTGCGCCCAGGATGTCACGGTGCCCGTTGACGAAGCTGCGGGAGTCCGCGGCCTTTTTCTGCTGGAGCTGCAGCTCCGTCACGCACAGCAGCCCGGACCCTGTTTGTACCAGAAGCCCGCCGGCCCTGTCCATGGCGACGACCCTTCCAGGCGGCTCCGCGGCGCGCTGCCCCGCCTCGTCTGCGGGCCGGCATCGGCGGATGGTGAGCTGCTCACCCCGCCAGGAGGTGAACAATCCGGGCCACGGCTGGAACGCGCGCCACCTGTTGTAGATCGTCCGCGCGCCTGCGCGCCAGTCGACCAGGCCGTCGCTTTTCTGTATGAGACGGCAGAAGGTTGCACGCGAGGCGTCCTGCGGCGTGCCCTCGAGCGGGCCCGCCGCCATGCGGGCGAGCACCTCCACCAGCAGCCGCGCGCCCAGCTCGGCCAGGCGGGCGCCGAGCTGCGGCGCGGTCTCCTCGTCGCCCACGGCCACCCGCTCCTGCGCGAGCACGTCGCCCGAGTCCATCTCGGCAGCCACCCGCTGGATGCTCACGCCGGTTTCGGCGTCGCCGGCAGCCAGGGCCGCCTGAATAGGCGAAGGCCCCCGGTAGAGGGGAAGCAGCGAAGGATGAAGGTTGATGCCGCCTCCGGGAAAGAGCGCCAGGAACCTCGGCCCGAACAGGCGGCCGTAGGCGACCACGACGAGCACCTCGGGGGCCAGCTCGCGCACGCGGCTTCGGGCGGCCGCGTCGAGCCGCTCGGGCTGCAGCACCGGCAGTCCCAGCGCCTCGGCCGCAGCCTGCACCGGCGGCGCCGCCTGCCGCCTGCTCCTGCCCGCGTCGCGCGCGGGGTTGGTCAGCACCGCGGCCACGGTGTGCGCCGCGGCGACGCGCTGCAGCGCGGGAACCGCGATCTCGGGGGTGCCTGCGAACAGGACCCTCATCGCGCCAGCGCTTTCTCGGGGTCGTAGCCTTTGAGCAGCTTTTCGCGCTTGCCCTTGGAGATGCGGTCGATGAACAGGATGCCGTCGAGGTGGTCCTGCTCGTGCTGGATCACGCGGGCGAGAATGCCTTCGGCATCGATCGTGAAGGGCCTCCCCTTCGCGTTCCAGGCCTGGATCTTGACGGCTCTGGGCCGCACCACGTCGGCGTTCACGCCGGGGATGCTGAGACAGCCTTCTTCGTACTTGCCCTGCTCGACGGAGGTCTCGACGATCTGCGGGTTGATGAACACCCTCGGCTGGTCCTCGGGCACGTGAGTGACGAACAGGCGGATGAGGCTGCCGACCTGGACGGCAGCCAGGCCGATGCCGCGGCCCTGGTACATCGACTCGAACATCTGCTTCACGAACAGGGCCAGCTCGCCGTCGATGTCGGCCACCGCCTCGGAGCGGCTGCGGAGCATGGATTCTCCCAGAGTCAGGATGCGCATCCGCGTAGAGTCTACTGACGTTGCAGGAAAGGTGTCAACGGTTTGCCCAAGGCGCGGGTGGGGCGGGCCTCCCGGGCGGGTGCAGCCGCCCCCGGCAGGGTCTGCTCCCCGGGCAGCCCGGCGTTGGCAATGGGCTCGCGGCCTACACTATAATTCCAGGTGTCAGGAGGCCCGGGACGCCAATGGAACCCCGCAGACTGAACACGGGCAGACTCGAGGAAGTCCTCGACAACCTCAAACAAGGGTCCGAGGAGTCGATCGGAACCTACCTGTTCCGCGGGCTCCGCGTGCAGATCAGCAAGTTCCGAGCCTCGGGCGCCGAGAGGTTCTCGCGCCTGTACCGCAGGCGGCGGCAGCAGGGCATGTGCGTGATCTGCGGAGCAAAGGTGACCAGTCGAAACCCGCGCACGGGACGCCTCTATCGCCTGTGCGACGAGCATCGGGAAAAGATCGACCGCAAGACCACGCACTGACCGCCCAGGGCGCCGCAGCGAGCGACCCCGCGACGCGCCGGCAGGCCGGGGCCCAGTTCGATCCTACTCCTCCTCGAACTGGTCCTTGCCCGCGCCGCAGTCAGGGCAGACCCAGTCGTCGGGGAGGTCTTCGAACGACGTGCCGGCGGCGATGCCGTTGTCGGGGTCGCCGACGGCGGGATCGTAGACGTACCCGCAGACCTGGCAGACGTACCGCTTCATCCCGTCCTCCTTTGGCGCGCTCGCGTGCTAGTCGTCGTCGCCCTTGCGCTTGCCCATCTCGCGGTCGAAATTGTACATCATGTGCTTGTGCCCCTCGATGAGGGCGAGCTTGTCGAGCACCTCGCCGACCGAGGCCTCCTCTTCGATCTGCTCCTTGACAAACCACTCGAGGAACGTGAGGGTTCCGTGGTCCTTCTCGGCGAGCGCCATGTCGGCGATGGCGTTGATGCTGCGGCTCACCTTCTGCTCGTGGGCCAGGGCGTCCTTAAAGGCGGCGACGGGCGATTCCCACGACACCGGCGGCGCCGCGATCGCCTGCAGGATCACCCTCGCCCGCCGGTCATCCATGTAGGCGAAGATCCGCATCGCGTGCTCGACCTCTTCTTCGGCCTGCTTCTCCATCCAGGCCGCGCATCCCTTGAGGCCGAGATCCAGGAAATAGGCCCGCATCGCCTGGTAGACGTACGACGACGAAAGCTCCAGCGCGATCTGGTCGTTCAACGCCTGCTTGATCTTTTCGCTCACATCCATGACGTTCTCCTCTGCCTCGCTTGTCTTGCGCCCGCCGCCGTCCGCCGCGAGGTCCGCGCGGGTCGCGGGCAGCCCCTAATATACGGGCAACCTCCGAGGGGATCAAGGGAACCGAGGCTGCGCGCCGCGCCGCGCGGCTGGCCTCCGCGTCACGTCGCCCGTCCCCGCGAAGCGGCCTCCGGAATGCCAAAGGCCGCCAGCTCTCCTTGCATCGCGGCGCGGGCCAGGCAGAAGTCGTATCGAGCCGGGTCCCCGGGAGCCAGCCCGCGGAATCCGGCGGTGACCTCGAGGACCGCGCGGCAGTCGGCCGAGCGGCGGCGCGTGTAGCCCAGGGCCGTGCCGATGCGGAACATGTGGGCGTCCAGCGGCACCAGCAGGCGGGCGGGACCCAGCCGGTGCCAGGGGCCCGGATCGACGGCGTCCCTGCGCACCATCCAGCGCAGAAAGAGGTGCCACCGCTTGCACGCGCTGCCGCGCTCGGGCCGGGCCAGCAGGAACCGCGGGCTGGGGCGGGCGGCCGCGGCCAGCTCTCCCACGAAGCCCCCGAGCGCCGGCAGCAGCGTATCGGCGCGCGGATCGTCGTGCCGCGCGAAGCAGGCCAGGAGGGACCCGTGCCGCTCGCGCGCGCTGCGCAGGGCCAACAGGAGGCCGGCCACGTCGCGGCCGTCGTTGAAGCGATGCCTGAACCCCTGGAAATCCGCCTGGATCCGGGCTGCCGTGCGCGTCCGCAGGTAGAGCGACGGCCGCCCGACGCGCTCGAACAGGCGCGAGAGGGCGGCGTTGATCTGGGCAACGCGGCCGTAGGCCAGGGCGGCGGCCAGCACTCCTGCGGTCTCCACGTCCGCAGGGTCGTCCCAGCCGCGCACGAACCCCAGGGGGTCAGCCCCGATGTGCTCGGGCCGGTTGCGCAGATGGTAGAGCCTCTCCAGGCGTTCACGCAGGTCGCGGAGATCCATGGCGCGGACTTTTGTCCGACGGACGGCCCTCGCTGTCAAGGCCTCGCTGGCGGCGGTCAGGGTCGCGCAGCCGTGCGGCTCGCGTCCGGGCCCAGCGGCCCTTGACTCCAGCTTGGGGCATGTACAAATTGAACGCGATGCGCAACCCGCTGCTGCAGGGACTGGGGATCGGGCGCGAGCCCGAGCCCTTCACTATCGTGATTTTCGGGGCCACGGGAGACCTCACCCTGCGCAAGCTCGTGCCTGCCCTCTTTTCGCTGTACTCGAGGCAGCACATCTCCCGGTTCAGGGTCGTGGGGTTCGCGCGCAGGCCCTGGACCACGCGGGAGTTCCGCGACCGCATGGCGCCGGTCCTGGGCGACTCGGATCTCGCAGCGGGGTTCCTCTCGCGGCTGGAGTACGTTTCGGCCCCCTTCGAGAACGCCGCGGCCTACCGCGGCCTCCGCGATCTCGAGCCCGCCAACATGATCTTCTACCTCTCCACGCCTCCCGACTCCTATCTCACGATCGTGGAGAACCTGGCCTCCGCGGGCCTGGCAGAAGAGAAGCGGGGCTTTCGCAGGATCATCGTCGAGAAGCCGATCGGCAGCGATCTGGCCAGCGCCGTCGACTTCAACCGCAGGCTCGAGCGGACCTTCCGCGAGGCGCAGGTGTACCGCATCGATCACTACCTCGGCAAGGAAACCGTCCAGAACCTGATGGTTCTGCGCTTCGGCAACAGCATCCTCGAGCCGCTTTGGAACAACCGCTACGTGGAGCACGTGCAGATCACGGTGGCCGAGGAGCTCGGCGTCGAGACTAGGGGCGCCTACTACGACGGTTCGGGCGCGCTGCGTGACATGGTGCAGAACCACCTGCTGCAGCTGCTGTGCCTGGTGGCCATGGAGCCGCCCGTCGACCTGGATGCGGATACGATTCGCGACGAGAAGCAGAAGGTGCTGCGGGCGCTGCAGCCGCTGACCGCGGCCACGGTCAGGCGCGACACGGTCCGCGGCCAGTACGCGGCGGGCGTCCTGGCCGGCCAGGAGGTAACCGGCTACAGGCAGGAAGCGAACGTGGACCCGGCCTCGAGCACCGAAACCTACGTGGCGCTGCGCCTCCGCCTCGACTCGTGGCGGTGGGCCGGGGTTCCCTTTCTGCTGCGCACGGGCAAGCGCCTGGCGCGCAAGGTGTCGGAGATCGCGGTGTTCTTCCGCGACCCCCCGCACCTGCTGTTCGCCGACCAGCCGCCGCCGCGTCCCAACAGCCTCGTCGTGCACGTGCAGCCCGACGAGGGAGTGACCTTCAACCTCAACTCCAAGGTCCCGGGATTCACCACGGACATGAACCCGGTCAACATGCGCTTTTCCTACGGCGGTTCCTTCGGCGAGGAGCCCCGCGAGGCCTACGAGCGGCTGCTCCTCGACTGCATGGTCGGCGACCCCACGCTCTTCATTCGGGCCGACCAGGTGGAGAGCTCCTGGCGCTTCGTGGGCGGGATCCTCGACCTCTGGCGCGAAACCGGCCAGGCGCCCGTGCCCTACCGGTCCGGCGGCCAGGGTCCCGACGAGGCCGCGCGGCTTGCCGAGGGGCTCGGCGCGCGCTGGAGGAAGATATGAGACTTCTGGATCCGGGCGCGATCGAAGCGGAGATCCAGGCCAGCGTCGACCGCTCGGCCGACGGGGTGGCGCGGGCGAGCCTCTTCAACCTGGTGCTCTTCGACCACGTAGGCAGGCCGTCGCCCCTTTCGGCCGCAGTCGACCACCTCCTGGGCAGGCGGCCCGCCCGGATCCTGCACATCCAGAGCGGGTACCAAGGGCCGACCGAGGTCCAGGTGTCGGCGCGATGCTTCCCGGATCGCCGCAACCGCGGAGTCTGCTTCCAGGAAGTTCACATCCTCAACGGCACCGACGATCGGGGCATGGACCCCGGCTCCTGGAGCGCCCTTCTGATCCGCGATCTGCCGGTGTTCGCCCTGCTGGCGGACCCGACGCGGCAGCTGCCCCTGCAGGCGGCGTCGCTGGCCGACATCGCGGACAAGGCGATCTTCGACAGCGCCGAAGCGGACTCTCCCTCGCCCTGGGCGCTCTTTGCGTCTCTGGCCGCCGCGGCCGCGCCGGGGCGGTCGTTTCCAGCCCTGGCGGACGTGGCGTGGCTGCGCCTGCTGGCCGCGCGGCGGGCCATAGCCCGCGCCTTCGAGACGGAACGGACGCGGGGGCTGTGGTCCGCCCTCACCGCCGTCGACGTCGCGGGAGGCCCCTTTTCCGAGGCCGCCCTCCTCGCGCTCTGGCTGGCCGGCCGTCTCGGCTGGAAGCCGACCGCAGTCTCGAGGGCCGAGGTCTGCTTCGAAGACCTGCGGGGCATCGCGGTGAGGTTCAGCCACTCGCGATCGGCCGGGCCCCGGCTGATCGCCCTGACCCTGGACGGGGGCGAGAGCATAGAAATCTCGCTCGGCGCAGACGCGCTGCGGGTGCGGCAGGTCGACGGCTCGAGCAGCGAGACCGCGATGCGGCCCCCCGAGGCGGGGCCGCTGCTGCTTCAGGAGGTCGACGCCCAGCGCGGTGACCCCTTGTACCGGGAGGCGATCGCGGCGGCAGCGGCTGTGCAGCGGCTGGCCTGAGCGGGGTCCGGCGCTCGGCTTTGTCGGCCCGCGCCCGGGCGGCCTCAGGTCAACAGGGCGACCACCGACTGGGTGAGCCCGATCAGGGCGCCGAGCAGCGCGCCGAAGACGTTGATCCACTTGAGGTGCTTGGCGATCACGATCATGAGCAGCGACTCGACCTGCGCCACGTCCAGCTTGTTGATGCGATCGACGACCATCCGCCTGATGTCGAACCCCTGCACGAACTCCGGCAGCCGGGTCTCGAGCAGGTGCCCCGCGCGGTCGCACAGAAAGTCGTCGAGGCGGGCCTTCTGCTCGTCGCTGATCCCGAGCAGCTCGCCCATCGGCCTCTGCTCGCGCAGCAGCCCGCCGAGAAACCCCTCCAGCGTCTCGCCGAGGGCGCCGGCGGTCTCCTCACGCGTGAGGTAGCGCAGGGCCGCGTTGGAGAGCGCCTCGACCGCCTCGTGCTCCTGCAGCCCGAGGGTCCTGCCGGCCAGCTCGCGGAGGCTTCGCGACCCGTTGCGCTGGAAAAAACGGTCGACCCCCTCCCCGAGCGTCCCGGCGAGGTGCTCGCCGTCGATGCCGGAAACCAGGCGCTCGGCGAGAGAGGGCAGCTTGTCGCGCAGGTCCATGCCGAGGTCGGCGCCGAGCTCGGCCATGCCCTTTCGCCTCAGGGCGCCCACCGAAGACCTGGCCGCCTGCTCGAAGCGGTCGGCGCTCTGCGGGTCCTCGAGGAACTCCTCGAGGTGCTTGAGCGCGTCATCGACGATTCCCGGCATGTTGTCGGAGAGCGTCCGGTCGTACTGCCCCACCGACACCACGAATCGCTGCAGGCTGTTCATCCGCTCCAGCACGTCCTGCACGAACTGCCGGCCGCGGCTCTCCAGCTCGCGGTGCACCTCCGGGCCGCGCAGCCATGCGAGAACAGCCTCCCGGATGCGGGGCCAGCCTGCGCGCAGCGCCTCGGCCAGGGCATCGACGGCACTGTCCGGCAGCAGGCGCTCCACCGGGGTGTTCTCGGCGACGCGGCGGTCCACCCAGCGCAGGACGCCCCCCCGGGCCCAGCGGGCGGCGCGGCCGTCCGCGAGCATCGGCAGCAGGCGGCTGCGCACCAGGCTCTCCAGGCGCTCGGGGGCGACGGCGTCGGCCAGGAGCTGGTCGCCGACGGCGGACACGATCCTCGCGATCACGCCCCGCACGGAGGCGAAGAAGCCCGGGGACGCGAAGAACCGCCTGAGCACGCCCGCGGCGATCGAGCCCAGGGACCCGCGCCACAGCTCGAGGGCGCCGCGGCCGAGGCCGGCGGGACTGGCGTCGAGAGCGCGCCGCGTGAGCGACGCCACCGCCGTCCGCAGGCCCGCGCGGAAGCTGCCCGCGGCGATGTGCTCCCGCACGGTCTCCTCGGTGATCAGGTGCTCACTCACCATGCGGCCGATGCTCTCGGCCAGGGCATGCCTCTGCCTGGGGATGATGCCCGGGGTCAGGGGAAGGCGGACGCCGAAGATGCGCTTTTCCGTGAGGGGCCTGAACAGCATCCGGATCGCGATGTCGTTGGTCACCCAGCCGATGACGGCGCCGAGAGCCGGCGGCAGCACCCAGGTGACCAGCAGCCCGACCAGCTGCGGGCTCATCGCAGCTCCGCCGCGATCTGCTGCGCGCGGGCGCGCGACTCGGCCACCTGCAGGTAAGCGCCGAACGCCCAGCCGCGCAGCCCTTCGATGTTGAGCTGCAGCCAGTGCGCCTTCTGCCCCTCGACCGTCTCCTGAGTCTCGCTCGAGCCGATGATCTCCACCACAGTCCCGCGCGGCAGCCCCTCAACCACCTCTGCGCTCTCCGAGGGACGGGCCCTCATGCGCAGATAGTTGCTCGTGACCACACCCCAGCGCGAAGCCACGGAGATCACGGGGGTAGCCGGCAGGACGATCGTCTCGGGCTCGCGGTGCCCGCAGGCTCCCAGGGCCAGAGCCAGGGCGGCCAGCAGGAGCGGCTTCACCGTGCCGCCTCGTCGAGCTTGCGGATCTCGTCGCGGACGACCGCAGCCCGCTCGAACTCCAGGTTCTTGGCCAGCTCGAGCATCTGTTCCTCCAGTTTCCTGCGCAGCGCGGCCCGCTCCTTGGGCAGCAGAAGGTTGAAGCCCTGTTTGAGCACCTCGATGTTGACCGACTCGACGTCCCGCTTCTCGTCGCGCTGGCGCACGAGGATGTCCTGGATCGACTTGCGGATCGTCTGCGGCGTAACGCCGTGCTCCTCGTTGTAGCGGCTCTGGACCTCGCGCCGCCGCCGCGTCTCCTCGATCGCCGCGCTCATCGCATCCGACATCCGGTCCGCGTACATGATCACCTTGCCGTTGACATTGCGCGCCGCACGGCCGATGGTCTGGATCAGCGAGGTGGCCGATCTCAGGAACCCGATCTTGTCGGCGTCCACGATGGCGATCAGGGAGACCTCGGGCAGGTCGAGCCCCTCGCGCAGGAGGTTGATCCCCACCAGCACGTCGAAGTCGCCGCTGCGCAGGCCCTTGAGCAGCTCAACCCGCTCAAAGGTCTCGACCTCGGCGTGCAGGTAGCGCACCCGCAGCCCCAGGTCCGCGAAGTAGTCGGTGAGGTCCTCGGCCATCTTCTTGGTGAGCACGGTGACCAGCACGCGCTCGTGGGCCTTGACCCGCCTGCCGATCTCGGCGTACAGGTCCTCGATCTGGCCCTGGCTCGGCCTGACCTCGATCTCCGGGTCCAGCAGTCCCGTGGGCCGGATCAGCTGCTCGACCACGCGCACCGCCTTGCCGAGCTCCTCCGGGGCCGGGGTGGCCGACACGTAGATCGTGCGGCCCTGCAGGGCCTCGAACTCCCCGAAGTACAGCGGCCGATTGTCCAGGGCCGAAGGCAGCCGGAAGCCGAAATCCACCAGCGTGAGCTTGCGCGAGCGGTCGCCCTCGTACATGCCCCGGATCTGGGGCAGGGTCACGTGGGACTCGTCGACGAAAAACAGGGCGTCCTCGGGAAAGAAGTCCAGCAGCACCGCCGGACGCTCCCCGGCCTTGCGGCCCGCCAGGGGCGCCGAGTAGTTCTCGATCCCGGGGCAGTAGCCCATCGACTCCAGCATCTCGAGGTCGTACTCGGTGCGGCTCTTGATCCGCTCGGCCTCCAGCAGCTTGCCCCGGGAGGCGAAGTACTCCAGGCGCTCGGCCAGCTCCTCCTTGATGCGCTCGATGGCGGTGCGCACGCGCTGCTCGGGGAGCACGAAGTACTTGGCCGGGTATATGGTGACCTGCTCCAGCTCCTCGAGGGTCTGCCCGGAGACCGGGTTGATGCGCCGGATGCGTTCGACCTCGTCCCAGGCCAGCTCGATCCGCACGGCCTCCTCGGAGTACGAGGGATAGACCTCGAGCACGTCGCCGCGCAGGCGGAAGCGCGAGCGCTCGAGCACCGCGTCGTTGCGCACGTACTGCAGCGACACCAGCCTGCGCAGCAGCTCTCCGATACGCACCTGCTCGCCGCGCCTGATCGGGATGCGCATGTCGCGGTAGTCGCCCGGGTCGCCGAGACCGTAGATGCACGACACGGTGGCCACCACCACGACGTCGCGCCGCTCCAGCAGCGAGGTGGCCGCCGACATCCTCAGGCGCTCGATCTCCTCGTTGATCGAGGCGTCCTTGGCTATGTAGAGGTCGCGGCTGGGGACGTAGGCCTCGGGCTGGTAGTAGTCGTAGTAGGAGACGAAGTACTCGACGGCGTTGTCGGGCAGGAAGCTCTTGAACTCGCGGTACAGCTGGGCCGCCAGCGTCTTGTTGTGCGAGATCACGAGGGTCGGCAGCTGCGTCGCCTCGATGATCTTGGCCATGGTAAAGGTCTTGCCGCTGCCGGTGACGCCCTTGAGCACCTGGTGCCGGTCGCCGGCCAGCACCCCCGCCGCCAGCGCATCGATCGCCTGCTGCTGGTCGCCCGCAGGCTCGAAATCAGCGACCACCCTGAAACGAGCCACACCCTACTTCCGCTCGGAGAGCACCAGCTCGATCGTGCGCTCGGAGCGGCCGCGCATGACCTTGACCGTGATCTTTTCTCCGGGCTTGTTGTCCTCCAGCGCCCCGTACAGGTCGGCGAGGCTGGAAACCCTCATGCCGTCCAGCTCGACGATGATGTCGCCCCCGAGGTAGATCACGTTACGGCCGGCCCTCACCGCGCGCCTCTGGCTGCCGCCCTGGATCCCGGCCTTGTCGGCATTGCCGCCGGGGACCACCTCGGACACCAGGACACCCTGGCTTACCGGCAGGTCGGCGTAGCGCACCAGCTGCGGGAACAGCTGCACGGGCACGATGTCGATCCAGCCGCGCTTGACTTCGCCGTACCTGATCAGGTCGGGGAGCACGCGCCGGGCCGTGTCGACGGGCACGGCGAAGCCGATGCCGACCGAGCCGCCGGAGGGCGAGTAGATCATGGTGTTGATCCCGATCATCTCGCCGCGGGAGTTGAGCAGCGGTCCCCCCGAGTTGCCGGGGTTGATCGAGGCATCGGTCTGGATCATCTCCTTGATCATGATGCCGTCGCCGGTCCGCACGGGCCGGCCGAGGCCGGAGACGATGCCGGTCGTGAGGGTGCGCTCGAGGGCAAAGGGGTTGCCGATCGCCAGCACCTTCTGGCCCACCTGCAGCCCCCTGGAGGTGCCGAGGGGAACGGTCGTCAGCCGGTGGCCCTTGGGGTCGAACTTGACGACGGCCAGATCGTTCTCGGGGTCCGAGCCCACGACCCGCCCTTCGAAGTTGGTACCGTCGGCCAGCGTGATCTGGAGCATCTCCGCGTCCTTGACCACGTGGTAGTTCGTCAGCACGGTGCCGTCCTGGTAGATGATCGACCCGGACCCCGTGCCCTCCTGGGGGACCGGCTCCAGGAACCAGTTGTAGGAAAAGGTGATCGACGTCACGTTGACGACGCCGTCGTTGAGCGTCTTGTACACCTGGATGTTCTGCCGCTCGTCCTCGGAGTAGCTCAGGGGAGCCGAGGTCGCGGGCGTTTCGGTGAACTGCACCGGCGTCGCCTCGACCGGCGGCTGCTCGTGCCGCGCGGTCCGACGCCAGATGGCCGTGCGCAGCCCCTCGGGCAGCTGGAGCACCCCGATCGCGGCAGCCGCGCCCAGAGCCAGCGCGGCGCAGATGACCCCAAAGACCAGAAGCTGTCTCAAGCTGTAGCAACGCATCTTTCCCCCCCTCAAGGCTCTGCGGGCGCTCGCGCGCTCCGCGCAATCCTAACCGCGCCCGCCTCCCGTCAGCCTGCGGATCTCCGCCTGCACGAGCGCATCGCACTCTTCGTTGCGGGGCACGCCGCTGTGACCGGTGACCCAGTGCCAACCGACAGGCAGCCGCCTGGCCAGCTCGCGCAGCTGCCGCCAGAGCTCGCTGTTCTTGACGGGCTCCCTGGCCCTCGTGCGCCACCCGTTGCGCTCCCAGCGCTCGATCCACTCCGTGATGCCATTCTTCACGTAGGTGGAGTCGGTGTAGACGGCGATGGGGCCCGCCAGGCCCCGCGCCTCCACGGCCGAAAGCGCCTCGATGACCGCGCGCAGCTCCATTCGGTTGTTCGTGGTGGCCGCCTCGCCGCCCGAAGCGCGCAGCGTCTCGGAGCCCCGCTGTGCGATGTACGCCCATCCGCCGGGGCCCGGGTTGCCCGAGCATCCTCCGTCGGTGTACACGATGATCTCAGCCACGGTCCCTCGCGCGGCCTGCATTCCGTCGAGCCGGCCGGTGCCTTCACTATATCGATTTCCCGCCTCCCTGATCAACGCGACGGCCGGTGCCGGCCGCGCAGCGACCATTCGGACCCTGGGCGTTCCCGGCGCCCTCAGGCGGGAAGCGAATGCCGAGAGCTCCGAAGCGACCCGCCGGGGCTTTTCCCAGTAGAGCATGTGCCCCGCGCCGCGTACCACGACCAGCCGTGCCTGCCTGATCGCCTCGGGGCAGCGACGAGTCCCGCGCGCCGCCGACGATGAGGGCGGGGGCTTCGATCCGGCGCAGCTGCCCTTGGAAGTTGTCCTCCATGAAGCCCGAGCCTGCCTCTTTCCAAACGCGCCCCGGGACCCTGAGAGCCTCCTCCAGCACGGATTCGCGGAAAGCCCTCGGCACCGGACGGACCAGCATGCCCTCGACGAACCCGCGCACCAAGGCGGGGTCCCGGGGGTCGGCCAGCCTCGACGACGTCGAATCCCACTGCTGCCTCGCCGCCTGGGTGTCGCCCGGGGCGAGAGGCGAACCGAGCAGCACCAGGCCCGGGGTGCGCTCGCGAGGATCGATGGCAAAGCGCCGGGCCACCAGCCCGCCGCTGGAGCCGCCCGCCAAAACCGCTGACGCGATGACGAGCTCCGTCATGAATGCAGCAAGGTCCCCGGCGAAATCCGTCGAGCGGTACCCTTCGGCGGGCCGGCCCGGCCGAAAGGAGGCGCACGGCACGGTTGCAGCCTTCGTGTTGTCTTTCTTTTTCGGTTGACATCGGCGCTTGGCCGATCTAAGCTTCGATGCGGGAGCCATTTGTTCTGGGAGGGGAAATGGCTGAGCAGCTCATTCTCAAGAACCTGCCGTTCATACGTGTGCTGCCGGCGTGGGCGCAGGAGCTCTCGTACAAGTACCTTTCCAAGACCGCGAACCTCTACATCGTGCACGGCAACATCGCCGACTTTCTGCCGCACAAGATGCGCGAAGGCGAGTTCGATTTCGCCAAGATCCAGGACTACGTCTCGGACGTGCTGTTCGGCAACCGGGACATCATCGTCTACTACGACCGTTCCTCCGGCGTTTCGTTCTGCACCGAGGAGATGAAGCGCGAGTACCAGGCGGTCATGCACGAGATGATGCCGGACCCGTCAGGCCTCCTTTCGGCGAACCCGGTGCGGGCGTTCCGCAACCTCGAGCGCTACTTCTACCAGCGCATCAAGGAGAACCTGCGCATCGTCCTGATCGTCGATTACGCCGAGACCCTGGTGCCGAACGCCGAGATCTCGCGCTACACCGACGAGGACCGCTTCTGCCTGGTGACGCTCAACCGCTGGGCTCACGACCCGATCTTCACCCAAGGCGACGTCTCGATCATCCTGCTGACGGAGAACCTCAACGACCTGAGCGCCCGCCTCGTGCGCTCGCCGAGCACGATCAAGGTCGAGATCCCGTTTCCCGACGAGAGCGTGCGGCGCAGCTTTCTCGACTTTCTCGACCGGGAGGAGAAGCTGCTGCTGGCGCGGGGGCTGTCGACCGCCGAGGTCGCCAAGATCACCAGCGGCCTGAACCTCATGAACCTCAACCGGCTCGCGGCCGAGAGCTACCAGGAGGACCGCGAGCTCGACATGGAGTACCTGAGGCACAAGAAGAAGGAAATCATCGAGAGCGAGGCGGCGGGCCTGCTGGAGTTCCTCGAGTCGCCCTACGACCTGTCGATGATCTCGGGCCACGACTTCGTGAAGAAGCGCTTCAAGAGCGCGGCGCGGGCCATCAAGGAGGGGCGGCTCGACGTGCTGCCGATGGGCTACCTGATGGCCGGCCCGGTCGGCACGGGCAAGTCGTTCATGGTCACAGCCTTTGCCGGCGAAATCGGAATTCCCATCGTGAAGTTCCGGAATTTCCGTTCCAAGTGGCAGGGCGTCACCGAGTCGAACCTGGAAAGGGTGCTGAACATCCTCAAGGCGATGGCGCCTGTCGGGGTGATGATCGACGAGGCCGACGCCTTTCTCGGCAATCGCCACCAGGAGGGCGACTCGGGCACCAGCAACCGCATCTTCGCCCAGATCGCGTCGTTCATGGGCAACACCGAGTACCGGGGCAAGATCATCTGGTTCCTGATCACCTGCCGCCCGGATCTCCTGCCGATCGACCTCAAGAGGCAGGGCCGCGCCGAGGAGCACCTCGCTCTCTTCTACCCCGAAAGCATGGAGGAGAAGGAAGAGCTGTTCCGGACTCTCGTGAGCAAGCTCGAACTGCGCATCCAGCACGTGCGGATCGGCGACCTGTTCCGCAAGTACCATTTCGACTTTTCCGGGGCCGACCTGGAATCGATCCTGATCCGCGCCAAGTTCCTCGCCGCCATGAACAACCACTCCATGGTGAGCAAGCACGACCTCGAGGACACGATCCGCGACTTCGTGCCGCCAAGCTACCCCCACGAGATCGAGCTGCAGAACCTGGTCGCCGTTCTGGAGTGCACGAGCCGCGAGATGGTCCCGCGCCGGTTCCAGAACCTGGACCGCAACAAGATCGTCGCCGACATCAGGCAGCTCAAGACGCTGCTCGGCGAACGCGAATAGGCGGCAGGGCCGGCTGCCGGGGCGCGCTTTACACCCCGGGAGATTTTCTGTAGCCTTGCCTGTCGAATGGCGGTGCATCCATGGAGCAGAACGCTGTAAGCCTCACGCGCAAGACCCGGGAAACCGAGATCGCGATGACGCTGCGGCCCGATTCCGGCGGCGACCTGTCGATTGCCACCAGCCTGCCGTTCTTCGACCACATGCTGCACGCGATGGCGTTTCACGGAGGCATGACGCTTTCGGTGCGCGCCTCAGGCGACCTCGCAGTGGACCCCCATCACCTCGTCGAGGACGTGGGGCTGGTCCTGGGCACGCTCCTGGACCAGTGGGTCGAGGGCCACGGACCCGTCGAGCGCTTCGGCTCCGCCACGGTGCCGATGGACGAAGCCCTGGCCCGCGTGGTGGTGGACGTGTGCGGGCGCCCCACCGCGGTCCTGCGGGCCGAGTTCCCGCAGCCCCGGGCGGGAACCTTTGACGTGCACCTGGTGCGCGAGTTCTGGGTGGCCCTTGCCGGGCGGGCGCGAATCAGCCTGCACGGCAGCGTCGAGTACGGCGAGAACGCCCACCACATGGTCGAGGCGCTCTTCAAGGCCCTCGGGATGGCCCTGGGCCGCGCCTATGCTCCGAGGCGGGGCGTGCGCTCGACCAAGGGGATGCTCGACTGATGACGCTTGAAGACCCATCAGGATGATCATTACATTGAGGGCCAGACTTGGGACGCCATGGGCGCAGAAGATGCCCTGAAGAAGCTTCCGCGCGGTGACTTCCTGCGGCTCACCGAAGCGACGGTGCAGCTGCCGGGGGACAGGAAAAGCGCTCTCATACGAAAGGGCAACGATCTCTTCAACCAGGGCAAAATCGATATGGCGAGACGCATCTTTGTCACGACCAAGTACACCGACGGCCTGATCCGGCTCGGAAATCTCTACATGAAGGAGCGGCGGCCGCTGGAGGCGCTGCGCATGTACTGGATCGCCCCGCACGCCCGCAGGCGCGAAGCGCTCATCGAGAAGATGGCGCTCGTGCTCAGGCGCTGGCTCAAGGAATCGCCGTAGGGAGGCGGAGTGAGCGGGGAAACGGGCGAGGCCCGCAGCGGGCACAACGAGGTCGCGGAGCTGTCCAAGCGCGGCTACAAGGCGCTGCGCGGCCACCAGATCGAAGAGGCGGAGCGCTGCTTCCAGCAGGCGCTCGCCCTGGAGGCGGACAACAGCTACGCCCTCGTCGGCCTCGGAGACGCGGCGCGCAAGCGCGGCGATCACCGCGCGGCCATCGACTACTACAAGCGCTGCCTGGCGCGCCACGAGAGCAACAACTACGCCCTCTTCGGCCTGGCCGACAGCTACAAGGCGCTCAAGGACTACGGTCAGGCGATCGCGGTCTGGGAGAGGTACCTGCAGCGTGACGAGCGCAACATCACGGTGCTCACCCGCATCGCGGATGCCTACAAGAAGGTCCGGAATTTCGAGAAGTCACGGCAGCTGTACCTGCGGGCCCTGGCGATGGAGCCGGAGAACCCCTATGCGCTCATCGGCCTCGGCTACCTGCACTTCGACTTCCGGCGCTTCAAAGAAGCGCTGGAGTACTGGCAGCGCGTCCTCGCCCATCCCGACAACGCCCGCAACATCAAGGTCCTCACCGCCATCGGCAACTGCCACCGCAAGCTCAGGACCTTCGAGCAGGGCCTGGAGTATTTCCGCCGGGCTCTCGAAATCGAGCCCGACAACTTCTACGCCCATTTCGGCATGGCAGACTGCTACCGGGGCCTGGAGGACCAGGAGCGCTCGCTCGAGCACTGGCTGGCCATCCTCAAGCACGATCCCGCCAATAAGGTGATCCTGACCCGGGCCGGGGACTCGCTCAGGATCATGGGGCGCCTCGAGGAGGCCGAGGAGTACTACCGCAGGGCGCTGAACATCGGCTACGACATCTATGCCGTCCTGGGCCTGGCGGTCATCAGCAAGGAGCGGGGCCGGTACGCCGAAGCGGCCGAGTCGCTGGAGAAGCTCGCGCACAACGATCCGCGCAACGCCCGCCTGGCGCGCACCTTGGCCCAGTGCTACCTCGCGATGAACGAGAAGGAAAAGGCGCGGGCGCTGCTCGCCTCGTTCGCCCGCGGCAACGCGAACAGGTCGTCGCCCACCGAGCTGCTGGATCAGCTGCAGAGCTGAGCGCCTTCAGTCGAGGCGGCCGATCACGGCGCGGATGCGCCGCACCCCCGCCGACGACGACTGCTCCTTCTGGATCTTGAAGCCGCCCAGCTCCGAGGTGTTTTCCACGTGCGGGCCGCCGCACACCTCCTTGGAGAAGTCGCCGATCGTGTACACCTTGACCTTTTCGCCGTAGCGCTCGCCGAAGAGGGCGGTGGCTCCATTGTTTCGAGCCTCGTCGAGGGTCATCACCTCGAAGCTCACGGGAAGCGAGCGGCGGATCTGCTCGTTGACGATCCGTTCGACCTCGCTGATCTGCTGAGGAGTCATCGGCTCCGGGTGCGAAAAGTCGAAGCGCAGCCGCTGGCTGGTGATGTTGCTGCCCTTCTGCGCCACGTGCTCGCCGAGCACCATGCGCAGCGCCTTGTGGAGCAGATGTGTGGCCGTGTGCAGCTTGCGCGCCTCCAGGCCGTGGTCGGCTAGCCCTCCCTTGAAGGTCTGCTCCGACCCCGCCCGCGACAGCTCCTGGTGCTTTTCGAAGGCCGCCTCGAAGCCGGGTCGGTCGACCGTGAGCCCGTTCTCCGAGGCCAGCTCCTCGGTCAGCTCGATGGGGAACCCGTAGGTGTCGTAGAGCCTGAAGGCTACCCGCCCGGGAATGGTGCGGGCTGGGTTCTTGAGCAGGTTGGGAAGCAGCTTCTCGAACTCGTGCTCGCCCTTCTTGAGCGTGTCGAGGAACCGCTCGGCTTCCTGGGCGATCTCACCGAGAATCTCGCCTCGCCTGGCCCCCAGCTCGCCGTAGGTCCCGCGGTAAATGCCCACGAATCGCTCGGCCACCGGCACGAGCGCCTGGCCCTCGAGGCCGAGCTTGCGGCCGTGGCGCACGGCCCTGCGGATCAGCCGGCGCAGCACGTAGCCCTGGCCGATGTTCGACGGCTTGATCGCCGCCTCGTCGCCGAGCATGAAGACCGCCGCCCGCACGTGATCGAGGATGATCCTGTAGGATCGGTCCGTCGCGTCCTGCCTGCCGTACGGCACCGATGCCTGGGCCTGCAGGTCGTCGCGCGCGGGCGCGAACACCTCGATGTCGTAGACGCTGGCTTTGCCCTGCAGCATCGCGACCGTGCGCTCGACCCCCATCCCGGTGTCCACGGTGTGGCGGCCCAGCGGCTCGAAGCGGCCGTCGGCGGTCTTGTTGTACTGCATGAACACGTCGTTCCAGACCTCGAACCACCGGCCGCACTTGCAGCCGCCGGGGGCGCAGTTAGGACCGCACGGCGGCTTGCCGGTGTCGACGAACATCTCCGTGTCGGGTCCGCAGGGGCCGGTCTGTCCGGCCGGTCCCCACCAGTTGTCCTCACGACCGAGGTAGTGGATGCGCGGGATGCCGAGCGATCTCCAGATCGCGGCGGACTCCTCGTCCGGCGGCACTGCGCCGTCGCCCGCGAACACGGTCACCGAAAGCCGCTCCGGGTCGATGCCGAGCCACTGAGGCGAGGTGAGGAACTCGTAGCTGTAAGCGATGGCTTCCTTCTTGAAGTAGTCGCCGAGCGACCAGTTGCCCAGCATCTCGAAAAAAGTCAGGTGGCTGGTGTCGCCCACGGCCTCGATGTCTACCGTGCGCACGCACTTCTGGCAGTTGGCCAGCCGCGTGCCGCCCGGGTGCGCCTCGCCGAGAATGTAGGGCACGAGGGGGTGCATGCCCGCGGTGGTAAAGAGGACCGTCGGGTCGTTCTCCGGTATCAGCGAGCGGCCGGAGATCTGGGTGTGGCCGCGCGCCGTGAAGAAATCGATGTACTTGGCGCGCAGCTCGTTGACCGTAATCATGCGGCGGAGTATGTCGGCTTCGCGCGACAGGTGTCAACCCGGTTCCGCTTCGCGGCACCGGGCTGGGGGGCGTCTGCGGCGCCGGGCAGCCCGTTGCGCATGCCCGCGGGCCGCGATAGGATGGTGAGCCCCGGCGCGGAACCCGCGCCGGAACGGTCCGGGAGGCACCTTGATCTCGATCAGCCCGTTCTCGTTCGGCAACCCGCGCTTCCGCGCGCTGCTGGAAAAGACGCGCGAGACTCCTGCCGAAGTCCTGCGCACGGTCGAGGAGATCCTCGCCCAGGTGCGCGACGGCGGCGACGGGGCGCTGTTTGCATGCATGAGCCGCTACGACGGCATCGAGCTGTCGCGGGAGAACGTCCGCGTCGCCGACGAGGAGTTCGATCAGGCCGGCCAGCGCATCGGCGCGCCCTTCGCCGCGGCGTTGAAGCAGGCCGTCGACAACCTCTTCAAGTTCCACCAGCATCAGCTGCCGAAGTCCTACTCCGTCGCCTATGACCACTCCGTCAAGCTCCAGAGGCTGTACCGCCCGATCGAACGCGTCGGCGTCTGCGTTCCCGCAGGCTCCGCCCCTCTCGCCTCGTCGCTGTACATGAATCTGGTCCCCGCCCTCGTCGCCGGGGTTCCCGAGATCGCGATCATCTCCCCGCCC
Organism: uncultured Spirochaetales bacterium; assembly: GCA_964552235.1. Classification (GTDB taxonomy): domain Bacteria; phylum Spirochaetota; class Spirochaetia; order SZUA-6; family CAVTHK01; genus CAVTHK01. Next base: position 3,775 of record CAZKGO010000066.1, on the reverse strand, counting down.
CGCGGCGGCCGCATCGACGACCACATCCTCTACGTGGCCGACTACCTGGGGGTCCGGGAGGTGTACAAGGTCTCCGGCGCGCAGGGAGTGGCAGCCCTGGCCTACGGCACCGACTCCGTCGCGCGGGTCGACAAGATCGTCGGACCGGGCAACATCTACACGCAGACGGCAAAAAAGCTGCTCTACGGCACGGTGGGCATCGACTCGATCGCGGGCCCCTCCGAAGTCGTGATCATCGCCGACCCGTCGACGCCGCCGATCTACGTGGCCGCCGACCTCCTCGCCCAGGCGGAGCACGGCAGCGGCCAGGAAACGGCCGTGGCCTTTTGCACCACCATGGAGCACGCCGAGGCCGTCTCCTCCGCGCTGGTGGGGCTGATGCGTCGCCACGGGCTTGGCGATGCGGTTTCGCGGGCCCTTCTGGCCTACGGCAACATCTTTGTCGTGCGGGACGTGGCCACGGCGATCGATGCGGTCAACATGATCGCCCCGGAGCACCTGGAGCTGATGTGCGAGGACGCCGAGGAGCTCATCCCGAGAGTACGCAGCGCCGGGGCCGTTTTCGTCGGCACGCACGCGACCGAGCCCGTCGGCGACTACTTCTGCGGCACCAACCACGTCCTGCCGACAGGCGGGACGGCCCGCTTCTCGTCGGGGCTCTCGGTCTGGGACTTCCTTCGCGGCGTGAGCGTCGTGCGCTACACCCCGCAGGCCCTCGATGCCAACGGGCCCGCGATCCGCGCGCTCGCCGAGGCCGAGGGGCTGCGGGCGCACGCTCTCGCCGTCTCACTGCGCACCGACGGCGCGCACGACCCGCCGTCCCATAAAGACCGGCCGTCATGAGGGTCGACCGATGAGCGTCCAGCGCACGAACGACCTGCGGGTCACGAGCCTCCGCCCCCTGATCAGCCCAGCCGAGCTGAAGGGCCAGCTGCCGCTCACCGAAGAAGCCGCCACGGTGGTCGAACAGAGCCGCGCCGCGATCACGGCTATCCTGTCGCAGCGGGACCCACGGCTGCTGGCCATCGTGGGGCCCTGCTCGATTCACGACGAGAGGGCCGCCATCGAGTACGCGGGCAGGCTCCTCGAGCTGCACCGACGGCTCGCCGATCGGCTGTTCATCGTCATGCGCGTCTACTTCGAGAAACCGCGCACGACCCTCGGCTGGCGCGGCTTTATCATCGATCCGAACCTCGACGGCACCTACGACATCGCCATGGGCATCACCAAAGCGCGCAGGATCCTGCTGGAGATCAACCGCACGGGGCTTCCGACCGGCACCGAGATGCTCGACCCGATCATCCCGCAGTACACGGCGGACCTGGTCAGCTGGTCGGCGATCGGAGCGCGCACCACCGAGTCGCAGACGCACCGCGACATGGCCAGCGGCCTGTCGATGCCGGTCGGCTTCAAGAACAACACCGAAGGCGACATCCAGTCGGCCGTCGACGCGATCCTAGCTTCGGCGAGGCCTCACAGCTTTCTAGGCATCGACCAGCGAGGGCAGACCTGTGTCGTCAGCACGACCGGCAACACGACCACCCACATCATCCTGAGAGGCGGGCGGCGGGGAGGCAACTTCAGGGCCGACATGCTCGAAGAAGCCGCCTTTCTGCTCAAGCAGGCAGGGCTGCCGCAGGTGTTCATCGTCGACTGCAGCCACGGCAACTCGGAGAAGGATCACACCCGGCAGGAGCTGGTCCTGCGCAGCATCCTCGCCAGCCGTCGCCAGGGGGTGCCCGGCATCCAGGGCTTCATGCTCGAGAGCAACCTCGCGGAAGGCAAGCAGGTCCTCGGCGAGAATCCCGCCCGTCTCGCCTACGGAGTCTCGATTACCGACGCCTGCATTGGCTGGGAGAAGACCGAGGAGCTTCTCGAGATGGCCTACGAGCAGTTCTGAGGAGGCCCGCGCGTTGCGAATCAGAAGAGAATGTCCACCATGCGGTTGATGTAGCGCAGGAGCAGCTCGCGGCGCCGCTCCTCGGTGAGCTGCGCTCGGGCAGGCACGGTCGGCTGCGCCGGCGCCGTTGCCGGGCCCGGCGGCGCGGCTGGCGGTGATCCGACTGCGGGCTGCGCGGCGCCTGCCGCCTGCGCCAGATCGGCGAGATCCTCGGGCCTGATCGTCTCGTCGGCCGGCTCGCTCGGCCCTCGGTAGACCAGGCGGGGTTCCGCGAGCCGGGCGAACTCCACCGACCGGCTGGCCGAAACGTCACGGATGTTCACCGAGGCGTCGAGCTGGATGCTCTCCTCACGGTCGTTGAGCACTACGACCCGCCGGCCCTGCAGCGTGAGCACGCCGTCTCCTTGAACGCCCGTGACAGTCAGCGCGAGGGACCCCTTGAGCGCAATCTGGGAATCACCCTTGACCGAGCGGTCGCCCTCCGTGCGCACGGTGGGCAGGAACGACAGGAGGTCCCCATAGGGACCTCCCGAGAGCTCCAAGCTGAGACGCTTGCTGTCGATTCCGGCAGACCTGAACGAGAGGGAGAAGCCTTCGGCAAAGGTCACGAGCACCGTGTCCCCTTGCCGCACACGGGCGCCGCCGTCCAGATAGCCTTTGAACTCGGGGGTCCACAGGCTGTCGGCGGCGGCGCTCATGGCGACGAGCAGGAATACCGATGCCAGCTTCTTCATGGCAGGCTTCGTCCAGTCCCGCGACGGCACTACTTCTTCTTGTGCCTGTTCTTCCGTAGTTTCTTCTTGCGCTTGTGAGTCGCGATCTTGTGTCGCTTTCTCTTTCGTCCGCAGGGCACGCAGCACTCTCCTCAACCTGCCCTTGTCCCGCGAGGACATTCGGGCCCAGACAAAGTATCGGTAAATTAGCGGATAACCCGCAGTCGGTCAAGGACATGCGCGCTGGCCCACCCCCTCGCTGACGCTCGGGGCCTTCGGGCGCCGCAGCGCAGGGGGATGTCCTCGAAGACCACCCCGGCGAGTTCGCTGGGTCGGGGCAGCCCCGACGCGGCGCAGGCAGATGAGCCGATCACGCTCACGTCGCGCTCAGGAAGCTGCTCGCCAGCGACGCGAGAGTCTCCGCGTCGTCTGCGGGAATCCAAACGACGTCCGGGAGACTGCTGAAGAACAGGATCTGGCGTCTGGCGTACTGCCGTGTGTGCCTCTTGATGAGCTGCCGCGTCCCCTCGCGATCGCCCTCGCACTCGAAGAACTCGCGGTACCCGATCGCCTTCATGCCGGGGTCCGCAGGCCCATAGCCGCGCGCCCGCAGCGCCGCGATCTCTCCCTCCAGGCCGGCGTCGAACATGGCATCGACGCGCCGCTCGATGCGCGCGTGCAGCTGCGCGCGGGGCCGCTCAAGACCCACAAACAGGCACCGGCAGTCGCCCCGGATCGAAGCGGGCACCCTGTAGGTCGAGAGAGGCCGCCCGGTGGCGCGGAACACCTCAAGGGCGCGCAGAATCCGCGACCTGTCCCTCGCGCCGATGGTGGCGGCATAGGCCGGATCCACCCTCTTCAGCTCGTCGTAGAGGGCGGCCAGACCCCGCTCTCGCGCCTCGACCGCGAGCTCGGCGCGACGCGCCCGATCGGCCGGCGGGGTTTCCGGCAAGCCGTACGCGAAATTCTTGATGTAGAAGGCCGTTCCGCCGCTGATGACGGGAGTGCCGCCCCTGGAGGCGATCTCGTCGACCGCCGCCTCCGCCCGCTTGACGAACTCGCCGGCGCTGAACTGCGCGTCGGGGTCCACGATGTCGATGAGGTGATGAGGAAGCCGCGCGCGCACCGATGGGTCGGGCTTGGCAGTGCCGATGTCCATGTG
>CAZKGO010000065.1:0-28129 GCA_964552235.1 uncultured Spirochaetales bacterium | reverse complement strand
TGGACGACGCTGTCGGCTGGATGCAGGAGTGGGCGGATGAGCGGGGCCTCGAGCTGGGCCCCGAGACCAACTACCCGCAGTGGGACGGCAGCAGACCGGACTACGACCTGGCGATCAGCGGCGTGCTGGACCCGTAAGGACCGCCGAGGCAGGCCGCGGCGGCCTGAACCTGCGCACGAAGCCGGAGCGCGCTTCAAGCGCTCCGCGGGCTTGACGCCGGCAGCAGTGTTACGTGTTCCTTTTTTCGAGAAGTACGTATCACCCATGGCGACCACCAAACTGACCCTGAGCGCCGACCAGGCGACCGTGCGGGCGGCCAAGAAGCTTGCCAGGGAGCGGAAGACGAGCGTTTCGGCGCTGTTCGCTCATCTGGTGAACGGCATGGCCGAGCCGCAGCGCGGGACACCAGCGATCGGCCCTCTCACGCGGCGGGCTTCGGGACTCGTCGATATTCCCGCGCGTCGGGCCGAGCGCCGGCTGCTCGAGGAGGAGCTGGCGCGGAAGTACGGGATCGAAAGGTGAGAGTCTTTGTCGACACCGACGTCCTGCTCGACGTCCTCGCCCGCCGGAATCCGTTCTACGCCCCCGCAGCCGAGATCTGGACGCGCGCTGAGACGGGCGAGCTGGATGCCTGGGTTTCGGCGATCAGCTTCAATGACTGCTACCACATCCTGCGGAGGCTGGCAGGGATGGGCAAGGCAAGACTGGGGGTGCGGCTCATCCGCGACATCTTCGAGGTGGTCCCGCTCGACGCACGGATCATCGGCCAGGCGCTCGACAGCGGCATCGGCGACTTCGAGGACGCCATCCTGTTTCACTCCGCGGCTCGCATCCGGGCGCGCTACCTGGTTACGCGCGATCCAGGTGACTTCCGACGCGGTACGCTTGCGGTGCTGACGCCTCAGGAGCACCTGGCGGCACCGGGTGCGAGCGCAGGGCGACCCGCCCGGCGACGCGCTCGACGATAGCGGCTGCGCCGAGGACGCCGGCCGTTGCCGGATCCGCCGGCGCCGCCTCAAGCGGGGGGGCGCTCTCCTTGTTTGCGGCGGCCTGAAGGCGGCACCAGGCGTAGAGCGCGTCGTAGACCTCGAACTGCGCGGCCAGGTTCTCGTGGTCGCTCGGGCAGCGCACGCTGAACCCCGTGGCGATCGCTTCGAGCCCCCTGGCGATCGGGTCGCGGTCGATGTGCGCGGCGACATCCGCGGCGTGCACGATTTTCGCCAGCCGGGCGAGGGCCGCGTCCTTGAGCTCGTACCTGCGGAGGATCGATTCGAAAGAGCAGCGGCCGTCGACGTGGCCCAGCTCGACGTCCGGCACATCGAACGGGATCGCCCCGGTCTCCCCGGCGACGCGCTCGATCTCGCTCTTGGGCACGAACAGGAACTCGGCATCGCTGTCGACAAAGCGCGCAATGAGCCACGGGCAGGCCACGCGATCCACATGGACGTGCGACCGGGTGATCCATTTCATGGCGCCTATTCTGGGGCCACGCGGCCGCGGGCGCAAGGATGCCTGGCCCCTTGGCGGGCTGGCTGCGCAGGCCGTATCTTGACGGAAATGAGAACAACGATGAAGACGCTCGCGGTGTTGATGGGACTGGCGGCCGCTGCGGCCTCCGTCCAGGCGCAGGCGGGAGGCCGGGTGGAGATCAGCTACCGGCTGGACCGGATCGGCGGAATCGCGAGCAACCAGCTCGCGGTCTGGATCGAGGACGAGGCGGGCGCTCACGTGCGCACGATCTTCGCCACAGACTTTGCCGCGCGCAAGCGCGGCTTCGAACGGCGCACCCAGAGCGTGCCGACCTGGGTCAGGACCGCGGGAGTCGCCCGCTGGACCCAGCCCCAGATCGACGCCGTGAGCGGCCCGACCCAGAGGCCCGGCCAGATCCGGCTCACCTGGGACTGCAGGGACGCCGAGGGAAGGCGCGTTCCCGACGGAGTCTACGTCTACCGCGTCGAAGGCAACCTGCGCTGGGAGAAAACCGTGCTGTGGACCGGCAGGATCCGCGTGGGCGGCCGGCCCGACTCCTCCCAGGCCGAGCCGAGCTACCAGCCGGCCGGAGCGGAGAAGGTGGGCAGGCTCGTGACCGAGGTGCGCGCCGAGTTCAGGCCCTGAGGCCGCGCAGCCGCAGGACCGCTACAGCGCGATCTCCACTCCGATGCGCAGCTCAGTGCTCGAGCTTTCCTCGGCCGTGTCGTTGGCCGCAGCGCCCTGGAACCGGCCGTCGAGCACCAGGTAGATGCGGTCGCCGAAGAGCCAGTCGACGCGCAGGCTGCCGGCCAGATCGAGCGTGCGCAGCAGGTCGTCGGTCGCCGCGCCCGCCTCGTCGAGCGCGGCGCGGCCCAGGTACCAGGACCGCCGGGCGCTGAGGGCGAGGTGGGCTGCCAGGCGCCTGTCGGGGTTCCACCGGGCGGCCGCGAACACGGCCCCGCTCAGCCGGCTCTCGGAATCCGAGTCGACCGAGCCCGACGCGAGCAGGCGGTTGGCCGTGGAGAAGCGCCCCGTGCCCTGGAGACCAGCCTCCCACTCCAGGAAGTAGCCGGCCAGTCCCCCGAGCTTGATCTGAAGATCGGTCACCGCGTCCCGCCGCTTGTCACCGCTCGGGAGTCCGCCATCGGTGTAGACCTCGGTCTCGTACCAGCTCTGGACGGTCCCCTCGGCGACGAGGTCGAGCCCCAGGCGGACCGAGCGGTCGCCGAGCAGGCCGAAGCGCAGGCCCCCGCCGACCAGGTCGCCGCTGTCGTCGGGCTCCACTTCGAGGGACCCGACGAGCCAGGCCGCGGGCAGCAGACCGCCGCGGTCGAGGCGGTAGCCCAGGCGGCCGTTTGCGAACAGGTATGGCTCGTCGGCGAACAGCGCCGCGCGCGCCCCGAGGAGCCCGTCGATCTCGCCCGGCCCCGCGGGCAGCCGTGATTCGACGCTGAGCGACGGCCGCGCCTCGAATGACGAAGCGTCTTCGATCACGGCCAGCGCGCTAGCCGACAGGGCGGCGAAGCCGGAGCTGCCCACGGTCGTTCGGCACCCGTAGGCGCCGGAGGCGAGGATGCGCCAGGCGGCCTCGGCATCCTCGCCCGCTTCCGAGACCCAGGCAGGGCCCGTGCTCAGGCCCAGAAGGACGGTGTGCAGCGCTTCGTCGGCGAATCCTGCCGCAGCGGCGGCGACCAGCAGCGCGATCGCGATGAGCACCGGTGCCCTACTCATACAGTGTTCTCTCCCTCAGGTGCCTCAGAGTTCTCGATCCCGGCAGCTCCTTGACGATCGCCCGCGCGAGCTCTAGCGGGTCCCGTCTCTGGCCGCGTCCCGCAGAAAACACCGCGACGATTCCCGCAAGGTCACCGGGAGGCAGGCGCGAGGCTGCGGCGGTCACGGCCACCTGCGCTGCCGCCGCCTGATCCAGGCCCCACTGGACCAGCGACACCAGCAGGTTCCCCGACTGGACAAAGCGGTCGAGGCGTCCCGAGGAGGCGCTGGCCAGGGCGGTCACCTCCTCGGCGGAGGCGCCCCAGCCCAGCAGCGTGGCCGCGCGCTGCCAGGCGGGCGGCAGCGCCGCAAGACCGCTTGCCGGCTGCAGGGCCCCGAGCAGGGCCCGCGCGCGCTCGAGCGCCTCAATCTCGCGGACGAGGACGTCGCGCACCGCGGCCGACGGAGCCCGCTTGGCAACGCCCTCCTGCAGCCGCGGCAGCGTCAGCTCGAGAGGTATGCCGCGCTCGGCGGCCGAGCGCAGCACGACGGCAATCTGCTCCCGCTCGGCCTGCGCGTAGGAGCTGCGCGCCAGGGCCTCGTCGAGCGGGTCGGAAAAGACGGAGGCCGCCGCGAGCGCCAGCAGCGCCGCGGCGGCCGACAGTCGATCGATCCTCATGCCACCTCAGGGCCGCCTTCCGGGTCCGGGACCGGCGGGGTCACCCGAGCCCGCGCCGGGCCCCGGGCCGGGCTGGTCAGCGGCGGCGCCGGCGCCGGTGCGCGCGCGCAGCATCTCCGCTTCGTGCAGGCGGATCTGCTCGCGCAGCTGATCCCGCAGCAGCTCGCTGGTCTGCAGCCGATCGCGGTCGCGATCGCGGATCTGGGTGCCCGGCGCGGCGGCGCCGCCGTCCTTGATCGCACGCACGGTGGCGCGGACGGCCTCCAGCTCGGCCCGTGCGACTGTGCGGGCCTGGAAGCCGAGCTGCGTCATCTCGGCGGCGCGCGCCGAAAGCTCCAGCGCCATCTCCGTCGCGGCCTGCGGATCACCCGCGAGGCCGTTCCTGCGGGCGTAGCCGAGGGCGAGCGCCACCGGCTCGGGCTCCGGCTCGACCTGCCACTGCCAGCGGTGCTGCAGCATCAGCCGCTCGAGCTCACCGGTCTCCGATGTGTTCCAGCCCTCGCGCTCCATCAGGCGAAGCAGCTCCCTCACGTAGAGGCGATCCTGGTCCTGGGAGCTCACGGTCGCGACGAGCGCGACGAGAGCCAGCAGAACGAATGCAGCCTTCTTCTTCATCATGATTCTCCTTCACGTTCCCTGTCTACTGCTCTACAGCTGGAGAACGGAGCTGCGGCCGCCGAACCCGTCGTCGATCGACACCGGGGCCTGCGGATCGGGGATCCACTGCTCGCCGTCGATCAGGAACTGGTAGCGGTACTCGCGCAGCCGCTGCAGCCGAACCGTGCCTTCCCAGACCCCGTCGCCGTCACGGTCGAGGAGCCGATCGCTCTCGGGACTCCACTCGTTCCAGTCCCCCACGACCGACACCTGCCGCGCCCCGGGCGCCTCGACCGCGAGCCGCACGTGCACGACGTCGCGCCCGACGCGGGCGACCACAAAGCCGCCAGCAGCGGCGATGGCCACCATCGCAGCCACAGCGAGCCACCGCTGCGGCGCCGGCGCGGGCCGGCGCGCCCCGGCGCGCTCGCGCTGCAGGCGGGCCCACACGCGCTCGCTCAGGTCCGCAGGCACCGGGACGACGGCGGGAGCCAGCAGCCGCTGGGCCGCGCGCAGCCGCACGGCGCAGTCGCGGCAGCCCGCTGCGTGCTCGGCCAGCTCAGGCGGGATCCTCGCCTGCTGTCCGGCCGCATCGGAGCGCTCGAGCCACGCCGCCAGCTGTCTGCGCCAGGTCCTGCAGTCCATCTCGCTCTCCACCCTTCTATACTCCCCGGCCCCGCGGAGGTTTCGTCGGGGTCGGGCCGTCGCCGGCGCCCCGGCTGCCTTCGAGAGCTGCCGCGAGCAGCAGGCGCGCTCGGTGGAGCCTGACCTTGACCGTGCCCTCGGGCAGACCGAGGACGTCGGCGATTTCCCGGATCGAGAGCTCCTGCGCATGGCGCAGGAGGAACGGCTCGCGGTAGCGGGGGTGCAGCCGCTGGAGGGCAGCGGCTGCGAGGCGCTCGGCCTCGCGGTCGACGGCGACGTCGGCGGGATCGGGCCCGTCGGCCGGCGGCTCGAGCCGGGCCTCGGCCGCGCGCCGCGCGCGCTGCGAGCGCAGGCGCGAGCGCAGCCAGTTGAGCGCGATCGTGTACAGCCAGGTGTGGAAGCGAGCGTCGAGACGGAAGCGCGGCAGGGCCCGGAACGCCCTGAGGAATATCTCCTGGACCGCGTCGGAGGCTTCGTCGCGGTCGCCGAGCATACGGGCGGCCAGAGCAAAGAGCACCGGCGTGTAGCGGTCGACGAGGTCGCGGAACGCCTGCTCGTCGCCGCGGAGCGACCGCTGCACGGACAGGAGGTCTGCGGAGTCAGTATTGCCGCTCGCATGCCGACCCAGGAATCACCTCAGCGCAGGGGGCCGCGCGAGACCTGCCCCGCCATTGACTCTATACGCTGCGGCCGCGCGATGGTTTCGCGGCAGGCCGGGCCGCCGCGTGCGCTCGGCCCGCGGTTCCGCGCGGGTGCGCCCCGCCCGGCCCGCCCGTCCCGCGCTCCCGCGCCGCGGCCGCAGGCGCTGGGCGCGGCCGCGGCCCGCCTACCCCTTGACCGCGCCTTCGGTGAGCCCGGCCACGAACTGGCGCTGCAGCAGCAGGAACGCGATGAGCAGCGGGAGGGTCGACAGCAGCGACCCCGCCATGATCATGCCCCACTCGATGACGTAGAGGGTTTTCAGCGACGACAGCCCTACGGGAAACAGCGTCATCTCCGCGTCGCCCATGAGAATCAGCGGGAAGAGGAAGTCGTTCCACGAGGACATGAGGATAAAGATCCCGGCCGCGCCGATCGCCGGCCGTATGGTCGGCACGACGATCCTCAGCACGAGCCCCAGCTCGTTCAGACCGTCGATGCGCGCGCTGTCCAGCAGGTCGTCGGGGACGCTCCTGACGTACTGCCGCATCAGGAACACGGCAAAAGGGTTGACGGCGAACGGCAGGATGAGCGCCGCGTAGGTGTTGGTGAGCGACATGTCGGAGAGGACTTTGAAGATCGGGATGATGGTCACGAACCGGGGTACCGAGATCATCAGGAAGATCGACATGAACAGAACGCCCGCGCCGACGAACCTGTACTTGGCGAAGGCGAAGCCGGCAAAGGTGCTGAAGAGGATTCCGAGCAGCGTCGTGGCGACGGCGACGATCACCGAGTTCAGCACCCAGCGGAAGAAGAGCGTGGTCGTGAACAGGTCGTGGTAGTTCTTCCACGTGATCGAGCCGGGAAACAGGTTGAAATGGGCCGAGAAGATCTGGCCGTTGGTGCGCACCGAAGAAAGGGCCATCCAGTAGAAGGGAAAGATGAACACCAGGGCCACGGCGCCGAAGAACACGAACAGGAAAGCCTGCGTCGCGAGCCTGCGGGGCCGTGTCACTGCGCGCGCCCCTCCCGGGTGACGCCCAGCTGCAGGAGGGCGAAGCCGAGAATGACCATGGCCAGCAGGTAGGCGCTGGCCGAGGCATAGCCGAGCTTGAAGAACTTGAAGCCGTTGGTGTAGATGTGGATGCCCACCGTCGAAGTGGCGTTGGCCGGTCCGCCCTCGGTGAGGATCCACGGCTCCTCGAAGAGCTGGAACGCCCAGACCGATGACGCGATGGCGACGTAGACGAGCACCGGCTTCAGCTGCGGCAGGATCACGTGAAGACCGGTCTCGACCGACGAGGCGCCGTCGATCAGGCTCGCCTCGATGGTCTCCCGCGGAATCGCCTGCAGGCCCGCCAGGACGAACACCGAGTAGTAGCCGGAGGCGCGCCAGAGCCTGAGGGCCACGATCGAGCCGAGGGCGGTGCTCGGATTGCCGAGCCAGTCGGTCTCGGGCGGCGCGCCGAACAGGTGCAGGATCTTGTTGAGAACGCCGTTGTGCGGCGTGTAGATGATCATGAAGATCAGGGCGACGACGGGCAGCGACACGGTGACCGGAGTGAAGAACGCCGATCGGAACACCGTCCTGCCGAGCAGCATCTGCGAGTTGAGGGCGATGGCGATGAGGAACGCGAGCACCACCAGGAGGGCGATGTAGGCGACGGCCGCAACGATGGTGTTGCCGAGCGACTGCAGAAACACCGGCTCCCGGAACAGGGCGACGTAGTTGTGCAGGCCGACGAACTTCGCCTTTCTGAGCCCGTCCCAGTCGAGAAGGCTCCAGAAGACCGACTGCAGGATCGGCCAGACCCAGAAGACGCCGAACATGATGGCGAAGGGAGCCGTGAACAGGTAGGGGCTGTACTTGCGGTTGAACACGGACGTCTCCCCGGATCAAGGGCGGCGGAGCGGGCCGCGCCCGGACTCCGCCGCCGATCGGCATCGACAGGTTCGAAGCTTCTACAGACCCAGGATCTTGATCAGTTGCGCTTCGATGCCCTTCCAGGCCTCGACGGGATTCTGATTGTTCGCGAACATGTTGTCCAGGCCGTCGCCGAGTATCTTTTCGGTCTGCGACCACTCGACGAAGTTCCAGGGACCGACTTCGCGCGCCGTGATGCTCTTGATCAGGTCCACGGCAAAGGCCTGCCGGTCCGTCATCGCCAGGATCTTCGCACGCACCGGTCCGTAGCTCGGGACTCCCGTGGTCTGGAAGAACAGGCCGGTCAGCGCGGTTTCGTTGGTGGCGTAGAACTGGGCGAACTCCGCGGCCAGGCTGGCATTGGCCCCCCGCTTGGGCACGACGACGGCCACGCCGCCCCAGTTGCCGGTGTAGTTCGGGGCGCCTTCCTTCCAGGCCGGCCACGGGAAGGTGCCGAGCTTGAGGTCGAGCGACTTGTCCTGAGCCGCAACCTCCATGGCGCGGTAGGAGTTGGAGGGCCAGAACAGCAGCTTGCCCTGGCGCAGGATGTCATAGATCGCCGGGTCGTTGACCTTGCCCTTGGCGCACTTCACGTCGACGTGCATCTTGTAGTAGAAGGCGGTCACTTCCTGCAGGAGCTTGTTGTCCCTGATGACCTTGCCCTTTTCGTCGTAGATGTTGCCGCCGGCTCCCTGTGCGAAGAGCTTCCACTGGTTGGAGCCCCACGAGGCGCCGGGGTAGAACATCGGGTGCATGTAGACGTCGGGGTTGCTCGCCGACAGCCGCTTGGTCAGCTCGTAGTAGTCCTGCCAGGTCTTGATCTTGGTGACGTCGACGTTCAGTTTCTTGGCCAAGGCGATGTCGTAGTAGACCACGCCGGGGCCGTAGTCCGGCGGGATCGCCAGGATCTTGCCGTCGGAGGAGGTGACGTCCTTGAGCAGGGACGCCGGGAAGTCCTTGCGCCTCGGCTCCACGAAGCTGGTGAAATCGTAGAGCAGTTCCGGGATCAGGTACTTGGCGATGACCCGGCGCACGAGGTTGGCCGAGTCGGGCAGCCCTTTGCCCGTCACGATCGAGGTGTAGAACTTGTCCATCAGGTCCCACGGCCCCATCGAGGTGGCCTCGACCGTCACATTGGGATGCAGCTTGTTGAACGCCGGGCCGATCTCCTTGTTGACCGCGTCGACGTGGGGCCCCCAGGCCCAGAACGTGAGCTTGATCGGGCCGGCGGCCGCGGCCTTCTTCTCGTCTGCTCCGCCGGCGAAGAGCAGGATCCCCGGCACCAGCAGGAGCGCGAGAATCACGACACGAATGTTCCGCATTTGGTTGCCTCCTTGCGCAATCTGTCGCGGCTGCAGGCGGCTTCTCCTCCGATTGCGCCGCACCGCCGCGCCCGACAACGATAATTGAAAGCCCGCCGATGTCAAGTCGATTTTCGATCCGGGGACGTCCCGCGGCAGCTCTCCCTCGGGGGCCGGTGGTGCCGCGTCGCCGGGTCTTGCGCCGTGCCTGATCCCGGCGTAGTGTGGACCCTGCATGATTGTGTCCGTGACGCTGTGCGCGACCCACCGCCATCGCATCCGCCACGATCCCACCATCCGCTTCGAGCCCGGGCTCAACGCGGTGATCGGACCCAACGGGACGGGCAAGAGCACGATCCTGCGGGCGCTGCGCCACTGCCCCCACTGCGCGATCGAGAGGGACCGCGAGACCAGGGCCCTGCTGTTCCACTCCGGGGCGTCCGATCCGCAGTCGAGCCGCTTTCGCAGGCGCAGCGCCGCCGACGTCGTGCTGCAGACGCGCGGGCTCTTTTCGTCTCACGGCGAGATCCTGCGGGACGCGCTGTCGACCGTGGCCTTTGGCCCGGGCTTTGGTCCGGGCGACACGCTCCTTCTCGACGAGCCGGACGCCGGCCAGGACGTCGAATGGGTCGAGCGCCTGCGGGGCGCGCTGGCACGGTTCGCCGAGACGCTCGGAGTGCAGGTCGTCATGGCAACCCACCACCCGCTGCTCTGGGAGGGCGCCTGCCTGATCGAGCTCGCCCCGGGCTACGCCGCCGAGGTCCGCCGGCGCTACCGCCAGGCGGTCGGACCGTAGCCGCGAGGCCCGAGAGCGGAACCACATCGGATCTGTTTGGCGCCTGCCCGCCCCTAGTTGACAAGGGTCGGCCCCTCAGTATCCTCGGCGGCGCACAGAGGAGGTGCATGGGATGAAAGTATCGAAACGGATGGCGCTGGCCGTCGCCGCCCTGGTCCTGCTCGCCGCTTCGACGGCGTTCGCGCAGGACATCCAGAAGGACCTGGCCGCTCGCATCGACGCGCTCAAGCCTGAGCTGCTGGAGATCAACGAGTGGCTCTACAAGAACCCTGAGATCGGGCACAACGAGTTCAAGTCGGCGGAAAAGATCACGGCATTCCTCAAGAAGCACGGCTGGTGGGTCGACATGGGCCTGGCCAAGCTGCCCGACAAGTGGGAGCCGGTGCTCGAGAAGGCGTTCAAGGTCAAGAGCCTTCCGACGGCATTCAAGGCCACCTATCCCGGCCTGCAGTCCGGCGGTCCAACCATCGGGTTCCTCGTGGAGTACGACGCCCTGCGCGGCCCGGCGGGCAAACCCTTCCACGGCTGCCAGCACAACATGCAGGGCCCGGTCGGCATCGGCGCCGCCACCGCCCTGGCGGAGTACATGAAGGCCAAACGAATCCCCGGCCGCATCATGGTCTTCGGAACCCCGGCTGAGGAGATCCCGCCGCCGGTCAAGGCCATCATGTTCGACGCCGGCGTGTTCCGGGGCGTCGACGTCGCGATCATGTACCACGGCACGGACAAGACCACCCACAAAGTCGCCGGCTCTTCGGGAATGGCGCTCGATTCCTACGAGTTCATCTTCAAGGGCAAGCCCGCGCACGCATCTTCGATGCCCTGGGAGGGCAAATCGGCCCTCGACGCCGTCCTCCTGATGTTCCACGGCATCGACGCGCTGCGCGAGCACTCCGACCCGGGCAGCCGCATGCACGGCGTCATCACCGACGGCGGCGCCGCGCCCAACGTCGTGCCCGAGCGTGCGGCCACGACCTGGTTCATCCGCAACTTCAAGCGCTCGCTCGTCGACAGCCAGGTCGCCAAGGTCCTGGACATCGCCAAGGGCGCGGCCCTCATGACCGGCACGACCCACGAGGTGGTGTTCCAGGGCAAGTACGACAACAGCATCAATGTCGGAGCGCTGGAGAAGCGTTCGTTCCAGTACGCCAAGGCGTTCGGCGCAACCGACCCCAAAGAGCCCGATCCGTACCCGCCGACAACGGGCGCGTCGACGGACTTTGGCACGGTGAGCTTCAATATTCCTTCGATCACCGTGAGCGTGAAGAGCTCTCGGGAGGGCACGCCGGGCCACAGCCAGGAGTTCGCCGATGCGACGGTGAGCGAGCTCGGCAAGAACGCCCTGATCATCGCGGCCAAGGTCCAGGCCTCACTGGCCTACGACCTGGTCACCCAGCCGGCCTACCTCGCCGAGGTCAAGAAGGAACACGCCGAGCTGGTCAAGAAAAACTAGAGACGAAGGTCGCGGCCGCGAGAGCCGCCCAAGAGGGGCCGTCCGGGCAGCAGCCGGGACGGCCCTTTGTGTTTCCGCCGCCCGGCGGCGGCCGCCGGAGCCCCGGCGCCTTGCGCGCTTTGACCGGCCGGGCGACCGGCGGCGGCATCGAAACATGCCCAACCACATCGTGGCCTTCTGGAACCTGGAGGATCTCTTCGCTCCCGAAGGGTATCCCGAGCGTGAGCCCTCGATCGCCCGAGCGATGGCCTCCGATCTCGAGGGCTGGACGCAGGATCTCTTCGACGCGAAGATCAGCCGCCGTAGTCCACGCCGACTCGACAAAGGACCATCGGGGCATCGACACCGCCTTTGTCTGCGACGGCGTCCGGTTCACCGTGGACCCCGCGGCGGTCTTTTCCCACTTCGTGATGCGCCGCACCGGCACGCGCGACATCTCGCAGGTCACGTTCACCACCAGGGGCGGAGCCGACATCGTGGCGCTCTGCAACCACTGGCCGTCACGCAGCGGCGGGACCTACGAGAGCCGCGGCTACCGCATGACAGCCGGAGAGACGCTATCGTACCGGCACCCGAGGATCTGGGAGGCGAGGGGAAGGGACATCCCCATCATCGCGATGGGCGACTTCAACGACGATCCGTTCGACGATTCGGTCCAGGCGTACGCCCGGGCGACGCGGGAGCGCGCCGACGTGCAGCGCGCGCAGACCGCCGTTCGCTTCTACAACCCGGCCCGGCGCCATATCGAGCAGACGGTGCAGGACCATTGCGCGGGCTACGGCCCGATCCGCTTCGGTCTGCCCAACGGCGCGGCAGACCGGAACGTGAACACCTCCGGGTTCAGCGACCACTTTCCCGTTTCGATGGTCCTGGTGGAAAAAAGCTGAAGGCTGCGGCCGGCGACGCGGCTCCCGCCTTCGGGCTGGTGGTGCTGCCGCCGGCCACGCGGCCAGTCCGACGCCCCTGGCCGGACCGGGGGCTCGGCCGCCTTGGCGACGTGGGCGGTCACGTGATCGACCTGGCCCGTTGGCTGGTCGGGCGCGGCGCAACGCTGCTCGTCGATGTGCCTTTCGCCGGCGTCCGCGACCCCCGGCGCCACGTGTCGCCGGTTTGCCGGTGGATCCCGGTCGACTCGACCGAAGTGGCCGCGAGTTCCGCGAAAAAGCGGGCGGAGACAGGGCCTTCATCGATGCCCCGCTCGCGGGCGGGCAGGCCGAGCCGAGCTTCGTCGACGGCCTCAGGGCGCAGCAAGTCATCGCCGCGGCGGAAAGAGGCGGTTCGCGGGCGGCGGTGGGTGGAGGTGCCGCGCTGAGGGGACGCGGCCGCTCCGAGGTTCAGGCAAAGTCTCCTCGCACCCCGTGGTCGTCGAGCATCGCCACGTTGCGCGTGATCCGCGCCTCGACGACGCGCCTGCCCCGCTCGCTGCCGAAATCGATGTTGACGGCCGCGCTGATGATGATCGGCAAGGCGAGCAGCGCAGCCAGCTTGATGTCGTGCCAGAGCTGCTCGAGCGGATAGCCGCTCACGCCCGCTTCGACGAGAGCCGCGTGGTAGACGCGTACGAGGTGCTCCCCCTCGGCGCGTCGCTGAACGACAGGCAGAGATCGCGCGAGAAACCACGAGACGTCCCGCGCGGCCGGAGCGCGCATGCTCATCTGCCAGTCGAAGAGCACCGCAGGCGCGTCGGGAAGATCGAAGCGCGCGTTGTCGAGGCTGAGGTCGCCGTGGGTAAAGGTCTGCGGCCGGCAGGCCAGCAGCCGGCAGATCGCGGGCACCCGGGCGAGCGCCTGCTGCGCCGTTTCCGCCGCTGGCGGCGGGAGCAGCCGCCCGTATCGCTGCCGGAACAGCGGCCAGGGCCGGCTGTAGTCGTCGGTCACCGGATTCGTCTCGCTGTCGTAGCCGGGCAGCCACTTCCACTCGGAGAGCCGGGGGCTGTTCCACCAGCGGGCATGCAGCGACGCGATCTCGCGCAGCAGCAGCTCGGCCTCTGCCGTCGAGCAGCCGGCCAGCACGTCGCCGCCGCGGCCGCCGGCGATGTCCTCGAGCAACAGCAGGCTCTCTCCGCTCTCCGGCTCGATCGCGGCGAAGTAGCAGCGGGGGGTCCGCAGGCCCGGCAGCGGAGCGAAGTGGCGATAGAAGCCGACCTCGGACGCGTAGAGCCCGCGGGAATGAGCGTGGGCGCGCACGCCGGCCTTGTCGGAGGAGAGTTTGGCAAAGAGGGTCCGCGGCGCATCGGGCGTCGGCCGGGCGTAGGCAAGGTGCACGCGGCCGTAGGAGCCGACGGCGCCGAAACCGGCCGCTGTCGAGGAGACCTCAGCCGACGCAAGGTCGTTGCCGGCGAGCACTCCGGCGTCGTGCAGGACCTGGCGCAGCCACTCGGTCGTGATCTCCCGCACGCTGCGCGGAAAATCGCCGCGCGATGCGAGGACGCTCATGCACGGTCCCGTGGACTACAGGCTCCTGAGGACCTGCCGGCTGGCCGCGCCGAGGCGCTCCAGATCCTGCGGGGAGAGCGCGACGTCGACCGACCGGATGTTGTCGAGCAGGTGCCTCTCGTTCTGGGTGCCGACGATGGCCGAGGTCATGCCCTCCTGGTGGAGGATCCACGAGATGGCGATCTGCGAAACGGTGACCCCCTTGGAGTCGGCGATCTCCTTCATGACGTGGATGAGCGCGGCCTCCTTTTCGAGCTGCCCCGGCAGAAACAGGCGCCGCTTGGCCCGGAAGTCGTCAGGCCTGAGCCTGGCGCCGCCCAGGTGGAAGGCGCCCGTCAGGATGCCTTTCGCGATCGAGCTGTAGCTCATCACGCTGATCGAGCTCGCGCGGCAGTGCTGCAGGATCCCGTCCTCGATGTCCCGCTGCAGCAGGCTGTACTCCGGCTGGATCGCGTCGACCTGTCCGACCGCCGCAGCCTTCTTCAATTGGTCGAGCGAGAAGTTGGAGACCCCGATGGCCCTGATGAGCCCTTCGGCCTTGAGCCTGGTGAGCTCGCCCATCGTCTCCTCGATCGGGACCTCGGCGTTCGGCCAGTGGATGTAGTAGAGGTCGACGTAGTCGGTGGCGAGCCGCCTGAGGCTGGCCGTCAGCGACGCCCTCACGTCCGGCGCCCGCAGATGGGTCGGGCTGACCTTGGTGGCGATCACGCAGTCGCCGCGCCTGCCCGCGAGCGCCCGGCCGACGACCTCCTCGGAGTGGCCGTCGCCGTAGCCCTCGGCGGTGTCGAAGCTCGTCAGGCCGTGGTCAAGGGCGAGGCGGATCGCCCCGATGTTCGACTCGTCGCTGGTGAGCTCCCAGGGCCCGCCGCCGAGCTCCCAGCAGCCGTAGGTGATGCGCGAGACCTTGATGTCCGTGCGCCCGAGTGTCTGGTACTTCACCGCGACTCCTCTTGCCGGGCGATTCTACCCGAATCCGCCCGCCTGCGATACCGGGGGAGACCCCGCCGCCGCTGGCGGAGGCTCACGCCACCCGGTTGCGCGGCCTGCCTGCGAGAAACGCCCTGAGGTTCTCGATCGAGGCCTGCTTGAGCCGGCGCCTCGACTCCAGGCTCGCCCAGGCCATGTGGGGCGTGATGATGCAGTTGGGCGCGCGCAGCAGCGGATTGTCCGCGGCGATCGGCTCGCGCGAGGCGACGTCGACGGCCGCGCCCGCGATCTGCCCGGCGCAGAGCGCAGCAGCGCTTCGGGACCATTCGCCGGCGTGGACCGCCCCGGCGTGGAGACCGACGTGGTGGCAGAGCTCGAGCAGGAGGGCAAAGACGTACTGGGCCACGGAGCTGGTTCCGTAGACCGGCACATTGGTGATCACGATGCCACGCGCGCGGGCAGCCTCGAGGCACACGTGGTCGTATCCCGTCGCGGTGACGCCGAGGTAGACGAGGCGTGGGAGCCCGCGGATCTTGGCTGCGTCGAACGCCACCTTGTTGGTCAGCACAATGTCGGCTTCGCGGCAGCGCTCGAGCACGAGGCGGGGCGCAGTCCGCTCGAACACCGCCATCTCTGGTGTCGCCGCAGATGCGAAGGACGATCGGGCACGGCAGCCGCGCCGCCAGCTCGGCGTGCACCTCCTCGAGGAAGCCGCGGTAGGCCGCCGGGCTGCAGAGGTCGCGCGTGGCGTGATCTGCCGCCATCATGAAGTCGGCGCCGGCGTCCTACCGGTAGAACGCGGGCGTCGCCGCGAGGCCGATCGGCACCTGCGCGCCGCTGTCGCGCGCCTGCCCGCAGCAGGCGGCGGCAAAGGCGGCGGCGTAGCCGTCCCAGGCGTTCGGCCCTGCGACCTTGCCCGCCCGCGCGCCGTCGATCCAGTCCTGGATCTCGAGGTCGTAGGCCGCCTCGAACCGCCTGATCCAATCCGGGAAGATCTCCACCGACCGGGCGCCGCTCTCCCGAACGACCGCGTTCGAAGGCTCCGGCAGCGCGATCGTTCCGTCCTCGCAGCACACCTCGCACTTGATGTCGTAGCCGTACCTGCAGTTGAGGAACACCTCGATGTCGATGTGAACGCCTGACCTGGTCTCCAGAAGGATCACCTGGGGGTCCTGCTGCCGCTCGGGGCAGTGACGTGTCCTCTTCGGAAAGATCACCCGCGCCGACGTGTACTCCTCGCCGAGGAGCCACCGCAGGATGTCCAGCTCGTGCACGGCCGAGCTCTCGACGGCCATGGCCGTCCTGTAGCCGCGGCCCGCGGTCCGGTTGCGGTGCGCGCAGTGCACCATCAGCGGAGCGCCGAGCCTGCCGCTGCCGATCACCCGCTTGAGCTGGAGGTAGCCCGGATCGTACCTCCTCATGTAGCCGACCTGCACCAGGTGCCTGCCGGCGGCGATCTCGGCGTCGACGATCCTTCTGGAGCCGTCGGGTCCGGGAGTCAGCGGCTTTTCGCAGAACACCGGCTTGCCTCTGCCTATCGCCTCCAGCACGTACGGCTCGTGCGTGGCGTCCGACGAGGCCACCAGAACCGCGTCGACTTCCTGGGCGGCGATCAGATCCTCGCCCCTGTCGAACGGCCGCGCTTCGTACTCCTCCGCGGTCTGTCGGGCGGCAGCGGCGTTGACGTCCGCGACGGCGACGACGCGGGCGCCGCCGCAGCGCGTGCTGATCCTGCGGATGTGATCCCGGCCGATCGACCCGGTGCCTACGACTCCGACCCTGAGCTCCACGTGTTGTTTCTCCTCGTGGAGGGCATGTTATCGCCGTTGCGCGTCCGCTGTCCAACAGCGGCGCCCGGCCGCATCACGGAATGTCGCGCAGGCGCTTGTAGCGCGGGCGGCCTCTGCCGATGAACAAAGAGGAACGCCGTTCGCAGCGCGGGGTGGTGGCTATGCTCTATCTGCTGATCGGATTCTGGCTGCTCGGTCTGCTCATCACCTGGGCGCTGGTGGCGATCGGAGGGGAGCCGGTGCCTCCCGATGCGCTGCAGCAGAGGGTGGTTCTCGAGGAGCGCCCGTCAGACGAGCTGATTCCGTCGCATCGGCCCACCGCGGTGTCATCAGCCCCGACATCGCGGCATGCTTCCAGGCCCGCGCAGGTCGCTCACCCGGTGTGACGACGATCGCCTGATCAAACGCTGCGAACGAGCCGCGCCTGCACCTTGGCCGACCTCAGCTCCCGCAGCGCGTCGCCGGCCACCCACCGCGCGCTGCGCGCGGCCGCATCCCCACCGCGCTCGCCGCCCGCACGCCTGTTCGCCCCCGCCAGGATCCTTTCGGCGCACGCGATGGCCGCCGCGTTCAGCGCCCGGTTGCGCTTGCCGATGTTGCGCAGTGCCCAGTTGACCGCCTTTTTCACGAAGTTGCGCTCGTCCGAGGCACCGCGCTCGATGAGCGGCAGCAGCTTGCGGAAGGCCTGGTCGCCCGCGGCCTTGTCGTGGACCGCGAGGCCCGCCATGAGGGCAAAGCCGCCGCGCTTGACCCACTCCTCGTCGCGAGCTGCCCACTCGGCCGCCTTGGCCCAGGCGTGAGCGCTCAGGTCGAAGAGGCTCGTCGTCGCCTGGTCGCAGATGTCCCAGGAGTCGAAGCCGGCGGCCCACCGCTCCATCTGCTGCCCGGTGACCGCAGCGGGGTCGTCGACAAAGCAGGCGAGCAGGCGCGCCTCGTGGTTGCCGCTCTCCCACAGCGCGAGCGCCAGCCCGTGGTCGGTGCCGAGGCGCCCAGCTACCTTGCGCAGCTCGTAGATCGAGACCCCGAACGCGTCGGCGACGTTGATGCCGTAGCGGGCCATGCCCGCCCGGTCGCGCGCGCTGCCCATCGAGCGCAGCTCAGCGAGGATCGCGGTCACTCGCCGGTCGTGGGCGCCGCCTGCAGGGGTCGTGCGCTTGCCCGCAGCCTTCATCATTGTCTCCACTCCTCCCGTCGCAGCAGGTAGCACGGATGTTCGAGCCCGGTCGGGGGATACAGCTCGTCGTGGGTGTGGCGGAAGCCGAGCTTGCCGAGCAGCAGCCGCGACGACTCGTTGGCGGGGTTGTGCCCGGCGAACAGCGCGGCCGCCCCGAGCCGGCCAACGGCATGCCCGATCACCGCGCGCGAGGCCTCTTGGGCAAAGCCCCGCCTCCAGTGCTTTGCGCGGATGTGGGCTCCGATCTCGCGCACCTGCTGCGCGGTCAGCGCCTCGCGCGAGATGAGCCGCGTGACCGCCGGGTCGCCCCAGAGGCCGAGCGCCAGCTCGAGGTCGTTGTCGCTCCACGAGCGGAAGCCGAGCCGCGCGGTCACGAGAAAGTACCGCATCGCAGCCGCACCTGCAGCCGTGCCTCCGTGATCCCTCACGCTCTCACGATCGAGCGGATGACCTGGAGCGCCTCGTCCACGTCCTCGGCCGTGAGGCCCCAGTGAGTGATCATGCGACAGGCGGTCTCGGAGACCGGCTTGACCTTGATCCCGCGTTTCAGGAGCTCTTCGACCATGCGCGCGGCCGTTCTGCCCACCGCCTTGAAATCGACCCTCACCACGTTGGTCAGAGGCTGCTCCAGGTCGACCAGGTCCGGATCGATCGCCGCGAGGCCCTCGACGAGCCTGCGGGCGTTGGCGTGATCGTCGGCCAGCCGGCCGCGCATCGACTCCAAGGCCACGAGGCCGGCCGCCGCCATGTGGCCTGCCTGCCGCATTCCTCCGCCGAGCCTCTGCCTCACCCAGCGGGCGCGGTCGATGATCTCCCTGCTGCCCGCCAGCAGCGAGCCGACCGGCGCGGCCAGTCCCTTGGAGAGGCAGAACATCACCAGGTCGGCCTGTTCGCAGAGACGAGCCGGCGCGACGCCAAAGAACACGGCCGCGTTGAAGATGCGGGCGCCGTCGAGATAGACGGCCATGCCGCAATCGTGTGCGACGGCCGCCATTTCCTCGGCGTACTCGGGCGGCAGCGGGATGCCGCGGTTCAGGTCGTAGGTGTTCTCCAGGCAGAGGACCCTGCTGACCGGCGACTGCACGCCCCGCGGCCGCACCGCGCTTCGGACCTGCCGGGGATCGAAGCGCCCCGCCGAGCTCTTCAGGGGCCTCGCCTGGACTCCCGAAAGCGCGGCCAGTCCCGCCACCTCGAGGTTGAAGATGTGGGTCTCCTCGCCGACCAGCACCTCGTCGCCTCTCTGGGTGAGGGTCTGGATCGCCACCTGGTTGCCCATCGTGCCCGAGATGACAAAGAGACCTGCCTGCTTGCCCAGCAGCGCCGCGCTCGAGCTCTCAAGGCGGGAGACGGTCGGATCCTCTCCGAGGATGTCGTCCCCCACCTCGGCGTCCATCATGGCCTTGCGCATCTCCTGCGTGGGCAGCGTGACGGTGTCGCTGCGGAAGTCCCTGATCTTGGGCGTCTTTGGCGTCCCGGCCGGCATCAGGCGGCTTTCTCCTCGCCCACCGCCTTGTCCATGATCATCGTGAGGGCGCCGTCACCGGTCACGTTGGCGGCGGTGCCGAAGCTGTCCTGGATCATGAACAGAGCGACCATCAGCCCCAGTCCCGTGCTGTCGAAAAGCAGAACGGTCTCCAGGATGCCGAGAGCAGCGGTGACCGAGCCGCCCGGCACGCCCACGGCGGCCACTTCGATCAGGCCCAGGAACAGCATGAACGGCAGGAACTGCCCCAGCGTGGGCGTGCCTCCCTTGGTCAGGATCGACACGGTCATCGCCGACATCGTGATCGCCATGGCCGCCCCGGGCAGATGGGCCACGTTGAACAGCGGCAGGGCAAAGTCGACCGACTCCTTTTTCAGGAACGGCACCTTGTGGGCGCACTCCAGTCCCACGGGGAGGGTCGCGGCGCTCGACATGGTTCCCATGGCGGTGAAGTAGGCGGGGAGCATCGTCCTGAGCACGGACCAGGGGTTGCGCCTGGTGTAGATGCCGGCCGCGCTGTAGAGCACCGCGAGCCACACCCACTGGGTCGGGATGATCAGCACGAGGATCTTGAAAAAGGCCGTGGCCGTGGGGATCAGCTGTCCCTTGGCCGTGATCTCCATGAACACCGCGGCGACCCAGAACGGGAACACCGGGATCAGCGCGGTCTTGATGAAGTCGCGGATGATCCCGTGGAACTCGCCCACCAGCTCGCCGATCCTCTGGCTCTTGATCCTGGTTGTCCCCAGGCCGATGATGATCGCCAGCACGAGGGCGCTCATGATCGACATCACGGGCGGGATCTCGATCTTCAGGTAGGGGTCGATCTTGATGGCCTTGGCGACGGATTGCGAAGCCACGGCCATGTGGGGAAGGGCGAACGACGCCACCCCGAACCCGAGCAGCTCCGCCAGGATCGTCGACAGGTACGCCATGATCAGGCCGAGGGCGAGAGCCCGTCCCGCCTGCTTGCCGAAATCCATGATCCCCTTGGCTACGAACGCCACGATGAGCAGCGGAATCACGAACTTGACGTATTGCCCCAGCAGGAACCCGATGCTGGAGATCACCCGGATCAGCGGCATCGGAGAAAAGGAACCGAGAAGAATCCCCACGACGATGCCCGCGATCAGCTTGAGAATCAGTGCCATAGCGTCAGCCTCCCCTCAGACTCGAATCGATGCGCGTTCGCTGATTTCCCAGGGCCCTGGCCGCGCCGACTCCCGAGCCGACCCGGCGCCGGCGGCCCGTCCGTCTGCCCGCGCGCAGACACAGGATCCGCCCTGACATCCTACGGCGGGGCTCTCTCCGCCCCCCTTTCCGCCCGCAATCCGTGACGTGCGCTGCCCGCAGTCTAGGACCGCCGCGCGCGCTTGTCAAACCCGATGCGGGTTTTCGCCCGCCGCTGAGCGCAGCTTGCGCCCATTCGCGCTCTTCGTCTGGGCGTGCCCCCGAGCCCGTGCCGTCTCTGCCGGCGTACAACAGGCGCCCGGCCGCCGGGCTCGGGGTCGCGTGCTTCGGGGGTTCCGTCCTCGGCGGCCCGTCGCCTCGTCGGCCGCAGCCGCCGCTTGCGGCGCGGTCCGCCTGATCCCGCGCCTTCGGACCGGGCGCGCTCGCGCGCGCCCGCCCCTGCGCCCGCTCACGCAAGGAGCCGCCGGCCGCCGGCACGGGACGCGCGCCGACCCGCTACGCTCCGCAGGGTATGCGGCCGCCTTCGCGACGCGGTCCGCGCAGCGCTACCGCTGCTACCGCCCGGCCGGCTTGTCCAGTCCCAACGCGCTGACCACGCCCGCGTACGTATCGTCAGGCAGGCTCGACCCGCCGACCACCAGCACCGGGTATCCGGCAGCCTCGGCTTCGGCCGCCCACCCCTCGGCCATCAGGTCGTTGGCCGCCATCAGGGTCTCGAAGGCCGCGGCAGGGTCGGCGTAGGCGTCGACCCACTGCCTGGCGAACCCGCGATCGAGGTAGCGGGCGCGGCGAAACGCGGGAGTGGAGATCAGGAACACGGCGCGCGCTGCGGGAACCGCCTCGCGCAGCACGCCCGGCGTGACGCTGACCCCCTCGACGACGCCGGCCCCGAGCCGGGCGAGGTCGGCCGCGATCATGGGGAACTCCTCCCGGAACGCGCCGTTCATGACTGCCGCATGCTCCCGCGGCGGCGTGAGGAACCACTCTCTGCGTCGGGTCCGGTCGCGCCACAGGCAGAGGTTGGGGTGATCCGCGGGATTCGCGCGGGCTAGGTGGTCATCGGGCCCGTACCAGTGGTCGTCGCAGTGGTAGACCGGGAGCGCGAGCTCGGCAGCCAGCCGCTCGGCCGCGGTCGACTTGCCGGAGCAGGCAGAGCCTCCGATCCAGAGGATGTCGGTGAGAGCGGGCATCGCGGCCGCCATGATAGGGACCGGGACTGCCGCCGGTCAACGTCCTTGCCGCGTGCCGCGCTCGGTGCCTGGATCACAGGCGCTCAGTGGGTGCGACCAGCAGCCAGCGACAGCAGCAGTCGCCGCGCCACCTCGTGACGGCCCTCGCACGGAGCATGTCAGCAGTGAGTATGCTTGGCGGCTGGCGCGCAGCCGCAGCAGCTGCGCCCCCTCCGCGCAGCCGATGCGTTCGGCGATCGCAAGCGTGCAGAAGGCGCCGTAGGCGAGGTCGGGCACGTGGGAGTGGGACTGGCGCTCCTCACCCGGGCGGACGCCGCGTGCGTCGCGTTCGAGAGTCCGGATCATGGCGCTTCGTCCAGGGCCAGCTCCGCGGCCTCGAGGCAGCGGACCGGCTGCAGGAGATGGCCGCCCGACACCGCGCCGGCAGCCGTGCCTCGCCAGAGGATCGTCTCGGCGGCCGCGGGACACAGCAGCGCGAAGTGCCACTGCACCCCGTGGTGCACCATCGAGCCGCCGCATCGGCCGCCCGCGGAGCAGGCAAAGCCGTAGCGGTGCGCAGCGGCGCGATCGGCGACCGTGAGCTCCACCCGGACGTCGATGTTCCGGAGCAGCGCCGAGCAGCAGCCGGGCTCGGCCCTCTCGTCGGCCAGATCGTAGGGCCGACTGGCGAGGAGATCCACCGCGGGCGCGCAGGCGGGCCATCCACGGTACGGCATCGTGAGGAGGAAGTTGTAGAACGAGTGGATGTTGCCGGTCCCCCAGTGGTGGACGTGGGTGACGCCGAAAGCAGCCTTCTTCTCATAGATCCTGGGAGGGCTGCCGTGGGTGTTCGCACCGTAGCGGCCGTAGCCCGTGACGTAGGCTCCGGAGTACGGGCACGCGGTCACGGGACTCAAGGGCAGGCACGCGCCGGGGTGGGTGTTGCCGATCCGGGCCTTGAGGTAGAACCACGTGGCGGCAGTGCCCTGCGGCTCTGGAAGGTCGATCGCCTCGGTGCCGATGAACGGGTCGACCCAGCGGCAGCAGCGGTCAGGCGATGCGGGCGCGGACGACTCCTCCCCTGGGGACGAGCGCACTATGATCCGGCCGCGTGAGGAGAGCAAGCCGGCGACGGCGCCGTGCGTCGCGGGGGCGGCCTGAGCCTTGCGTGCAACCTTTACAGCACCAGGCGTTGGGCATAGTGTAGCTGCGGCCGTGGGCGAGCATTCGCTGGGGGAACGCGTCACCCGGCCGGTCAAGTCGCAAGCGCCTGGGCGTGCGGAGCTGCCGACCGTGACCGCGAGCGTCTGGCGGGCGCGCAGCCTTCGTCTTGATTCCGGGCGGGCAGGCAGGAGGGACCCGTGCAAGTGGAGCGACTGCGGCCGCTGGGCGCCAACGTCGGCATCGTGGGCGTCGGGCACCACGCGTACTGGGGCCAGTTCG
The DNA here is from genome assembly GCA_964552235.1 of uncultured Spirochaetales bacterium. Classification (GTDB taxonomy): domain Bacteria; phylum Spirochaetota; class Spirochaetia; order SZUA-6; family CAVTHK01; genus CAVTHK01. The sequence goes on along the minus strand of CAZKGO010000065.1, from coordinate 5,300 downwards.
AAGGCCTGCTCGGCGAGCTCAGGGGCAAGATGCTGCGCTTCGAGCGCAAAGTGCGGGCCGCCGGCGTCCAGGTTTCCACCTTTGGCATCATCGACAACGCCGCCGCCGCCCAGCGGGTGGTGGCCGCGATCAAGGCCGCCGACCTGGACCTCCTGTTCGTCGACATGCTCACGTACGCCACGTCTTCCACGTTCGCTGCCGTCGCGCGGGAGATCACGGCGCCCATCGTGCTCGCAGCGCTGCAGCCGCTGAGCGCGATGGACTACCCCCACTCCTCAACCTACGTCCAGCTCTGCAACGATGACATCTGCTCGCTGCCCGAGTTCGCCGGAGTGGCCGTGCGCCTCGGCAGGCCGATGCCCCGCGTGGTGATTGGGATGCTGGAGGGAGACCCGGCCGCGGACCAGGAGATCGCAGCCTGGTGCGGGATCGCGAAGGTCCTGCACGACCTCCGCCGCGCGCGGATCGGCCTGATGGGCCACGTGCTCGAGGGGATGCTCGACATGCACGCGGACCCCACCGCGCTCACAGCCGCCTTTGGCTGCCACGTGGTGCTGGCGGAGCCCGACGATCTGATGCGCCACTTCCGCACCGTGGAGGAGAGCGCGGTCAAGAAGACCGAGGCGAGGATCCTCGAGTTCTTCGACGCCCCCGATCCCGGGTCCGACCCGATCACGCGCAGGCTCACCGCGGAAGACCTGCGCACGGCGGCCCGGGCGGCTGTTGCGCTCGAGCGCTTCGTAGCGGAAAAGGACCTGCAGGGGCTCGCCTACTACTACGAGGCCGAAGAGGGCACCGAGATGCGGACGCTGATGGCGAACCTGATCGCAGGCAACTCGCTGCTCACCGCAGCAGGCTTTCCGATGTGCGGCGAGTACGACGTCAAGACCTGCATCGCCATGATGATCATGGACCGCCTGGAGATCGGGGGGAGCTTCGCCGAGTTCCATCCCGTGGACTTCCAGAGGGGCACAGTGCTGGTGGGGCACGACGGGCCGCATCACTTGAACATCGCAGACCGCAAGCCCCTGCTGCGCAGCCTCACCACGTACCACGGCAAGCCGGGATCAGGGGCCGGCGTCGAGTTCAACATCAGGCACGGCCCGATCACGATGCTCTCGATCTCCAGCACCCGCGACGGCAGGTTCAAGTTCGTCATCGCCGAGGGCGAGTCGGTCGACGGCCCGATCCCGCCGACGGGCAACACGAACACCCATGGCCTGTTCAAGTCCGATGTCCGGACGTTCCTCAAGCGATGGGTCGCCGAGGGGCCGACGCACCACTTTGCCCTCGGCATCGGGCACCACGCGCAGACGATCAAGACGATCGGCGAGCTGCTGGGGATCGAGTCAGTCGTGGTGACTGGGGAGTGAGGGCAGCGGGTGGACGCCGCTGCGGGCGCCGAGGCCTGCCCTTTGCATCCCGCGCCGCCCGCGGGTTCGCGTGATCAGAGAAGTGCAGGTCGAAGGTCAAGACTGTCGCCGGCTGCCGCCATGCGGCGCCGAGCCGCGGGTCCCCGCAGGCGGCCAGCGACGACTGCGCGAGCGCGTTCGAGGCGTTTTCTGTTCTCGCCCGCCGAAGGGTCCGCCGCGAGGTCGCCGGACGGCCGTGCGTGCGAGTCCGCCCGGGGCTAAGATGACAGCGTACAGAAGCAGCGCGAGGTCGCATGAGCAAGATCGGCAGAAACGATCCCTGCCCCTGCGGAAGCGGCAAGAAGTACAAGCACTGCTGCCTGAGGCGTGACGAGGCCGCGCGCGAGGGCACGGGTGAGTGGTCGGATCGCGAGGAGCGCTCCGTCGCGAAGGATCGACCCGCCCGCATCTGGCTGGGACAACAGCCACCTCTACGCGTTCTACATGGACAACCGGCTGTTCAAGCCGGAGCAGGAATACGGCGGGGATCCCATGGGCGGCGACCTGGAGGACTCCGGGTTCGGAGCCCCCCGTTCAGCCGTGGAAGCGGTGTTGGGCGAGTTTCGTCTGCGACGGGGCAAGCACTTCAAGTACCGCTTCGACTTTGGCGCCGAGCTGATCCATACCGTGGAGGTCCTGGATTCCAACGCGCCCCGTATCGAGGGCGCCGAATACCCGCGGGTCGTGGACAGAGTCGGCAAAGCGCCTCCCCAGTACCCCGTGTGCGACGAATAGCGGCTCGATCTACAGAAGCGCGCCGGCCAGCAGCGCGGCGGCGACGATGGCGGGCGCCGGGATCCTCGTAAAGCCGAGGATCAGGGCGGTCGCAGCCGCGATCGCGAGGTTCAGCGGCGCCAGGCCTGCGGCCCGCATCAGGACCACCGCCGACACGGCGATCATCCCTCCTGCAACGGCGCTGATTCCCCGCAGCGCGATCGCGATCGCCCGTATGCTGCGGAGCTCCTCCCAGATCGGATGGGCAAAGTAGACCAGCAGCACCCCCCGGAAGAAAGATCCCCACCCCGCCGATGGCAGCGCCGACGGCCTGCACCAGGGCGCCTCCGCTGCGCGAGGCCACGCCTGCGGCAAAGGCGGCGAAGCTGAACATGGGCCCCGGCAATCCCTGCACGAGGCCGTAGCCGGCCAGGAACTCCCGGTTCGTGATGCAGCGGCGAAGGTCCACCAGCTCGCTCTGCATGACCGGCACCACGACCTGCCCGCCGCCGAACACGAGGTACCCGTAGCGGTAGAAGCTCTCGAACAGCTGCACCAGGCGGTTGTCCGTGAGCGCAGCCGCGACGATCGCGCCGACCGCGATCACGGCAAAGGCCGCGAGATAGGGCCACGGCGGGCTCACGCGGACGCGGTCCCACATGCCGGCTTCGCGGCCGACGAGCAGGGAGACCATTCCGCCGACGAGCAGGACCGCCGGGAACACCCATGGCGCCCGCGTGAAAAGCTTGCCGAAGGATCGCCTGCACCGCCGCTGTCCGACATGTTCGCTTGCCCTCGTTCGCTGCCGATGCCGTCACTCGCTAAGATAGCGCCCCCCCCCGATGCGGCGGTCAATTCTGCCGCCGGGCCGCGCGCACGGGCCGCGTGGCCAGGAACGACCCGGCCAGCACCAGCACCAAGCCGATCCCCATCCCGACGGTGAATCTCTCCCCGAGGATCGCGACGCCGGCGATGGCGGCGACCGCGGGGTTGACGTAGGTGATCACGGTGGCCCGCACCGGCCCCACCTCGCGGATCAGGGCGAAGAACAAGATGAAGGCTAAGGCGGTGCACACCACTCCCAGCACCGCGAGCGAAGCGAGCACCTGGGGCGCCGGAACGGCCCGAGGCCACTGCATCGCCGCCGGCGGCGCGTAGGCGAGCGCGCAGGCGGCGAGGGACACGCCGTTGACGGCGACCGACGGGATGCCCTCGAGGCAGCGCGCGACGATGGCGGGGCCGAGGGCATAGCCGACGACCACCACCGCCATCTGCACCAGGGCGACGGCGTCCGACGCCTCGAAGTCGAGCCCCACGATGGCGGCCACCCCGGCGATCCCGAGCGCCAGGCCGCCCACGCCCGCGAGGCCGATCCCTTCGCGATTGCCGAACAGAGGCGCGACGGCCGTGCCTGCCAGCGGAACGCATGCGACCAGAAGCCCGGCCAGCGAGCTGGAGATGCGCTGCTCGGCGCTCGAGAGAAAGAACTGGGGGATCGCCACCTCGCAGACCGCATAGGCGAGCAGCGGGACCCACCTGCCGCTGATCGCCCGCAGCCCGCCGCGGGCGAGCACGATCGGCATGAGGAGGAGGCCGCCGATCGCCGTGCGGGCGAACACCAGCACTGCGGGCGAGACCCCTCCCACGGCGACGCGGATCAGGAGGTACGGGATCCCCCAGATCAGGCTCATGGCGGCGAACAGCAGCAATCCCCGGCGGCTCATCGCGTGCTTATAGCAGAAGACGGGCCGTGCGTCACCCGGAGTCGGTTCTCGGGCCGCCCCCGAGCCCGTGCCGCGCTTGACGGCCGCTGCGGTGCGCCGCAGTATCGGATGCGGCGCCGGCGTCAGTGCGCGACTGCGCCGGCCCGCCGGCACGGCAGGCGCGGGCCCGCGGGCGCTCGAGCCCCGATCGGGGGCCGCTCCCCAACTCCAGAGGAGGGGACCCATGCGCGACACTGTTGCCCGAAAGCAGCCCAACTGCGAGATGTGCCTGGTCTGCGGCCTGAGCAACCCGCACGGGCGCTCGGCCGCGTTCTACGAGACCGATTCGGGCCAAGTGATCGCCGTCGTCAGGCCCCGGCAGGAGCACCAGAGCTATCCGGGCAGGCTCCACGGCGGCATCGCCACCGCAGTGATCGACGAGACGATCGGGCGGGCGATCCGGATCGGCCGCACCGAAGAGACCTGAAGCGTGACCGTCGGGCTGAAGACCCGGTTCAGGAGGCCGATCCGGCTGGACAGCGAGCTGCGCGTGATCGGCAGAGTCACCCACGACGGCGGCCGGTTCTTCGAAGGCACGGCCGAGCTCGTCCTGGCCAACGGCGACGTCGCCGTGACCGGCGAGGGCAGGTACCTCAAGCTGCGGCTCGATCAGATCGGTGAGTTCGATCATCACGAGGACCAGTGGCGCGTCACGCCGTCGCCTGATGATCCCGAGGCCATCGACCTGTAGAATCCACATGGGGAGGGCGCCATGAAGATCGAGTACTTCCACGCCTCGAAGTACGGCAACGGGGCCGCGGTCGCCGAGGAGTTCCGCACGCAGATGGCCGCAAAGGGCGTGACGGTCAACGTGCATCACGTCAGGGAGGCGAAGCCCACGGAGCTTCCTCCGGCTGACCTGTACGTCTTCAGCTCGCCCGGCCGGATGGGCAGGCCGATCGGAAGCATGCGCCGCTTCCTGAAGAGGCTGAACCTGCAGGCCGGCGCAAAGTACGCGGTCGTGAGCACCCAGGGTGCTGCCCGCCCGGACAAAAAGACCGGCCGGATGCCCACCGAGGCGGAGATGGCGCGGTGGCAGCGCATCATTCCGATCATGAACGAGCTGCTGCAGGCCAGGGGCCTCGTCAAGGTCGCCGAGGGCACGGTGTACGTGACCGGGCTCAAGGGGCCGCTGGAGGAGGGCTGGCAGACAAGGGTCGAAGCCTTTGCCGCGCAGATTCCGATCCGTTCCTAACATGGGCATCACGGGCATCCCAAGTCGCTGACGCCGTGGCAGAGTGAGCCCGTCGCTGCCTGCCGCGGTCCTGCGCGACCCGCCGGAGTTTGACGGCCCCGAAGTGCGGTGCTACAGTGGGCCCGCCATGAAAACCGCGTCAGGTCCCTGGGAGAGCGAGAGCTGGTCCTGCAGCCCTCACAACTTCGACCCTTCGATCCGCGTCCCGGACCACAA
>CAZKGO010000064.1:0-28210 GCA_964552235.1 uncultured Spirochaetales bacterium | reverse complement strand
ATCGAGCGGCTGAGAGAGGAGCTTGCTCGCGGCTCCTGAGCCTCACGGCGCCAGGAACACCTTCTGCTGCTCGCAGATGCGGCGATAGAAGCCTTCGGTCTCCACGAGGTCCGCGTGGCGGCCCTGCTGCGTGATCACTCCATCCTCCAGGACGATGATCCGGTCGCACTCCATGGCCGTGGCCACCCGCTGCGTGATGATGAGGCTGGTGCGTCCCGCCAGCACCTTGTTGAGGGTCAAGCGGATGCGGGCTTCGGTCTTGGCGTCGAGAGCGCTCGTCGTGTCGTCAAGCAGCAGCACCTCGGGGTCGGTGAGCAGAGCGGTGGCCAGCGCCAGCCTCTGCTTCTGGCCTCCGGACAGCGTCACCCCTCGCTCGCCGACGATGGTTTCGTAGCCGTCGGGCAGCGTGCGGATGAACTCGTCGAGCTCGGCCTGCGCCGCCGCGCGCCGGATTTCCTCGGGCGTGGCGTCGAGCTTGCCGTAGGTGATGTTGTCGGCCATCGTCCCGGTGAAGATCGTGGGCTCCTGCTGCACGAGCCGCACGTGGTGCCGCAGCGAGGCGGGGCTCACCGCCGGCAGGTCGACCCCGCCCACCGAGATCAGGCCCTGCTGCGGGTCGTAGAACCGCAGCAGCAGCAGAAAGACCGTCGTCTTGCCGGCGCCCGAGGGTCCCATGATGGCGACCCGCTCGCCGGCGGGGATGGTGAACGTGACGTTCGAAAGAGCCGGCTCGTTCTGCTCGGGGTAGGTAAAGGTCACGCGTTCGAAGCGGATCTCGCCCTTCATCCCCTCGAGGCTGATCCTCCCCGGCTCGACCTCGACGCGCGTCTCCAGGATGGCGAGCACTCGGCGCATCACGACGAACAGGGCCTGCACCTGCGTGATCTGGGTCGTGATCTGGCTCACCGGGCCGAACAGCGGGTTGAGGGCGTTCACAAAGGCCAGCGCCGCGCCGAGGGTCGTGACGCCGTCGCGCACCTGGCCGATGGCCAGCCATACCATCAGGCCGGTGGTGAGCGAGACGATGACCCCGGCAACGAGGACCAGGAGATGGTTGTACGTCGCGGTCTTCATCTGGATCCGGACGCTGTCGAGCACCTTGCGCGCGAACATGCGCACCTCGCCCTTCTCGCGGGCGAAGCTCTTGATCATGCGCACCGCCGAGATGCGCTCGGCTGCCAGGGCGTACATCGTGGAGTTGAGCCTGCGGAACGCGATGTTGCTCCTGCGGATCCGGGGACGAAGCACGTAGAAGGCCAGAGCATAGAAGGGAAGCACCACCAGGACCAGAGACGCGAGCGGGGCGTCGAGGTAGAAGACCACCGCGAGGCCGACGGCGAGGCGCACGCTCTGGGCCATCAAGCCCACCGCCTCGACCGTCATCCACTGCCGTATGACGTTCACGTCGTCGAGCAGCCTGGCGATGATGCGGCCCGTAGGGTGGCGCTCGAAGTACCCGAGGTGCAGGGCCTGGAGCTTCTCGTGGAGGTCCTTGCGCAGGCCGTAGACCAGCCGCCGGCCCGCGTCGATCATCAGCCAGTGCCTCAGCCAGTGCGCCACGAGGAACGCGGCCCAGATCACCGCCACCACCATGAGCCAGCGCCAGAATGCCGGCATTGCCGACGCGATCTGCCCCTCGGCGACTCCGCCCGGCAGCCGCAGCACGTCGTCGACCAGGTACTTGCCCGCGAGGGCGAACGCGAACGGCTGGGCGCTCCACACGAACGTGAAGAGCACCGCCAGGACAATCCGGTACGCCGAGGCGGCCAGGTAGCGCCGCCATATGGCGGCGATGTCCCGCGTGGGGGTGAGCTTGTAGAACTCGATCTCGGCCAGCAGCTGGTCGATGACGCGGTTGATCCGCCGGTCCTGGCGCCTCACGCGGGCCTCCCGCGCACCTCGCCAAGCAGCTCGCGGTAGAGCCTCTGGTACAGCCCTCCCTCGATCCGCATGAGCTGCGCGTGGGTGCCCTGCTCGACGATCGCGCCCTTGTCCATGACCACGATCACGTCCGCCGACGTGATGGTGGACAGGCGGTGGGCGATGACGAACGCCGTCCGATCCTTGAGCACCCGCTCGAGCGCTCTCTGGATCAGAGCCTCGGAATGGCTGTCCAGCGCCGAAGTCGCCTCGTCCATGATCAGGATGGCCGGGTCCCGGATGATGGCCCGGGCGATGCTCACGCGCTGCTTCTCGCCCATCGAGAGCTTGACCCCCTCGCTGCCCACCAGCGTGTCGAAGCCGTCGGGAAGGCTCATCGCCAGCTCGTGGATCTCGGCGGTCCGCGCGGCGTGCTCGATCTGGGCCGCCGTGGCGCGGGGCGCGCCGTAGGCGATGTTGTAGGCGAGACTCCCGTCGAACACCACCGGGTCCTGCAGCACGACGCCGAACTGGCCGCGCAGCTCGCGCAGATCCCACTCGCGTATGTCGACGCCGTCGATGAGGATCCGGCCGGCCTGAACGTCCCAGTGGCGCATCAGCAGCGACGCGAGCGTCGTCTTGCCGCAGCCGGTGGGGCCGACGAGCGCCACCGTCGCGCCGGGGGCGACCGACAGGTTCAGGCCCCGGTACAGGGGCGTGTCGGCTTCGTAGGCGAACTGCACGTCCACGAAATCCACCCGGCCGCGCACCCGCTCCAGGTGCACGGGATGGGGCGGCGAGGTGATCTCGGGCTGCTCGGACAGCAGGTCCCCGATCCTCTGCACCGAGACGAACGTCTCGGCCAGCTGTCCGGCCATGTTGGTCAGACGCGTCACCGGATCGATCGACATCCAGACGTAGGCCATGATGGCCAGGTAGTCGCCGTAGGTGATCCGGCGGTGCAGCACCATGGCCGCGGCGATTCCCGCGATCAGCGTCGAACCGCCCGCGGCGATGGCCGTGCACACGGTGCTCAGGCTCACCGACGCCATCCGGGTATCCAGCTGCTTGTCCAGCCCCTCGGACGTCCTTTGCAGAAAGAGGGCGTTCTCAAAGTCCTCGCGGTTGTAGATCCGCACCTGCCGCACGCCGGAAACGGTCTCCTCGAGCCGGCCCGCGATCTGGTCGTAGGTCAGGCGGTAGCTCTCGGTGGCCCGGCGGATGCGCCGCGAGAAGATGCGGTAGGCGGCAAAGTACAGAGCCAGCAGACCGCACAGGATCGCTGCGATGCTCGCCGACAGCGTGAACATCACCGAGACCGAAAACAGAAAGATGACGCTGTCCACGACCAGCCGCACCGTGTCTCCGGCCAGCAGCCGCTGCAGCGTGTTGGCGTCGTCCATGATCTTCTGCACGGTCGCTCCGGCCGAATTCCGGCCGTGATAGCGCAGCGTCAGCGAGAACACGCGATCGTACATGGCGATGCGCACATCGGCGATGAAGCGGCGGGCGGCCACCATGATCTGCTGCGTGTTGACGTAGCGGACCACCTCGCCGACCGCGGGGACCGCCATGATGAGCGCCACGGCCGCCAGCAGCCTGTCCCAGAGCCGGGGCGTCACGACCTGGTCGACCAGCCTGCGGATCAGCAACGGCGGCATCACGTTCAGAACGGTGAACGCGCCCATCCCGACCAGGGCCATCGCGAAGCTCACCCGGTAGGGCTTGAGGAACCTGTAGAGCGCTTTCCTCGCATCCATGGTTGCAGCAGACCCGCCCGGCGCGGTCAGCGAGGCAGCGGCTCGAGGGCCTCCACCCGGGGGGCGGTTCCGGTCGCCAGCGCGATCCGCGGGGCTGCCCAGCGCACGGCGTTCGCCAGCACCCGCTGGACTTCCTCCTGGTGGTAGATCGGAAAGGTCTCGTGGCCCGGGCGGAAGTAGAAGATGCGGCCGTGGCCCCTGTGGAACGTGCAGCCGCTGCGGAACACGTCGCCTCCCTGGAACCAGGAGATGAACACGACCTCGTCGGGTTTCGGGATGTCGAACCGCTCGCCGTACATCTCGCAGTGCGGGATCTCGAAGCATTCACCGATGCCTGCGGCGATGGGGTGACCCGGCTCGATGTTCCACACCCGTTCCCTCTCGCCGGCCTCCCTCCATCTCAACGAGCAGTTGGTGCCCATGAGTGCCTTGAAGATCCTGGAGTAGTGGGCCGAGTGCAGGACGATCAGCCCCATTCCCGAGAGCACCCGCTGCCTGACGCGCTCCACGACCTCGTCGCGCACCTCCATGTGCGCCTTGTGGCCCCACCAGACCATCACGTCCGTGGCGTCGACCACCCCCTGCGGCAGCCCGTGCTCGGGCTCGTCGAGTGTGGCCGTACGCACCTCCATTTCCCCCTGCGCGGCCAGCGCCTTTGCGATCGCCCCGTGAATGCCGTCGGGATAGACCCGACGGACCTGCTCGCTCACCTTTTCGTGGCGAAACTCGTTCCACACCGTTACGCGTATCATGCCGCCTCCGTCGACGCAGGCCCCAAGCCGGCCTGCGCGGTCACGATAGGCATCGGCGCCCCAGGTGTCAACGCCGAATCAGGCCGCGGGAGCGGCGCCGCCGCCGCGTCGAAGCTCCTCCACCGACTTGGCCGCGAGGCGAGCCGCCCCGCGGTAGCCCGCTCGCGTGGGTAGCCGCTTGCCCGAGGCGAGCCTGCGCTCGGCCTCGGCGATCGCAGCGCGGTACTGCGGCAGCCAGCGCTGCTGCGCGACCAGCATCTCGTCCACCATCTGCCAGATCTCGGGCGGGTTGCAGACCGCGCCCACGAGCGGGTCCATCATCATGGCCTGGCGCAGCAGCAGGTCGTCGGCCCGCACCGCCGCCTCGACCGCCAGCCTCTGCACCTGCACGCTCGCGCTGCAGACCGCCGCGCACCCCAGCGGCAGATCTCCCACGACCGGCACGTTGATGCCGTTGCGGTCGACGTAGCCCGGCGCCTCGATCACGCAGTCGGGCGGCAGATTGCTGATCACCCCGCCGTTGATCACGTTGAAGTGGCCCCGGTAGATCCGTCCGGTCTCCAGGCCCTCGAGGATACGCGAGCCGTGCTCGTCGCTGCGGCTGCGCTCGTCGTAGGTCAGGGGCGGCTCGGCCAGCCACTTCGGGAAGTCCTCCTCGAACCAGTTGCGCCGCTCCGAGCAGTGGCGGAGGTAGCCGCCGGTCTCGCCGTGGATCCAGCTCGTGCCGAGGCTGACCCAGTCGCGGATCTCCTGCGGCCTCTTGCGGTACCAGGCCACGTACTCGCTGAGGTGGCCGTTGCTCTCGGTGCTGAAGTACCCGAAGCGGCGCAGCATGTCGATGCGCACCTTTTCCGTGCGGCTGTATTCGGGATGGCGCTCGAGCGCCTCCAGCAGCCGGCCGGTCAGGTCGACTCCCTTGTGCCCGATGCGAATGTACCAGGTCTGGTGGTTGATCCCAGCGCAGACGATGTCGACCTCGTCCCGGCTCAGGCCGAGGGCCTCGGCGATCAGCTTGTGACCGCCCTGGACGCCGTGGCAGAGCCCCACGGTCCTCACACCGCCGTACCTGTTGGCTGCCCACGTGAGCATCGCCATCGGGTTGGCGTAGTTGAAGAGGATGCAGCCCGGCGCCGCCACCTCGCGTATGTCCCTGCAGACCTCGAGGATCTGCGGAATGCCGCGCTGGCCATACATGATGCCGCCGGCGCTCAGGGTGTCTCCGACGCACTGGTCGACGCCGTAGGCCAGCGGGATGTCGACGTCGAGGGCGAACGCCTCCAGCCCGCCGACCCTGAAGACCACGAACACGTAGCGGGCTCCCCGGAGGGCTTCGCGGCGGTCCTCGGTCGCCACGATGCGCACCTGGTGGAGGCCGTTGGCCCTGACGTCCCGTTCCACGAGCTGGCGCACCATGTCGAGGTTCCGCCGGCTGATGTCCATGAACGCCAGCTCGCACGAACGCAGCTCGGGCACCGACAGGATGTCGGCCACGAGCTTGCGCGTGAACCCGATGCTGCCTGCGCCTACAAAGGCGATCCTGAATGACACGGCTGCCTCCCCCGCGTGCGGTTGCGGGGATCATACGTTGCTGCGGCGAACGTGTAAACGTGGTCAGCGAACGCTGAAGCGGATCACGTGGCGCAGACCCGGGCCGCTGCTGGTCTGGTGCGTGCCGTCGAGCTGGCTCTCGACCAGGCCGGCGACGAGCTGCAGCCCGAGACCCGGCGCGCCCTGGCCGCGGAGCCCGGGACCGTCGTCGCTCACGGCGAGCTCGACCACGCCGGAGCCGGCCGTGCGGACGCTCACCCAGACGTGGGCCTTGCCGTGGGCGGGGGCCGCGTGGCGGATCGAGTTGGCGATGAGCTCGTTGAGGATGAGCCCGCAGGGGATTGCCTGCGCCGTCGACAGCTGGACGTGGGCGAGATCGGTCGAGATGTCGGCGCGGTCGTGGCCGTAGACGTCGAGGAGCATCTCCACCAGGCGCGACAGGTAGGCCGCCAGATCGATCGTGGCCAGGCTTTCGGCCTTGTAGAGCGCCTCGTGCACCAGCGTCATGGCCGCGATCCTGCTCTCGCTTGCCCTGACGCTCTCGGCCAGCTTGGCGTCGCCCGACAGGCGGGCCTGCAGGCTCAGCAGGTCCGAGACGACCTGCATGTTGTTCTTGACGCGGTGGTAGGCCTCGCGCAGCAGTGTCTCCCGCTCCCGCACCGAGGTGAGCAGCCGCTCTTCGGTCTCCCACCGCGCGGTGACGTCGTCGAAGATGGCCACGAGGCTCGTCTCGTCCTCATCTTCGACGCGGAGGATGTCCATCGTCACGCGCCTGCCGCGGACGTACAGCGGGGCGCGCTCGGTGGCGGCCACCGCCTCGCCCGGTTCGCGGCCGAGGAGAGCCTCGACCTCGGGCCGCTGGGCTGCGGCAAAGAGGCCGGGAAAATCCGCGGCGAGGAGCGCCTGGGCCGGAGCGCCGAACAGGCGCTCGGCTGCTGGGTTGACGGACACGATCCTGCGGTCGGGGGCCATCTCGACCACCGCCTCCCGCAGGGCCGTCAGGATCGCCCGCCGATGCTTGGCCGAGCGCAGCAGCTCCTCCGAGATCTCCCTGCGGTAGACCCCTTCGAGACCGAGCACGCCGCGCGGCCGCGCTCCCGACCGGTAGGCGGCCAGGACCGACAGCACGTACTGGCGCATCGCCGGCAGCGGCCCCTTGGCGATGCAGGCGTCCGCCTCGGCCACCTCGGCCTCTTCGCCCTCCTCCGCGGCGACCGCCGAAAGGATCACGAGGCAGACTCCCGACAGCTCGGGCCGGCTTCGGATGATGCTCGCCAGCTGGCGCCCGTCGATGTAGGGCATCACCAGATCGAGGAAGATCATGTCAGGCACGAAGGCCTGCAGGCGCGCGAGGGCCTCGAGGCCGTTGCCGGCGGTGACGATCTCGCATCCCTCCGGCTCGAGGACCTTGACCATGAACGCGAGCATCATCGGGTGGTTATCGACCACGAGGACCTTGGTGCGCACGGCCTTCCCCCGGAGAGACGGTGTCCCTATGAATATCGGCACATTCGGGGCGTCTCTCGCGGTCCGGGACTCCGCCTTGCCTCACGCTCGAGGCAGCTCATCGATGAACATTTCGCGGACCGTGCGCAGGAGCTCCCGGGCTTCGAACGGCTTGGACAGGGCGTGGTTCACGGCTTCGCGCCTGAGCTTGCGCCGCAACTCAACCGAGTCCAGGCCGATGTAGCCCGAGATGACGAGGATTCTCAGCGTGGGAGCCCTGCGCCGGGCAGCCGTGATCACGTCGAACCCCGACATGTCCCCCAGGCTGATGTCGATGACCATCAGATCCGGCGGCGCTCCCGCGGAGAGGGCCGCCAGCGCCTCCTGTCCGCTTGAGACGGCCACCACTTGGTGTCCCGCCGACTGCAGCAAGCCGCGGACGAGCTGGCGTATGCTTGCTTCGTCGTCCACAACGAGAGTGCGAAGCATAGCCCGAGATTATAGACTTGTTGGAGATTTTTTTCAACAGCCTGACGAGGCTTTGGGCAGGCCGGCCGACCGGTCACCACCACGACGCGAGCTCGGGAATGCCGCCGCCGCGGCTCGCTGCGCTCTCCCCCCACGGACAAAAAAAAAGACCGGTGAGCCAATTGACTGCCTCACCGGCCGCTGTCGCTGGGCGGCACTGGACTCGAACCAGCGACCCCTAGCTTGTCGAGCTAGTGCTCTAACCAGCTGAGCTAGCCGCCCCCAAAGCTGGCCGATACTAATATGGGGTGCGGGGCTTGTCAACGCGCAGCGGCGCGCCGCCTCGTTGACAACCCGCGAGCGCGCCATAGAATGGGGGCGAGCATCATGGTCTGTCTGGTCGTCGAGCATTCCGCCGAAGTCCGTGATGAGCTCTGCCTGCTGCTTCTGGAGTTCGGCATCCTCGGGATCCCGGCTGCGGACAGGGCCGAGGCAGGCCGCCTGCTGCAGGCGCGATCCGACATCCAGACAGCGATCGTGGGCGTCGACAATCGGGATGTGGGGGCGCGGGAGCTGCTGGCGGATCTGCGGAAGAGGAGCATTCACTCGCTGGCCCTCACGGCCGCCCGCGAGCTGCCCGCGCAGCTGCGCGCGCTCGCCGACGGCTTTCTACCGGGGCCCTTCGATCAAACGCGGACCGCCGAGGCGCTCAGGGTGCTCCTTGCCCGGCCGGTCTTCGGCGCGGCCGACAAGCGCCGGCACATGCGCGTGGTGCCGGAGGCCTCGGAGCTGCTGCGCGCCAGCTTCCGCATCACGGCCGACTCGCGCCTGTACAGCGGCCGCGTGCGCAACATCAGCGTGGGCGGCGCGGCCGTGGAGATCTTCAACGGCCCCCCCGACACGGCGATCCAGGTCGGCTGGCGCGTACCGAGACTGGAGGTCAACCTGGGCACGACGCCGCTGGCGCCCTCGGCCGTGATCGTGCTCTATCGCCGCAGGCTGGCGGCGATGCGCTTCGAGACGATGACGCGCCGCGAGCGAACCGCGCTGGCGCGCTACGTGTACGACAGGCTGACCGCGCCAGGCGCGCGGTAGACTACCATCGGGAGGATCGCATGCGTCTGTTCGGCGGCCCCCACTGGGTCCTCTCGCTCGGCCTCGCCGCAACTGCCCTGACGTCGGGCTGGAGCGCGAGCGTGGACGTGTCGTCGTTCGAGCTGTACTCGCGCGGCAAGCTCGACTCCGACACCATCAACCTGGAGACCGAAGGCGAAATCGACATCGCGTTCCGCGGCGGGGTCAAGTTCGGGGGCGAGATCGCCCTCGGACTCCTGTCCCACTCCCTCGAGCAGGAGATCGCCGAGAGGCTCTACCTCGCCCGCCTCGACCTGGCGGACAGCACCGGGATGGGCCTCGCCTTCAGGTCCGCCAGCATCATCATCCGCGAGCTGTTCTCGCTCCCGCTGTCGCTCACCTACTTCGTCGGGGAGAGCGACGACCTCGGCTCGGGCGCCGCGTTCAGCGACGTCTTCGGCAGCCCCTCGATCGCCTCGGAGTATGCCGGCTTCCTGTACTTCCCCGACTCGGTCCGCTACCAGGGCATCCACACGGTCTGGGGCACCGGCATCCGCCTCGCCCTCAGGCCCTTGGCCGACCGGTACTACGCGGCGCTGTACGCCTACCAGGACGGCAACTTCTACGACGAAGTGACCCCGGGCGTGGTGGAGTTCGATCCCGGACGTTATTCGTTCGACCTGCACGGCGCAGCCGACCTCGGCCGGCTGCGCCTGGAGGCGTTCGTGGGCGCCACAGTCCCCGTGTCGTCCTACGGCTACTACCGGGGTGGATTCCTGTTCCACGCCTCCGACGCCGCCGGGGAGTTCCTGGCGGAGATCGGCGTGCCCCAGTGGGACCCCGCCGACAGCTCCGAGGGGCTCGACCTGTTCTTCACGCTGTTCGAGGCCCGCATCCACCTCGGTGCCCTCACTCTCGTGCCCACCGTCTTCCTGCACCCCGGCACCTACCTCCAGTGCCCCACCGGCGAGGCGGGGCTCGTCGACTTCAACGTCAGCCTGCGGCTCGGCGACCGTTCGGGCTCGCTGGCCAGCGGCGGTCTGGAGTCGAACATAGCCTTCAAGGAAGAAAACCTGCAGGAGCTGGAGGCTACGGTGTCGCCCTTTGTGCGTTTCGCCACGGCCGGGGCGCTGTGGCAGATCAAGGCGAACGTGCGAGTCTTTCCCTCGATGCGCTTCGAGGCATTCGTCGGCGTCAAAGCGGAGTTCTGAGCATGACCAAACGGCCACTGTTCGCGTTCGCCCTCCTGGGCGCCGTCCTCCTGCAGCCGGCTGCGCCGGCGCTCGAAGTCACGGCAGCCTGCCGCATCGAGAACCTGGCCTTCAGGACCGACCGGGAGATCTCCGACGTCTCGTTCTCCGGAGACGAGTTCCCGATGGGCTTTTCCCTGGGCGTCCGCCACGCCAGCCAGCAGGAGCTGGCGATGGAGGCGGAGTACGTTTACGACGCCGTTCTGCGCAACATCGTGACCGGCCTCGTGACCTACCGCGGCAACCTCTTCAGCTTCGGCGTCGGCCCCTTCCTGGGATTCCTCAACACCGGGCAGCTGTGGCCTAAAGTGGGCATCGCCTCGGTGTTCAAGGTCGAGTGGCCGGGCGCCGCCTTTGTGCAGCTGTGGCTCGACAACTCGTCGGGCAACCGCCTCTCCAACCAAGGCGACTACCTGCAGGAACGGAACAACCTCTCCTTCGGCTTCTACGTCCCCAACGCCATCTGCTCGCTCAACGTGGCGAACAGGCGCTTCGTCGAGAAGACGGACACGGCGGAAATCGCCGACACGATGACCGAGTACTCGCTCGCCGTGGACATCTACCAGAAGAACGTGCCGTTCAAGATCCTCGTGACCTTTGGCCTGCAGAGGCTGTGCCGCGAGTTCGAGGAGACCGCCGACACCACGGCCCACACGCTGTACTCGATCATCTTCGGCACGCAGTTCGACATGCGCCTGTCGCAGCAGGTGTCGATCACGGTCGACCTCGACAGCAGCATCTACACCTGGGGCCAGGACGAGCTGCTCGGCATCTCCAACCCCGGCACCTACCTGTTCCGCGCCTCCGCCGGCGTCACGGTCGACGCCGGGCTGCTGCCCGCCTCCGCGGGCCGGTAGCAGCCGACCGGGCGCGCCCGCGCTCGCTGCGCGACAAAAAGGCCCCTCGCGAGAGGGGCCTTGATCGGATCGCCTGCCGTCGGCAGCTCGACGCTATTTCTTGGCCGGCTCGTTCTCTTGTTCGACGTGCTGCTTCTTCTTCTCGAGATAGCGCAGCACCTGCAGGTTGCCGAGCCGGCGGCCCTCGGCCGCTCTGCGCGCGTCTTCGCGCGCTTCCATGATGCCCCAGATCTCCTCGTCCTCGATGTCGCGCTCGAGCGTGAGGACGCCCTTGTCATAGGTGACTTCCACGTCCTTGAAGTAGGTCACGAAATCGCCGCCGATCGTCGCCCCGTCGCGGTACAGGATGATTCCCATGAACTTGATGAACGGCTCCGACTGGGGGTAAAGCGGCAGGACCTTGAGTTCGCGGTTGCGGACCTCGTCGATGTAATTGGGGTTCTTCCACTCGATCTCCTTCCATCCGTCGAAGTTCAGATACCCCATAAAGATGTCGTTGGTGTTGCCGTTCTGGTCCTTGAGCCGGATGCCGAAGCCGTGCGGGTAGTTGGAGCCGTAGGCGCGGACCTTGATCGACTTGATCGAGGCCACGTTCTTGAGCACGCCCCTGCCGTCGAATTTGCCGGTCTTGGTGCGGTAGTTGCCCTCGCCCTTGCTGGCGCCGGCCTTCTGGTTCTCGCTGGCGATCTCCTGGTCGGTGAGGGGAATCACGTCGCCGTTGGCGTACCGGGTCGGCCTCTCGTAGGCGGGAATCTCGAACGGCGGCTTGATGATCGCGTACGAGTTGTAGTAGCCCTCGGGAAACTTGATGCGGGCGCCGAGAACCGTGCCGTAGGTCTTGCTGGGCACGCTTTTGGCCATCGTGTAGCGCATGTTCGCCACCGTCCGCGCCGAAGAGGCGAGCTCGATGTCCCACTCGTCGATGACGAGCGAGGTGCGCATCTCCTTTTTCTCTTCCTGCGTGTAGCTGGCGCCGGCCTGCGCGCTAAAGTCCACCAGCGTGGCGGCGTTCTGCTTCTTGCCGCCGACCTCGACGTCGCCGACAAGCTGGGACAGATCGATCAGCGTCTGGGTCTCCGCGAACGCGAATGCTCCGACGAGCAACAGGACTGTCAAGACCCCAAACGTTCCCCGTTTCATGCGTTGCTCCTTGTCGCAAATGCGATTTTCTCAGGCAGAATTATATCGTGGCCCCTCGTTTTGTCAAACAAATTCCACCTTTTTTTTGCCGGCGCCGCCGCCGGCGCCGCAACTCACTCGAGCAGCAGCCTCGAGCGCGGAACGCCCGCGCGGAAGTCGTACGCGGGGTCCCCGGCCGCCCGCGAAAAATCCGGCTGCTGTCCGTCGACCAGCACGTAAGCGCGGCGCACGCCGGGGAAGTTGTAGTAGATCGTGTCGGCCAGCACCTGCACCTGCACATGCGGCGGAACGATCGACCTTTCGTTGAGCAGCTCCCCGCTGAGACCGACGTAGACTGCGGCATCGGCGGCCGAAACGGACAGCAGCCGCGTGCCGGCGCCGACCAGCGCCAGGCTTCGCGGGTCTGCGGGCCCGAGCAGGATCTCCTCGACGAGCACGGCGACCCGGGCCTCCAGGCCGTGACGGGCCGGCACGCGCCTGTCTTCGCCGACGTAGCGAACCTTCTGCGCCGGCGGACGGCCGTCGAGGCGGGGAAAGAACAGGGTGCGCCGTACGCGGTTGGTCGTGCCCAGATGGGCGGCGAGCGCGACGGCAAAGGCAAGCAGCAGCACTGCCGCGGCGAGGAGCGCCGGATGCGGTGGGTTGAACTTCTTCACGGTTTCCTGGTGAATCCTTCTGTCGACTCGAAGCGGCGGATGAACCGGTCCACGCCATTATATATGCCCGTCGTGAGCCGCCGCAAGTATTGGGGATCGCACATCCGCAGTCCCTCCTCGGGATGGGTGATGAACCCCAGCTCGATCAGCACCGCAGGCATCTTGGAGTTCCTCACGACGAACCACGACTCCTCCTTGAGGCCGCGGTTCTCGCTGACCTCGCCCACCTGCTCCTGCAGCCCGTCGAGGATGTCGCGGGCCAGGATCACGCTCTCGGTCAGATACTCGGCCTCGAGCATGCTGTTGAGGATCGGCACGATCTCGCGCGACTCGGCCCCGGTCCGGTCGCTCAGGTCGCGCTCGAAGTCGGGCGGCAGGTACCAGACCTCGAAGCCGCGCGACCTGGGAACGAGGGCCGCGTTCACGTGCAGCGAGACAAAGATGATCGCCTCGTTGGATCCCAGCGGCACCTCGTTGGCGCGCCGCGTCCGCTCCTCGAGCGACACGTAGCTGTCGTCGCTGCGGGTGAGCTCGATGCGCTTGTCCGGAAACCGGCTCGCGAGCCGGTCCCTCAGGTCGCGGCCGACTGCGAGCACGACGTCCTTTTCCTGGACCGTGATCGTCTTGCCGTCCGTCGTGTGCCGGCCGATGGCGCCGGGGTCCCTGCCGCCGTGGCCGGGATCGAGCAGCACCACCGCCACCCGCGGCCCTTCGGCGGCAGCCTGCTCCAGGTGCCGGCGCGCCGCCTCCGCGGTCTGCAGCGGCAGCCTGACCGCTCCCTCCTCGCGATAGGCTGCCGGCGCGCCGACCTGCGTGCTATGGTCGAGGATCAGGTACGGGAGCCCCACCTTGAGGACGACCTCGCGCTGCCCTCGCGTGATGCGC
Organism: uncultured Spirochaetales bacterium; assembly: GCA_964552235.1. Lineage (GTDB taxonomy): Bacteria > Spirochaetota > Spirochaetia > SZUA-6 > CAVTHK01 > CAVTHK01. The sequence continues at coordinate 14,514 of CAZKGO010000064.1, read as the reverse complement.
CCAGTCTCGCGCAGCGGCTCCCACTCCATGCTCGCGCCGACCTCCTGCAGCCAGGCCACCAGGTCGACGGAATCAGCGGCGGCCGCCGACGCCAGGGCGATCCCGGCCAACAGCGACGCTGCCAGAGCCCGGCTGCGGATGCTCACCTGCGCTCTCCCCCGCCGCCCTCGAGGCTGGCCGCGAACGTCTCGATCGCGTACACGCCGCCCTGCGCTCCCCCCTTGAGAAGCGCCTTCCAGAAGCGGCTGCCGAGCAGCGGGCCGCCGGCGGTGCGCGTTGCCGCGCCGCACAGCGCCAGGGCCCGGCGCGCGGCCGAAGCGAGCCCCTGGCCGTGCCAGTCCCGACCGCTCTCCATCTCGAGCTCGGGCAGCGGCATCACGCCGACCGGGCCGCGGCCCTCCACCGATTCGGGCATGCGGGCCAGGGCCTCGCGGTTGGCCGGCCGCGACAGCGCGAATGCCGCCGGGCCGCCGGCTTCGGCCAGAAAGGCCTCCGTGAGCGGCTCGCCCGGCTGCAGCCGCACCAGCAGCCGCTGCACGGCGAGCTCGGCCGCCCGCACGGCCCGCTCTCGCGACACGCTGCACGTTATCACGTTGCCGCACTTCTGCACGTTGTTCGTGGGAAGGCGCACCTCGTCGCCGGGCTGCGCGAGCACGAACAGGTCGCGCACTTCGGCGTCGCCGGCCGCTTCGACCACGCCCTCGATCGCCCGCACGCGTCCGGGCACCGACACGAACGCCCGCTCGGCCGAGACTCGCGCCTCAGTGGGGCGCAGGTCGCCGGGAGGCCGGCCCATGGCGATCCGGAGGGCCGCGGACGTGACGTCCACTCCCGAGGAGTACGGGTAGGTCCAGCCCGACATGTAGCCGCCGGAAAGGCGCGCCGCGATCTCGCCGACCATGGCGCCGCGCGGCGTGACCTTGATGTCGCCCTTGGCCGCGCCGCAGTCGATGCCGAGGGCGGCGATACCGCGGGCGAACACCTCGGCCGCGTCTGCGAGACGCTCCCTCGCGAGGGCGCTCGGCATCGTGTGCCCCATCTCGACAAAGCACGGCGGAAAGCTGATGTGCCGGTCGGCGATCCCGCAGACGGTGACGCGCCCCTGCCACACGATCGCGTCGAGGCTCAGCTCGGGGCCTTCCATGTACTCCTCGACGATCACGCGACGGGATCGCGAAGCCGCCCTCGCCGCCTCGACCGCCGGCTCGAGGGCCTCCTCGTCATGGACGACCCGCACTCCGCGGGCCCCCATGTTGTCGACCGGCTTGACGACCGCGGGAAACCCGATCCGCCGCGCAGCCGGCAGCGGGTCATCGCCGGGCCCCAGGCCCGCGAAGGCCGGCTGCGGAACCCCTGCCCCGGCCAGCGTGCTGCGCATCAGCAGCTTGTCGCTGGCCGCGAGGGCCGCCTCGCGCCGCAGGCCCGGCAGGCCGCAGCGCTCGGCCACGAGGGCGACGGCCGCCGAGAAGTCGGTGCCCGCCGTGAACACGCCGTGCAGCCGGCCGGCCCGCCTGTGCTCGAGCGCCATCGCCGCGAGAGCTTCGCCGTCCCTCAGGTCGATGTGGTGAAAGCGATCGGCCAGAGGCCGGCCGAGGCACTCGGCGTTCCCGTCGGCAACGAGCACGCGCCAGCCGGCGCTGCGGGCCGCGTGGATCGAGGGCAGCTGCATCCGGCCCCCGCCCAGGATGAGCACCGTCTCAGTCATGGGCGTCCCTCACCTTGACCGCGTAGGCCTCGAAGGTGTCCCCCAGGCCCAGCGCCCGGCTCGCGGCCGCGGCCATCCGCAGCGCCGCCCTGCCCGCATGCGCGGCCCCGGGGAAGCGCTCCGGGTGGTGGCCGGTCACCCGCACGCGCACCAGGCGGAAGCCGTAGCGGGCGAGAACGCGCCGCGCCCGCGGCGGGTCCCACACGGTAAAGTGATCGGGCGGGCTCGCCTCGAGAAAACCCGCCCGTCGCGTACGGCCCGAGACGCCGAGGGCGTTCGGCGTGGAAAAGGCGAAGACGCCGCCCCGCGCCACCAGCCTGTTCACCCGGCCCAGCACCGGGGCGAGGGCGGCGAAGTGCTCGATCACGTACCACATCGAAAGAACCTCGCAGCAGCCGGGGGGCCCTTCGAACTCCTCGAAGCGTCCCTGCCAGCAGCGCAGTCCCAGCCGGTCGCGCACGTAAGCCGCGGCCTCGGCCGCCACCTCGATGCCCGAGGCATCGGCCCCGCGCTCCCGTGCCGCAGCCAGAAAGGGCCCGAAGGCGCAGCCGACGTCGAGCACCCGCAGGCCCGCGACGGGCCCGAGGATGCTCTCGATGACCGACAACCTCCCGAGGGAAACGAGGCGGATCGCCTCGAAGTCCTCGAGGTAGGTCCTGCCATACTGCCGCGCATAGTCCTGGAAGAAGTAGCCGTGGCCGTACTCGACGGCCTCGCCCGTCGCGCGGGTCATGTACAACAGGCCGCAGCTGCGGCAGCGGAAGTAGGTGCGGTCGGCGAAGCGGGCGACGGCAGGGTCGGGCCTGCGCCCGTGCCGGCCGCAGCACACCGGGCAGCCGCTCGGCTCGGGGCGCAGGCCGGCGATCACGTCGGCCAGGGTCGGGCCTCCCGCGTCGGCGGCCCGGCGGAACTCCGCGACGCTGCGGCCCAGGGCCGCGGCGTCGGACAGCAGGCGCCGCAGCGCCCGCGGCCGGACGCGGCGCAGGCCCGCCTCGGGCAGGCCCGCCCTCCGCGCCAGGCGCCTGTGGGCCCGCGTCGGGCTCACCAGCACCACCGGCACGCCTGCGGCCAGCGCCTCGTAGCAGGTCATGCCGAACGCGGTGAGCACGAGGTCGTACTGGTGGAGCCGCTCGCGCAGGTTCTCGGGGCTCTCCAGAACCTGCACGCCCGCCGGCCAATCGGCGGCCCCGGCGAAACAGGGACCGCGGACCACCGTGATCTGCCGCGGTTCGAACAGGCGCTGCTCGACGAGGGCGGCAGCCACGGGGCTGCTGAGCTGCGCGGGATCCTCGCCGCCGAAGCTGACCAGCACCTGCCTGATCGCCGCCGGGCCCGGGCCGCGCCGCCGCTGCGGCAGATCGAGGAAAGACGCGGAGCGCAGATTGGCGCCGGTCCGGCCCGACAGCGGCGTGTCGATGAGAAAGCTCATCCACCGCCGCGCAGGTCCCCCCTCGTCGACCCCGACGACGGGGCCCATCGCCGCGAGTCGGCGGTAGGCCGCGAGGTCGGTGGCGCGGCGGTCCGCCACGACGAGAGCCGGCGCCTGCCCGGCCGCGCCGGCTCTCACCCGCGGCCAGGCGGCGAGGCTGTCGGCCATCGGCTCCTCCGGGTCGACTCCCGTGACGAAGGCCGCCCGCCCGCCGAGCCGCTCGGCGAGAGCGAGGCACCGCCGCAGGTGGCCGGTGCCGTGTCCGCGGGCCAGCAGCGGGGCGAGCAGCACGTTCATGGGGCCCTCTCCCGCAGCCAGGCCACGAGCCGGTCGGTCTCGATCGGCCGGCCGTCGTAGAGAGCGTCGAAGATGCGGCGCACCCTGGCCAGGTCCGCTTCGGTGTCCACGGACACGTGCTCTCCGCTCATCAGGCAGTCGGGGGGGCAGGTCGGCTCCTCCACGCGGAAGCGCTGCCGGTTGGCGTACAGGTACTGTGTGATGTGCTCCCGCTCCCGCGACCGGCGGTCGGCCTCCATGAGGGCCGCAGTCTCGATCACCTCCACCCCGGTCCCGAGCGGACAGTGGAGGAAGTGAGAGAGATCGGCGCCCCGCTCTCGGTGAAGCGAGAGGATCTGCCGTGTGAGCCGCGGCGAGACCAGGGGGTTGTCGCCCGTCGCTCTCACCACCCGGGTGACGGCAAAGTGACCGGCTGCCAGAGCGTAGCGACGCAGCACGTCGTCGCCGGGACCGACGAAGAGATCGAAGCCTTCGGCCGCGGCCTCGGGGGCGAGGGCTGCGGCGCTCTCCGCGTCGGTCAGCAGGGCCCGCACCTCGGCCTCGACCAGGCGCAGGGCACGCATCACGTGGCGGGTGATCGACAGGCCCGCGACCACCTGCAGCGCCTTGCCGGGCAGGCGCGTCGAGCCGAGGCGGACCTGGACCAGAATCCCGGTCCGCTCGCTCACTCGGGAAGCTCCCAGAGGTCCGCCAGGGCGCGGGCCTCCCTGCGAAAGCGCACCCGGTTTGCCTCGACCCATCGGCGGGCGCTCTCGAACTCGCGCCACGACGCGATCGGCCCCGTGTCGGACCCGAGCAGGTAGGCCGGAAAGCGGCGCCAGGGCAGCACGCCCCCTTCGCTGCGCACGGCCACGGCCAGGTTCTTGAGGTAGCAGAGCTTGTACCCGGCGTCCCGGGTGGTGTCCTCGGGCGCGAGGGGGCCCTGGTGGGTGAAGACCAGGCCCGTGCGAACCACGATGCGCTCGCCCCACAGCAGGCTGCGGAACCCGAAGTCGAGCTTCTGCCAGTAGGCGCTGCGGATCTCGGGGTCAAAGCCGCCGACCTGCAGGAACCGCTGCCGGCCGTAGATGCCGCAGTAGTCATAGGGGTACAGGCACATCGTGCGGTCGCGAACCTCGGTGAGAGGGATGACGCGCGGCCGCCTGCGGATGAAGACCGGCATGTGGACGGTGGGGATCGGCTCGCCCCTCTCGGTCTGCATCCGCGGCACGACGCAGGCCGCCTGCTCGGCAGCGATCGACTCCAGCAGCTGCCCCGACAGCGACCCCAGGTCGAAGCGGGTGTTGCTCCACAGCACCAGCACCAGCGGCGCCCGGGTCTCCTGCATCGCGAGGTTGATCCACGCGCCGACCGAGGCCTCCTGCTTGACCAGCACGAAGCGCACGTCCGGGAACTGGCGGCTGCGCGCCTCGATGTCCCAGCCGCCCTCGGGGCCGCTCACGTAGACCACCTCGGCGAGGCCGCTGCCGCCGTACTCGCGCAGGACCTCCTCGCGGTGAAGCCGCCCTTCCCTGTTCAGCACGACCACCGCCGGGGATACGGCGGTCCCGCCGCCCGCGTCCCGCTCGGGTCTCCTGCCGCCCACCACCGTGTAGGCGGCCTCAGAAGTTGAAGGTGTAGTGCTCATCGCAGCCCCTGCACAGATCGGGGTAGTCCTCGTCGAGGTGCCGCTCGTAGAACGGGGCGCCGCGGCCCCAGATCTCCTCCAGCGGCTCGGCCAGGGCGTTGCCCAGCACGTGGACCCGGCCCACGTCCTCGCGGCACAGAGGCACCGTGCCGTCGATCAGGATCGCCATGTCGCGCTTGAGGTGCCAGCAGGGCAGGCGCTTCAGCGGCGAGAGATCCGTCACCTTCCGGTCGGGCAGCCGGCCCGCGAAGCTGGAGTACTTCTGGATGATCACGTTGTTGAGGGCGGCCTTCCAGTGCCGGTAGAAGTCCTGCAGCTCCTCCTCGTTGTCCTGCATCCGCACCGCCTGCACGTGCACGCGGCCCGGGAACAGCTGCCGCAGCTCCTCGACGCTGCGGTGCGCCTCTTCGTAGCCGCTGCCGCGCAGCCTCCCGTACAGCCCCGGCGTGCGGGCGTCCAGCGACACGATCCACTGCGGCGGTCTGCGGCAGCGCTCGCTCAGGTGGTGCAGCACCACCGGATCCCAGCCGACCCCCGAAGTCTCGATCAGCAGCTGGAGCTCTGCGCGCGAAGCGGCGTCCAGCGCCAGCTCGACGAAGCGGCTGTGCAGCGACGGCTCGCCCCACAGCGACACGCTCACGACCGCGTCGCCGCAGAACCGCTCGATCTGCGAGAGGATCGCGGCGAAGTCCGCGGGCTCCATCTCGGCGCGCCGTCCGAGCGCGGGCCCCCGCAGCGCCGGGTACGGGCAGTAGCAGCAGTTCTGCGGGCACCCCTCGACGATCTGGATGTTGAAAAACGAAGGCAGCGTGCGCAGCGCCGGCTGCGACGCCCGGATGAGCGACAGCAGCTGCCGCTCGCCGGCCGCCGCCGCGCCCGCCGCCTCCAGGCGGCGCAGCAGCAGGGCGTTGCGGGCGTTGTCCGCGGTCAGCGAGAGCCGCAGGAGGCGCATGTCGTCGGGCGAGATGCGCGTCTCGATGTCGAAGCTGTTGATGTCCCTGCGGATCGTCTCGAAGAGGCTGTCGCGGCGCACCGGCTCGTCGCCGGCCAGCGCCCGCAGCGCCGGGAGGGTCTCGACCCGCAGGATCTCGGGCGCCAGGCCGTACGGGTAGCCGTCGGCGAAGCTGTAGTCGGCGAAGTAGCGCAGGTGGTCCGCGATCATCTCGGCGGCGATGCCGGCATCGAGGTAGGGGCAGTCGGCGTAGAAGTAGAGCAGGTGCTCCCGGCCCTGGGCCTGCTCCTCGAGGGCCGCCAGCAGGTCGCGCACGGTCCAGCGGGGCCTCGAAACGAGGCGGGCGCCCGGGATCGGGCTCTCCTCGCGGTCGGAGAGCACACAGACCGCGTCGATCTGCGGGATCGCGGCCGCGAAGCGGCGCACCCTGTCGAGGGTCGATTCCCCGCGGCCGAGGTCCTCCCCGGCCTGCGGGGCGAGAGAGATCGCGTTGACCGCGGCGAGCATGCCCATCCTCTCCTCCATTATCGACAGCACGGGCCCTTTCGAGACTACCCGCCGGCCGCCGCTTGGACAAGGGCAGGCCGAGCGTGTAGACTCCTTGGTCATGTCCGTCAACGACGTGAGGCCGTTCCGCGGCCTCACCTACGACCCACTGCAGGTCGGCAGCGTGGCCGACTGCCTCGCCCAGCCCTACGACGTGATCTCCCCTCAGGAGAGGGAGCGCTACCTCCAGCGCCACCCCTGCAACATCGTGCACCTCACGCTCGGCAGCCCCCTACCCTCCGACACGGAGAGCGACAACGTCTACTCGCGTTCCCGGGCGCAGCTTGACCAGTGGACCGCCTGCGGCGTGCTCAGGCAGGCGCCCGAGGACTCGCTGTGGCTCTACGAGCAGCGCTTCGCCCTTGACGGCGCCGAGCGCGGCTGCCGCGGCGTGCTGGCCGCGGTGCGCCTGCAGGACTTTGCCGAGCGGCGGATCCTGCCCCACGAAAAGGTGATGAGCCAGCCGGTCGAGGATCGCATGCGGCTCACCCTGGCCACCGAGGCGCAGCTGGAGCCGATCTGGGGCTTCTACAGGCAGCCCGACGCGGACCTGGCCCCGCTGGCCGTCGGGCCCACCGACCTGGACTGCACCGACGCAGTCACCGGCGTCCGCCACCGCGTCTGGCGCCTGAGCGACCGCCGGCGGTGCGCCGCGATCTGCGCGGCGATCGGCCGCGGCGAGATCTTCATCGCCGACGGACACCACCGCTACCAGACGATGCTGAACGTGCGGGCAGAGATGCGGCGCCGCCGTCCCGATGCCGGGCCCGACGCGCCGTGGGAGTTCATCCTTCTGTTTCTCGTGAACGCCGCCCGCGAGCCGCTGACGATCCTGCCGTATCACCGGCTGGCGCGCTCGGTTCCGCCCGACGGATCGCTGCTCGAGCGCCTGGCCCGCAGCTTCGACATCGAGCGGGCCGAAGACTGGCGCGCCCGCTTGGCTGCCGCCGGCCGCGGGGGCCAGGCCTTTGCCCTCGCCCTGGCCGGTGATCGGCAGCGCTACGTGCTGAGGCGCCGCGAGAGCGACGGGCGGCTCGACGTCGACATGCTGAACGACCTGGTCCTGCGCGAAGGCCTCGGGCTCACCGAGGAGGACCTGCGCCTCGGCCGCGGCATCGACTACACCCACAGCCCGGAGTCGGCCCTGGCGAGGCTGGAGGCGGGCGAGGCCGCCGCGGCCTTCTTCCTCAATCCCACGAGGCTCGACCAGATCGAAGGCTGCGCGCGCGAGGGCGGAATCATGCCGCGCAAGTCCTCCTTCTTCTACCCCAAGCCGCTCTCGGGCATCGTGCTGTACCCCATGCGGCCCGTCCCGGGCCCGGCGGCGGGGGCGGGAGCGCGGTGAGCATGGGCAGGCCGGCGGGCGGCGACTCGGGCGGCGAGCCCGAGCACGGCGGCGCCGGGGCCGCCGGCCCCCGCGTCTACACGGTCTCGGAGATCACCGCCGAGATCCGCAGGGCTCTCGAGGAGAGCTTCCAGGACGTCACGATCGAAGGGGAGGTCTCCAACTTCCACCCCTCCTCGGCGGGGCACTTGTACTTCAGCCTCAAGGACAGCGAGGCGATCATCACGGTCGTGATGTTCCGCGGCCGGCTCCGGAACCTGCGCTTCCAGCCCGCCGACGGGATGCTCGTGCGCGCCCGCGGCAACCTGTCCGTCTATCCCAAGCGGGGCAACTACCAGCTGATCTGCGAGAGCCTGCAACCGGCCGGCCAGGGCAACCTGCTGCAGATCATCGAGGAGCGCAAGCGGCGCCTGGCAGCCGAGGGCCTCTTCGACGCCTCGCGCAAGAGGCCGCTGCCCATGTTCCCCGGCCGCGTGGCTGTGGTCACCTCGCCCACCGGGGCGGCGATCCGCGACATCCTGCGCGTGCTCAAGCGGCGCGCCGCGGGCATCGACGTCGTGGTGCTGCCTGCTCTCGTCCAGGGCGAGGGTGCAGCCGAGCAGATCGCCGCTCAGATCGAGACCGCCAATCGCTTCGACATGGCGGACGTGCTCATCGTGGGCCGCGGAGGCGGCTCGCTCGAGGACCTGCTGCCCTTTTCCGAGGAGATCGTGGTGCGGGCCGTGGCCGCCTCGCGGATCCCGGTGATCTCGGCGGTGGGCCACGAGGTGGACACCGCCCTGACGGACTTTGCCGCCGACGTGCGCGCGGCCACCCCCTCCGTGGCGGCCGAGATGGTGTCGCAGTCGCGCGAGGACCTGCTGCGCAGGGTCCAGGCGGCCCGCGACCAGCTGCGGCGCACGGTCGGCCGGCGCATCGAGCGCGCCCGCCTGCTCCTCGACCAGTTCCATGCCGAGGGGCTGGGGCGCAACTTCAGGCTCCTCGTCCAACCGCTCCTGCTGCGCCTCGACGACGCGCGCGAATCGATCACGGCGGGCATGCGCGAGCGGCTGCGCGATGCCAGGCACAGGCACGAGCTCGCCTCGCGGAGCCTGCTCGCATCCTCGCCCCTGGCGATCCTGCAGCGCGGCTACGCCGTAGTGACCGGCGCGGCCGGAAAGGTCATCCGCAGCGCAGCCGCCGTGTCGCCCGGAGACCGGCTCGACGTGCGTCTAGCCGTCGGCCGCATCGACGCAGAAGTCAAGGAGGCTCACCCCGATGCCCGGCTTTGAAGAAAGGCTCAAGCGGCTCGAGCAGCTCGCTGAGAGCATCCAGGAGGCGGAGCTTCCCCTCGAGGAGGCGGTGCGCACCTTCGAGGAGGGCATCAAGCTCTCGCGAACTCTGGAAAAGGAGCTCTCGCGCATCGAGCGCAGGGTCGAAATCCTGATCAACAACCCGGCCGAAACAGGAGAGAAGCCGGCCCTCGACCTGTTCCCCGAGCTGGACAACGACGAGCCCGCGGACAAGTAGGCGTTCGGCCGCCCCGGCGGGGGTCAGCGAAAGCCTTCGGGCAGCCGCACCCGGTCGCCGACGCGGGCGCCGGCGCGCTCGAAGAACCCCTGGTTCGCCTCCAGCGCGTAGCGCGCCGAGCGGTTCGACGTCACCGGCGCGAGGTCGAGGGGCTTCATGTCCTCGATCTGCAGAATCTCCCCGTCGCCGGCCAGGAACGCGATCGACAGGGGGATGAGGGTGTTCTTCATCCAGAAGCTCATCCTGCGGTCGGCGGCGTAGACAAAGATCATGCCCTCGCGCTCGCCCAGGCGCCGTCGGTTCATGAGCCCCCGCTCCTGCTGCTCTGCGGTGCGCGCCACTTCCACGGTGAGCTCCTCGCTGCCGACTCCGATGGTGATCCGCTCGGGGGCGGGAGCGCAGGAGGTCAGCACCAGGACCAAGGCAGCGACCAGGGCGGCCATTCTCAGAACTGCTCCAGGAAGCGCCTTCGGGAGATGTCGTCGAGCGCCTCTTTGGCCACGCCCCGGGTCTGCTGCGCCTCGAAGACCTCGCGGTCGATGTACTTGACGGTCAGCGGCCGCTCGAGGGCCAGGTCGACCGAGGCGAACCGCCACAGGATCCGCTGGGGCGTCAACTCGGCGTGGGGGCCGTACTTGTCGGTGAGGCGCATGTACAGCGAGTAGTGGTCGAGCTGACTGGAGTCCAGCACCAGGGTGATCGTTGCCAGCCGCTGCTCCTGGAACTGGAAGTAGGCCCTCTTGATGTACGAGGTGCCGCCGCACTCGATCAGGGTCTGCTGCGACAGCGGCAGAAAGCTCACGTCGGGGTCGCCGCGGTAGTCGAAGTACGGGTCCTGCTGCAGCGCTCGCTTGGCGTCGTCGAGCAGCATCCCGAGCTGGATCGCCCGGAAGCCGGCAGTGCCCTCGCCCGGCGCCGCCGATGCGGCGTCCTGGCCCGCGGCGAGCTGGCAGACGAGCAGCAGCGATAGCATCCCCAGTGCCTGTCTCACGGTCTCCCCGCTCGTATTATCGGCAGCGGCGGGTCCGCTCCACACCGCAGCCCGGCCGGCGCCCTTCCATGACACCGGCGGCCCGTTGGGTTAAGATGCGAGGCGTGAGAGTGATGCGCCCCGGCCGCGCGTTGCCCTGCCTCGGCCTCGCCTGCATCCTCGGCTGCGCGGGCCTTCCGGAGCCCCCGCCGCGGGAACCTCTTGCCGCAGAGCTGGCCGACGACACGGTCCGCGAGCTGCAGCCTGAAAAGCCGGGCAGCGGCGAGGTCCGCTTCGACAGCGAGCCGCAGGGCGCCGAGCTGCTCATCGACAACCGCCTGCGCGGAGTCACGCCGCTTCTGATCGGCTCGCTGCCGCAGGGTCGCTACAAGATCGAGGCGCGCAAGGCCGGCTATCGGCCGTTCTCTGACTGGGTCGACCACTCGGGCCGGGGCGCGCGCTACTCGCTCGTGCTGCAGCCGCTCGCGGGGCGGCTCGCCGTGACGGTCAGCCCGCCCGGCGCAGAGGTGACGGTGGGCGGACGGAAGATCGGGGCCGGCATCCACCAGCTGCCGGCCGGCGAATACCGGGTTCGCGCGAAGGCCTTCGGGTACGTCGATGCCGAAGGGATCGTGCAGGTCGAAGCCGATGCGACCACGAGCGTGGACCTGGTTCTGCAAGCGGCGCCCTTCAGCGCCCGCCTGACCGGCGTCTCGCACCGGCGCTTCGACCCCGATCTCGGCGGCGAGCGCGGCCGCGTGGTGATCGCCTGGGAGGCGACGGCGCCGGCGGCCCTGACGCTGCGGGTGCTCGCGAGCACGGGCGTCGAGGTCTACAGGGAGAGCGCCGCCCCCGCGGGGCCGCGGGCGGAAATCGAGTGGAGAGGCCGCACTTGCGCCGGCGACCCCGTCGAGGACGGCTCCTACCGCGCGCTGCTGGAGCTGCGCGCGAGCGAGGGCGAGCTGGTCACACTCGAAACCGCGCTGATCGTCTCGCGGCGGCCGCTGCCGCCGCCTGCTGCCCAGTGGAGCGGGGCCGCGGGTCTGCTGTATGCCCCCTCGCCGCAGGTTGCCGAGCCGGGGGCCGGAGCCTTCACCTTTTCCTCTGCCCTCCTCATGGCGCCGGCGCAAGAGGCCCCCGTGGAATCGGCGCCCGTGCTCGCGGCCGTGCGCGCCGGGCTGATGCCTGCCCTCGAGCTGGACGCGGCGGTGGGGGCGCTTCTGGTCGAGGAGCCCCCGGTTCCGGTGGTCATGGCCGCGGCGTTCAAGCGCGCTCTGCTGCAGCCCCCCGCGCGGCCGCAGGCCGCGGTCCTGGCCCGCGCGTCGCTGCAGGCCGGCAGCGGAAGCGATCCGTTCATGGCGTTCACCGGCATGGGGGCGGCCCTGCCGGTGGCCCTCACGCGCGGGCGGGCGGCGCTCATCGTCTGCCCCGAGATCGTTGCCTCGCCGTGGCGAGCGACCGGAGACGACACCTACGACGACGATCCCGGGTTCAACGTCTGGGCCTATCTGCGCGCGGGGGCCTCGGCCCGGCTGCGCCGGCTTTCGGTCGGCATCTCGACGGCCGCCCGCACCGCGCCGTTTGCCGAGGGGCTCTCGTTCGAGGCTCCTGTTGCGCTCGGGGCCGAAGCCCACTGGTCGCCTCCCGACAGCCGCCTGCTGCTCTCGTTGTGGGCCGGCCTCGAGCTGGGCGGCTGGGCCGTCGAGCGCGTGCTGGCGGGCGCGGCCTTTGGCTATCTCTACTGAGGCCGCAGCAGCAGGAACAGGAAGATCGCCAGGATCACCAGGAGTGCGACGCTGCTCCAGAGGTAGAACCACGAAGGCAGCGGCGGCTTGGGCGGCTTCCCGGGCCGCGGCTGCACACCGGCGGGCGCGGCGCCGGCGCCCTGGTACCCGCACGACGGGCAGCCGTTGCGGAACAGCGAGGAGTCGCCCTCGAAGCCGCACATCGGGCACAGGACCGCGGTGAAGCGTTTGCCGCAGTGGGGGCAGGTGTCGTGCCGCAGCGGCACGGCACGGCCGCAGTTGTCGCAGCGGAAGCGCGCCTTCATCGTCCCACTGTAGGAAAGGGCGGTCGGCGCTGTCAACGCCGGCGCCCGGGCTGCGGGGATTGCCACGACCGCCCCCGCCTGAGTATAAGAGAAGGAAATGGAAACAGGCATCATCGGTCTTCCCCTCGCGGGGAAGACCACTCTCTTCAACGCCCTCACGGGTCTGCGCGCGCGCACTTCCAGCCACGCGGGGGGCGGTCGGGACGCCAACGTCGCTCTGGTCGACGTGCCGGACGAGCGGGTCGAGCATCTCTCCCTGATGTTCCGGCCCGAGAAGACCACGTTCGCCAGCATCCGCTTCAAGGATCTGCAGGTCGAGTTCACCGACGACGGCGGCATGTCTGCGGCGAGCATCGGAGAGCTGCGCAACGCCGACGCCCTCACCCTCGTGGTCCGCGCCTTCGAGGACGAGTCGGTGCCGCACCCGCAGGGCTCCCTCGACCCGCTGCGCGACTTCAGGCGCCTGATCGACACCCTGGTCTTCAGCGACCTCTCGGTGGCCGAGCGGCGCATCGAGCGCCTCGCAAAAGAGGGCAAACGCAGCGAGCGCGAGTACACCCGCCTGGAAAAGGTCTGCGAGCGGCTCGGCGAGGGAAAGCCGATCGGGGCCGACCTCCTGTCGAGCGACGACCGCAAGCTCTTTTCGGGCTTCGCGTTCCTCACGGCCAAGCCGATCATCGTCGTGGCCAACACCGGCGAAGCGAGCCGCGACACCGGCCCTCTGCGCTCGGCCGCGGCGGCGCTGGGGCTGGCCTTTTTCGAGATTCAAGGCGCCGCGGAGATGGAGATCGCCCAGCTGCCGCCCGACGACCAGGGCGAGTTCCTGGCGGCCCTCGGAGCCGAGGAGCCGGCGCGCGCCCGCTTTGTGCGCACCATCTACGACGCCCTCGGCCTGATCAGCTTCCTCACCGTGGGCGAGGACGAGGTGCGCGCCTGGAGCGTGCCCCGGGACGCGCCTGCGGCCCGTGCCGCGGGCCGCATCCACACAGACCTCGAGCGCGGCTTTATCCGGGCCGAGGTCGTCTTCTGGAAAGAGCTGCTGGAGTCGGGAGGCCTCAAGGAGGCCAAGACCGCGGGCAAGCTGCGGCTCGAGGGTCGCGACTACACGGTCAGGGACGGCGACGTGCTCAACATCCGCGCCAACGCGTAGAGGGCTCCGGCGAGGACGCCGAGAGTGCCTGGACGAGGACGTCCAGGCTTGGGACCTGGAAGAAGACTTCCAGGTCCCGGTGGGACTTGGACGAAGACGTCCAAGTCATGCGGAGGGCTGACGTGCTGGAGATCGAAGCTGCGAAATCAGGAGCCAAGGTCGTGGTGGGCCACAGGGGAGCCGCGGGCCACGCTCCCGAGAACACGATGGCGTCGTTCGAGGCGGCGCTGCGCCTCGGAGCCGACGCTGTCGAGCTCGACGTCCGGCCCAGCGCCGACGGCGAGCTGGTCGTGATCCACGACGCGGCCGTGGACCGCACCACCGACGGCCGCGGCGCGGTGGCTGCCATGACCCTCGAGCAGCTGCGCTCTCTCGACGCCGGTGCCCGCCACGGCGGGCAGTTCCGCGGCGAGCGCATCCCCACTCTCCGCGAGGCGCTCGCGTGGGCCCGCGGCCGCACCGAGCTCGTCATCGAGATCAAGGGCGATCCGCACCCGCAGCACGGCGTCGAAGAGCAGGTCGTCGGCCTGGTGGCTGAGCACGGCATGATCGACCGTGTGATGGTGATCTCGTTCTACCACCCGTCGCTGCGCCGGGTGCGCGAGCTGGAGCCGCGCATCGCCACGGGAATGCTGTACGACGGCTTCCTTGCGGACACGATCGCGGCTGCGCGGGCTGCAGGGGCCGACTGCGTGCGGCCAAGGTGGACCGACTGGAACGACGCGCTCGTGGCAGAGGTGCACGGCGCCGGGCTCGTTGCCGGGGCCTGGACCCCCGACGACGAAGCCGTCATGGCGCGGCTGCTCGCCATGGGCCTCGACTCGATCACTACCAACTATCCCGACCGGCTGCGCAGAGTGCTTGCCTCCGCGGCCCTTACGGGTCCAGCGCGCCGCTGATCGCCAGGTCCTAGTCCGGTCTGCTGCCGTCCCAC
>CAZKGO010000063.1:0-28359 GCA_964552235.1 uncultured Spirochaetales bacterium | reverse complement strand
GTTCAGGATCTTCTTCATCGGGAACCTCCTCGAGTCCGTGCAGTCTGCGGCACGGGCGGATCGGGGTCAAGTGGCCCCGCGCGCCGGTTCGCCGGGGCGTTCAGCGCGTTCCCAGCTGCATGGAGGCGCAAGGGAACACCGCAGTGCGCGAGCGATTCCCGTGACGGCCAGCGAGGCAGGCGAGGACGCGGTCCCGAGTCCTGAAGGTGTTCGCGTTGCCCGTGTCGGCGGCCGACAGGTTCGGGGAGAACACGATGGTTCCCTCTTCCCGCGGGCTTTGATGGCAGGGCATGCCGGGGCCAAAGACCAGCTGATAGCCCCTGCCTTCGGGCCTATCAGTCACGAGAACCGCGGACGCGCCCCGCTTGAGCAGCGTCCGCGGTGACGAGCTTAGCACGTTCAGGGCGTTGCCGCTCTGGACGAACTCGGTGTCCCTTGGGTCGGCGCTGCATACCGCGGCATCCAGACGCTGAGTGCACCGATCGGGCGCGAGAGCGCCTGGTCTATGGCCTCGTCGCCGATCTGGCGGGCGTCCGCGGGCGCACGCAAGCTCGCGTCCCACCCTGCCGGAAACTCGAGAGCGAGAGCCTCATCTCCGTGCCACGCGCCCCACCTGCACCTCATGCCTGGACCTCCGCGAGCTGCTCGCCGATCCGGCGCGCCGCCGCCACGACGGCGCCGGCGTTGCTCTCCAGCTCGTCTTCGCGGTGGCGGTGCGTCGGGAACTGTAGCACCAGGGCGGCCAGCGGCGCACCCCCGTAGAAGATCGGAGCCGCCACCGCCATCACCTCCGGCTGGTACTCGGCGCAGTTGATCGCGTATCCGCGCTTGCGCGTCTGCTCAAGCTCCCGTTCGACTTCTTCGCGGCTCAGCAGGGAGCGCATCGTGAAGCGCTCCAGGACCGTGTGGCGGAAATAGGCGTCCAGTCGCTCCTTGGGCAGGTGGGCGAGGATCGCCTTGCCTCCGGCTGTGACGTGAGGCGTGTACAGCGTCTCGTCCTCGCTCACGACCTGCACGCTCCGGGTGGACTGGAGGCGCGCGATGATCCTGAGCTTGTAGAGGCTCAGGACCGTGACCATCACGTTTTCGTCAAAGCGATCGTGCAGGTCCTGCATCTCAGACCGGCTCGCGCTCGCCAGCAGCGCGTACTGGTTGGGCCCTCCCGACGTGGCGACGTGGTGCAGCTTTTCCGTCACGTAGTAGCGGCTGTCAACGGGGTTCTTGATGACGTAGCCGGTCTCGAGGAGCGAGTTGAGGAAGAGCGTCAGGTTGGACGTCGGCAGACCCAGGGCCCTGGCGATCTGCGACACGCGCACGCCGCCTTCGGCGGACGCGACGTATTCGAGGATGCGCAGGCCCTTTGTGAACGATCCGATCGTCCTCATCGGCCGCTCTTCTACGGCAGGAAGCCGCCCGTGACGTGGATCTCGGTGCCCGTCACCTGGGCCGCTTCGTCCGACAGCAGGTAGACGGCGGCCCAGCCGATGTCCTCGCCGGTCTGCAGGCGGCCGAGCGGCACGCGCTCTTCGCCCCGCGCGCGCAGCCAGGCCGCATCGCGGCCCTCCTTCTCGACGCGCGTCACCTCCCCGGGCGTCTCGACCCAGCCCACGGTTATCCAGTTGGCGCGAACGCGCTCGCGGGCGTAGCTCTTCGCGATGTGGCGGGTGAGGGTGTGCAGCGCGCCCTTGGCCACGGCGTAGGCGGCCAGGTCGCGGCTGCCCGCCCAGGCGTGGGTCGAGCCGATGTTCACGACCGAGCCGCCCCCGCTGCGGATCATGGCAGCGACGCCGTAGCGGCAGCAGAAGAAGGCGCCCTTGAGGTCCACCCCGAAGACCCGGTCGAAGAGCGCTTCGTCGGTTTCCAGCAGCGTTCCTCTCGGGAAGATGCCGGCGTTGTTGACCAGCCCGTCGAGGCGTCCGAAGCGCGAGACAGCGGAGTCCACCAGGCGCGCGCACTCCGCCGCTACGCTGACGTCCGCGGCAGCGAACGCCGCGGTCCCGCCGGCTGCGGTGATGCGTTCGGCCACGGCCTCGCCCGCGCAGGCGTCGCGTCCCGAGATGACGACGCGCGCTCCCTGGGCTGCAGCGAGTACGGCGATGTCCTGGCCGATGCCCCTGGTGGAACCCGTGACGATGACCACTTTGTTCTGGAGCCGCTCTCTGGCCGCAGCCTGCTTCATGTTGAATTCGTATACTGTATAGCGATCAATCGAGGTGTCAAGTACAATGTAACATTCAACTTGACTTTCTGAGCAACTATTATACAATCGGGAGACTGGCGGGGTGGACTCCCCGGCTGGGATCCGAGCAAGGAGGTGCGCAATGAAGCGTATGGCTGTGTTGGCTTTGTGCCTCGTGCTGTTCGCGACGCTCGGCGTGTTCGCCGGCGGCACGGGCGACAAGGGGGCCGCAACCGGTGCGGCCGACGCCGTGTCCAAGGCAGTTCCCACGCCTGGCAAGCAGTACTGGGAGGCCGGCAGCTGGAACACGGTGGCCGACTACGAGAAGGCCTCCGGAAAGAAGATCGCCAAGTTCAACGAAGCGCCGATGCTCGCCGAGCGCGTCAAGGCGGGCAAGCTGCCTCCCCTCGACAAGCGCCTGCCCGACCCGGCAGATGTTCAGGTGGCCGACGTGGTGGAGGAGATCGGACAGTACGGCGGCCAGTGGCGCCAGGTCTGGGCCAGCAACAACGAGCCCTGGGCCCAGCAGCGGCTCACTATGGAAGGCCTGCTGCAGTTCTCCTGGGACGGCAGCAAGGTCGTGCCGAACCTCGCCAAGAAGTACGAGGTGAGCGCCGACGCCCGGACCTTCACCTTCTACCTCAGAAAGGGCATCAAGTGGTCCGACGGCACTCCCTACACCGTCGATGACCTGATCTTCACCATCGAGGACCTCATCGGCGACAGGGGCGTGACGCCCACGTACCCCGGCTGGTGGTCCGTGAACGGCAAGCTGCCCAAGCTGGAAAAGATAGACGTCTACACGATCCGCATGACCTTTGACGGGCCCTATGGCATGTTCCCGCAGTTCGTGGCCAACATGGCCTGGCACGGGGAGCCCAAGCACTATCTCAGCAAGTTCCACCCCAAGTACGCTCCGGGCGGGCAGGCCGCCCTGGACAAGCAGGCCAAGGACCTCGGCCTCGCAGGATGGGCCGCACTGATGCAGAGCAAGCGCAACAACGCCATCAGCGCCAACCCCGACAGCCCGTCGCTGCACGCCTGGGTAGTGATCAGCCCGCCGACGGCCGAGCGCACGATCTTCGAGCGCAACCCCTACTACTGGAAGGTGGACCCGGCCGGCAACCAGCTTCCCTACATAGACCAGATGGTCTGGGACCGGGCCGAGGACCGCAACACCTGGCCGCTCAAGGCGGTGGCAGGGGAGATCGATCTTCAGGACTGGGGGATCGGCACCAACCTGCCGGTCTACCCGCTGCTCAAGGAAAACGAGAAGAAGGGTGGCTACCGGTTGCTGGAGTACGACCACGCCGACGGCTCCCGGCAGATCATCATCCCGAACTACGACACCGCTGACCCGGTCCTGCTGAACCTGTTCCTCGACCGTCGGTTCCGCATCGCCCTCTCCCACGCTATCAACCGCGCCGAGATCAACGAGCTGATCTTCAACGGCATGGGCAAGCCCTACCAGGCTGCCCTGATGCCGGGCGTGCCCTACTACAGCGAGAAGTGGGGCAAGGCCTTCATCGAGAACGACACGGCCAAGGCGAACCAGCTTCTCGACGAGGTCGGCCTCTCGAAGAGGAATGCCGAAGGCTGGCGCCTGAGGCCCGACGGCCAGGTCCTGGACATGCTCATCGAGTGCAAGACCGTACCGATGGACGTCAAGCTCCTCGAGCTGGTGGCGGACCACTGGAGGAAGGTCGGTCTCAAGAGCACTGTGAAGGCCTCGGCGCGCAACCTCTACACCGAGCGCGACCAGGCGGGCGTCATGACCATCAAGACCTGGGGCAACTTCGACCGCCAGCTTCCGTCGTTCCTGGTCGACGCCATCCGCTACGTGCCCATGAGCTACGGCACGGAGACCTGGAGGCAGTGGGGCCTCTGGTACGCCTCGGGCGGCAAAGCGGGCAAGGAGCCGCCGCGCGAGGAGTTCAAGGAGCTGATGAGGCTCTACGACACGGCGAGGACTACGCCCAACCAGGCCGAGCGCGATGCAGCAGCCAAGAAGATCGTCGACCTCTGGGCCGACAACATCTACGTGATCGGTACCGTGAGCTTCACCCCCTTCATGAGAGTCGCGAAGGTCAACATGCGCAACGTGCCGGAGAAGTTCCAGTGCGACTGGGCGCCCCGCTGGGAGCACCCGGAGCAGTATTTCTTCAAGAAGTAGAGATAGGCTGAGTCTGCAGGGGAGCCGGGCTCCGGCTCCCCTTTTGGGGCGGGAATGCGACAGTTTATCCTCCAGCGCCTTGCGTTCGGCGT
The DNA here is from genome assembly GCA_964552235.1 of uncultured Spirochaetales bacterium. Lineage (GTDB taxonomy): Bacteria > Spirochaetota > Spirochaetia > SZUA-6 > CAVTHK01 > CAVTHK01. Next base: position 23,915 of record CAZKGO010000063.1, on the reverse strand, counting down.
GCTGACGATCTTTTTCGTCTCGATCATCTCCTTTGCCATCATCCAGCTTCCGCCCGGAGACTACCTCACCACCTACATCGCCCGCCTCACGGAGACCGGCGCGGCCATTCACCAGGAGATGATCGATGCCGTCCGCATCCAGTACGGCCTCGACCGGCCGCTGCACACCCAGTACCTGAAGTGGATCGGGGGCATGTTCCGGGGCCGGTTCGGCTACTCCTTCTACTGGAATCTGCCGGTCGGCGTCCTGCTGTGGGACAGGATCCCGCTGACCGTGGCCATCTCGCTGATCACGCTGGCGTTCACCTATGCCGTCGCGATTCCGATCGGCATCTACTCGGCGACGCACCAGTACTCGATGGGCGACTACCTCTTCACGGTCCTCGGGTTCGCGGGACTGGCCACGCCGAGCTTCCTGCTGGCCCTCGTGCTCATGTTCATCTCGGTCTACTACTTCGGCTGGAGCGTGGGCGGCCTGTTCTCGCCCGAGTTCCGCGAAGCTGCCTGGAGCCTGGCCAAGCTGGGGGACCTGATCAAGCACCTGCCGATCCCCGTGATCGTCATCGCCGCCTCGGGCACGGCCGGCCTGATCCGGGTCATGCGCGCCACCCTTCTCGACGAGCTGCGCAAGCAGTACGTGATCACGGCTCGGGCCAAGGGAGTGGACGAGCAGGTGCTGCTGTTCAAGTACCCGGTCCGCATCGCCCTCAATCCCATGATCAGCAGCATCGGATGGATTCTGCCCGGCATCATCTCGGGCGCCACCATCACCGCCATCGTGCTGAACCTGCCACTGACAGGCCCGCTCCTGCTGCAGGCGCTGCTGGCCGAGGACATGTTCCTCGCCGGGAGCGTGCTGCTGATCCTCAGCGTCATGGTCGTCGTGGGCGTGTTCCTGTCGGACGTGCTCCTGATGGTTACCGACCCTCGCATCCGGCTGGAGGGCAGGCAGTAGATGGGCGAGCACGTGGTGCGGGTCAAGCGGCCGAACGCAGGCGGTGAGGGCGCGTCCGCAGAGGAACGATACTACACCGCGTCGCAGTGGCAGCTCATGGCGCGCAAGTTCCGGCGCAACAAGCTGGCCATCGCCGGCGGAATCGTGATCCTGCTGCTGTATCTCGTCGCACTCTTCTGCGAGGTCCTTGCGCCTTACGACTCGCAGTCGCGGCAGGTCGCCTACAGCTACGCGACGCCTCAGAAGGTGCATCTGTTCGACCGCAGCAAAGGGCTTTTCTTCCGGCCGTTCGTCTATGGCCTCAAGGGTGATCGGCACCCGGTGACACGGCGCAAGATCTACGTCGATGACCGCGAGAAGGCCTACCCGATCCGCTTTTTCGTTCGCGGCGTCCCGTACAAGCTGTGGGGTCTGTTCGAGATGGATCTGCACGTGGTGGGCGTCGAGAAGCCGGGCACACTCTTCCTCCTGGGCACGGACGAGCTCGGCCGCGACCTCTTCTCGCGCTTCGTCTATGCCACGAGGATCTCGATGTCCGTCGGTCTGGTCGGAGTGGCGATCAGCTTTGTTCTCGGCTGCACTTTCGGCGGGATCTCCGGCTACTACGGCGGCACAGCGGACCTCGTGATCCAGAGGATCATCGAGTTCCTGCTCTCGATTCCCACGATTCCGCTGTGGATGGGTCTGGCCGCTGCCCTCCCGCACGGCTGGCCCTCTGTGAAGGTCTACTTCGCCATCACGATCATCCTCTCCTTCATCAGCTGGACCTACCTCGCCCGCGTCGTGCGGGGCAAGCTGTTGGAGCTGCGGGAGGAGGACTTCGTGATTGCTGCGGTCGTGGCGGGGGCGGACAGGCGGCACGTGATCTCCCGCCACCTGCTGCCGTCGTTCATCAGCTACCTGATCGTCAACCTGACCCTGGCCATCCCCCACATGATCCTGGGCGAGACCGCGCTCAGCTTTCTGGGGCTGGGCATCCAGGCTCCGGCCGTGAGCTGGGGAGTGCTCCTCAAGGACGCCCAGAACATCGAGACTGTGGCCCTCTACCCGTGGCTGATCCTGCCGGTCTTCGGCGTGATCCTGGCAGTGCTGTGCTTCAACTTTCTCGGCGACGGCCTGCGGGATGCGGCCGATCCCTACCGGTAGCCCTATCGCGCCTTCCCGCACGCCAACGCCGTGGCCTGGTCCCACTTCTTAGTGATGATGAGCCTGCAGACCCGCGTGATGCGGGCCTTGAGCTCGTTCCTGCGGGCGTCGTCGATCTTGTCGAAGAGGCCGTTGTACTCTTTTTCCCAGGCGAGAATCGCGTCGCGCGCCGGCTCGTCGAGGTAGCGCTCGTCGCAGAGCTCGCGGATCCACGTGGCGAATGACTGGTACCAGCCTTTCTTCGGCGCCAGGGGGAAGGTAGGGCAGGCGTAGAGCTCGCCCATCACGCCGAGGCGCTCGATGGAACCGCCGAATTCGTTGGACATGTCGTCGACCTCGTAGGTCGGGTACCAGTGGACGACCTCTTCGCGGCTCATGGCGAGCACCTTTTCTTCGATGCTCGCCCCGATCACGCGCACGAAGACGATCCCGTGGGTGTAGTAGTCCTTCTTGAACTCCACGCGGCACTCGAAGTTGACCGGGCACTCCTCGATGCCGGGCACATCGATGAACTTCGACGGGCAGGCGTGCAGCCCCGCAACCTCCAGCTCGTTCACTCCCCGCGGAAGCGGCAGGGCCGTGAACCACGTCTCGTCCACGATGTCCCGTCCCGGCAGCGCAACCACGCAGTCCCCGCCCTCACGCAGGTTGTTGTAGGTGTGCGGAGAGCCGTGGATCGAGATGTGGAGGCACATGGTGTAGGGCTTCCACGTGAGCGGTCCGATCGTGCCCGCCGAAACGTTGACCTCCCGCGTGACGACGTCCCGGGTCACGCAGAAGTTGGCGGGCCGGGCAGGCCTGAAGTGGTAGTGGATCGTAGTCTTGTCCGGCGTCGGGTAGCGGCTGTTCGGCCTCTCCTGGATCTCGTCGTGGGTGAAGTAGACCTTGGGCATGTGTCTTCCTCCTTGCGGACGCGTCCCGTCAGTCGAGGCGGCGGCTGTAGGGCGCCGGCCGGATCGAGGCCTCGGCTGCAGCAAGCCAGCTCGTCCAGGCCTCCCGGTCGAAGCCGAAGTCCCGTTTGCTGAGATCGCGCAGCTCCAGCAGCGCGGAGCGAGCGAGGTAGAGCCTCTGGTCCGCGAGGTAGGCGATCAGCACCCTGTATCCGCGCACGCCGCCGCAGCGGGCGAGGGCGCGGCCGAGGCAGAGCTCGAGGTAGGCGCAGCGCTCGGCGGCGTGGTCCGCCGACCGCCTCGGATCCGCGCCTGCCGGCAGGACGCGGTCGCGCAGGGCCGGCCGGTCGAGCAGCGCCTCGAGAACGGCGATGCCCCCAGGCATGGCCAACCGCTCGAGGGCGTAGGCCACGGCGTGCACGTAGCTGAAGCGATGGTCCGTGAGGTCCGCGTCGAGGACGAGGCGCGTCTCCAGGCGCGCGAGGAGCGGGACGAGGGCGGTCTCGCCCGCAAGAGCGAGGGCGTTGATGAAGAAGACGGGGTCCGGGGCCCACCCATGGTCCGGCATCTCGTGGTGACGAGCGCTGCGCAAAGCCGGCAGCTCGCCGGCTTCGAGAGCCTCGGCGAGCGCGGGCAGCAGCACGGCAGCGCCGCGGCGCTCGCCGAGGGCGCAGAGGCAGCGCGCCAGCGCCAGCAGCCGGGCCTGCGGCTCAGCCGCGTTGAGGGCGTCGAGCAGGGCCGGGATCGAGGCGCGTCCGCCGGCGAGCAGCATCATCTGCTCGTCCAGCTCGATGGGGCAGATCGCGAGCCGGTCGGCGAGGCTTTCGAGGACGTCGCGGCCGGCCGCCGCGCGGCTTGCTGCTGCTGCCGCCAGATCCTCGGGCTCAAGGAGTCCCCTGGCTGCAGCGAGCTGCTGCAGTCTGCCGACGTCGAGGTTGGCCAGCGGGGCGCCCGTCTCGGCAGCCAGGGCAGCAGCGAGGCCGGCCACAGCTCCGAGCCGGGCTACGTCGGCCTGCATGCGCGCCATGGCCAGAGCATCGTGACTCGCGGAATAGGCCTTGCCGGCCACAAGCACGTTGTCCAGGCCCTCGGGGACCAGCGCACCATAGGGGATGCCGCACTTCCAGTTGCGCAGGAACTCCTGCTCCACGAAGCCGCTCATCGCGGCGTCGCTCGCCGCCATTCCCTTGATGTCGACGTTGGAGCGAAAGACCGCGACCGTGTCCGGCGGGCGGGCTCCGGCCACCATGGCGACGTAGCCGAGGCGGCTTCTGCCTACGACGTGGCGCGATTCCCGCGTCGTCATGGCGAACTGCGGGAACTCACCCTCGCCGAACACGCCGATCTGCCTTCGTCCAGCCACGATCGCGCGGGTGGCATCTGCGGCGCTGCGCTGGTCGACCACGGAGTAGTAGAGGCGGCTCGCGGCCGTGCGATCCGAGCGGAACTTGCCGAAGGAGCACCACAGGGTGATCTCGTCGCGCTCACTGCCGTACGTGCAGCGAGCGCCGGCCCACGCAGCCACGTCGGCGTCGCCGGTGGAGTCGACGAAGCGCTCGCCTTCCACGACGGCCAGCCCTGCGTCGGTGGCGACGACAACGCCCGCGACGCGTCGCCCTGCCGCGGCGACGCCGACGATGGGCGCAAGCGGCAGCACGCGGGCGCCGGCGCCCTCGACCAGCGCGAGCTGCGCTCCTGACCACGGTACGCGCCGAGCGGCCGCGAACCGCTTGAGCTCCAGGTAGTGCTGCACCATGTATCGCGACCAGCGGCCGAACCAGTAGTGCGGGACTCCTCCGACCGTATTGACCCCGCCCACGTCGCCGTGGGCTTCGAGGCAGAGCGTGTCGACGCCCGCCTGCGCGCACTCGGCCGCTGCTGCCACGCCGCTGGTGCCGCATCCGCAGACCACGGTCCCGGCTCTGTCGACCACGTGCAGCGGGGGCATCCGGACCTCCCGTGCCGTCACGCCCGGCTCTTCGAACGCCGGATCCTCGAGCCGCAGCGAATCGGCTGCCACGGACGCGGCCCCTGCGGGCCAGGCCACATGAAGATCCAGGGTCGCCTGCGTCCCTCCACGCACGGAATGCGCGAGCTTGGCGATCGGGCCCTCGAGGTCGGCGGCAAAGGCGAGCCCGCGAGCCGGGCTTCTCACCAGGCGCGCGGCGGCATCGTCGGTGATCGCCGACGCGCCTCCGACCAAGAGCAGGCCGACGAAGCCTGCAACCGTCACTGCCGAGAGCGGGCCGCCGTCTGGAAGCCCGGCCAGCCGCCAAAGAGGCGGAAGCATCGGCAGATCAGCAAACCGCAGCGGACGCGGCCCCGGCGCCCCGGTGGAGCTGGCGATGATCCGTCGCGCCTCGACGGCTACTCTGCAAGGGAAGAAGGGATCCTCCGGAGAGCATGCGATCCGGAAGCGGTGTTCGACAAGGGGCCCGTGCACCGCAGCGCACGGACCGGGCGCTGGCTGCGAGCTCCCATCCAGGTACTGCACGACCTGACCGGCTTCGATCGAATCGTCGGGCCGGCCCCTGCGCTCGACAGCTGCTCCCGCTGCCCGCGCGAGCGACGCGCGCTCCGTGCAGTCGACCGCAAGAGGAGCGGCGATGAGCCCCACGCCGAACTTGCCGGCTACGACGGCGCCGCCGACCTGCTCCGCGGCGCTCGCGATCCCTACGGGCTGGGCCTGGTAGAAGAAGCGGACGCCCGCGTCGATGAGAAGGTCCTCCAGGCCCTCGCTCAGCCTCCCGAGGTTGAAAAGGTCCCCGCTCGCCGAATCGCGCAGGACGCGTCCGACCGGGCCAGCGGCGTCCAGCCGTTCGTCGGGGTCGTGCCAGGCGCGCAGAGTTGCGGTTATCTCCGGGGCCAGCGACGAGGCCTCGCAGGCGATCGCGACGCGCAGTCCTTTGGCCGCGAGCGCCAACGCGAGATGGCAGGCCGCGAGCGACCCCCCTCCGAAAACCACGTCTGCCTCCGCGAGCTGCCTGATCCTGGCCACGGGCCGATCCTAGACCGCGAGACCGTTGCGGTCAACTCAAGCCCGCCGCCCAATCCGGGATTGCGAATTTCGGGGTGTGTCGACGGCGTGACCCGCGACAGGCCTGGCAGTCACCGATTGCCGTTCGACAAACGTGTACAATGTATCGTGGTTAAGGGCGCTTTGCAGTATTTCGTATTGACTTTTCCGGGGTCGCGGCTATACTGCGGACACCCGTGGACCTGTGTCGTGCCGGCCAACATGTCGCGTTGTGAGGCGCGAAGCCACGGAACCGGTAGCACCCTTCCGCATCATCGAAGCGGGCCTGTTCCGCGTGAGGATCGCGCCGTGGACCGGCAGCACGACAGGAGAGGAGAGGAGAGGCCGTGAGTGACAAAGTGAAGGTCGCGGTCATAGGCGCCGGTAGCGCCACGTTCGCCGCTGGAATCGTGCGCGACCTCTGCATGACGCCGGGGCTGCACGCCAGCCACGTCGCGCTCATGGACGTGGACCGGCACAGACTCGACATGATCGAGATCCTCGCCGAGCGGCTGGCGAAGGAGCTCAGGTCGGGTCTGTCGTTCACCAAGACGCTCTCGCGGGAAAAGGCGCTGGAGGGCGCCGACTTCGTGATCAACACGGCCCAGGTCGGCTCCCATCCATGGACCGAGGCGCAGCGCAGCCTCGCGGAAAAGCACGGCTACTACCGCGGCGCCCGCCTGCACGACTTCGGGCAGATGGCGCTCATGCTCGACGTGGCTCGCGACATCGAGCGGATCTGCCCGGACGCCTGGCTCATCCAGTCGTCAAATCCCGTTTTCGAAGGCTGCACGCTGATGGCGCGGGAGACGCGGGTCAAGGTGGTGGGTCTCTGCCACGGCCACTACGGCTATAGACAGGTGGCCAAGGTCCTTGGCCTCGAGCTTGAGCACGTGACCGCCGAGATGCCGGGCTTCAACCACTGGATCTGGATGACCGAGTTCCGCTACAAAGGCCGGGAAGCCTACCCGCTGCTGGACGAATGGATCGCGACCAAGGCGGAGGAGTACTGGCGCACTCACGTCCCCACGTACAGCGACAACCAGATGTCGCGGGCCGCCATCCACCAGTACCGGATGTACGGGCTGATGCCCATCGGCGACACGCCCCGCATGGTCGGGTGGTGGTACCACACGGACCTGGACACCAAGAAGAAGTGGTACGGACACCTCGGCGGCTTCGACTCGGAAATCGGGTGGGGCCAGTACCTTCAAAGCATCGACCACAAGGTCGCGGCGGTCGAAGAAGCGGCCCTCGATCGCACGCAGCGGATCAGCGATCACTTTCCCCCGAAAAGAACCGACGAGCAGATCGTGCCGATCATCAACTCCGTCGTCTACGACCAGCCTGCGGTCTACCAGGTGAACATCCCCAACCGGGGGCAGGTTCTTCCGGGCTTCCCTGAAGATCTGGTGATCGAGTGCCGGGGCTTGGTGAGCGCGGCCGGCATTCGCGGGATTGCCGTGCCGCCGATGCCGCCCCGCTTGTTCACCGGAGCCATGATCCCACGCTGGCAGCGCGCCGAGCTCGTCGTCGAAAGCTTCAGGCAGGGCGACCCGCAGCTTCTGCTCGCCTACCTGCTCTACGACCAGCGCACGAAGAGCCTCGAGCAGGCAAAGGGCCTGATCGACGAGTGGCTCGCAGACCCGCGCAACGAGCGGGTCGCGCGGCAGTTCGGCCGACCGGCGTCAAAGCGGGCGCGCAAGGCGCCGGCGAAAAAGCCGGCCGCGAGAAGGCCGGCGCGCAGGCCGAAGGGAGGCCGGCGATGAGCATCGAGACCCACGGAATCGGAACCTCTGGCCCTGTGCGCATCGCCCTCATCGGCGCAGGAAGCGCCTCGTTCGCAGCGACCGTCGTGCGCGACCTGTGCGTGCACCCGCGCATGGCTGGCAGCCACGTGGTGCTCATGGACATCGACGCCCACCGCCTCCGGATGATCCACGGTCTGGCCGAGCGGCTGGCCCGGGAGCTCAAAGCGGACCTGACCTTCTCAAGGACACCTGACCGCGCCCAGGCGCTCGACGGCGCGCAGTTCGTCATCAACACGGCCCAGGTCGGAGGCCACGAGTGGAGCGAGGCGCAGCGCAGCCTCGGCGAACGGCACGGCTACTACCGCGGCGTCGGCATCGTCAACGGCGACGGGGGGCTGCAGTGCTGCGGCCAGCTCGACCTGATGCTCTCGGTGGCTCGCGACATCGAGCGGATCTGCCCGGACGCCTGGCTCATCCAGTCGTCAAATCCCGTTTTCGAAGGCTGCACGCTGATGGCGCGGGAGACGCGGGTCAAGGTGGTGGGTCTCTGCCACGGCCACTACGGCTATAGACAGGTGGCCAAGGTCCTTGGCCTCGAGCTTGAGCACGTGACCGCCGAGATGCCGGGCTTCAACCACTGGATCTGGATGACCGAGTTCCGCTACAAGGGAGGGAACGCCTACCCGCTCCTCGACGAGTGGATCGCGAAGAAGAGCGAGTCGTACTGGCGAACCCACAAGCCCGCGTTCAGCGAGAACCAGATGTCCAGGGCGGCCATCCACCAGTACCTCCTCTTCGGCCTGATGCCCATCGGCGACACGCCGCGTTTTGCCGGGTGGTGGTACCAGGGGGACATCACGACTCGCAAGCGCTGGTACGGAGTGCACGGCGGCTTCGACTCGGAGATCGGCTGGGCGCAGTATCTCGCCAACATAGAACGGCGGGTCAAGGCCGTCGAAAAGGCGGCCGGCGATCCCGCCGTCAAGGTCACCGACCTCTTTCCGCCCAAAGCGAGCGACGAGCAGATCGTGCCGATCATCGACTCCCTGGCCCACGACGTGCAGGGCCGCTACCAGGTGAACGTGCCGAACCGGGGCCCCGTAATCCAGGGCTTCCCCGAGGACCTGGTTGTCGAGTGCCAGGCGGTGGTGGACCGCTCGGGCATCAGGCCCGTCCGGGTGCCGCCCCTGCCGCGCAAGCTGGTAGCCGCGGCCATGATTCCCCGCTGGCACAAGGCCGAACTGCTGGTGGAGTCGCTGCGCCGCGGCGACCGCAACCTTCTTTTGAACTATCTGCTGTTCGAGCCGCGCACCGGCTCGCTCGAGCAGGCCGAGGCTCTGATCTCCGAGTGGCTCGCCGATCCGCGGAACGGGGCCGTGGCGCGGCGCTTCGGCGCCGCCTCAGGAGGCAGGGCATGAGCAGGGTCTTTCGGGGCATCTTCACGATACCTTCGACCCCCTTCCGCGAGAACGGTGAGATCGACGTCGACGGTTTCCGCAGCATCGTGGAGTTCTGCATCGCCTGCGGAGCCCATGGGCTGGTGTTCCCGGTGAACGCCAGCGAGTTCACATCGCTGTCGGACGCCGAGCGCATGAAGCTGTCCGAGGTGATGGTCGAGCAGAACGCCGGCCGCATCCCGACGATGATCGGCGTAGCCGGAGTCACCAGGGAGGTGGCGGCGATGTTCGCGCGCCACGCCCGCGAGATCGGCGCCGACTCGGTGATTGCCATGCCTCCGTACGTCAAGCGAGGCGACAGCCCTGAAGGCCAGATCTTCGAGTACTATCGGGCCATCTCGGATGCGGCGCGCATTCCCGTCTGCATCCAGAACTACGTGCCTCCCATAGGCACCGACATGTCCGCGGCGTTCATGCTGCGCCTCTGCCGCGAGATCGAGTACGTCGAGTACATCAAGGAAGAGACGGTGCCGAGCACCTTCAAGCTTACGCAGATCCGGGAGGGCAACGACGGATCCTGCAAAGGGGTTTTCGGCGGCTCAGGCGGGCGCTATCTCATCGAGGAGCACCGCCGCGGCTCGGCGGGCAACATGCCCGGCTGCCACGTCACCGACGTGGTCGTGGCCCTCTGGAACGTGCTGGAGGCCGGCGACCAGCAGCGGGCGATGCATATCTACAAGGAAATGGCGCCCCTGTTCTTCTTCGAGCACCAGCTTCCGGGCTCGTACAAGGAAGTGCTGAAGCGCCGCGGCGTGATCGACTGCGCCCTCAGGCGCGGGGGGCCTATGCCTCTCGACGAGATCGCCTCGCGTTACCTCGACGAGATCCTCGAGGCTCTCGAACCGCTCATGAGCTGGCACACGAAGGCGCCGGGCACGGACTACGGCGCTGCTCGAAAGACCGGCCGTCCCGGCGGCCGCCAGGCCGAGGCGGCGCGGCGATGAAGATCACTGCAGTCCGCACGTTCGTCGTGGGCAATCCCTGGAAGAACTGGCTCTTCGTCAAGGTCGAAACCGACGAGGGGATCTCGGGGCTGGGCGAGGCCACCGGCGGCCTTTCGACCAAGCCCCACCTCGGCGACGTGGAGGAGCTGGCGCGCTTCGTGATCGGCCAGGACCCGCGCCATCCCGATGCGCTGTGGCACCGCATGCTCAAGGGCCGCTTCCTGAGGACGTCGCGCGGCATGAGCGGCATCGAGATCGCCTGCTGGGACATCCTCGGCAGGAGCCTCGGCGTGCCGGTGTGGCAGCTCTTCGGAGGCCGGCACCGCGAATCGCTGCGAGCCTATGCCAACGGCTGGTACAGGGGCCCGCGTGACCCCGGGTTCTTCGCCGAAAAGGCGGCCGAGATGGTCGCCGCCGGGTACACGGCTCTGAAGTTCGATCCCTTCGGCGGCGCCTACCTTCAGATGGACAGGCGCAGCGAGCGCCTGTCCATCGAGATCGTGAAAGCTGTGCGCTCGGCTGTGGGACCCGACGTCGACATCCTCATCGAAGGCCATGACCGGTTCGGCGTGTCCCAGGCTCTCCGCATCGCCCGCATGCTCGAGGAGGCGCGGCCCCTGTTCTTCGAGACGCCCGTGAACTCCATGGACATCGAGGCAACGGTGGCGATGGCGCGGGAGTCGCCCGTGCCCGTGGCTGTCGGGGAGCGCTACGAGCGCCTCGCGGAGTTCAGCCAGCTCCTGGCCTCCCGCACCGTAGACGTCGTGCAGCCCGAAGCCATGAACCTCGGCGTCACGAATCTCCGCAAGGCGTGCGCGATCGCCGAGGCTTACGACGCAGTCGTGGCCTGTCACCAGGCCCAGAGTCCGCTGTGCACGGCTGTCAACGCTCACGTGCACGCCTCGATCCCGAACTTCCTTATCCAGGAGAACTTCGACGACCGCGCCGAGCCCTGGACCTGGGACCTGCTGTCAGGCGTTCCCCGGGTCGGGAAGGGATACCTGGCCGTGCCGACGGCGCCGGGCTGGGGTGTGGAGCTGAATGAGCGGGAGGCGGCGAAGCATCCCTACGGGCCTGCGAACTTCCTGCGCCTCTTCGAAGAGGGGTGGGAGGCGCGCCGGCCCGGATAGGGAAAGCACAGGAGGGTGAGCGTGACCTTCAACTACGGAGCGGCCTGGTACCCGGAGTGGGAGCCTGAGGGCGAGTGGAAGCAGGACCTCGCGCGCATGCGCGAGGCGGGCCTCAACACCGTGCGGATCTGCGAGTTCTCCTGGGAGCATTTCGAGCCGCGCCCCGGGGAATTCCACTTCGACTTCTACGACGCGGTGATCGGCCGCTGCGAGCAGCTGGAGATCCGCATCGTGCTCGGCATCGACACCGTGCGGCCGCCGCGGTGGCTGCTGGAGCGTTACCCGGACATGCTGCTGGTGGACCAGCGGGGCGAGCCGACGCCGGGAACCTGGCCGATGCACTGCTTCAACCACCCGCGCTTCGCCGAATCCTCGGCGCCGCTGATCGAGCGGCTGGTCTCGCGCTACAGGAGGTCGCCGGCCCTCATCTACTACCAGCTCGACAACGAGCCGGCCTACCACCTGCGCGGCTCCCACCGCGAGGGGTCCCACGCGTACTGCTACTGCAAGCACTGCAGGCGGGCCTTCGGCGAATGGCTGGGCAGGCGCTGGGTCGACCGCCCGGCGCCGCGCGTCGCCGTGCCCTTTCCCGAGCCCGAGGCGATGGGCGAGCTGGCGTGGCTGGAGTGGCGGCGCTTCCACGATTGGACGAACGTTCGGCGCACCGAGTGGGCGGCTGCCGAGGTCAAGCGCCACGATTCCGTGCACCCTGTCACGACCAACGTCATGATCCGCAGCCAGTTCAACTCGCGAGCCTCGATGGCCGCCCACGACGTCTACGGCCTGCGCCTGCCGCTCGACGTGTTCGGCATGGACATCTACACGGACGTGCGCCGCGACTACCGGGCCGCCGACTCCATGGCCTACGCAATTTCCGACCGTCTCGGGGGCTCCAGGGGCTACCACTGCCTCGAGACCCAGCCGACGACCATGGCCGACGACGGCGGAGGATGGCAGACCCAGGACCGGGGCTACCGCAAGCACGGCGACGACCGCCGCCTCATTCCCTGGGGTTGGAGGCCGCTGGCCTTCGGCGCCCGAAGCCTGCTCTACTGGGTCTGGCGCCTGCAGTATCCCAACGTATGGTCCCTCGCGCGCCCCGACGGCACACTCAACGAGTTCGCGGAGCAGACGCGCCGCCTCTCGGAGGAGTTCGCCCGCGCCTGGCCCGCCATCGAGGGCTCCGAGCTGCTGCCTTCGGACGTGGCCATCCTGCACAACCGCGACACCATCCATCTGGCCGCGCGTCAGGGCATGAGCGAAGTGCCGGGCGAGGCGATCGACGGCGCGTTCGAGGCCTGCTGGCAGCGCCGCATCCTGCCCGACGTGCTCGACGAGCGGCTTGCCGTCGAAGGGGCCCTCGCGCGCTACAAGGTCGTGCTTGCGCCCTTCCTGCTGGTCCTGTCTGCGCCGCTCTCGCGGGCTGTCCGCGACTACGTGGAGCGGGGCGGCACCCTCGTATGGGACGCTCGCTCCGGCTCCTATGGCGAAGGCGAAGGCGGCTTCCGCGAGTTCTCCGGCTCCTCGCAGTGGAAGCTGTCCATGTTCCGCGTGCCCGCCGACGGCTTCGACGAGCTCATGGGCTACAGGTTGCTGGCCTCCTACGCAAGCCAGCCCGGCGTCGCCCCGACTGCGGCGCTGCAGGCCTCCGTGGGCGGGCTCGCTGCCGGCGCCGAGTTTGAGGGCCACGGCTTCGTCGACGAGCTGGAGCCCGCGCCTTCGGCTGAGGTGCTCGCGCGCTTTGCCGCCGGAGGGGCCGCGCTCGTGCGCGCGCAGGCGGGCAGGGGGCGCGCGATCGCGTGCGCGACCGACCTGTTCCGCGCCGCTCATCACGGCGCGCCCGGCGCCGCGTCGCTGGTGGAGTCGCTCGTCCGCGAAGCGGGTGCCCTGCCGTGGGCGGCCGTCGAGGGCGTCGACCCTGGGTGCGCGAAGCAGCTGGAGATCGTGCTGCGGCGCAAGGACGGCCGGCTGCTCCTGTTCGCCCTCAACGCCAACGCCACTGCCCTCAGCCCGCGGGTGACGCTCCCGCAGGCGCTGCGCGGCGGCAGGGAGCTCCTCACCGGCCGCGCGGCCGACGTCAGCGGTCACGACGTCGAGCTTTCGCTCGAACCCTACCAGGTCGCCGTCGTGGAGCTGGAGCGCACCCACTTCGGCACTGCAGTGGCGCGGCCTACGGGTTGAAACTAGGCGCCGGCAAAGGGTTGGCAATGGAGGGAGCGACAAGAGATGAATGAACCCTTTTCGATTGACCTCTGGAAGCAGATCGCCCGCAAGGCGGTCGTGGCAGTCCTCGTGATCGACCGCGTCGAAGACGCGGTTCCCGTGGCGCGGGCGCTCGTCGACGGCGGCGTCAGTGCCATGGAGCTCACGCTGCGCACGCCGGTCGCAGTGGACGCCCTGCGCGCCATCAGGCGCGAGGTGCCCGAGATGAGCGCGGGCATCGGCACGATCCTCACGGTAGAGCAGGTGCGGCAGGTCAAGGAGGCGGGCGCGGCCTTTGGCGTCTCGCCGGGCTGCAACCCGCGGGTGATCCGCGCTGCGCAGGAGGCGGGGTTGGATTTCGCCCCCGGCATCGCCACGCCGACGGACATCGAGGTGGCGCTCGAGTGCGGCTGCCGCCTGCTCAAGCTGTTTCCCGCCGAGCCGATGGGAGGCCTCCCGTACCTCAAGAGCGCGGCCGCGCCCTACCTTCATCTGGGCCTTCAGTTCATACCGCTCGGCGGGGTGTCGCCGGCCAACGCCGGCGCCTGGCTGGCGGACCCGCTGATCGCCGCGATCGGAGGGTCGTGGCTGGCGCCGCGCGACATGATCAAGGCGGGGCGGTGGGCCGACATCAAGCGCAACGCCTCCGAGGCGATGGCGATCGCGCGCGCGGCGCGCGGGGAGGGCAGTCGTGCCTGAGCACAACACACAGGGAGGTGGAAGCCAACGGGTGCTCAACCCGCGCGTCGTCGCCTTTGGCGAGATCATGGGAAGGCTGGAGCCCGAGGGAGTGCTGCGGCTGCGGCAGGCGCTGCCAGGGCGCCTCACGATGATCTTTGCGGGCACCGAGGCGAACGTGGCGGCATCGCTTGCGATGCTCGGAGTCGAGGCGAGCTTCGTCACAGCGCTGCCCAGGCACGCTGTCGCCGACGCCCTGGTCGATCGCCTGCGCGGCCTCGGCATCGACACGCGCGACATTCTGCGGCGCGACGAGGGACGCCTCGGGCTCTTCTTTACCGAGTCGGGCGCCAACCAGAGGCCGAGCGTCGTGGTCTACGACCGCGATGGCGCCACGGTGGCGATCACGCCGCCGGAGGCCTACGACTGGGACCGCATCCTCGACGGGGCGACGTGGTTCCACATCACGGGCGTGACGCCTTCGATCTCGAGGAACGCGGCCGACGTGGCGCTCGCGGCCGTGAAGGCGGCGCGCGCCAAGGGGCTGCGGGTCTCCTGCGACCTCAACTTCCGCGCCAAGCTCTGGCGCTGGGACCCGCCTACCCCGCCTCGCGAGCTTGCGGGCCGCGTGATGCGCGGGATCCTCGCGCATGCGGACACGGTCGTGGGCAACGAGGAAGACGCGGCCGACGTGCTGGGAATCCATGCCAAGGACACCGACGTCGCTTCCGGGCGCCTGGCTGCCGAGCGCTACGTCGAGGTGGCCGAGACGATCGCGAAGCAGATCCCGCCGGTCAAGCGGGTGGCGTTCACGCTGAGGGAGAGCCTCTCGGCGTCGTGGAACCGCTGGGGCGCCATGCTCTACGACGCGGGAAGCGGCAAGGCGCACTTCGCGCCCCTCGAAGGCGGCAAGTACCAGCCCTACGAGATCCGCAACATCGTCGACCGGGTGGGCGCGGGTGACTCGTTCGCCGCCGCTCTGATCTTCGCGGAGCTCACTGCCGATCTGCGGGCGCCTGAGACGGCCGTGGCCTTCGCCGCTGCGGCTTCCTGCCTTTGCCACTCGATCCAGGGCGACTTCAACTACTGCAGCCGCGCCGAGATCGAGGCGCTGATGAGGGGCAGCGGGAGCGGCCGCGTCGTGCGCTGAGCGGCAGCCGCACGACGCAGCCGCTACGGGGCAGCCCGATCCGGCAGCCGCATCTCCACGACGGTGCCCTCGCCGGCGCTGCTCTTGAGCGACACCGAGCCGCCGTGCAGCTCGGCGATGCGGCGGGCGATCGTCAGCCCCAGGCCGCTGCCCGGGCTCGAGCGCGCGTACTCGCCCCGGTACAGGCGCTCGAAGACCCGCTCCAGCTCATGCTCGGGGATCACCGGCCCGGAGTTGGCCACGCGGATCACGATCCAGGGCCCTTCGCGGTCCGCGGACAGGCGCACGACGCTGCCGGCATCGGCGTGCCTCACCGCGTTGGACAGAAAGTTGGCAAGCGCCCGCCGCACCAGCGTGTCGTCGGCCACAAAGCTCGCGACCCCGGCGTGCTTCTCGATGCGGAGATCCTTTTCCGCGGCGCGCGGTCCCCAGAGGTCCGCGCAGTCGTCGAGCAGCCGTGCCGCTTCGATCGGCTCGGGCGCGAGCCGCATCTCGGGAGACTCCAGGCGCGTGAGCTCGTCGAGCCCGGCCACGAGGCGCTCCACGCGCTCGACCTCGGCGTAGGTGCGGTCGATGCGCTGCGGGGTCAGCTCGAGCACCCCGTCCCTGACGCCTTCGAGCTGGGCCTTGATGGCGGCGATGGGCGTGCGCAGGTCGTGGGCCACGTCCTGGGCCCACTGCTTGCGGATCTCCCGCTCGCCTGCCAGCTGCCGCTGCAGTCGGTTGGCAGCGCGGGCGATGTGCGCGATCTCGGTGGCCCCCGCCTCCGGAATCGGCTCGCTGAGGTTGCCGCCGCTGATGCGGTCGAGACCCGCGGCGACGCTGCGGGCAGGGCGCGAGAGACGCGCGGCAAAGTAGAGCGCGAACAGCAGGGCGACAACGGCCGAGAGGGTGGTGCCGAGACCGACCACCGTACGCAGCGACGCGAGAAGGCGTTGGTTGGCCGCGTCTGCGCCGAAGTGAACGCCGCCGGTGTAGTAGTAGCCCTTCACGGTGCCGCCGTCGGCGAGGGGGATCACCTCGCTGTCGGGGACGTTGCGGCCGCGCCCCCGGTTGGACCACAACAGGGCGCGGTTGGTGTCATAGACGAACAACGGGGTGTCCTGCGGCGGCGGCCCTTCCGGGGTGCGCCCTTCGAGGATCGCCCGCGCGTAGCCTTCGACCTCGAAGGCCTTTTGCCGCTCCCACTCCGCGAGAGAGCGGCCAAAGCCGACGACGAACACGGCACTGAGCACGGCAAGGAGCGCCAGCAGGGCGGCGGCGAACGAGAGAATCGTGCGCGCGAACAGGCCCTTGATGCGCCCCTTCATGCCGGCTGCCCCGAGAAGCGGTAGCCGAAGCCGCGGACCGTCTCGATCCAGTCGTCTCCGATCTTGGCGCGCAGGTTCTTGACGTGGGTGTCGATCGTGCGCTCCGAG
Organism: uncultured Spirochaetales bacterium; assembly: GCA_964552235.1. Taxonomy (GTDB): domain Bacteria; phylum Spirochaetota; class Spirochaetia; order SZUA-6; family CAVTHK01; genus CAVTHK01. Next base: position 7,178 of record CAZKGO010000063.1, on the reverse strand, counting down.
CCTTCGGCGATCGAGTCGAGGCATTCGGCCAGCAGCTTGAAACGGTCGATGACGATGCCGGCGTTGTCGGCCAGGTACCGGAGGATCTTCCACTCCGCCGCGGTCAGCGGCGCGTCCTCGCCGTCGACGCGCACGCGGTGCGCCCTGGGGTCGATCTCGAGGCTGTGGCTGCCCAGTTTCCAGGACATCGGGGTCTCGGCAGGGGCGGTGTCGCCCGCGCCGGTCCGCTTGAGAATCGCCTTGACCCGCAGAACGAGCTCCTTGGGCGAGAACGGCTTGACGACGTAGTCGTCGCCGCCGACCTCGAAGCCGGTGATGCGATCCGATTCCGAAGCGCGGGCGGTGAGGAACAGGATCGGCATGCGGTGCCCGGCGGCCCGCATCCGGCGGGCGAGCAGGAACCCGTCGCCGTCGGGGAGCATCACGTCGAGCACGACCAGGTCCGGGTTGCGGGCCTTGAGCGCTTCCATCACGCCGCGTACACGGCCGAACTCCACGACCTTGTGGTCGTCGAGCTTGAGATAGGAGACCACGGCGTCGCGCAGGTTCTCGTTGTCTTCGACCACAAAGATCACAGCCATGATGACATTCTCGCGACCGGGGGGCGTCTGATCAAGGGAGGGCGACTGTCGCGGCGACCCGTGCGTCCCCCCGGTCAGGAGCGCCGCCGCGCTGGCGGGCCGGTCCGGCGGCGGCGGCTCCCGCTCCGACGGCCGCGCCCTCTCAGCTATTGACCGAGCGCAGCCGGTCCTTGACCGCCCGGGTCGACAGGTCCTCCGACATCTCCTCGAGGTCCTTGAGCTGGGTGTTCTTCTCGACCGAAGCCGGAAGCTCCAGGATCTCGCGCAGGCGGCCGATCTCGATGTCGAGCCCCTTGGACACGTCGGCGAGCGTCATCGAAGAGCGGATCTCGTCGACGGCGAGCTTGCCCCGGGTCACGCTCGAGCGGTGATCGGTGACGAACTGCCCCGTGGCAGTGGAGACCGCGATCGGCGCAGCAAAGATGCTCAGCGCGAGGGCCGCGGTCAGCCAGCGGCTGCGCATCGACAGCGCCGGCACGGGCACCGCCGCTGCAGCGCGGCCGGGCAGCCGGTGATCGAGAGCGCCCCGCACGGGGCAGGCGGCCAGGCATTCGCCGCAGCGGTTGCAGCGCGTGTCGAGGACGGCGCTTTTCTTGGCCACGTCGATGCCCATGGGGCAGACGCGGCTGCAGCAGCCGCAGCCGGTGCACAGCGCCGCGTTGCGACGGATCTTCCACGGAGCCACGAGCTGCAGCAGCCCCTGGACAGCTCCGAAGGGGCACAGCCAGCGGCACCAGGGCCGCTCGACGAACAGAGACGCCGCGAGCACGACGGCGAGCACAGCGACGGCGCTCGGCAGGGCGTCGCCGGTCCAGAAGCGCACCAGCGCGTAGTAGGGGTCGTAGGCCGCGAACACCAGGTGGGCGGCCTCGGTTGTCTTGAGCACGATGAGCCCGAGCACGGCGTAGCGCAGGTACCCGAGCGCGCGATCCAGGCGCCGCGGCACCAAGGTGTTGTAGCGGCGGCCGAAGAGCTTGCGGCCGAGCTTGCCGACCCAGTCCTGCACGCTGCCGAGGGGGCAGAGCCACCCGCAGAACAGCGCGCCGACGACCACCGTCGCGGCCGTGGAGGCCAGCAGCATCCACAGGTTGGACGGGTAGGTCTTGCTCACGAAGCGCCCCTCGGTGATCAGGCGCACCGAGGTCTCGACGCCCCCGAACGGGCAGACCGCGTGTATGTTGGAGATCGCCGGGAGCGTGCCGCTCTCATCCAGCATGTGCACCGCCACGCCGCCGAACACCAGCAGGGCCACGGTGATCTGAACCGCGGTGCGGATCCAGCGCTGTTTTCTCATCGTTCTCGCCGACATCGGATTCCTCCAACTGCCGCAGCGCGGCCGACCTCAACGGTCAGTCGCGCTGCCGCCACCTTCTTCTTATGTGACCTTGATTTTGAACGTCTCGTCGTAGCCGCCCTTGCTGCAGTCGCGCACGACCTCCAGCTCCCACGTTCCGGCCTCGACGGCCTTGAAGGGCAGCTCGGTGGCGTGTTCGCGCGAGCTCAGGTCGCGCCACACCGGGTCCTTGAGAAGCAGGAGCGGGAGACTGGTCTTGGAGCTCTTCCACATCTGCTCCTCGAGCAGGAACTCGGTCTCGTCGGCGTCGACCGCGCACTTGCCGTGGTCTTCCTCGAAGGTGACTTCGAGGCGGTAGGTCTCGCCGCGCACGAGGGCGACCTCGCGGTCGGGAGTCACCGCGCGGGCGACTCCCTTGGAATCGACGAGGCGGTAGCTGATCTCGCACGCTCCCGCCGCAGCAGCGGCGAGAGCGAGCACCAGGCCGACCAGGGCCAGCCGCAGCTTCATGGTGTTCCTCCGCTCCCCGCCCTAGCTGTTGCTGGTGCGAGGCGCTTCGTCGCGGCCCCTGGCTCCGCGGCCCTGGCCGTTGCGCGAGTCGCCGCGCCACATCGGCTGCCCGTCGTTGTCGCGAAAGGTGTAGGTCTTGCCGTCGAACGTGATGCGCGCCGGCGACATGTCCTTTTCGTCGAGGTAGCCTTCGACCGTGGCCTCGCCCCTGGCCCGTGCCGGGAAGCGGATCTGGTTCCTGTACCACTCGGGCCCGAGGTGCAGCGCGATCCTTCCGTCCTTGGTGTTGAGGTACAGCTCGCCGTCCTGCTCGAAGAGCCGGCCGCTGATCGTGGCGATCCTGCCCGAGTCGACGATTTCCCTGCCGGTCGGCTGGGCGGCCGCGATTGCGGCCACCGCCAAGAGCAGGGCGCCTGCGAACAATGCCTTCTTCATGACTGCCTCCTGAGCGTCTGGTTGGGGTCTGCGCCATGCGGCGCTCGCCCGTGTGAGCCGCTCTCTCGTCAGCGACTCTACGCCCAGCAACCTACACGGCGCCCTTGGAGCGTCCATAGAAGGAATGTGAAGATCGTGTGAAGGTGAAAATGAAGGTCACGGTGCGCGGCGCGCCTGCGCGCGCCGCACGTTCACGCGATCGAGGCAAGCACCCCCGCAGCCTTGCGCTCGCGCTCACTCTTGGCGAGCGCGACGCTGGCCAGGCTCTCGGCCAGCCCTTCCTGGTCGCGCTGCGTGACCTGCTTGGCCTTGGACACCCAGTCGGCGCGGATGCCTTCGACGCCGCGGAACGCGCCGCCGATGGCGCCGCACATCGAGGCGATCGTGTCTGCGTCTCGGCCAAAGTTGGCGCCGTAGGTGACGCACTTCTCGACGTCGCCGCCCGCCAGCAGGAACAGCGCCACGGTCAGGGGCACGGTCTCGCGGCTGTCGCAGGTGATGCGGGTGAAGAACCGGTCCCGTTCCTTGTACATCGCCGTTCGGAAGGCTTTGTACTCGCCGGTCCTGCGCGCCACCTCGAGCACCTGTTCAATCGCTGTGAGCATCTCCCGTCCGCTCAGCGGCATGATGTAGGCGCTTGCCGCCTTGACGATCGACTCGACGGTCGCAGTCGGGGCAAAGGCCTCGGCCACGGCGGCTGCCATCGCAACCGCCCCGTCCTGGCAAAAGCCTACGTCGTGCTGGTGGATGAGGCTCGCGACGCTGTAGGTCTGCGCTGCAGCCTGCGCCGGGTTGCAGGCGTTGACTATGCCGATGGGCGAGATGCACATCGCAGAGCTCGAGCTGGGCATGTTGCCGAGGGCGGCCATGCGCGGGATGCTGTGCTGACGCAGCTTGGCTGCCGTGTGCAGCACCGACTGAAAGAACTTGCCGACCTTCGGGCCGAAGATCGCCGAGTACTGGTCGAGCCACGCCTGCGCCCAGTCGTCGCAAGTGGCGTAGCCGCCAGTGCGGATGAGGGCGTCGGAGAGCAGGTTCTTCATCACCGTATCGTCTGTGCCGTCGCAGCTGAAGTCGGCGATCCAGCCGTGCGCTTTCTCGATCTCCTCGGGGGTCTTGTTCTCGGTCGGGGTCCCGATCGCGTCGCCGATCAGGCCCCCGAGCAGGCAGCCGAGCGCCTTGCGGTACAGCAGGGTCGATCGCAGCTTCTTGTCCATTTCACTCTCCTTCAGGTTGCCGGCGGTCACGCTGGCGCAGGCGCGCCCCTATCGGTAGCTCCCCACGGCCACGCCGCGGATGAACTGGCGCTGGAATGCCAGGTAGACGATGACGACGGGAATGATGCTCAGGACGAGGGCGGCGAACACCAGCCTGTAGTCGGTAAAGTAGCGGCTCTGGAAGTGCACGACCCCGAGCGGCAGCGTGCGCCGCGCATCGCTGGTGAGCACGATGAGCGGCAGGAAGTACTCGTTCCAGATCCCCATAAAGCTGAAGACCACCAGGGACACCACGGCCGGCTGTGCAAGGGGGAACATCACGCGGGTGAACACAGCCAGGTCGGAACAGCCGTCGATCTTCGCGGAGTCGGACAGCTCGTTGGGGAGCTGAAGAAAGAAAGCGCGCATCAGAAAGATGCCAAAGGGCCCGCCGATGCTCGGGAGTATTATGCCCCAGAGGTTGTCCAGGAGCCGGAGGCTCATCAGCACGTAGTAGAGGTGGATCACCTTGGCCTGGAAGGGGACCGTGAGGCCGAAGAGAAACAGGAACAGCAGCGCGCCCTTGCCCCAGAAGCTCACGCGGGCAAAGGCGTAGCCGGCCAGCGAGGAGATGGCGATGCTGACGACCACCACCGGGATGGCGCTGGCGACGCTGTTCCAGAAGTAGACGCCCAGGTGGCCGGTGGTCCAGGCCTCACTGTAGTTCTTCCAAAGGAACTTCTCCGGCAGCGAAAAGGGCGCCTCCATGATCTCGTTGTTGGTCTTGAGGCTGTTCAGCAAGGTCCAGGAAAAGGGGGCGAGCGCGATCACGGTAAAGAAGGCGAGCACGGCGTAGATCACGGTCATGCCGAGGCGGCCGTGGCGCAGGCCGGTGCTCACCAGGGTGGCGTCGCGCACGGTCAGTCCTCCTTTTCTTCGCGCAGCTTCATCGTCACCCACGTGAAGGCGATGATGACCACTCCGAGTACGAGGCTCATGGCCGCGCCGTAGCCGACTTGGTTGACCATGAAGGCTGTCTTGTAGATGTGCGTCGAGATCACCTCGCTGGCGTGGAAGGGGCCTCCCTGGGTCATGGCCCAGATCGTGCCGAAGGCCTGCAGCGAGTTGATCATCGAAAGAATCAGTACGAGGGTGTGCACGTGCCGGATTCCGGGCAGCGTGATCCAGCAGAACTTCTGCCAGCCGCCCGCGCCTTCGATGTCGGCAGCTTCGTAGAGTACGGGCTCAATCGCCTGCAGCGCTGCCAGGTAGACCACCATGTACCAGCCGTAGCCGTTCCAACTGTGAGCCGCCTGGATGGCCGGCAGCGCGAAGGTGGGGTCGCCGAGCCAGCCTCGCGCCACCTTGTCCAGGCCGACGCCCCGCAGCGCCATGTTGACGATGCCGATAAAGGGGTCGTAGATGCGGCCCCAGACCACGGCCACGACCGAGACCGAGAGCACCTTGGGAAGGAAGAGGGACACGCGGAAAAAGGTCTGGCCCCGCAGGACCTGGGCGATGAGGACGGCGAGCAGCAGTGCGGTGCTGATCTGGATCGCGTAGGACATTAGCATCCAGAGCAGGGTGTTCAGAAAGGCGAGCCCGGTCACCGGATCGCGGAACATCTCGGCGTAGTTCGCGAGCCCGACCCATTTCTTGACGGGATTGGCGCCGTCCCAGCTGTAGAAGGACAGATACAGCGTGCCGCCGAGCGGGATCAGCGTGAAGGCCCCGTAGAAGATCAGGGCGGGAAGCACGAACAGGTAGGCCCACAGGTTGGCTCGCCTGAGAGTCGCGGTCATGAAAGCCTCAAAAAGGGCGTGAGCCCGGCGAGCGCGCCGGGCTCACCGTACGTCTCTACCTCTGGACCAGCCCCGCGGCGATGTCCTTTTCCCAGGCCTTCTGGATCATCTCCACGCCCTGCTGGGGCGTGAGCTTGCCTGCGATCCAGCCCGGGATCACCTCGTAGTAGGCGGCCTTGGTGGCGGCCGGGATGTAGACGCTCAGGTTGTACCCGATGCCCCGCGGGTCCTTCATCTCCTCGACCACTTCCTTGTGGTAGGGGTGGATGGTGACCTTCTCGAGGATGCCGGGCATCACCGGGAAGGTGGGCAGGAAGTTGCCGCCGCCGAAGTAGAGCTTCTGGCCTTCCTCGGAGAAGAACATGAAGTTGATGAGCTCCGCGGCCTGGGCCGGGTACTTGGTCTTGCCCGAAACCGACCAGCCGCTTCCGAGGCCGCCGGTGAAGCCGCCCTTGGAGGCGGGTGTGATCGGCGGCACGGCGTACCAGCCGGGATCGATGTTGGCCGCGTGATCCTTGATGATGGTGCCGGTAGTCCAGTTGCCCGTGATGGTGGCGGCGGCCTTGCCGCTCCACATCAGCTGCCTGGCCTCGGCATCCTTGAGGGCGTTCGGGTCGGGGTTGACGTAGCCCTCCTTGACCAGGCGCAGCATCTCCTCGGCCGCCTTGACGAAGCCGGGATCGGTCCATTTTCCGTTACCGTACAGCAGGTTCTCGACGGCCTGTCTGCCCGCAGCCGCCTCGACGTAGTGGGCATAGTAGTGGCCGTGCTGGCAGCAGCCGTTCGTGCCCCAGGTCAGGGGGATCGTGCCGGAGTCCTTGATCTTCTTCAGCCACGCGATGTACTCCTCGTAGGTCTTGGGCTCGCCGAGGCCCAGTTTCGAGGTGATCTTCTTGTTGTAGTTGACGCCGATCAGGTCGACCTCCAGCGGGATGCCGTACTTCTTGCCGCCGTAGGTCACCAGGCGCATCGTCCAGTCAGCGAACTTCCAGTTGAGCTTGCTGTAGTAGTCGTCGAGGGCGAGGAGCAGCCCCGCATTGGCCAGGAGTCCCATGCGCGCCGGGGCCGCGTCGATCTGCATCAGGTCGGGCCCGGTGCCGGCCTGGAGCGCCAGCTTGAGCTGCCCGCTGTCGAGGACCTCGATGGTCGCGACATTGGCCTCGATCTTGATGTTCGGGTACTTCTCCATGAAGGCCTCGAACAGAGGCGGCCACATCGGGTCGCCTTCGTAGTTGACCTTGAGGGTCGCGGCCTGCGCCTTGGCCGCGGGCTCGGCGCCCCCGGAGGCGAACGCCGCGGCTGCAGCGGCGACGAACAGGATGAGGAGAATCCGCTTCATGTGTTGCTCCTTCCGCACAGG
>CAZKGO010000062.1:0-29301 GCA_964552235.1 uncultured Spirochaetales bacterium | reverse complement strand
CAGCGCCGAGGCCGCAACCCGCGGCGGCGCCCGCGGCCGCTGCCCGCGCCGCCTTTGCCGCTGCGCCGGACGGGCGCTCGGCGCCGCGCGCCGCGGTGAGGCGGGTCGCGCCGGGGGAGCCGGTCCCCTTCTTCGATGCCGACATCCTCTTCTTCCACGCCCACCCCGATGACGAGAGCCTGGACTTTGCCGGGCTGATGAGCCTGGCGGCCAGGCGCGGGCTGAAGATGGCGGTCGTGATCTTTACCGACGGCGAGAGCGGCATCGACCAGTATCCGGACCGGCCTTCGGGCGGCCTGTACGAGGCGCGGGTTATGACGGGCGCCGACCTGGCGCGAGCGCGGGTGGAGGAGGCCGGCAGGGCGCTCGAGCTGCTCGGTGCCGCGATGTACGTGCGCCTGGGGCTGCCCAACCACCCGTACACGACGTCGGCCGACGAGCTGCAGCGGGATCGGATCCTGGAGTCGTGGGGCGGCGAGGAGCGGCTGGTGTCCCGCGTTGCCGAGCTGGTCCGCGGCTTCCGGCCCGAGGTGGTGGTGTCGAGCGACTTCAACGAGAAGGCCTACGAGCATTTCGAGCACAAGGCTGTCGGGTATGTCGTGGCGGAGGCTCTCGAGCGCGTCTTCGATGCCGCAAGCTCAGGCGGCTCGGCAGCCTCGCGGCCCGAGGGGGCCTACCTCGTGTCGGTCGATCCGTTCCAGGGCCCGCTCTACGGCGAGATCGTGCGCCTCGACCTGATGCTGACGGACCCGCTGTCGGGCCTCAGCTATCGCGAAGTGCAGATGGCCGCCCTCAAGGAGCACGCCAGCCAGGCCGACGCCTCGCTGCTGGGCGTTGAGTTCCTGCCGAACTTCCGCTACGAGCAGTATCACCCTGTGTACTGGAACCTGCCCGCGCGCCTCGCCGACATGTTGAGCGCCCGCTGACGGGTGCGGCGACAGGCACAGGACAAGCCCCGCAGCGCGAGAGCGCCGCGGGGCCTCTGTGAGCAGCGTCGGCCGGCTCAGTCCCAAGCGTGTCCCGCCGAGCCGAGCACGTCCTTGTTCTTGCGGGCGATCATCTTGGCGAGCTCGTCGCGGGCCGGGCCGAGGTACTTGCGCGGGTCGAACTCGCCCGGGTTCTCCATGAGGACCTTGCGCACGATGGCGGTGATCACGAGGCGTCCGTCGGAGTCGATGTTGACCTTGCACACCGCCGAGCGGGCGGCCTGGCGAACCTGCTCTTCGGGGATGCCGACCGCGTCCTTCATCTTGCCGCCGTACTTGTTGATGATCTCGATGTACTCGGTGAGCACGGAGCTGGCGCCGTGGAGGACAATGGGGAAGCCGGGGATGCGCTTCTCGATCTCTTTAAGGATGTCGAAGCGGAGCGGAGGCGGGATCAGGACGCCGCGGGCGTCGCGGGTGCACTGCTCGGGCTTGAACTTGACCGCGCCGTGGGAGGTGCCGATCGAAATCGCCAGCGAGTCGACGCCGGTCTTCTTGACGAAGTCCTCGACCTCTTCGGGCTGGGTGTAGATGTGCTTGGCTGCCTGCACGTCCTCCTCGATGCCGGCCAGCACCCCGAGCTCGCCTTCGACCGTCACGTCGAATTTGTGGGCGTAGTCCACGACCTTGCGGGTCACGGCCACGTTCTCGTCGTACTTGAGGTGCGAGCCGTCGATCATCACCGACGAGAAGCCGCTGTCGACGCAGCTCTTGGCGGTCTCGAAGCTGTCGCCGTGGTCGAGGTGCAGGGCGATCGGCAGGCGCTTGCCCTTGGAGAGCTCCTCGGAGAGGGCGACGGCGCCCTTGATCATCTGGGCGAGCAGGGTCTGGCCGGCGTACGAGCGCGCGCCCTTGGAGACCTGGATGATGACCGGCGAGGCGGAGTCGACGCAGCCCTTGATGATCGCCTGCAGCTGCTCCATGTTGTTCACGTTGTAGGCGGGGATGGCGTAGCCGCCGGCCATGGCCTTCTTGAACATCTCCCTCGTGTTGACGAGGCCGAGCTCCTTGTAGCTGATAGCCATTGTCAGATCCTTCCTTGGTTGGCTGTGAGGACGCCCGTCGGATGGGACACGGAGCGGGCCGTCTCGAACGGAGGGCGCCGCACTCTTGGGCTACGAAATACCGCAGCGCCCTGGAAAAGTCAAGGACAAGGGTGTCCCCATGCGGAAGCATGGGCCCCGAGGCGTACAGGCGCTCTGGCCCCGCAGCGAAGCGGAGAGGGATGTCCCCATGCGAAGCATGGGCCTCAGGGCAAGAACGAGCCGGTCAGCGCCCCCCTGCCGCGATTGACAAGCGGCCGAAGCCTTCATTAGTATGAGCTTGCTGCTGGGGGTGTAGCTCAGTTGGCTAGAGCGCGTGAATGGCATTCACGAGGTCAGGGGTTCGATTCCCCTCACCTCCACATCAGCAGTTCGGGGGACTGGTTTGGCCGCAGATGTGGATCCCGATCTCGCCCCGCTGCTTAGCGTCAAAGGCGATTCCGAAGGTCCGGAGTTCGAGGACCTGTTCGGCGACGACAGACAAGGGGTCGCCACTCTCGGAGCCTCCACCACGGAGCGCTTTGCACCCATCACGGCGTTCGAAGAGAAGCCCAAGCCCTACTTCGACGACAAGGACTACTACAAGACGATCCTCGCCGGCGTGCCCGGGGAGCTCGCCAAGCGCTTTCACAGCCTGCTCACGGCGTTCCTGAACGCCACCGATCCGCAGGACCGCTCGATGCACCGGGGCCGCCTGCTGCCGGCCTACTGGGACCTCGCAGCGGCGATCGCGGCTCGAGCCGGCGGCAGGCTGCCTCCGCCCCACCGCATGATGCTGCGCTTCGGCGTGGTCTCGCCGACGTTCCTCGATCCCGAGCACCGCGACGTGCTCGCCCGCGTGATCCTGGACAACAAGACCGGCGAGCCCGTGTACTACGCCGACGAGTGGCTGGCCGCGGTGGCCTCGAACCGTATCAACGCCTCCGAGACCGACGAGACCAAGCACGTGCGCAAGGACGACAGCCAGAAGGCGCTCGAGCTCATGGACAAGCGCAAGGGCCAGGTCGAGGCCGAGCTGTCGCTGCTGCACAAGAACCTGGCCAACGTCAACGCCCTCGAGGCGTCCCTCACCGAGAACGTCCGGCAGATCGTGCATCATGGAACGCGTCCGGAGTACGGCAACACCAAAGACGCCTACTCCGAAGAGCAGAAAAAGGCGCTCTCCGAGCTCAACGACATCATCCGCAGGCTGCAGGCCTCCGACCGCGAGGTGGCTTCCTCCTACCGGCGCCTCGCCGATCTGCACGACGAGCTGGAGAACCTGTCGGACAGGGCCGAAGGCGCGGGAGCCGACCGCGCCTCGGTGGATTCCGAGAGCCTGCGCGGCGAGTTCCAGGTGATTCGCCAGATGGCCAAGATGTGCGTCGGGCGGCAGGGCAATCACTTCCCGATCCTCACCAAGAGCTACTTCCGGGCGAGCCTTTCCGCGGTGGCGACCCGCGAGAACGTGATCAAGGAGCTGGCGATCATCGAGGCTTTGGACCCGGAGCTGTTCCATCGCGCCTTCAAGGGCCAGACCAACCGCATCGTGCCCAACGTGATCCTCATTCCCTGCTACGGCGACGAAGGCGTCTGCTGGGAGCCGTTCGAGCGGCGCAACCGCGCCTCCAGCCGCGGCCGCATCGCCGTTCCGATGTACCCGAAAAAGGTCAACGAGGCGGTCATCACGGCCGTGGCCGACCTGCGCTGGCAGGTGGCCAAGGAGCGAGCCCAGCACCACTGGATGGAAGAGGGGATCACCGGCCGCTACTACCAGTGGTTTTCGGACAACAAGATGAAGGGCGACGTCAAGGACGCCTTCGTGCGGGACTACGTGCTGTGGATCACGGCCGAGAGCCAGGGCATGCAGAAGCTCGACCGCGAGGTCCGAGGCGTGTTCTGGCGCATGATGCCTTTTCCCCAGGAGCTCAAGGACCAGCTGCGCAACCGCGGCTTTGTCTACAACGAGCTGTACAAGAAAGACCAGAACATCGCTCGCTCCGACGGATACTGAGCCCGCCCGCCGGAGCGCCGCCGCGCTACCTCTTCTTCTTGGGCGTGAAGATCGGGTGCAGGTACTTGTCCAGGTCCCACCGCGCCGAGACGCGCTTCATGATGAACCCGTAGAGGAAGAAGCTCCCCACGAGGGCGGCAAAGAACAGGACCACGCTGATGATGCCGAAGGCCTGCTGCAGCCGGTCGCCGAAGACGGCGATGAGGGCCACCATCGGCACCGCGAACAGGATCAGCATCAGCACCAGGTTGAAGACTGTTGCGCCCAGGATAAAGAGGGCGGTGTTGACCTTCTTGTTCATCCCTTGCTCCCGTTTCCTTTTCTGACAAAGCTCGCGAGCAGCGCCAGCCCCGCCACGACGACGGACGAGTCGGCGACATTGAACGTCGGCCAGCGCTCGAGGCCGAACAGGCCGTAGAACCGCACGCTCACGAAATCCACGACGCCGCCCACCCTGAAGATGCGGTCGACGAGGTTGCCGGCCCCGCCGCCGAGTATAGCCGCAAAGCACCAGCGCTGGAAGGCGCTGAGGTCGCGCGAGCGCAGGTAGTAGAGCAGGATCCCGGCGAGCACGGCCACGGGCAGCGCCGCGAAGACCACGATCTTGAGCCCCTCCGGCAGGCCTGCGCCGAGGCTGAACGCCATGGCGGTGTTGCGCACGTGCCAGAGCCACAGAAAGTCGCCCCAGACCTTGATGATCGTGCCGACGGGCATCGTGCGCTCGACGACGAGCTTGGTCGCCTGGTCGAGGAGCACGAGCGCCGGGGCGAGGGAGAGGGGAAGCAGCTGCCGGCGCGTCATGCTAGAGCCCCGTCGGGACGTCGACGACCAGGGTCTGCAGATCCGTGGTCCTGCGCAGGTGATCGCTCATCAGGGTGACCCCCCAGGTCTCGGTGGCGTAGTGGCCGCCGCACAGCACGTTGATGCCCGCTTCGAGGGCTTCGTGGTAGATTTCATGCGAGGCGTCGCCGGTGACGAACAGATCCAGGCCTTCGTCGATCGCCTGGGAGACCGCGTGAGGGTCGCCGCCGGAGACGATGCCGACCGACCGGACCTCTGCGGGCCCGAACGGCAGCAGCGACAGCGGGCGCGGGCTCACGAGGGCGGCCAGGCGCTCCAGCGGCTGCGGCCGCTCGAGCCTTCCCTTGAAGCCGATGCGCATGCCGTGGTAGAGGCCGAACGGCTCGACGGCCGCCAGGCCCAGGCGGCGGGCGAGGCCGATGTTGTTGCCGAGCTCGGGGTGGGCGTCGAGGGGCAGGTGAACGGCGTACAGGGCGAGGTCGTGCTCCACCAGAAAGTGCACGCGCTCGTAGAGGGTGCCCCGCAAAGGCGCGGGGGCGCCCCAGAACAGCCCGTGGTGGACGAACAGCAGGTCGGCGCCCGCGTCGCAGGCCCTGCGAAAGCTCTCCATCGACGCGTCGACGGCGAACGCAACCGTGCTCAGCTCGGGCGCAGAGCGTGCGACCTGCAGCCCGTTGACTGCCGCGTCGTGCCCGAAGCTGGCAAAGTCGAGCGTAGTGCGCACGAGCCGGTCGAAGTCCGCGAGCAGCATGGGGCCATTATAGGGAGAGGCGTGGGTTTGGCAACATGGCCGCACCGGAGGGTCCAGGCGGATTTGTTGACACCCGGCCGCCTGCTGGTATACTGAGATTCATCACTGTCCAGGTGGTGTTATGGCTCCACAAGTCGATGTGGCACAGGTCAAGCGGGCGGTCAACAACAGCATCCCGCTCACGATCAAGACCTACACGATGCCGCACGAGACCGAATCCTACATCGACGACATCCTCGGCGTCTTTCTCAAGGAAACCGGCTACGAGAACATCGTCACGCCGATCTCCTACTGCGTCAAGGAGCTGGCGGTCAACGCCAAGAAGGCCAACACCAAGCGCGTCTACTTCAAGGAAAAGGACCTCGATCTCAACAACCCGGCCGACTACGAGCTGGGGATGAAGACATTCAAGGACGACACCCTCAGCAACATCGACCACTACCTGCGAGGCCAGAGGGCAGCGGGCCTCTACGTCAAGGTGATCCTGCGCACCCACGGCGGAACGCTGACGATCGCCGTGCACAACAACGTCGAGATCACCCGAAAGGAGCAGATGCGGGTCTTCGACCGCATCGCCCGCTCCCGGGCCTTCGAGACGATGGAAGAGGCCTTTTCGGCCGTTCTCGACAACTCGGAGGGCGCCGGCCTCGGCATCGTCATCCTGATCCTGATGCTCAAGAAGATCGGCCTCGACGAGGAGGCGTTCGAGCTCGAGTACCAGAACGGCGAGACGATCGCCCGCATCGCCATCCCCCTCGACAAGGTGAGGCTGGAAAAGGTGCAGCAGCTCGCCCAGGCGGTGGTGCGCGAGGTCAAGAGCCTGCCCCAGTTCCCGGAGAACCTGGTCTACCTGCAAAAGCTCATCGCGGACCCCGAGAGCAACATCCAGGAGATCGCGCGCCAGGTCTCCACCGATCCGTCGCTCACCGCCGATCTGCTCAAGCAGGTCAACTCCGCGCTCTACATGCTGCCCAAGAAGATCGACAACATCGTCGAGGCGGTCAAGCTCGTGGGCATGCGCGGGCTGCGCAACCTGCTCTACCGCTACGGCAGCCAGAAGATCCTTGACCGCAAGTACAGCGAGATGCGCGAGCTGTGGCGTCACTCCTACCAGGTGGCCTACTACGCCTACCACCTGGCCCGCCGCGCGCGCAAGCGCAACGAGGTGCTCGACGACGTCTACGCCGGCGGCATCCTGCACGACCTCGGCAAGATCGTGGCCAACGCCCTGCACCCCGACCTGCTGGACCGCATCAAGAAGTTCTGCTCGCAAAAGGACATCCCTGACAAGCTGCTGGAGGACTTCTCGATCGGCCTCAACCACGCCGAGATCGGCGCGATGATCGCCGGCAACTGGAACTTCCCCGAGCAGCTCGTGGCCGCCATCCGCTGGCACCACGAGCCCCGCGAGGCCGAGGAGGAGCACCGGGAGGTGGTCTGGATCGTCTACCTCGCCGACTGCTTCTCCAACCTCGATCACGGGACGCTGGATTTCGAGCAGATCGAGCCCGAGGTGCTCGGCCGCTTCGGGCTGAAGAACGAGGAGCAGGTGCGCATCCTGATCGAAGAGCTCAAGAAGAACTTCGACAAGGAGCTGCTGCAGGGCGCCTCGTGAGCCACAAGACCACTCTCAGGTTCCAGGACGGCCTGTGCTTCGACGCCGAGCTGCAGGGCCACCACTTCAAGATCGACGCCGACGTCCGCTTCGGCGGCCGCGACCGCGGACCGACTCCCAAGCCCCTGCTGCTCGCGGCGCTGGGCGGCTGTACGGGCATGGACGTCGCCTCGATCCTCGCCAAGATGCGCATGCCCTTCGACTCCTTCGAGGTCGAAGTCGAGGGCGACCTGAGCGACGAGCATCCGGTCGTCTACACCGACATCCGCATACGCTACCTGTTCAAGGGCGCCGTCCTCGACCGGGACAAGATCGAGAAGGCGGTCAGGCTCTCGCGGGAAAAGTACTGCGGCGTCTCCGCCATGCTCGAGAAGGTCTGCCGTCTCACTCACCAGATCGTCACGTCGGACTGAGCCCCCGCCCCCATCCCCCCCAAGGCACCACGGCGCCTCGCCCCCGTCATACTCAGTGGAGGTCAAGATGAAGGGAGTCGTCGTTGACGTGCGCGCCAACGTCGTGGGCGACCGGCTGCGGGTGGGAGCGCGGGTGAGCACGAAGCACGAAGGTGTGGTCGACGCTCTGCTGCCCGACCGCGAGGTGGCGGCGTTCCTGCCGCGCTCGCTGCTGCTCGGCGGCGCCGCCGACGCGCCGCACAGCCTGCTTGCGAGCCTCACGCCGATCCTCCGCCGCTTTGCCGTCGGCAGGGACGTGCGGCTGTGGAGCTACGAGCAGGCGCGCTACTTCTCGTTCCCGTCGTGGCGTTCGGTGCGTTTCCGCGCCGAGGAGCCCGGGGCGCCGCCGGAGCCGGAGGCTGCGGCGCAGGATGTCAGCGGGCCAGGCGGGAGTACCACGCCTGCATGACGATGCCAAAGGCGACGGCCACGTTCAGCGAGGCGCGGGAGCCTGCCATCGCGATCGAGACCCGGCCTGCGCTCGAGGCGGCCAGGGCGAGCGCCTCGGGGCTGAGCCCCAGCTCCTCGGAGCCGACCAGGACGGTCCCGGCCTCTGGGAACTCGAACCGCTCCAGGGGCCGCCCTCCCGTTTCCAGGGCAAAGACTGCGGTCGGGCAGGCGCCGGCAACCTGAGCGGCGAGCTCGCTCAAGGGGCACACCGACCAGGCGACGACGTCGGAGCATCCGCGGGACGTGCGCCGCGCCCGCGCCAGAGTGGGCAGAGGCGTGCCGGGGGAGAGGTAGACGTGCTCGACGCCGAACGCCTCGGCCGTGCGGAAGACGGCGCCTACGTTGTAGGGCGAGCGGACGTCCTCCAGGTAGACGCGCACCGGGAGGACCCGCCGCTGCGCGCGCGCCCGGGCCGCCGCTGCCGGCACCAGGAGGTCCCATTCGGCCCAGGGCACGCCGAGCTCGGCCAAGATCGCGTGGCGCAGCGCATTCAGGGCCCGCAGCGCCTCGGCGGGCGCTCCCCCGACTGCGGGCAGGCAGCGCTGCGCCTCACCGCGGCGCGCGGGAGAGAGGGCCGAGAGGAACGCCTCGGAGCCGAGGAGCGGCGGCAGGTCCGCGGGCGGCGCCGGCCGGCCGTCGAGCAGCCGCTGCTCCTCGTCGCGGATCATGACGAGCAGCTTGCGCAGCCGCGTGCGCGGCGGCAGGCGCTCGAGCTTTCTCAGGCTGAACATCGGCGTCGGCGCACAGGGCGGCGGATCAGTACGAGCTCTTGAGCAGCTCGTACAGGTCGTCGGGCGACGTGACTCTCGGCAGGCGGCTCATCAGGTCGAGCCGGTGCGCGGCTTCGGCCACCTCGGCCATGTCCTCCAGCGATACTCCGATGTCGCGCAGCCGGGCGGGCAGGCCCAGGCCGCCGATGAGGCCGCGCACCGCCTCGATGGCGCGGCCGGCCGCTTCCGGCACCGCCAGGTCGGAGAGATCCTCCCCGATCAGCCGTCCGATGTCGCGCAGCTTCTCGGCGGCCATGCTCAGGTGGTGCTCCATGACCCTCGGCAGCAGGACGGTCGACGCCCACGATTTGGGCACGCGCAAGCGGGCGTTCAGGGCGTACGCCAGGGCCGCGCCGACGCCCGAGCGCCCCATCGAAAGCCCGAGCGCGGTGAGCAGGCCGGCGCGGGCGGCCGCCGTGCGCCGCGCCAGTTCCTCGCCGCTTCCGGCCGGCTCCCGCAGCGCCGAGCCGAGGGTCTCCATGGCCTTCACGAAATACATGTCGGACAGAAAGCTCCCGCCGGTGGCGAGGTAGCCTTCGGCCGCGTGCATGAGCGTGTCCACCATCGTGGCGGCGAGGTAGCGGGAGGGAAGGCCGAGCGCCAGCTTGGGATCGAGGAGCACCGCCGCCGTGCCGTCGGCTTCGAACCTGCCCATCGCGGGCGAGCGGTCCCTGCCGTCGGTGACCAGCCACGCGCCGCCGAACATGAACGGGTCGCGGCACGTGGTCGGCAGCCCGATCGTACGGATCGGCGGCTTGTCCGGTCGGGCGCCGCCGAGCAGCTCGTCGACATGGACGGAGCACGGCGCGGCAGCGGCGGTGAGCCTGGCGATCGACAGCGTCTTGACTCCGCCGAGGCCGACGATCAGGTCGGCGCGCGCCCCCCGGGCCACGCGCACGGCGGCCTCGACGGTCGTGCTCGTCGCTCCGGGGATGACCTCGTCGAACACGACCGGCTCCAGCCCCTTGCGGCCGAGCAGTCCGGTCACCTGCTCGATGACCCCGCGCTCGTAGAGAATGGCCTCGGTGATGACCAGGACGCGGCTGCCCAGGCCCGCGGCGACTCCTCCCAGCCTGAGGATGCAGTCCGCGCCGAAGTACACGTGGGCCGGCACACTGAAGAAAACGTCAGGCATCGTCCTGTCTCCGCGAGCCCGCCCCGCCGAAAAAAAAGACGGAGATGCTCGTTCTCCGTCTTCGGTTGCCGTCAGAGAACGCGCGCCTAGGAGACCTTGAAGACCTCCATCAGCCGATCGGCGAGCTCCGAGATGACCTTGTCCGTGATGTAGGTCGGATCGTCCAGCTTTTTCTTGACCTCTTCGATGCGGTCCAGGCGAAGATCGGGGGCCGACTTGGCCGCCTCCGTGGCGTTGTAGATCTCGGCCTTTTCCTTGGCGCCGATGGACACGTTGACCGCATCAGCGGCCGAGGTCTTCTCGGCGCGCGCCGGACGTTCGGTCTTCTTGGGTTTGGATACCGGGTCCGGGAAGCCCACCCTCTCGACCGTCATCAGCGAACCCATCCTTTCGTTTCAAGTATCGTCCCTGGAGGTCGTGAACTTGACCCCGTTTCCGTCTACCTGATCCCGCTTTTTGTCCGGCCCGCCGGAACGGTCCCGGCGCACGTTCCATTCTGGGCCGTTTGCCGGGCCCCGTCAAGGCGACAGAATGCCGGTCGTCCGCAGGCTCCCGGCACGTCGTCGTCCGCCGGCCGGCTGCAGCGTCTCACTTGACCACCATCACCTTGCGCGTTTCGCTGACCCCGGGGCCCACCAGCTTGACGAAGTAGACCCCGCGGGCCACGACGTTGCCGCCCCGGTTGCGGCCGTCCCACGTCGTCGAGTGCTCCCCTGCGCTCTGCTGGCCGCGATAGAGCACATCCACGATGTCACCCTTGAGGTCGAACACCGTGATCGTGACCGTTCCCGAGTCCGCCAGCTTGTAGTGCAGCGACGTGCGCTCTCCCCGCTCCGGATTGATCACGTTGTTCATGATCGTGACGCTGCCCCGCTGGGTGCGGATGCCCCGCACCGACCATCCCCACGGCCTGGCCGTGCGCGGGTCCCTGCGGTCGGCCACGTCGGCGCAGGGCAGGCCGGCGACCACAAAGGTGAACTCCAGGTCGGCCCCGTCCCTGATCTCCGAGTCGCCGGCAGGGATCACGAAGTCGCGCAGCACGCCGTTGATCGCTCCCGCGACGGACCTGGCTGCGGCGTTCGGGTTGTGACCGACGTCGCTCGCCGTGACGACCGGGACCCAGAGGCCGGAGAACCGGATGGGCGCCGTCACGCCGACGTCGTAGTAGAGGTCCACCGGGCTCGCGGCCCACGCCGCGGCCTCGACGCGGGCCTGCAGCAGCACGTCCAGGTCCTGCAGCCAGCCCGAGCCGTCGAAGGCCGTGATGCGGCCGATGCCTCCGCGCTGCGGGTCGCGGCCCGTGACCGGCGCTGCGCTCACGGGGTCCCAGTCGCTCGCCCACACCGGGGTGATCAGCCCCAGCCCCACGTCGGAGATGCGGTGGGCCGCAGCGAGCATCGGCTTGCTGGCCCCCGACAGGTTTCCGTCGAGGTTCGTGTTGGGGTAGGTGGCGGGGTCCGTGACGTAGGGCTGGTCGTAGACCGCGTTGGCGAGGGCCGAGACCGTCCGCGGCAGGATCACGTCGGCGTCCGTGATGGGGTTGCCGAACTCGAGCATCGCGTCGTGGGTCCCGCTGCCGGCCGGCGAGAGCGCGGTGATCGTGAACGGGTTGGCCGCGTCGGAGTACGTGAAGTCGGCAGCGCCGATCGGCACGGTCGCCCCGGCGTTCGACCAGACCGGCTCGGAGAAGTGCAGGTACGCGCGGTTCTCGTTGGCCACGGCCAGGGTAAAGGCGAGCACCGGCCGGGCCCCGTCGTCGGCGGTCTGCTCGACGCCGACCGCCACGTAGGCTCCTCCGTTCTGGCCGTAGAGGCCGTTCGGGAAGTCGTTTCTGACGATGCGCCAGGTCGGACGCACGTCCGTGTCGAGGTAGGGCTTTTCCTGCAGCAGGACGTCGAACACGTCGTCGTTGGCGCCGGCCGCCGTTCCGTAGCCGATCACCTGGTAGCCGTCGACCGTGATCTCGAACTTGCTCGGGTCGAAGTTGTCGCTGAGCTGGGTGAACAGGGTCACCTGCACCCGGATGCGGTCTATGCGGCCGTTGGAGTCCGAGTCGACGGTCCAGCTGGCTTCGACGGGGATCGAGAAGAGCCAGTTGCAGTTGCCGCCGCTGTTGACGCTGCCTTCGCCGGGGGTGATGGCATCGTAGTCGGGCGCCCAGCTGTTGGAGATGTCGGCGTACTTGATGTCGGCGGTGCCGCGGATGTGCAGCACCCACTGCAGCGGGTCCGGCGGGTCGGTCGGCAGGGCGCACTCCGGCGCGGCGGCCCCCGAGATGTTGGTGAGCGTGATCAGCGTCCCTGACGCCCCGCCGTCGATCCTGAACACGCCGTCGATGATGGTCGCGATCTGGGTTCCTGCAGCCGGCGGAGTGTAGGCGCCGACTCCGTTCTCCTCGAACTTCAGGACCGCGTTCGGCGTGAGGCAGTCGATGTTGCGGAAGATCGTCCGGCCCTCGATGTGGTAGGCCCACGGCGCCGGCAGCACGAATTCCACCGTGCCGTCGCCCGCCGCGTAGCCGGTGCCGCCGGCGATGTCGGCGTCGTTGTCCCAGTACACGATGCCGCCCGTCGGAAGGTTGGCTGCGTCGCCCATCGTGATCGTGCGGGTGCCGGCGCCCTCGGCTAGGGTTCCAGTGAGCAGGTGCATCTCGCTGCGGATCGTGAGATCCGAGTTGTAGGTGAAGGTTCCCCCGGCCTCGTCGATGCGCAGGTTCGAGAACGCCTCCCCGCCTGCGGCGGTGGTCGAGAGCGCGCCGCCCGCCGTGAAGGCGTTGTCGTTGAACACGACCCAGCCGTCGATGTGCGGGTTAAAGGTCCCGGGCGCGGTGCGGGTCCAGTTGTGGCCGATCGTGATCTGGTAGGCAGCGGCCGCCTGGTTGAGCTGGCCGCTGGCCGTGATCGTGACGTCGTTGAGCACCACGATCGCGCTGGCCAGGTTCACGACCGTGCTCACAGTCAGGTTCCAGAAGTAATTGGTGCCGCTGCAGTTCACCGAGAGCGGCGAGCCGGTGTTCATGTCGATCGTCGAGGTGCTCGGGGCGAAGTTGAAGTTCGCGCTCGTGGCGTTCCAGTCTACGCGGATCGAGTGGGCAAAGGTCGCGGCGTCCCAGGTGCCCTGGGTCATGGTGAGCGCGTGCGTGACCGCCAGTCCGCCGGTCGATGTCAGCGTCGTGCCCGGCGTGCCCTTGTTGAATTCCAGGTCATAGAAGGTGAGGCCGCCGAGGTTTCCGGCGTTCAGCCCGTCCAAGGTGACGATGCTGTTGGCGCAGTTGAAGCCGCTGGGCGTGAAGCTGCCGCCGACGGTGATGGCCTCGGATGCCGACGCAGTCAGTGTGCCGGCTCCCGACAGGTGGCGTCCCACGGTCAGCGCCCACCCGCTGAGCGTCAGCGTGCCGCCTGCCAGGCTCAGGTCGTTGGTGGCCGTGATGGCGCTGAGCAGCCCACCGCCGTTGTTGACCGTCAGGTTGTAGAAGCTGTTGCCCGCGCGGCTCGTGATGGTCGGGTTGGGCGTCGGGCTGAGGCTGATGGTCGAGGTGCCGGCAGTCAAGTTGAAGTTCGCCGCCGAGGAGTTCCACGCGCCGGCGACGGTGTGGGTGAAGGTCGCCGCGTCCCACGTGCCCCGCGTCATCGTGAGCGTATTGGTGACCGTCAGCCCTCCGGTCGACGTGATGGTCCAGACCGCAGCGTCCTTGTTGAAGACCAGGTCGTAGAAGGTGTGCCCCGCCAGGTTCGCTGCCTTGTCGGTGTCCAGGGTGACCCTGCTGGTGCCGCGGTCGAAGGCGTTGGGCGTGAAGTCGCCGCCGACCGTGATCTGCGAGCCGCCCGCGATCAGTGTGCCCGCAGCGCCGGTTAGGTCGAAGTCCACGTCGAGGCTCTGGCCGCTGCTCTGCCACGTCCCTGCGGTCAGCGTCATGTTGTTCGTGACGCTCGCCGCATCGGTCTGGCTGTAGACCTTGCCCGCGGCGTCGAGGACGACGTCGTAGAAGAACTGGCCGTTGCTGGTCACCGTGAACGGTCCTGCGCCTCGCAGCCCGTTGAACGTGACCGTGCTGCTGGCCCTGGTCCAGGTCGCGATGTTCCAGTTGCCGCCGACAGCGATCGCCTCGGCGCCTGCTGCTGTCAGCGCATCTCCGGTCAGGTGGCCGTCGACCGTGAGCGCGTTGCCGCTCAGCAGCAGCGTCCCCGCCGTGATCGTGACGTCGCGTGTCGCCGTGATCGCGCTCGCCAGAGTACCGCCGCTGGCGAGCGTGAGGTCGTAGAAGCTGTTGCCCGCCCGGCTGGTGATCGTCGGGTTGGCCGCCGAGAGGCTGATCTCGGAGGTGCCGGCAGTCAGGGTGAAGGCAGCGGCCGAGGAGTCCCACGCGCCGGCCACGGTGTGCGTGAACGTCGCCGCGTCCCAGGTACCCTGGGCCATGGTGAGGGCGTTTGTGACCGTGAGCCCGCCGGTCGAAGTGACCATCGCGCCTGCAGCACCCTTGGCGAGGACCAGGTTGTAGAAGGTCCGTCCCGCCAGGTTTCCTGCAGTCGCCGTGTCGAGAGTCACGGTGCTGGTGGCCGAGTTGAAGCCGGTGGGCGTGAAGTCGCCGCCGACCGTGATCGCTTCGGCCCCTGCCGCCGTGAGTGTGCCCGCGCCGGTCAGGTGGAAGTCCACGTCGAGGCTCTGACTGTTGCTCTGCCACGTCCCTGCGGTCAGCGTCATGTCGTTGGTGACGCTCGCAGGATCGGTCTGGCTGTAGGTCTTGCCGACCCCGCTGAGCACCAGGTTGTAGAACGAGCTGCCGTCGGTGTCGACCGTGAAGGGGCCTGCGCCGCTTGAGCCGGTGAACGTCACGGTGCTCGTGGCTGCAGTGAAGACGGCGACGTCCCAGTTGCCGCCGACGGTGATCGCCTCGGCCGCTGCCGCGGTGAGCGTGCCGGCGCCGCTCAGGTTGCGGCCGACGCCGAGGGCCGTCCCGTTCGTCTGCCAGGTGCCCGCGGTGAGCGTGAGGTCGCGGCCCACGCTCGCTGCGTCGGCCTGGGCATACGCTGGCCCCGCCGTGTTCAGCACGACGTCGTAGAAGGACTGGCCGTTGCTCGTCACGGTGAACGGCCCCGCGCCGCTTGAGCCCGTGAACGTGACGAGGCTGTTGGCCGCGTTGAGCACGCCGATGTTCCAGTTGCCGCCCACCGTCACGGCGTCTGCGGCGCCGCCGGCCGCGGCGGTCATCGTCCCGGCGCCCGTGAGGTCGCGGCCCACCGAAAGCGACAGGTCGGCCAGGGCAACCGTGCCGCTGGTGATCGTGGCATCCCGCGCCACGGTCGTCGCCCCGTTCAGCGTGAAGGTGCGGCCGAGACCTCCGTCGTTGAAGCTGAGGTCGAAGAACGAGGTGATGCGCACCGTGCCGTTTCCGCTGGTGCCGTCGTAGAGAACCAGGCCGGAGTCGATGTCCATCACCGTGATCGACTGGGTCACCTGGGTGCCGTCGAGGGAGAGCACGCCGCCGGGAGGCGCCGTGCCGTTGACCAGGGTTGCGACGGTGAAGTTCTGGCTGGTCATGTCCACGGTCACCCCGTCGCCGATCGTGAGCGTCCCTGTGACCGTGAGCGCGTTTCCCGTGACCGTGAGCGTGGGCGTGCCGGAGTAGGTGAGGTTGGCGAACGACGAGCCTCCGCTGTTGAGCGCCTGTGCAGCCGCGCCGTCAAAGGTCACAGTGTTGCCGCCGGCCGTGAACGTACCGGAGTTGGTCCAGTCGCCCGCGATCGTGATCGCGTTGCCGCCCGTTGCCAGCGATGCGCCCCCGCCGATCGTGAGGTCGTTGTTGACGTCCCAGGCGCCGGTCATCGTCACGGCGGTGGACGCGGTCACGTTCCAGAAGGTCTCCGCAGGCACCGAGGCGGTTCCGTCGAAGACTCCGCTCAAGACCACCGTGCCCGCCCGCTCCGTGAAGCTGCCGCCTGCGAGAACCCAGTCGTCGCCGACCGTCACCTGGCGGTTGATGGCGGTCACGTCCAGGATGCCGCTGGTCAGCGTCAGGTCGCCCGCCATCTCGAGGTCGGCGGCCAGGGTGAACGTGGCCCCGAGATCGCCGGCGATCTCCAGCTCGTAGTAGTCGAGGCCGGGCGTCGCGTAGTCCTGCACGGTGCCGCCCGCGCCCTGGTAGATGACCCGACCCGAGTCGGTGTCGGCCGGCGCGCTTTCGCCGCCGGTCCCCAGTCTGTAGAGGGTCCCCTGATTGTCGTAGGTGCCGGTGACCGTCAGGGCGAATCCCGCCAGGCTCGCGCTCGCGGCGCTGGCGATCGTCAGGTCCTTGACCGTGGTGGCGGCCGCGAGCGTCGCCGGGTAGCCGGGCTGCGCGTTCGGCAGAGTCACCAGGTCCCACTGGTTCGGCTCGTATCCAAGGTTCCAGTTGGCCGCGGTCTTCCAGTTGCTGTCCCCGCCGCCGCCGTTCCACGAGATCGCGGTGCTGGGGAAGACCCAGCAGCCGGGCGCCGTGACATCGTTGTTGCCCTCGTCGCGGCTGGTGTTGGCCGTGATGTTGTTGCTGCCCGCGTCGGGCACGTCGCTGTCCTGGACAAAGGCGAAGGTGACGGCGTCAGCTCCGCCCGTCCTGCGGATGATCCACTGGACGCCCGGGGTCTGGCTGAGGAGCGGGATCAGGTTGCCGGCGGCTCCGGTGATCGTGAAGTTGCCCGCGATCGTCTGGGTCTGGCCCGCCTGGAACTGCAGGGTCTTGCCCGCAACCGTGCACGAGAAGTTGTTGAAGGTCGTCGAGCCGCTGATCGTCGTCGTCGCCGCGGTGTCAAAGACCACCGTCCCTGTGGCCGTGTAGGTGCCCGCGTTGCTCCAGGAGACCGCGACCGTCACCGTGTTGCCGCCGTCGTTCAGCGTGCCCGCGGTGATGGTAAGAGCGTTGCTGACCGTGATGGCCGAGGCGAGGGTGACGCTGGTGCCGTTGACGGTGAGGTTGTAGAAGGGGTCGGTGGCCGTCAGCGAGGGAGCGGTGCCGGTAAAGGTGACGGTCGAGGTGCCCGCGTTGAAGGTGGCGCTCTCGTCCCAGTCGCCTCCCACGCTGATGGTGCGCGCGTTGCCGTTGAGCGTGCCGCCGGTGATCGTGACGTTGCCGGTGACGCTGATGTTGCCGGTACCGCCCTCGGTGCCTGTGCCGCTGACCGCCAGGGTGCGCACGGTCAGCAGGCCGTCGTTGTTCAGCGTGCCGCCTGAGACCGCGGCGCCGCCGGTGGCCCCGTTGGCCGTGGCGGAGCCGGAAAGGGTGGTGGTGCCGCCGGAGACCAGGATGTCGCCGTCTGCGGCGCTCAGGGTGAGGGTGCCGCCAAAGGTGTGGGTGCCGTCGGAGATCACCAGGTCTGCGCTGCTGATGGTCACCGTGCCGGTGCCGCCGTAGCTGGAGGCTGCGGCGTTGATGGTGAAGTTGCCCGTGGTGACCGTGAGGGTCGTGGGAGCGTTCACCGTCATGTCGCCGCCTGAAAGGGTGAGGGTGTTCACCGAGACAGCCCCCGCGGTGCCGGCGCTCATGCTGCCGCCGCTCACCGTCATCAGGCTGCTGACCGTAAAGCCCGCCGCTGCCGTGCGCGCCCCCGCGCTCACCGTCAGGTTGTAGAAGGTCTCGTTGGAGTTGCTGCCGGCGTTGTCCAGCGTCACCGTGCCGTTCTGCTCGACGAATCCCGCGGCCCCCACGTTGTTGGTCCAGTTGCCCCCCACCGTGACGCCGTAGTTGCTGGCAGAGACGTCCAGAAAGCCTGCGGAGATCAGCAGGGTGTTGTCGACGTCGATGGCCGAGGCGAGGGTGACGCTGGTGCCGTTGACGGTGAGGTTGTAGAAGGGGTCGGTGGCCGTCAGCGAGGGAGCGGTGCCGGTAAAGGTGACGGTCGAGGTGCCCGCGTTGAAGGTGGCGCTCTCGTCCCAGTCGCCCCCCACGCTGATGGTGCGCGCGTTGCCGTTCAGGGTGCCGGTGCCGCTCACGCTCACGTTGCCGGTTACGGTGAGGGCGGCCGTGCCGCCCATAGTGCCCGCGGAAACGCTCAGGTTGCCGCCTACGCTCGCCGTGCCGCTGCCGTCGTAGGCCGAGCCTGCGTTGCTCACGGTCATGTCGCCGCTGACCGACAGGACTCCGGCCGCGTTGACGGTGAGGTCGCCGCCCGACATGGTCAGGGTCACGGCGCTCAGGGTGCCGCCCGAGAACGTGGTCGCCCCGCCGCTGAACGTCAGGACGTTCGAGACTGTGACCCCTACGCCGGAGCTGCGCGTCCCGCCGGTCACGACGAGGTTGTAGAAGGTGTCGCTGTCGTTGATTGCCCCGGTGCCCGTGAACCGGACTGTTCCGCTGTTCTCGTTGAAGAGTCCGCCGCCGCGGGTCCAGTCGCCGGCTACGCTGATCTGGTAGTTGCTGCCGGACACATCGAGGGTTCCGGAGTTGAGCAGGAAGTCGTCGCTGACGACGATGGCGCCGCCGAGGGTGTAGGTTCCGCTCGCGGTCACGGCGAAGTCCCAGAACGTCTCGGTGTAGATGGTGCCGGTGCCCGTGAAGGTCACCGTGCCGTTGCGCGGCGTGAAGGTGCCGCCGGTGCCGTCCCAGTCGCCTCCCAGGCTCACGTCGTAGCTGGAGCCGCTGGCGTCAAGGGTGCCCGAGGCGATGATCATGGAGCCGGTGAGCGTGATGTCGCTGCCGAGCTCGATGGTGTTCGCGGTCTGGATCGCCACGTTGGAGAGGGTGACGCCGCTGGAGGTGAGGGTGTACGGAGCTGATCCGACCGAGCCCGTCATGCGGATCGTGATCGTGCCGGCAATCGTGCCGCCGGTCACGGCCATGTCCTCGCGGATCTCGAGGATAGGGGAGCCTGCGGCGCTCTCGGTGATCGAGCCGCCGGTCATCTCCAGGGTCGCGATTGCCGTGTTGGCCGTGAGGTTCGGGGCGCCCGAGCCGATGATCGCCCGGTCCGAGCCTGTCGGGACCGTGCCTTCGATCCAGTTGCCGGCGATGTCCCAGTCGCCCGTGCCACCGCCCCAGTTGTACGTGTTGGTGTAGGCGTGGGCGCCCGTCGCGAGAGCGAGAAGAGCGATCACAGCCGCGGACAAACGTCTACACAAACCGTGCCACCTCTTGCCGAAACCAGGCCTCGGCCGCTGATCCCAATTATAGACCTTCCCCCACGGCCGCCAAACGGCCGCGAAGTGTCGGCCCGCCTCCCGGCGCCAGGGAAAGCGCTTGAATAAAGTACGCAGAGCTATACAATTATCGACATGAATCGATCAGCATGCGCAGCATTCGTGCCACTTCTTGCGGCAACTCTTATGGTCGCCCTTTCGGGCTGCAGCAGCTCCGGAGGCGATGATCCGGTCCTGTACGACCGGATCGTGGTGCAGACGTTCGATCCCTGGGCGGGAGGCTCAACGCAAGCGGTCGGGCGGATCACTCTGTTCGACCCGTCCGGTGTACAGCTGGACCAAGCGCTGCAGCAAGTCGACTATATTGCGGGGCTCTCATCTGGAACCTACTATGCCAGCGTGGAAGTCGTTTCCCATCTTTCCGGGCCGTACGGGGTGCGTGTGCTGTCGCTGGCTCTCGGGGACTCCATTCCGGCTGCGCCGGACCTCGGCACTGAGAACCCCACGGACGCGCCGTATGAAGATGACAACGCCAGCCCGTTTGGCGGCGGGAGTCCGAACCCCGCGACGCTCGATCTTGGGACGCCCCTGAACAGGTATTTGGGCGACCCGGACACGGACTGGCACAAAATCGTCCTTCCCTGACCGATTTGATAGCATTGTAGGCGTCAACCGGAAGGTGTATTCTCCATATGGCCCTCAAAAGGAGAGCATGTATGGTCAAGAGAGCCTCCATATTCCCGATAGCGGCCGCCATGATCGGGCTCGTTTCGTGCCAGCTCCCCAAGGAGGACGGCGAGGCGGCCCTCTCGCCGACCCCGCAGCAGGTCGAGCCCCGCGTCTACACCGACACGGCGCGCAACCAGGGCGTCTACGTCACGGAGACGGGCGAGACCGTCGACATCGTGAGCGTCGAGGACGGCCTGACGGTCAGGTGCGTGGAGGCGACCGACATCGTCGTCCTGCGCGGCTCGGGCCAGGCGCGGGCCGCGGCCGGGCAGTCGGACGTCAGGGCCCTCGTTTTCGGCAGGCGCGACGACGGCAGGTCCGGAGTCTGGCAGGTCCGTGGGGACAACTCGATCCAGCCGCTCGACCCGCCGGAGGCTTCGCCCTGCACCTCGCCTTCGTCTACCCCGCCCGACTCCGACGCGCGCGGCGGCGCCATGCGCGGCCCGTTCGGCTGGGAGTACTCGATCGTCGACCAGGTCGAGGGACCTGACGGCGAGGTCATGGTCGTCGGAATCGCGGAGAACGCCAGGGGCTTCCGCATCTGGCGCTGGAAGATCGAGGCCGGCACCACCGTGGGCGTCTACTGGCTGCTGCGGCCGCGCGGCACCGGCGGCTACCGATACCACACCCTCGCGCGCGTCATCGGGACCCTCCGTACGCGCCCGGGTGCCGACGTTGATCCCTGTGTGGACCGCCGGCCCGGCGGCATGGGCGAGCGCATGTGGCGCATCCTCAGCGGCCTGCGCCTGTTCTTCCTGGGCTGGTACGACACCTACCTCACGGCCATAGTGGACGACTCGCTGGCCTGGGATCCGGTCAAGGCCGCTTACACCGTGGATGGGACCGACGAGAAAGGTGCGGACGCCACGGCCACCATCGGCAGCGACGGAAAGGTCACGATCGAGCCCCGCGAGGTCCCGCCTCCTCCTCCCAACAACGGCGGCACGGAGCCCTACACCAACGTCGTGCTGCAGACCTACCACCCCGCCGACGGGGTAGCGATCGACACGCGGCTGTACCTCTACGACGAGGCCGGGGAGCTCAAGCTGTTCAAGAACACGTTCTTCGGACCCGACACGCTGATCTACGCCGTCGACGGCGCAACCGTGCCCAGGGGCATCTACTACGCCAAGGTCGACCTGGCGCTCAACGCCGTGGGCGGCAGCTATGCGCTGCGGGTGCTGGTGAACGCGGACACGGCCGCGCTGCCGGCATTCACGTACGCGACCTCGGCGCCGACTTCCGACGGCTACGAGGTCGACGACGGGGCCGTTCTCCCGGACGCCACCGGCGCGATCACGGCCACCCTCACGGCTGGCCAGTCGCTGGCCCGCAGGCTCGACAGCCCGACCGACGTCGACTGGTTCGTTCTGGATCTCAGGTAGGTTCGAAAGGTCAGAAAGGATTGCGATGGCCCGGCGGAGCGGCTGCCCTCGCCGGGCTTTCTTGCGCCCTCAGGGCACGGTGTAGTTTTCCGAGATCACCGTGGCCTGCAGCGGTCCGTTCTGCCAGCCGCTGAGCTGCGTGCTGGCGAGCAGGCTTCCGTCCCCATACGCCGCGGCGGTGAGGCTCGTCATCCGGTACACCTCGTAGGCCTCGGTCCCCAGGGGAAACGGGTCGTCGCCGGCGGTCAGCGTGAGGTCCGTGGTGCTCACCGCGGTCACCAGGCTGATCGCCCCGCTGCCGGGGTTGCGGGCCACGTCGCCGACGCGCACGCCCAAGGCGACGAAATCGGCAGTCGTGTCCACCAGGTGATCGGTCACGTTCGAGTTGGCGCTGCCGGTGGCGATCGGCACGCCTGTGGGCGTGACCTCGACCCGCAGGTAGACCGGCGGCTCCATGACGAGCCCCTCGTTGTCGTAGTCGAGCGACCAGGGCAGCGAGGCGACGGAAAAGGTCTGCCGCGTGCCCCACTCGTCGGTGACCGCCGTGATGGTCAAGTTCGCCGCCGTACCGCTGACCGCGTACTCGATCGAGCTGTACTCGGGGTCGTAGCGCCAGGCGCAGCCGGCGACGACAACGGCGGCCAGGATGGCCGCAAGGGCGCTGCTCCCTCTCATCATCGTCCCCAATGTATAGCCCATCCCCCGGCTGCTCCCGATTTGCCCCCGGCCGTCGCTGCTGCTATTATTGTATCGGCAAGGGAACCGGAAAGGCGAGGAGGCATATCAGCGGCGGAGGTGCTCCTGTGAACAGGCAGCGGCACGGTCATCCCTTGAGCGATCACTTGAAGAAGCACCCGGCAACGAACGCAGTACCGATCCGCAGGCAGCTGCTCATGGAGGGGCTGCTGATGACCCACGGCACCCGGGGCAAGGAAACCCGGGGGCCGAGAGGAAACAAGAAGTACTGAACGCGGCGACGATCCTCGTCATCGCGGCGGCGCTCGCCGTCGTTCTGGCGCTCTGGAACCTGCTGAGGGCCGGCGGCTCGCGGCTCGACTCGCGCCCGGCTGCTGCGCGTCGCATGACGCACTGCCCCGTGTGCGGTTCCGCGCTGGCCGAGGGCGAGCGCGTGCGCACCGTCGCCTACCCGGGCCGCGACGAGCGGCTGGTGCATATCTACGGCTGCCCCCGCTGCAGCGGCCCGGCTGCCCGCGAGGCGCGCGTCTGCCCGGTCTGCGGTCGGCGCCTGGGCGACGACGACTACCTGGTCGGCCGGCTGCTGCCCGGCGAGGGGCGCGTCAAGGTCTGGGGCTGCTCGCGGTGCCAACCCCGGTAGCGGCTGCCTACTCGACGGTCACGCTCTTGGCCAGGTTGCGCGGCTGGTCGACGTCGCGGCCGAGGAACCGGGCGGTGTAGTAGGCGAACAGCTGCATCGGCACCACGAACAGGAACGGGTACAGCAGCTCGTTCGTTCTCGGGATCGTGATCAGGTCGTCGGCGATGTCGCTGAGGCCGTCGGTGCCCTCGGGGGCGATGGCGATCACCGGGCCGCGGCGCGCCTTTACTTCCTTGATGTTGTTGATGACCTTTTCCTGCAGCCGGTCGTTCGGCACCAGGAACATGCTGGGCGTCTCGGGGTTGATGAGGGCGATGGGACCGTGCTTGATCTCGGCCGCGCTGTAGCCCTCGGCGTGGATGTAGGAGATCTCCTTGAGCTTGAGCGCTCCCTCCATGGCCACCGGGTAGTTGATGCCCCGGCCGAGGAACAGGAAGTTCCCGTGGCGCGCGTACTTCTCGGCGAGCCCGCGGATCGAAGCGGCGCCGTCCAGGATCCGGGCGAGCTTGTCGGGAACCGCCTCGAGGTCCTGCACGAAGCGCGCGCCCGCCTCGTGGGACATGTCGCGCATCCGGGCCATCAGCAAGGTGAACAGGTAGAAGACCGTGATCTGGGAGGTGAAGGCCTTGGTCGAGGCCACGGCGATCTCGGGGCCCGAGTGGATGTAGACGCCGCCGTCGGAGGCCCGCGGGATCGAGGAGCCGACCACGTTGCAGATGCCGAGCACCCGCGCTCCCTTGCGCTGCAGCTCCTTCATCGCGTAGAGGGTGTCGGCGGTCTCGCCCGACTGGGAGACCGCAAAGTACAGCGTGTTGCGCTCCACGATCGGGTTGCGGTAGCGGATCTCGGAAGCGAGCTCCGCGCCCGCGGGTATGCGGGCCACCGCCTCCAGCAGGTGGGCACCCACCATGCCCGCGTAGAACGAGGTGCCGGCAGCTATGATCCGCACCCGCTCGATGTTGATGAGGTCGCGGGTGCTCATGTTGAGACCGCCGAGGACCGCCGTGGCCATCTCGCGGTTGATGCGGCCGCTGTACGCTCGCTTGATCGCCTCGGGCTGCTCGAAGATCTCCTTTTCCATAAAGGTCTCGCGGCCGCCCTTCTCGATCTCCTGCAGCTCCCAGGACACCTTCTGCACGTCGCGGCTGACCTTGCGCTGGTGGGCGTCGGTGGTCTTGTGGGACTCGGGCGTCACCGCGCAGATCTCGCCGTCCTCGAGGTAGATCACCTGCTGGGTGTGGGCCATCATCGCGGTCACGTCCGAGGCGATCAGCATCTCGTGGTCGCCGAGGCCCATCACCAGCGGCGAGCCGTTGCGCGCGCCGATGATGCGGTCCGGCTCGTCGGCGTGCACCACGACGATGCCGTAGGTGCCCTGCAGCAGGGCGAGGGTCTCGCGGACCGCCTCTTCGAGATCGCCCTTGTAGTACTTGCCGATCAGGTGCGCGATCACCTCGGTGTCGGTCTGGGTGCGGAACAGGATCCCTTCGGCCTGCAGGCGCTCCTTGAGGATGGCGAAGTTCTCGATGATGCCGTTGTGCGCCACCGCGATGCGGCCGCTGGAATCGGTGTGGGGGTGAGCGTTGGTGTCGTTGACCTCGCCGTGGGTGGCCCAGCGCGTGTGGCCGATGCCGCAGCGGCCTGCCAGGTCGGCGGGGATGAAGCGCTGGAGGTTGCGGATCTTGCCTTCCTTCTTGACGATCCGCAGGCCCTCGGGCGTTTCGACGCAGATGCCGGCCGAATCATAGCCGCGGTACTCCAGACGCTTGAGCCCTTCGACCAGCACCTGGGTCGCGTTCTTGGGCCCGCAGTAGCCGATGATTCCGCACATCGAGACCCTCCCCCGCCGCGGCGCGCGCGCGGCTCCGCGCGAAAAAAAAGGGCCTCGCCCGACGGCCGGCCCCGTGTCGTCCCGGAGAGATTCATTGCCACGCGCGCGGGCGCTTTTCAACGCCGAGCTGCGCGGGCCGCCTTGAACACCAAGCCGTCCGTGCCGAGGTCCACCTCGACCACGTCGCCTTCCCTGATCTCGCCGGCGATCAGGCGCTTGGCGAGGGGGTTCTGCACCAGGTTCTGCACGGTGCGCTTGAGCGGCCGGGCGCCGAACTGCGGGTCGTAGCCGAGCTCGCCGAGGCGCGCCCGCGCCCGGTCGGTGACCGCGAGGCTCACCTTCTGCTCATTGAGGCGCCGCTCGAGGGCGCGGAGCTGGATGTCGACGATGCTGCGGATCTCCTTTTTCCCGAGCCGGTTGAACACGATCGTCTCGTCGATGCGGTTGAGGAACTCGGGCTTGAAAGTCGCCTTCATGAGCGCGTCGATCTGCGGCCGCACCGACGCCACGTCGGCGGCGGCCTGGATGATGTCGCTGCCGATGTTGCTCGTGAGGATGATGAGGGTGTTCTTGAAGTCCACCAGGCGGCCCTGGCCGTCGGTGAGCCGGCCCTCGTCGAAGAGCTGCAGCAGCACGTTGAACACGTCGGGGTGCGCCTTCTCGATCTCGTCGAAGAGGATCACCGAGTAGGGGCGCCGCCGCACGGTCTCGGTGAGCTGGCCCCCCTCGTCGTAGCCGACGTAGCCGGGAGGAGCCCCGATCAGGCGCGAGACCGTGTGCTTTTCCATGTACTCGCTCATGTCGATGCGGGTCAGCGCCTTCTCGTCGTTGAACAGGTACTCGGCCAGCGTCTTGGCCAGCTCGGTCTTGCCCACGCCCGTGGGCCCGAGAAAGATGAAGACCCCCATCGGCCGCCCCACGTCCGAGAGGCCCGCCTTGTTGCGCCGGATCGCGTCGGAGACCGCCGAGATGGCGGCCCCCTGCCCGACCACGCGCTGCGCCAGGATCGACTCCAGCTCCAGCAGCTTGGCCTTTTCCGAGGACAGCATCTTGGTGACCGGGATGCCGGTCCACGAGGAGACGATGCGGGCGATGTCCTCCTCGCTGACCTCCTCGCGCAGCAGCTGTCCCCGCTCCTGCTTCTCGGCCAGCGCGCGGGTCTTCGCCTCCAGCTGCCGCTGCAGCGTCGGCATGCGGCCGTGCTTGATCTCGGCGGCCTTGGCCAGGTTGCCCTCGCGCTCGTAGCGCATCTCCTCGATGTTCAGCTCTTCGATCTGCGCTTTCAGCCTGCGGATCTCTTCGATCACCGCCTTTTCGTTCTGCCACTGGGCCTGCATGGCACTGCGCTGGGCGCCGGCCTCGGCGAGCTGCTTTTCCAGCTGAGCCAGGCGCTCCTTGCTCGCCGGGTCCGATTCCTTGGCGAGCGCCTGCTTCTCGATGTTCAGCTGCAGCATTCTCCGCTCGATCTTGTCGAGCTCGGTGGGCTGGCTCTCGATCTCCATCTTGAGGCGGCTGGCCGCCTCGTCGATCAGGTCGATGGCCTTGTCGGGGAGGAAGCGGCTGGTGATGTAGCGGTCGGAAAGCACCGCCGCCGCGATGATAGCCTCGTCCCTGATGCGCACCCCGTGGTGCACCTCGTAGCGCTCCTTGAGGCCGCGCAGGATCGCGATCGTGTCCTCGACCGACGGCTCGCCTGTGAACACCGGCTGGAAGCGCCGCTCGAGGGCCGGGTCCTTCTCGATGTGCTTGCGGTACTCGTCGAGCGTGGTCGCCCCGATGGCGCGCAGCTCGCCCCGCGCCAGCGCCGGCTTGAGCAGGTTGGAGGCGTCGGTGGCCCCCTCGGCCGCCCCCGCGCCGACGAGGGTGTGCAGCTCGTCGATGAACAGCACGATCTCGCCGTCGGAGCCTTCGATCTCCTTGATCACCGCCTTGAGCCGCTCCTCGAACTCGCCGCGGTACTTGGCTCCAGCCACAAGCGCGCCCAGGTCGAGGGCCAGGACCTTTTTCTTTTTCAACGAGTCCGGCACGTCGCCGGAGACGATGCGCCGCGCCAGCCCCTCGACGATGGCGGTCTTGCCGACTCCCGGCTCGCCGATGAGCACGGGGTTGTTCTTGGTGCGGCGCGAGAGCACCTGCATCACGCGGCGGATCTCCTCGTCGCGGCCGATCACCGGGTCGAGCTTTTCGCGGCGCGCCAGCTCGGTGAGATCGCGGCAGTAGCGCTCGAGCACCTGGTACTTGTCCTCGGGGTTCTGGTCGGTGACCCGCTGGTTGCCCCGGATCTCCTGCAGCGCCCGCAGCACCCGGTTGCGGTCCACGCCCTCGCGCGCGAGCAGGTCGCGGGCGCCGCCTTGCACGCCGAGGAGGGCGAGCAGGATGTGCTCGGTGCTGATGAACGCGTCTTTGAGGGCCTCGGCTTCCTGCTCCGCGTCGCGCAGCACGCGGGCCGCCGACGGAGCCATCGAGACCTGGGCGTTCTCGCCGTAGGCCTTGGGCTTGGACTGAAGCAGCTTGCGCACTTCGGCCTCGAGCTGCCGGGCCGGCGCCCCGATCTTGTCCACGAGCGGGGCGACGACGCCCCCGTCCTGGTCGAGCAGGGCCGCCAGCAGGTGCTCGGGCTCGAGCACGGCGTGGTTCATGTTGTGGGCGATCGACTCGGCTTCCTGAACCGCCTCGATCGCTTTCTGGGTAAAGCGGTCGCTGCGCATCTACTTCTCCTTACATCGAGCGCGGACCGGGGCAGGCCGGTATCTCCGCGCACACACCAACACCCGTTACGTGAGAGTAAAATATGAAGAATCTCCACCCGCGGCAAACGCGCGAGCGGACCTCAGCGCGGAATCCGGGCGAGGCACTCCCGGAGGCCCGGCTTGGTCTCCAGCTCCTTGACCAGCGCCTCGGCGCGCTCCTTGTTCACGTAGTCGGGGCTCTGGAAGCTGTAGGTGAAGTTCGTGTGCGAGTCGTACTTGCCCGCCATGAGGGCGTAGGCGTCCTCGGCCATCACCAGCTCCTCGTCCGTCGGGATCACGAAGACCTTGACCGGCGAGTCGTCGGTCGAGATGACGGTCTCGGCGCTGCGCGTGAGGGCCGCCTCGTTGCGCCTGGGGTCGAGGTGGATCCCGAGCGCCTCCAGGCCCTCGATCGCCGCGCCGCGGATCTGGGAGTTCATCTCGCCGACGCCGGCTGTGAACACCACGGCGTCGACATGGCCCAGCGCCGCGTAGTAGGAGCCGATGTACTTGCGCATCCTGTAGGACTCGATCTCGAGCGCCAGGGTCGAGAGCTTGTCGCCCTCGAGGTGAGCCCTCATCACGTCCCTGCGGTCGGTGTACTTTTCCGTGATGCCGCGCACTCCGCTCGCCTTGTTGAGCGTGGCTTCCATCGCGTCGCCGCTCACCCCTTCTTTGCGCATGATGTAGAAGTCGATGGCCGCGTCGTGGTCGCCGGCCCGGGTGCCCATCACGAGCCCCTCGAGGGGCGTCATGCCCATCGAGGTGTCGTACGAGCAGCCTTTCATCACCGCGTTGGCGCTGGCCCCGTTGCCGATGTGCATGCAGATCAGGTTGCAGTCGAAGGGGTTCTTGCCCAGGAGCACCGCGGCGCGCTTGGCGACGTAGAGGAACGAGGTGCCGTGGAACCCGTAGCGCCGCACCGCGTACTCCCTGTACCACTTGTAGGGGAGGGCATAGATGTAGGCCTTCGGTGGCATGGTCTGGTGCCACGCCGTGTCGAGGCTCACCGTGTGCGGGACGCTCGGCATCAGCTCCCGGGCCGCCTCGATGCCCATGATGTTCGCCGGGTTGTGCAGCGGGCTCAGGTCCGCCACTTCGCGGAAGATGCGCATGGCCGCCTCGTCGACGACGATGCTCTTGGCGATCTTCTCGCCGCCGTGCACCAGGCGGTGCCCGACGGCCTTGATGTCCTTGATGTCCTTGATCGCGCCGATCCTGGGGTCCAGGAGCGTGCGGATGATCAGGTCGATGGCCACCCGGTGGTTGGGGCACTCGTGCTCGATCGTCACGCTTTCTCTGCCCTTGGCGTAGTGGTTGATGAACGAGCCGCCCACGGTGACGCGCTCGACGATGCCGCGGGCGAGCACCTCCTCCCTGTCCCAGTCGTAGACCTGGTACTTGACCGAAGAGCTGCCGCAGTTGAGCGTGAGAATGTCCATTCGTGGTCCCCTCGAGAAGGCGCCGGCCGATTACTTTGCGCCCGATATTAGGGGGCACCTCCCGGTTTGTCAACGCGACGGAGCGGCTGCGCGGCGCGGTTCGGTAAACGAGCGTAAAACAGCGCGTCTGTCGGGGCGATCGGCGGGCACGGTGTTTGCTCAAGCAGGCGGACATGGCATGGGCAGCGGCGTTGCTCCTGGCCGCGGCCGTCGCCTCGTGGCCCCAGACCGCAGCGCTCGAGAGCAGTCTCGAGAGGGCCGAAACCTGGCGCACCCGCCTCGAGCTTGACGAGCCGGGGAGGCTGCGCCTCGTGGCGCTCACCGTGGCCGAGAACGGCGAGCTCTCGCGGGCCGCAGCCGGCATCGACACGGCCTGGCTGGTGGTCGGACCCCTGGCCCCCGCGGGCCTGCTGCGTCTGATCGAGGGCCCGGCTGCGAGCGGGCCGGCAGGCGAGGTCCACACCGAGGCAACGGCCCTCGAGCTCGACGCCTCGTTCGAAGGCGGCACGCGCACGGGCGCGGTCGTCTGGCCGCTGCCGGGCTGCCTCGGCATCGGCGCCTTTGTCCGCGACGGGCGCCTCACCGCGGCTGCGATCGCAGCGGGGCAGCCGCTGCCGGCGCTGCGGTGGGAGGCGCTCGCCGCCCGCTCGGCGCCGCCCGCCGACCCGCCTGGGGAGGCGTGGTTCCACGACGAGCCGCCGTGGCCCGGCGGGCCGATAGCGCGAGGTTGTATTCGCGCGTGCCGCGC
>CAZKGO010000061.1:0-29362 GCA_964552235.1 uncultured Spirochaetales bacterium | reverse complement strand
ATCGAGCTGGTCTCGCGCCTGCAGCTGCCGGCGACGCTGGTGATCTCGCACGCCTCCGGCGACGAAGGCTTCGAGTACGAGCAGCGCGTGCGCGACTACGCGAAGCTGCTCGGGATCAAGGCGCTGTTCATCCAGAAGATCATGGGCGAGCGCAGGGGCCGAACGCCGGAGGGGCGCAAGATCTACGCGCTGAGCGATATCTACCCCCACGCGGATCTCGTGACCTATCCGTCGCTGTCCGAGGGCTTCGGCAACGCCTTTCTGGAGGCGATCTACTTTCGCCGCCCGATCCTGGTCAACAACTACTCGATCTACTTCTACGACATCAAGCCCAAGGGCTTCCGGGTGCTGGAGATGGACGACTTCGTCTCGGAGCAGACGGTGGCCGACGCGCGCGACCTGCTGCTGCATCCCGAGCGGGTGCCTGCGATGGCGGAGCACAACTACCGCCTCTGCCTCAAGCACTACTCCTACGGTGTGCTGGAGGCGGCGCTGCGCGGGATTCTCGCGCGCTTCTGGGGCGAACGCCTTGCGGATCATGGAGAACGGGCCTTGCCGTCGCGGTGAGGCCGTCCAGGGGGGGCCAGGCCGGACCAGAGCCTGTGGTCACGGTCTTGATTGAGCCGGATTGAGGGCCACGGCGGAGCGCACCGCGTTGGCCCGGCGATGGTGGCTGCCTGTCGCCGTCCTGCGGACTCGCAGGGCCAGACACGAGACAAGATCCCACTCTCATGAGACGTCATAGTTAACTAATGAAAAGACCAAGTCTATGATTTAGTCATGTCAGAGAAGGTAAACATCCACGAGGCCAAGACACACCTGTCGCGTCTGATCCAGCGGGTCCAGAGAGGCGAACAGATCATCATCGCCAAGGCCGGACGACCGGTTGCCCGGCTGACAGCAGTCGAAGCGGCGACCGCCGGCAGAAGGATTGCGGGCACCGCACGGGGCCAGGTCCATATGTCCAAGGACTTCGACTCGCCGCTGCCCGATGAACTGCGGCGACATTTCGAACCGTGAGATACCTGCTCGACACCCGCACGTTCCTTTGGTGGGTTGCCGACAGCGCGGAGCTGTCGGACACCGTGCGGACTTTGATCGCCGATGTCGGCAACGAGGTCATGTTCAGCGTGGTGTCTGCGTGGGAAATCGCCATCAAATACTCGATCGGCAGGCTGTCGCTGAGCAAGCGACCGCGCGAGTTCGTTCAGGAACAACTGCGCAGGGTGGACTTCCAGGTTCTGCCGATTCGCCTCGAGCATTCGCTGGAGGTAGCGGAGTTGCCGGCGGTGCACAGTGACCCGTTTGACCGGCTCCTTGTGGCCCAGTGCCGATGCGACAACCTGACGCTGGTGAGCAGAGACAGCCATCTGGAAAGGTATCCGATCCGCGTTCTCTGGTAGCGGCGGCGATCGGCAGCCGTACCCGGCCACACGACAGGCAGCGGCTCAGGGGACGCCGCGTCGCTTGGCCGTGCTTGCCGCGAAATCGCAGCTCCGGTCAAGCCAAGCTCGCAGCGACGAACCGGGGCCCCGAACCGTTCACATCGCGGCGACAGAAGCCGACCTCAGACGACGGCTCGAGGTTGCGCTGCGAGGGATCTCAGCGCGCTTCTGGGGCGAACGTTGGCGGGCGGTGCCCCTAAAAACCCGGCAGCTTGAAGCGCAGCACGACTTCGCCGGTCTCGCGATCGATCTCGATGGCCTTCGTGCTGCTGTCACCGACAAGGGGCTATCCCGTGGCCTCCGCCTACCGGCCGGTGAGCACGAGCGACGCGACCTGCGGTCGCAGCTCCCCGATCACGGTGTCGAAGGTGGGCAGCGCGGGCACCAATGGCTCGAGCCACTGGTCCCATGTCTTCTCAACGTAGGCGAGCATGCGCTTCTGAAAGAAGTCCTCGGGACCGTCGAAGCCGACGTTCCGTATGGCGCACTTCTCCCGTAGGAAGTACGGGAAGTCCGAGAGGTCCATCTGGTCCCCGTAGGTTCCCAGCACGCGCCAGAGGTCGTAGTAGTCGCGGGCGCGCGAGCGGGTCCAGCCCTGCTCTTCGAGTTTCTTGACGTGCTGAAGAATCGCGCGCAGCTTCTCCGCGACGATCTCCTCGAGCGCGTAGACTCGGACATCCGCCTCGAGCAGCTCGCCGTACTCATGGAGAATGGTCCGCCTCGAGGTGCGCTTGAGGATTCTCTCGCCCACCGTCGTCTCGATCACGACGCGCGTCTGCGGCTGCTTCTGCCAGGGCAAGCGCGCACGAATCGTGAAGGCCTCCTGGCCTCCCGGATGCGGGTCCTTCTCGGTGTAGCGCTCGCAGATGATCTCCACGGGGGCGTACTCGTCCAGCAGCTTCGCCGCGGCATCGCAGACCTTGCGGACGGCGCGCTCCATCGCCCCGCCGGTTGGCACGCCCTGCAGGCCCGAGAAGTCCAGGTCCTCCGAGAAGCGGTAGTCGCCGAAGTAGCACTTCTTGAGCGCCGTGCCGCCCTTGAAGACGAGGGTCTCCCGCAGCGAATCGACCCGCCCGATGGCAGCCAGAACCCAGGTGAGCACGTAGTCCCGCTTGAGGACCTCCCAGGGGAGACCGAGGTGCGCGCGGGCTCCCAGCAGTCGCGTGCGAAGCGGCTTCATGCCTTCACCGTCCGGGAGGGTTCTCCTGGATCATCCAGGCTCTGTTGCACGGTCCCTTGCGCGGTCCCGTGGGATCGAGCTTGCGGTAGCCCTTGATGGGGAGCGCAGCCAGCGGTTCGAGCTTCGAGAGGTCGACTCCCTGGCGCTCGAGTACCCACCCCAGGCGCTTGGCCGTGGCCGCGTCGAGCTTGAGCGCGTACTCGATGATTCGCGGGAGGTTGAGATCGGCGCCCCGTACCTCGAACGCGTGGAGCACCTCCGCGAAGTCGCCGCAGTACTGCGGCATGGCGAGGCCGTCGAGCAGCGTGCGCTCGGGATCGGTGATGGTCACTCGGGCCTCCCCGACCCACGTCTTCTCCGTGCCGAAGAATCGCTCGGGTCTCACACGGACGAACTGGTAGCTCGTTCCCGCGATGCGAAGGCCGTCGCGAACCTGCCGGGCCCCAGCCCTCCGCCGCCGGGGAACCGACGCTCGGTTCGTCGTGAGGACGAACACCTTTCTCGGGGCCTGCTCCGTCAGGCCGTGGTGGTGCATGGCGGACCAGTGTGAGATGGCCCCCGGCTCGACAAGCGCCATCGCGATCTCGAACTCGTGGGTGGGCGTGACGCCGGGTACCGCGGAGCACAGAGCGTAGAGACCGCGTCGGAGCGCGACGATCCAGCCGTTCCGCCGAAGATGATAGAGGGCCTCCCAGAGGTAGGCGTCCTTGAGGCCGACCCGAGGGCCGAGCTCCCGGGCCCGACTCGTCGAGAAGACCCGGTCCCCCTCGGTGGCGAGAAGCCGAACCAGTTCGATACCGACCTGGGACCTCTTTAGATTCCGTCCGGCGTTCATTGGCGAATCTCCAAGCTTCGCCTACCGCAGTCTACGAAATCCATGCTTCGCTATTGTATGGCAAACCTTGGAGAATATCAAAGGTTCACCAAACGAGATCTACAGACCGCAAGACAGTCATACCACGGCCGAATGCTGCGCCCCTAGAATCCCGGCAGCTTGAAGCGCATCACCACCTCCCCGGTCTCGCGATCGATCTCGATGGCCTTCTTGCTGCTGTCGCCGACCAGGGGCCTTCCCGTGGCCATCTGGGAGAGGGAGCTGAGAAAGGCGAGGCCCTGGTTGAGCACGCTCTCGATCTGCTCGGGATCGGGCGCCTGCTGCGCCGCGGCTCCCGGGTGCGCAAAGGCGCCCTGCTGCGCCGCGGCGTCCGGCTGCCCGGCGGCACCCGGGGGCGGGGCGGCGGCCGCCGCCGCCTGCGCCGCCGCCGCGCCGTCCCCCGCGACGGTCTCCTCGCCGGGCTCCTCGGCGGCCACGTCGACCTCCGACTCCGTCTCGGCGAGTACCTTCGGGTTCAGGTAGTGGGGCGTCTGCTCGTCGAGCTCCGGAGCAGGCGCGGACTCGCGCTGGGCCACGAGCGGCTCCTCGCCGAGGAGAGCGCGCACCTGGTTGATGAGCTTCGTTCTCTTTTCCTGGCTCAGGTCGATCTCGTCGGTGCCGCCTTCGAGGACGGCGTCGAACAGCTCCTGCTTGAGCTGGAT
Source organism: uncultured Spirochaetales bacterium (assembly GCA_964552235.1). Taxonomy (GTDB): domain Bacteria; phylum Spirochaetota; class Spirochaetia; order SZUA-6; family CAVTHK01; genus CAVTHK01. Next base: position 25,201 of record CAZKGO010000061.1, on the reverse strand, counting down.
GCCGGCCAGCACCTTTTCCTCGATCGAGCCCTTGCTCACGAGGTTGACGACGTTGATCTTGGAGCTCTTCTGTCCCAGGCGGTTCACGCGGCCGATGCGCTGATTGAGCCGGGCCGGGTTCCAGGGCAGCTCGAAGTTGACGATGCAGTCGGCGTTCTGCAGGTTCAGGCCCACGCCTCCGGCGTCGGTGGACAGGAACACCATGCAGTCGGGGTCCGAGTGGAACCGGTCGATGAGCAGGGGCCGCTTGGCGGCCGGAACCCGCCCTGTGAACTCCACGAAGGCGATGCCCATCTCGGAGAGCACCTTTCCGATCAGATAGGTCATGGTGGTCCACTCGGTGAAGATGATCACCTTTCGCCTGCTGGAGACCACCAGGTCCTTGAGGATCGCCGCCAGCTCCACGAGCTTGGGCGAGATGTTGGTCTCGCGGTCGATGAGAAAGGTCGAGTCGCACACCATGCGCATACTCAGCAGCGCCTGCTGGATGCGCTTGACGTCGATCGGGGTGATCACCTTCTTGTTGAGGATCGTGAAGAGCGTCGATAGGTAGCCCTGGTGGATCTGGCTCTGCTCGTCCGACAGGTCGAGGTAGTAGTTGTTCTCGATCAGGTCCGGCAGCGAGTCGAACACCTCCTCCTTGGTGCGGCGGATCACCAGCTCCTTGAGCTTGTCGTGCACGACCTGGAGGTTGCGGTAGCCGAGGACCCTGTGCCTGCCGTCGCGGCTCATGTTGAGGTGGTTGGCCGCGAAGGCCCACAGGGGCGTAAGCAGCGTGCGGTCGGAGAACTGCACGACGCTGTAGAGGTCCTCGAGCTTGTTCTCCAGCGGCGTGCCGGTGATCACAAGCGAGTGATTGCGGGGGATCGAGAGGAGCGCCCGATGGGTCTTGGACTCAAAGTTCTTGATGCGCTGCGCCTCGTCGAGGATCACCAGGTCGGGGCGCCAGCGGGCGATCGCCAGCACGTCGCGCAGCACGGCCTCGTAGTTGGTGATCTTGAACAGCGTGCCGTTGGAGGCGTAGAGCTCCTGGCGCCGCTTTCTGCCGCCGGCGATGATCACGGCCGGCTGCGAGGTGAACTTCTCGATCTCGCGCTTCCACTGGTCCTTGAGCGAGGCCGGCGAGACCACCAGCACCTTTTCGAAGCCGAAGATCCGGCTCTTGAGCACGGCCACGGCGATCGCCTGCAGGGTCTTTCCCAGGCCCATCTCGTCGGCGATGATCGCCGCCTTGCGGAACGTCGCGAACCTCACGCCCTGCTCCTGGTAGGGATACAGGCGTGCGCGCAGGAACGAATAGTCGGGCTTGTACTGCCGCTCGAGCCGGGCCATCTCCCTGCGGTACAGCACCTCCTCCATCCGCTCGAGCAGATGCTCGTCGAAGCGCACGGCATCGCCGTCCCCCGCGGCGCTGTACAGCTTGTAGAGCGGCGTGAGGGAGCTCTTGACGTAGACGCCTTTCTCGTTGAACAGGTCCTGCATCGTGGCCCGCAAGGCCGGCTCATCGATCTTCTCGTAGTGGCAGACCGGGGCCTGCAGGCGCGAGCTCCAGGTGACGTGGATAAAGGGAAAGGTCTCGCGCGCGGCCTGCTCGGCCATCTCGCGGTCGCCGGCAAGCTGTTCGCAGGCAAAGATGAGGTGCTTGCAGGTCTCCAGGTGGTTGGTGGCGAAGTCCGGGCAGGTGCAGTGGCCCGTCTGCTCGGCGGGCGAGTAGACCGTGACGGTGTAGCGGGCGCCGCCTGGCGTCGTGACGGTGTGCGGTCCCTTGAAGGTTTCGCCCCGCACCAGCTTCATCGCCTCCTTGCGGGCGCGCTCCCTGCGGCCCTCGAGCGCCAGCTCGCGGATCTCCTCGGGCGTGAGGTAGCCCGGCGCGGCCGGCGAGGGGCCGCCCTTGCCCTGGGCGCGCGCCTGCCTGTGGGCGATGTCGAGGCAGGCTGCGACGATGTGCTTGCAGCCTCCGTACGGGTAGGGGCAGGTGCACTGCGCCTTGACCCGGTCGCCTTTGAGCGAGATCGAGACCGTGTAGTCGCCGTAGGTGCCGTCGATCGAATAGGAGTACTCGCCCTTTTCGGCGTCTTCGCTCTCGAGCCGGTAGTTGCCCAGGAAGAAGATGCTCTCCCCTCGCGAGTAGACCACGGGCGAGCGGGCGACCTTGTTCTTTACTGCGTCAACAGTCAGCGGTTCCATGCGTTCCTTCCCGTGTCGCTCATGAGCCGGCGGTCCAGGCCTGGGCCGGCCTGGGCCTGCGCTTGGCCGCGAGGAACTCGACGAGCATCGCGGGCGTCGTCGTGTCCTGCTTGACCGCGGCGATGATGCGCGCCAGCGCCTCGATGCGAGCCTCGGTGAGCGCCCGGCCCTTCTCGGCCGTGGCCTTGGATGCGTCGCCGACGTACATCGCCGGGTACATCGCGTACCAGTCGAGCGGGCTGTACACGCCGAGGTCAGCCAGCGGCTGGTTGCGCCGCAGGCTCGTGAACGGTCGCGGCGGTACAGCCTCGATCTTGACCAGGTCCGGGTTGATGGCCAGGCTCGTGCTCGTCTCCCGCTCGCAGGCGTGGCCGGTCTCCCGCGTCTCCAGCACCTTGTCCACATCGATGGCTGCCCTGGGCACGGCGTAGTACGCCAGGTACGGCTTGTCCTTTTCCACGAGCGTCTGCACGAACAGCGGCAGAAAGTAGCGGTTGCCGCCGTGGCCGCTCAGGAGCACGATCTTGAGGAGGCCGTGACGGGCCATCTCGTCGCAGACGTTCTCCAGGAGATCAAAAAGAAGGCTCCGGCGGATCACCACCGACCCCGGCAGGTGGGCCGACTCGTGGTTGACGCCAAAGGGGTAGGCGGGAAAGACGATCGCCGGCTCGCGCTCGGCAGCGCGGCAGGCTGTCCAGTGCGCCTCGAACATGTCGGTGCCCAGCGGCAGGTGCGCGCTGTGCGGCTCCAGCACTCCGATCGGCAGGACCGCGACTCCGCGGCAGGTCTCGACGGCTTTCGCGAAGTCGGGCGACGTGAGGTTTTCCCACTGCATGGCTTGCCTCCGCTGGCGCCCGATTGTAGAACGAACGTGCGGACGGCGACAACCGGTCGGCCCACCGCGTTGACACCGCGCCGCGTCAGGGGCGAGAGTTGAGCGGCGATGAGGTACAGCAGCCGCTTCCGCCTCGTGGTGGTGGCCTGTTCGCTCGCCGGCGCTGCCCTGGTTGCGGCGTTGGCTGCCGGAGGGCTGCGCGACCCCGCCTCGCGCGTGGCTGCGGGGGCCGGTCTCGCGTGGTCCGCCTGCGTCTGCTGGGCCGCGGTCCTGGCCGGCCGCGGGGCGAGCGGCAAACCGGCGGTTGCGGCGTCGGTGCTCGCCGTGGCCGCCTGCGGGGGCCTCTCGCTGCTTGCCCTGCCGCCGCGGCTTGCGGTGTCGACCGCCTACGTGGTGACGCTGCTCGCGGCGGCGGCGCTCAACAGGCCGGCCGCGGCGGCAGGGCTGCAGGCAGCCGCAGCCGCAGTCGTGTGCGTCTCTCTGCTGCGGCAGCGGGTGCCGGAGGCCGCCGAGATGGCCGCGGTCGTCGGCGTTGCCGCAGCGGTCGTCACTGTGTGGAGCAAGCGCGCCTCGGCCGCGTGGGAGCGCCAGGTCGAGCTCTTCGACCAGGCCCGCTGGGCGGCCTCGCAGTTCGTCAACGTGAACGTGCGGATGCAGGACAACGTGGACCGCAGCGCGGGGGCGGCGCGGATCATCGAGCGGGTGCGCGTAGCCCGCGAGGTGCACGACACAGTCGGCTACACGCTGACCGCCGCTCTGGTGCAGGTGCGGGCCGTGCGCCGGCTCATGGACGACGACCCGGGCGCCGCAGCCGCGAGGCTCGGCCATGTCGAGGAGATGCTGCAGGAGTCGATCCAGGAGGTGAGGGCCGAGGTCTCGCATCTGCGCGACGAGAGCTACGCCAGCCGCGTCGGCTCCAGCCGCTGGCAGAGGCTCTGCGAGACTTTTGGCGACAGCACGGGCGTGCGGGTCTCGACGACGTTCCCGGAGTCGCTGGAGACCGTGGACGAAGGTTTGAGCGAGACGGTCTACCGCATCATCCAGGAGGCGCTCACTAACGCCTACCGCCACGGCCGGGCCGATCACGTCGACGTGGCCATGAGTTGGGAGCAGGAGCGCGAGAGGGTGCTCCTTCGCATCTCCGACAACGGCCGCGGCACTGCGGCCGTCGACCCCGGCAACGGCCTGTCGGGCATGCGCGAGAGGGTGAGGGCTCTGAACGGTTCGCTGGTGTGGCAGTCGATGCCGGACCGCGGCTTCGATCTCGGCATCGAGCTCGGCTGGAAGGGGGTCGCGAGTGGCTAGGATCCGCGTCCTGATGGTCGACGACCACGCGGTGTTCCTCGAAGGGCTTTACACCCTGCTCAAGCTCGAAGGCACCGACATCGAGGTCGTGGGCACGGCGCTCAACGGCCAGGAGGCCCTCGAGAAAGAGCGCGAGCTCGAGCCGGACGTCGTGCTCCTGGACATCAGGATGCCGCTCATCGACGGCGTGGAGGTGGCCCGCAGGATGAAGCAGCGGCGGCCCGCCGTGCGCATCCTGATGCTCACGACCTTCGACGACCGCGACCTGATCCGCGGGGCGATCGAGGCCGGCGCCAACGGCTACCTGCTCAAGGACGCCCACGCCGCCGACGTGATCGAGGCGATCAGGAGCGTGAACCAGGGCAACGTCCTGATCTCCGGCGACCTGGCGCTCAAGCTCAGCAGTGGGCGCAAAGCGGCCGCGGGCCCGCAGGCGGTGCCGCTGCCGCCGGGTGAGCAGCTTTCCGAGCGGGAGATGCAGGTGCTGCGGCTCATGTCTGAGGGCCGCAACAACCGTGAGATCAGCGAGGCGCTGGGCCTCAGCGAGAAGACCGTCCGCAACTACGTGAGCCGCATCTACGACGTGCTCAACGTGCACACCCGCACCCGGGCGGCCCTGTGGGCCGCCGAGAACCTGCCGCGCAAGGATTGAGAGGCGCCCGGCCGGGGTGCACGGCGCCGGGCCGCAGGAACCGGCGCGCACCGCCGCCGGGACAAGTCCCACGCCGACCTGTGACATCTGCCTTTTGACTTTGCGGCGAAGCGGGCCCAGAATGCCGTGAATGGCATCGGCCCTCGAGAAATTCCCTCCTCTCCTGCGCAAGAGGCCCGTGACCGGCCCCTGGCGCCGCTCCTTTGCCCTCAACTACGACCTGTACCTGATGCTGCTGGTGCCGCTGGCCTGGTACGTGGTGTTCCACTACGTGCCGATCTACGGCGTGCAGATCGCCTTCAAGAACTTCATCGCGTCGCGGGGGATCTGGCGCAGCCCGTGGGTGGGCTTCAAGCACTTCGACCGGTTCTTCAAGAGCTACTACTTCTGGCGACTGCTGCGCAACACCTTCGGCATATCGCTGTACGCGCTGGTCGTCGGCTTTCCCGCCCCGATCCTGCTCGCCCTCATGATGAACGAGCTCAAGAGCGTGACGTTCAAGCGGATCGTGCAGAACGTCACATACGTCCCGCACTTCCTCTCGACCGTGGTCGTGGTCGGGATGATCATCACCTTTACCAACCCGCGCTACGGCATCGTGAACATCATCGCCGGCTGGGCAGGCGCCGAGCCGGTCAACTACATGATCAGGAAGGAATGGTTCAAGACCATCTTCGTGCTCAGCAACGTGTGGCAGGAGATGGGGTGGAACGCCATCATCTACATGGCCGCCCTCGCCGGCATCGACCCGACGCTCTACGAGGCGGCGACCGTCGACGGCGCGACCCGGGTGCGCAAGATCTGGCACATCTCGCTGCCGGGCATCCTGCCGACGATCATCATCCTGCTGATCATGCGCATCGGCAACATCCTCAACGTGGCGTTCCAGAAGATCCTGCTCATGCAGAACGGGCTCAACCTCGAGACCAGCGACGTGATCTCGACCTACGTGTACCGCTCGGGGATCCTCCAGGGCGACTACAGCTTTTCGTCGGCGGTCGGGCTGTTCCGCTCGCTGCTGAACCTGCTGCTGCTGGTGGCCGCCAACCAGGCGGCGAAGCGGCTGAGGCAGACGGCGCTATGGTGACGCGCGCGCGCCTCCTCGACCCCGACCGGCTGTTCATGGGCGTCGTCTATGTCGCCCTCTCGGTGATCCTGCTGGCGATCGTCTACCCGCTGCTGTACGTGGTGAGCGCGAGCCTGAGCGAGCCGATCTCGCTGGTCAACGGCAAGGTGTGGCTGCTGCCCGTCGAGCCGAGCCTCGACTCCTACAGGCACGTGTTCGAGAACCAGGACATCTGGATGGGCTACCGCAACACGGTCTTCTACACGTTCTTCGGCACGATCATCAACCTCACGCTCACCGTGATGGTCGCCTACCCGCTGTCGCGGCGCGACCTCAAGGGTCGCAGCTTGTTCTCCGTGGTCCTGGTGTTCACCATGTTCTTCAGCGGCGGCCTGGTGCCCACGTACCTCGTGGTGCGGCGCCTGGGCATGGTCAACACGATCTGGGCGATGCTGATTCCCCACGCGGTCAACACCTACAACGTGATCGTGATGCGCACCTTTTTCCAGACCACGATCCCCGATGAGCTGCGCGAAGCCGCCTTTATCGACGGCTCGAACAACGTCTACTTCCTCACCCGCATCGTGCTCCCGCTGTCGGGCCCGGTAATCGCGGTGATGGTGCTGTTCTACGGCGTGTTCCACTGGAACGACTTCTTCACGGCCCTTATCTACATCTCCAACCGGAAGCTGGTGCCGCTGCAGATCATCCTGCGCGAGATCCTGATCCAGACGCAGACCGAGGAGATGGTCGGCTCCGACGCCGGGTTCACCGAGCGGGTGATGCGCTCGGAGCAGCTCAAGTACGCCGTGATCTTTATCGCGTCGCTGCCGATGCTGCTGCTCTACCCGTTCCTGCAGCGCTACTTCGTCAAGGGCGTCATGATCGGGGCGATCAAGGGATAGGGGCGAGGGGATTTCCATGCGGAACGGCCGCGAGCACATGCTGAAGATCCTGCGCCGGCAGGTCGCAGGTGAGGTGCCGATGGCCCTGGAGCTGGACCGGCACGCGTACCACAGGTACGCGGGGCAGCTCGGGGGAAAGACGGCAGGCGACTACTTCGACCTGTGGCACCGCTATGTCCGCCTGAACGAGGATGCCGGCCGGCAGGCGGTCCGCTTTGAGCGCTACTACCCGTCGCTGCCCGCGGAGGCCAAGATCGACTGCTGGGGATGCGCCAAGGTCGAAAACGAGCGGGAGGCCGTGCGCCACTACTACCCCCTCGGTTCGGCCGAGCGGCCCGAGGACGTCGACGCCTACCCGTTTCCGGACTTCTACAGGGCGGAATGCCGCGAGGGATTGAAGGCCCGGGTCGAAGACCTGCACGGCCGCGGCCTGGTCGTGATCGGAGCGACCTCCCGCGTCGTCTTTCCGATGTGCTGGCACCTCAGGGGCATGGAGGAGTTCTTCGTCGATCTGGCGGAGCGTCCCGAAATCGCGGGGCGTCTGCTCGATCGCGTGACCGAAGCGCAGCTCGGGATCGTCGACGGGCTGGCAAGGGCCGGCGTGGACGTGCTGTGGCTCGGAATCGACGTGGCAGCCCAGACGACCACGTTCATCTCGCCGCGGATGTGGGCCGACTGGATCAAGCCTCGCATGAGGCGGCTCTTCGACTACGCGCGCTCCCTCAGGCCCGACATCCTCGCGGCGGTCCACTGCTGCGGCGCGGTCACTCCGATCCTCGACCATCTCGTCGATCTCGGCGTCGAGATCCTGAACCCTGTCCAGCCGGAGTCGATCGATCTGGAGGACGTCAAGCGGCGCTACGGCGAGCGCATGACGTTCTGGGGAGGCGTCAGCATACAGAACACGCTGCCGCGCGGCACGCCGGAGCAGGTCCGCGCCGAGGTGAGGGAGCGGGTGCGGGTCCTCGGGCGAAACGGAGGCTACGTGGTCTGCCCGGCCCACCACCTGACCCACGACGTGCCGTGGGAGAACGTTCTGGCGTTCGTCGACGAAGCCTCGAGAGCGAGGCGGCAGGCATGAGCGACGGTCGGGTTCAGCCCAACATAGTCCTCATCCTCGTCGACGACATGGGCTACAGCGACCTCGGCTGCTACGGCGGCGAGGTGAGCAGCCCGCACCTGGACCGGCTGGCCTCCAACGGCGTGCGGTTCACGGACTTCTACAGCACGCCGCGGTGCTGCCCCTCGCGCGCCTCCCTCCTGACCGGCGTGACGCCCCACAAGGCGGGCGTCGGCTGGATGAGCTTCGACTGGGCGAGCGCCTGCGACCCCGAAGCCGACGGCTACACCGGGACCCTCAACCGAAGCTGCCTCACGATCCCCGAGGCGCTCGCAGGAGCCGGCTATCGCTCGTACATCTCAGGCAAGTGGCATCTGACCGCTCACCTCGGCGACAAGAGCACGTGGCCGACCGCCCGGGGCTTCGATCGCGCCTTCTCGCTGATCTCGGGGGGCACGAGCTACTTTCACCCCGATCACCTGGCGCTGGACGGCAAGTTCTACCGCGCGCCGCGCGAGACCTACTTCACGGACTTGATAGGACGCTACGCCGAGCGCTTTGTCGACGAGCACCAGCGGGATCACCCGCGTGCGCCCTTCTTCTTGTACCTGGCTTTCACTGCTCCTCACTTTCCTCTGGAGGCGCCGGAGGCGGCCATCGCGAAGTATCGCCCTGTGTACGCGGCGGGTTGGGACAGGCTGCGGCCGCAGCGATACGAGCGGATGAAGCGGCTGGGGATCGTACCCCCGGAGTGGGAGCTGCCGCCGAGGCCCGAGAGCATCCCGGCGTGGGACTCGCTGGCGGAAGGCGAGCGGGCGCGGCAGGTCGAGAACATGGCGACCTACGCGGCGATGATCGAGATCATGGACGCGAACGTCGGGCGCCTCGTCGCGGCGCTCGAGCGCAACGGGGCGCTGGAGAACACGCTCATCATGTTTCTCTCCGATAACGGCGCCTGCGCCGAGGGCCCGACCATGGGCTCCAAGACGCACTACGGCGAGTGCTGGGCGCACTTGTCGAACACTCCGCTGCGCCTCTACAAGCATTTCACCTGCCAGGGAGGGGTGCAGACTCCGTTCATCGCCCACTGGCCTGCGGGCATCGGCGCGCGGGCCGGAAGCCTGAACGGCTGGACCGGCTCGCTCACCGACGTGATGCCGACCTGCCTCGAGCTGGCCGGCGCGCGCTATCCCCGCAGCCGCGGGAGGCGCAGGCTGCACGCCCTCGACGGCGTTTCGCTCGCCCCGGTGCTGCGGGGCGGCTCGCCGCCGCGGCCCGACATCTTTGTCGAGCACGAGGGCAACCAGATGGTGAGGTCGGGCCGCTACAAGCTCGTGCGGCAGCACACCGATCCGCTGTGGGAGCTTTACGACATGGAGCAGGACCGCGGCGAGATGCACGGCCTGGGCGCTCAGATGCCGGAGAGGCTCATCGAGCTTGCCCGGCGCTACAGCCGCTGGGAGGCGCAGGCCCGCGTGATGCCGTGGGAGCGGGCGGGCTGGTTCATGACGTACCACGGCTACCGCAGCCATGGCGAGGCGTTCAAGCGGGAGTATGCCGATGCGATGGGGCGGGCGGATGCCGCGGACATCGTGGACGGAGGGGCGATCGGGGACTGAGGGGGCGTGTGGCGGACGGCGCGGCGTGCGGCCGGAGCGCCGGGCGACCGGTGGTGCGCGGCGCGCGACCAACCGCCGCGGCGCCCGGTGATTGAGGACGCGCAACGAGCTTCCCGTTGGGGGGTTTTCGAATATGAAGAGGGCAGGAGGACAGTCGTGAAAAGGACACTCATTCTGGTGGCGGTGCTGGCCGTGCTGGGTACCGCCGGGCTCTTTGCCGCGGGCGGAACCGAGACGGCCGCCGGTCCGGCGGTCAAGGTGAACCCGCCGCCGACGATGCCGATCGTCAACGAGAAGATCACGCTCAAGGGGTTCGGGCGCCTCGACCCGCAGCACGGACCGTGGGACAAGATGACGCTCTGGATCGACCTGGAGGCGTTGACGAACGTTCACGTCGCTTGGGAGACGCCAGGGCAGGACAACGTCAACGAACGAAAGAACCTGATTCTCGCCAGTGGCGATCTGCCCGACTTCTTTATCAAGTCGGGGGTCGTCGGCGAAGCCGACATGGTCAAGTACGGCGCCGACGGGGCTTTCCTCGCCCTCGAGGGCTACATCGACAAGTGGGCGCCCAACCTCAAGGGTATCTTCCAGCAGTACCCGGAGGCCAGGCAGGCGGTCACCGCCCCCGATGGCCACATCTATGGCCTGCCGCGGTTGAGCGACTTTGTGCCGCAGAGGGTGGGTCGCTACCCGCTGCTGAACATGACGTGGATCAAGCGGCTGAACATTCCGGTGCCCAAGACGACCGACGAGTTCCTGGTGATGCTGCGCCGTTTCCGCGACGAGGACGCCAACGGCAATGGAGACAAGACAGACGAGATCCCGTTCACGGCGCATGACCAGTACTTCGCGATGCGGGGTCTCGGAGGCCAATTCGGGCTGCGCTACGATCTCAGCTACGACCACCGCTACCCGATCATGATCCAGCAGGGCAAGCTGCGCATCATGCTGGCCGACCCTGAGTTCCGCGACGCGATGAGGGTCTTTGCCCGCCTGTTCAGCGAGAAGCTGATGGACCAGGAGATCTTCACACAGACCAACAAGGACTACTTCGCCAAGGGTGCCGCCGGGCGCGTCGGCTTTACTCCGCTGTACCAGCCGCGCAACTTTGCCAAGTTCGCCAACGAGTACGACGCGATCGTGCCGCCAAAGGGGCCCAAGGGCCACCAGGCGTGGAACTACGACAGCCCCTTTGTCCAGAACACCGATACCCTGATCATGACCAGGGCCAACAGCCACCGCGAGGCCACGATGCGCTGGTTCGACTGGTTCTACAGCAGGGAGGGATCGATCACCAGCTACATGGTCAAGGAGGGGGTGTTCTACACCAGGCAGCCCGACGGTACGCTGAGGTACAAGCCCGAGGTGATCGAGGCTCCCATCGGATTCGAGAAGTTCATCGGCGCGCACACGATATTCCCCGGCGGCGGAGCCCCCGGGTTCTTCAGAGAGCTCGAGCTGGCCCCGGCCATGATGGGGACTCCGATGCTCAGCTACATCAAGGTCGTGGGCCCCTACCTCAACAAGAGCGTTCGGCCCGGCATCCGGTCGGCCGACGCGGTCCAGCGGGAAAAGCAGCTTCGCGCCGACCTGGACGTCTACATCACCGAGAACATGGCCAAGTTCGCAGCGGGGCAGCTCGACATCAACAACGACGCCGCCTGGGACAGCTGGGTCAAGACGCTGGACAAGCTGGGCCTGCGCGAGCTGGAGAAGATCCTGCAGGAGTCGATCAGCAGATAGCGGTCCGATGCGGCGGGGCGGGCGGGCGCCTGCCCCGCAGGCGGCACAAGGGCCGGTCGGCAGATCGGTCCCGGCGTCCACGAGTGACGGGCGCGATCAGACAGCAGGAGAATGTCATGGAGAGAAAGAGCGTGGCTCTGCTTGCCGTGCTTGCGGTGGTCCTGGCCCTATCGGTCGCGAGCCTGAGCGCGGCGCCTACGGGCGAGGCAGCACGCCCGGCTCCGGCCGGGGTGAACGCGACCGGCTTCCCGATCGTCAAGGACAAGATCACGCTCAAGGGCTTCGGCCGCCTGGATCCGCAGCACCAGCCCTGGGGCACGATGACGCTCTGGAAAGAGTACGAGGCCATGACCAACATCGCCATCCAGTGGGAGACGCCAGGAATGGACAACGTGGCCGAGCGCAAGAACCTCGTGCTCGCCAGCGGCGACCTTCCCGACTTCTTCATCAAGAATGTCCTCACGACCGACGACCTGGTGAAGTACGGCGCAGACGGCGCCCTGATCGCGCTCGAGGGCCTGATCCCGCAGTGGGCGCCCAACCTGGCCAAGCTGCTGGCTGAGAACCCCGGCTGGCGGCAGTCGATCACGGCCCCGAACGGCCACGTCTACGGGCTGCCGCGCATCTCTGTTGTGCTCTCGGACATCGTGTACCGCTATCCGCTCGTCAACACCGCGTGGCTCAAGCGCCTGAATCTCAAGGCGCCCGAGGATCACCAGCAGTTCCTGGCGGTCATGCGGGCGTTCCGCGACCAGGACGCCAACGGCAACGGCGACCCGGGCGACGAGCTGCCGTACTCGGCCCACGACCCGCAGCTGGCCATGCACTGGATCCTGGGCATGTTCGGCGTCACCTCCGAGCTGGTCTACGATGGCGACTACCCCATCCGCCTGCGCGACGGCCAGGTGCACATCCAGATCGCCGACCCCGAGTACAAGGAAGCGCTGCAGTACATGGCCCGCATGTACGCCGAGAAGCTGCTCGATCGCGAGGTGCTCACCCACACGAACAAGGACTACTTCGGCAAGCTGGCGGCCGGCAGGATCGGCTTCACGCCCCTGTACCAGCCGCGGAACGCCGGCAAGTACGCCAAGGAGTACGACGCGATGGTGCCGCCCAAGGGGCCGCGGGGCGACAACCTGTGGATCTACTTCCAGCCGCCGGTCACCAACGTCGAAGCCTTTGCCATCACGCGGCGCAACGCTCACCCCGAGGCCACCATGCGGTGGATCGACTACTTCTACAGCGTCGAAGGCTCGACCCACATGCGCATGGTCGGCAAGGACTTCTACGACGAGATGCCCGACGGGACGCTGCAGTACAAGAAGAGCGTGCTCGAGGCGCCCGAGGGAATGACCCGCCTGCTGGGCAAGCACACGATCTGGGGCGGCGGCTCGGCGCCCGGGTACTTCGTGGACAAGAACGTGGTTCCTTCGTTCGCCGGAACGCCGATGCCCTTTTACGTCGACAAGGTCAAGGCGTGCCTGCCCCGCGTCACCGAGCGCGCGCCGCTGCTGGACGTGGATGCGGCGCAGCGGATCAGGGAGATCCGGGCGGACCTCGACACCTACGTCGCGGAGATGCGCGCCAAGTTCATTGCCGGCCAGGCGTCGTTCGACCAGTGGGACAGCCACGTGGCGACGCTGGAAAAGATGGGACTGCGCGAGCTGGAGCAGATCCTCACCAAGGCGATGTCGGCGGGCAAATAGGGGAGCCTGCGGCCGGGGCGCACGCGAAAACGCCCCGGCGCAGGCAAAGCCGCATGAACAGACCCAACATCCTCATCATCCTCAGCGACGAACAGCGCCACGACACACTCGGCTGCACCGGCAACCCCGCGGCCCAGACGCCGCACCTGGACAGGCTGGCCGAGCAGGGCGCGGTTTTCGACCGCTGCTACACGCCCTTTCCCCTCTGCTGCCCGGCGCGCGCGAGCCTCTGGACGTCGCGGATGGCGCGCAACCACCACGTGCTCGGCAACTGGTGCGCGATCCGGCCTGAGTATCGCGACGACGGGCTCGTCGCCGATTTCGCGCGCGCCGGTTACCACACCCTCTACTCGGGCAAGTGGCACGTGCCCGGCACCAAGCCCAAACGCATGGGCTTCGCCGACTCCTCGGCGATCCCGGCTGTGCTCGACGGCCTGGACCGGGGCCGCTACATCGAGGAGTACCGCGCGTATGCGACGGCCCGTGGCTACGAGCTGGTGCCCAAGATGATTGAGAACCTCACCGCGCGTGATCTCGCGCAGCTGCGGCAGCCGGGCAAGGCGCCCTGCGGCACGGCCGAGATCGCCCTCGAGCACTACATCGAGACCTGGCAGACCGGGCAGTTCCTGCAGACGCTGGCCCGGCGGCCCGAGGGCAAGCCCTTTTTCGCGGTCGTCTCCTACAGCGCGCCTCACTTTCCCATGATCGTGCCCGAGCCCTACGACCGCCTGATCCGGCCGGCCGACATCGTGCTGCCGCCCAACTTTTGCGCTCCCCTCGACGGCAAGCCGCGCGAAGTGGCCGGGTGCCACTACTACACCGACTACACGGGGCTGGACGAAGGCGAGTGGCGCCGCCTGATCGCCCACTACTACGGCTTCTGCTCGCTGGTGGACACGCAGGTGGGCAAGATCCTCGACGCCCTGCGGCGGCAGCGCCAGCTCGAGCGCACGATCGTGGTCTACGCCTCAGATCACGGCGACATGATGGGATCGCACGGGATGTTCCAGAAGGGGCACCCGATGAGCTACGAAGAGACCAACCGCGTGCCCCTGCTGCTGCGCCATCCGGACCTGGCCGGAGGGGTCAGGGTCGCGAGTTTCGCGTCGCTGCTCGACGTGATGCCGACCTTGGCCGATTTCGGCGGGGTGGCGCTGAACCGCCCGGTCGAAGGATTCTCGCTCGCCCCCCTGGTCCAGCGGCCCGACGGGCCTGCGGTGCGCGACAGCGTGACCGCCGAGACCTTTCTCGTGGACGGCGAGCCCGGACACCGCGGAGAGTACTTCGATCCCCGGGAGCTCGACGAGACGCGCCTGACAGTGAACATGTCGATCCGCACCGAAACGGACAAGTACATCTACCACATGCGCGACGAGGACGAGCTCTACGACATCGAGGCCGACCCGTGGGAGATGCGCAACATCGCCCGCGAGGCGGCGGCGCGGCCGCGCCTCGAGAGCCTGCGGCAGCGGCTGCTCGCCGAGGTCAGGGCCGACAACCCCCGGCTCGCGAGCATGATGGAACGCGCCAAGGAGTGACGACGTGGACAGGCCCCCCGTGCTGCTGATCACCATGGACGAGCTGCTGCGCGAGGCGCTCGGATGCTACGGCGGCCGCGCCGCCGCCACGCCGAGCATCGACCGCCTCGCGGGCTCGAGCCTCCGCTTCGACCGCGCCTACACCGTGAGCCCCTGGTGCCTGCCCGCGCGCTGCTCGATCCTCACGGGGCTGCTTCCCCACAACAGCGGCGCCTACAGCAACTTCCGCAAGTGCGCCCTCGACGCCGGAGTGCCCAACCTCTACACGGAGCTCAAGGCCGCGGGCTACACGACGGCCCACATCGGCAAGTGCCACTACGCGCCCGTGCCCTACGGCGAGACGCGGCCCGACCGGACGCTTCCCTACGACGAGTTCCGCGACTACTACCTGCGCCTGGGCATCGACCACCTCGCGCTGCAGGACGACAAGCAGGTGTCGGTCTGGTTCTACGATGACTACTCCAAGGAGCTCGACGCAGCCGGCTACCTGAAAGCCTACCGCGACGCGACCTGGGCGCGCACCGAGAACGGCCGCGTGTTTCCGTTTCCCGGCCCGAGCGAGTGGCACCCCGACAGCTGGGTGGGACGAAAGGCCCTGGAGTACGTCGAAGGCTACTCGCGGGCGCAGCCGATGTTCCTCTGGGTGTCTTTCAGCGGGCCCCATTACCCGATCGACCCGCCGGCGGAGTACCTGGAGCGCGTGGACATGAGCCGCGACACCCTGCGCGCAACCCGCGAAGGCGAGCTCGACGACCCGTCGCGCATCCACCACAGGAGCTGGCGCGGGCCGGGCGGCATCGACGGCTGCGCCGGGGCCGAGGGCGGCGCCTGCGTCCGCTACGACGAGGCCTACTGGCTGCGCCACCGCCATCACTACTACGCCAACGTGGCGCAGATCGACGAGTGGATCGGCCGCATCCTCGACGCGCTGGAGCGCAAGTGGGGCGCCGATGCCCTCGTGATCCTGCTGGCGGACCACGGCGAGATGCTCGGCAACCACGGCCTTTGGGGCAAGCACAACTGCGCCTACGAACAAGTCTGGGGCATCCCGCTCCTCGTCCGCTATCCCGGCGAGAATCGCAGTCGCGCGATCGACTCGCTCGTGACCAACGCCGACATCATGGCCACGTGCCTGCGGGTCGCCGGCCGGGCGGAGCCGGCCTGGGGCGACGGGCTCGACTACCGCGCCCTCATCGAGCGCGGCGGCTACCGGCACGTGTTCGCCGAAGGAGAGGGCTTTCTTGCAGCCACCGACGGCACGGTCAAGCTGGTGCACATCCAGCAGCCGGACCGGCGCGGCGGCTCGAGCGTCGCGGTCTTCGACGAGCTCTACGACCGGGCGGCAGACCCGCACGAGCACGAGAACCGCATCGCCGATCCGCGCTACGCTTCCAAGATCGCCGAGCTGCGCGGCGAGGCGCTGGCCATGCTGATGCGCAAGGCGCTGCCGTGACCGCTGCCATGACCTCGCGCGACCTGGTGCGGGCCACGATCGGGCGGCGGGCGCCGGCGGGCAGCCGCGTGCCCTTTCGGCTGGCGATGCCGCCGCGATGGGACGACGACCCCGACCGCGGCCTCGTCGCCGAGGTGCGGGCGCTCATCGAGCGTTCGCCTGTGGACCTGGTGTCGTACTTCTGCTACAACCCGCCGCGCGACTGGCAGCCCCCGGACGGCCTGCCGGCCTGGGGCCGAGCGGGCAACCACCGCGACGGCGCCTGCGAGTGGGGCGCCCGCTGGAACGCGGTTTACGTCACCTACCATCCGATCGAGGACTGGGCGAGCTACGCGAGCTATCGCTTTCCAGACCCGCAAGCGCCCGGGCGCACGGACGAGGCCGAGGCCTTTGTGGCTGCCAACGAGGGCCGCTACCGGCTCTGGTTCTTCGGCTACTCGCTGTTCGAGCGGATGTGGATCCTGCGCGGGTTCGAGAACCTTCTCATGGATCCTTACCTGTACCCGGACGAGTTCGTGGCCCTGCGCGACCGGGTGGTCGAGTTCAGCCTGCGGATCATCGACCGCATGCTCGAGCTGCCCTTTGACGGCGTGATGGTCGGCGACGACCTCGGCTCCCAGACGAGCCTTCTCATGGACCCGAAGACCTGGCGCCAGTACTACAAGAGCGGCTACGCCGCGATGTTCGATCGCATCAGGAGCAAAGGCCGCGACGTCTGGATGCACACCGACGGCAACATCATGGCGATCGTGCCGGACCTGATCGAGATCGGGCTGCAGGTGCTGAATCCGGTGCAGCCGAGCGCCCTGGACGTCGAGCGCCTGGTGGGGGAGCATGGTGACCGCCTCGCTTTCTTCGGCGGCATCGACGTGCAGCAGACGCTGTGGAGCGGCTCGCCGGCGGACGTGCGGGCGGAGATCGAAGGTCTGCGTCGCACCCTCGGCAGCCGCGGCGGCTGGATCCCGGCCAACACCAACGCGGTGCTGCCGGGCACGCCGCTCGCGAACATCAAGGCCGCGCTGGAAACCCTGCTGGAGGCCCCATGGAACGGCCGAACATCCTCCTGATCACCACCGACACCCAGCGCTGCGACACCCTGCGCTGCATGGGCAGCCCGTTCGCGCGCTCGCCTTCGCTGGACCGCCTGGCTGCCGAAGGCGTGCTCTTCGAGCAGGCGCACTCCTCGTCGCCGGTCTGCGCGCCCGCCCGCTGCAGCCTGATCACCGGGCTGCACACCCCGCTGCACGGCTGCATCGAGAACGGCATCCATCGGCGCACGGATCTGAGCGTGCTCACCGATCCCCTGGCCGCGGCCGGCTATCGCAACATCATGGTCGGCAAGACCCACTTCGCGCCGACCCCGGCGACCTTTCACGTGGCCCACGTGCTCGGGGGCGAGAAGGGGACGGACTGCAACGACTTCTATGCCGAGCACATCAGGCGCCACGGCTTCAGCCGCTCGAGCGCCCATCCGAACCCGGTGCCGCCCGAGCTGTTCATGGACGCCTTCCTCGTGGACACGACGATCCGGGAGATCGAGACCGCGGTCAAGGCGGGGGAGGGGCCCTTTTTCGCCTTCTGCTCGATGCCGAGCCCGCACTCGCCCAACGACCCGCCCGGCGACTGGGCGCACATGTACGAGGACGCGACGCTGCCCGCGCTCAACTATCGCGAGGGGGAGATCGCGCGCCAGCCGACGCACCTGCGCCGCCTCGTGGGCACCCTCGACCCCGACGCGACCGCCCGCGAGAAGCGGGGCGGCTACATCGACGGGCCGTTCGAGGCGGTGCGCGAGGCCATTGGCAACACCGCCGATCGCGCCGATCCCGTGAAGATCGACATGTACCGCAGGCTCTACTACGGCCTGGCCGCCTACTGCGACGCCCAGGTCGGGCGGCTGCTCGACTATCTCGATGCGAGCGGCCTTCGTCGTAGTACTCTGGTGATCTTTTCCTCCGACCACGGGCTTCAGCTGTTCGACCACGGCTTCAACGACAAGCACAACTACTACGACGAGTCGTGGCGCGTGCCGTTGATCCTCTCGCAGCCGGGCACTCTGCCGGAGGGCAAGCGCGCGGACTTCGCGATCTGGACCGACATCACCGCGACGATCCTGGGGGCTGCGGGGCTGGGGGCAGGCGCGGGCGCCGGGGCGGCTGGGGCGGGCGCCGCGGCCGCGATGCCCGGGGTCCAGGGCTTCGACCTGTACGGGCCTCTGGTGCGCGGCGAGCCGTCCCCGCGCCGCTGCGCTGTGGCCACGCTCTACCGCTCGGCCGCGCTGGCGACCAGGCGATGGAAGCTCGAGTACTACTACGACGAAGGCGAAGGCCGGCTCTACGACCGCATCGCCGACCCGCGGGAGCAGAACGACCTGTTCGGCGCAGCCTCTGCCCGCGAAGTGCGCGACGCGTTGCTGCAGGCTCTGCTGGCCTGGCGCGGGGACATCGCCGACGTCGACCACCTGGTGCGGCACACCCACGGCGGCGGGCCCGTCGCCAACCGCATCGCCGCCTACACGCGCGCGATGCGCGGAGCCGACTCCGAGCGCCGCCTCAACGAGCGCGTCGAGCGCGCCGTCGGAATGAAGCTGCGATCGATCGAGACGTTGGCCTGCGCCGACTCGGGTGGCCCGCCCACAGCTCATCGCAGGCGAAGCCGACAGCAGAAGCACAGCCCGAGGCGTCATCTTTAACGATCTATTGGGTGTCCCCCGGTTTCGGGTTGAGCCTACCGGATGTTGCTGGCCTCAAGGGGTCGGATCTTCGACAGCGCATCGGCCTCTGAAGATTGAGCATGGTACAGGTCCCAACGGAGTTGGAGATTCATCCAGAACCCGGACGTGTCGCCGAAGAACCGTGCCAGGCAAAGGGCGGTTGCCGGCGTCATCCTCCGCTTACGGTTGATGATCCCGTTGACGGGGTGTGCGCAGTCTACCGCGGCGGATCGACGGGCGGCAGCAACTTGTCGCAGGCGCTCGCAAGCGAAGCCTGGTGGCGCGCGGAGACCGGGCCCAAGGCCGCGCACCGGTCACCTGCCGCCCGCCAGCTTTGCCGTGGCGGTCCCGTGGTCCGGGGCGCCCGGCGCCTTGACTTCTGCTGGCAGATGACTATAATTCTGGTCTGTGGTTCGCAGGTTGAAGTATGCGCTGGTGTATGCTCCGGAGGTCCACAGCCATGTCCGCGCAATCGGCCGGCAGAACTTTCGCCTGCTGAGTAAGGCAGTTGCGGATCAGCTGTCGTTCGGGCCGGATGGTATTACGCGCAACCGAAAGCCGCTGGAACGGTCTCCCGGGCCGTTCGGCGCGACGTGGGAGCTGCGTTGCGGCCCGGGCAATCGCTTTCGGGCCTTCTACGAGATCATTGCGGAGCGGCGGGAGGTTTGGATCCTCGCCATAGGTGTGAAAGAGGGCAACCGACTGCATTTCGGGGGAAAGGAGTTCTCGCCATGAAGGTCGCTTCGTTGGCCGAGATAAAGGCCAAACTGAGTGCCTACCTGCAGGAGGCAGAGGCTTCCGGGCCGGTTGTGATTACCCGCAAGGGGCGAGCGGTGGCCGTGATTGTCGCACCGGCGGACGACGACGATCTCGAGGGTATTCTGCTATCGCGATCGCCGCGGTTTCGCTCGTTGCTGGACAGGTCGCGGGCGAGCATTGCGGCAGGACGGGGGCAAGCGCACGCGCAGTTCTGGAAGCGTGCTGGGGCACAAGCCGAAGCCTCCGCGGTGTCGCGAAAGTAGTGGTGGGCGCACTGTCGAGCAGAACGTTGGAGCTGACGCCAGAACCTCCGCTGGCACGGTTGAGAAAGCTGGTCTATGCCGCAGGCCGGGCGCGCCGTCGGGGCGCGGGACCCTGGGCGCCTTGCTCCCACACGCGCCCGTACCTATAATGCTTGTGGAGGTCCGATCCGGTGGTCAGCTTCGGAGAGACCCTCGCGTATCTCGCGGAAAAGGAGCGACGTAGGTCGATCGCGCTCGACGAGCGGTTCCGAGAAGCGTCGGAGGACTTTGCGCGCATCCTGGCCGTCATCGTCAGCGAGTTCCGGCCCGAGCGCGTGTGGCAATGGGGATCGCTGCTCGACCGGGCCCGATTCTCCGAGATCTCCGACATCGACATCGCGGTGGAGGGCCTTGGAAGCGCCGAGCGGTACTTCGCGCTGCTCCAGCGCGTCGATCCGATGACCTCTTTCCCGCTGGACGTCGTCGAGCTGGAGCGGATCGAGCCTGAGTACGCGGCGCTGATCCGGCAACGGGGCAGGATCGTGCATGGCAACCGCTGAGCGCCTGGACGCGCTTGCCAGCGAGCTGCGCGCTTCGCTGGCTGTGCTGCGCCGCGTCTCCGGCTACTACGACACGTTCGAGAACCATCCGTGGTTCAAGGAAAGGACAACGGAGACCGCGATCATCCTCGCCGATGTCATGGTCAGTTTCTACACCTGTCTGGAGACGATGTTCGTGCGCATCAGCCAGTTCTTCGAGAACTCGCTCGATGCGAGCCGGTGGCACAAGGACCTGCTCAAGCGGATGACCTATTCCGTGAGGGGAGTGCGCGACCGCGTGATCTCCGACGAGTCCTATGCCGCGCTTTCGGACCTCCTCGCGTTCCGCCACTTCAAGCGATACTACGTGGAGTTCGAGTACGACTGGGATCGGCTCGATCTCGTTCGGAAGAAGTTCCTCGCCTGCCGGCGCACGGTGCTCGACGAGATGAACCGATACCTCGAGTACGTCGAGAAGCTCGCCGCGGCCGCTCGAAGCGCCGGCCACTGACGGCGCCGGCCGCCGACAGCGTCGGGCGGCGAGCGCGCCGGGGATGACGGCCCAGCCCGGTCGCGCTAAGATGACGGCGATGACCTCCCTCCAGCGCATCCTCACCGCAGCTCGCCGCGGCATCCCCGACAGCGTTCCCGTAGCCCCCTACATGGGCAACTGGGGCGCGGTCGCAGCCGGCGTCCCCATCGACCGCTACTGCCGCTCGGGCCGCCTCATGGCCGAGGCGCAGATGCGCGCCTGGCAGCTCCTCGGCCAGGACGCGGTGGTGCCCCAGTCCGACGGCTACTACATCGCCCAAGGCTTCGGCGTCCAGGTCCAGCACCACCCCGACAGCACGCCCACGGTCACGCGCGTGGCGCTGGAGGATCTCGCCGACGTCGACCGCCTCCAGGTGCCCGACCCGACCCGCGACGGCCGCATGCCCGTGTACCTCGAAGCCATCGAGCGCCTGGCATCGGAGCTCAAGGGGAAGGTTGCGGTCCGCGCGACCGGCACCGGGCCCTTTTCCCTCGCCGGTCACATCGTGGGCGCCGAGCGTTTCGTTACGGAGCTCGCCCTGCTCGCCGTCGAGCCCAATGAGGCGACCGAGCGCGCCCTGCGCAGACTGATGGATCTCGCCACCGAGGCGCTCACCGCCTTTGCGCGGGCAGCTCTCGCTGTCGGGGCTGACATCGTGCAGGCCGGCGATTCGCTGGCCTCCCTCGACATGATCTCGCCGGCGATCTACGAGAGCTGGGTCCTGCCCTACGAGAAGCGGTTCTTCGCGGCGGTGCGCGAGGACTGCCGGCGCAGCGACGCCGTGGCGCTGCTGCACATCTGCGGCGACACGACGAGGATCCTGTCCCTCATGGCGGACACCGGCGCCGACATCCTCGAGATCGACCACAAGGTCGACCTGCTGACAGCCAAACGCCTTGTAGGCGATCGCGTCTGCCTGATGGGCAACCTCGACCCGACCGAAGTGCTGCTGCGCGGGCGGCCCGAATGCGTCGCCGCCGCAGCCGCGCGCGCCATCGCCCTTGCCGGCGGCGCAGGCGGGTTCATCCTCGGCTCCGGCTGCGAGGTGCCGCCGAAAGCTCCCCTGGAGAACCTGCGGGCCATGGTCGCAGCGGCGCGCGCCGCGGGCGGGTGAGCAGCGCGGGCTGCCGCCGGCGCCGTCGCGGGGCCGCGGTTGGAGGCCGCCGCACGGACGTGCGAGAACTGCGGCGCGGCCATGGGGATACGGCAAGCGCTTTCTGCGCGACGGCCTGGTCCCTGGAAGAGCGCCAAGACGGGCTCGATCGGCTTCACAGCGGCGGCGCTGCGCGCTACACTTCTGTTCCGAAGGGCGGGATCGAATGCATGAAAGACGTTGATGTGCGCAGCGTTCTTGCTGCCGAGCTCGCCACGCTACGCCGGGATTTCTCGGTTGGCCGCATCGGCCTGTTCGGTTCGCATGTTCGCGGGGAGCAGCGGGAAGACAGCGACGTGGACCTGATAGTCGATTTCGAGCGCCCGGTCGGCTTGTTTCGGTTCGTGCGTCTGCGCGATCATCTGTCGAAGCGTCTTGGAGCGCGCGTCGATCTGGTCACGCCGGCCGCTTTGAAGCCGGGTATCCGGGAGCGCGTACTGGAAACGATGGAGTACTTTGGCGGCTGAACGCGACGTCGCCGCCCCGCTTCGCGACATGCTGGACGCCGCGGAGAAGGCTCTTTCGTTCTCGGCTGGTTTGAC
This sequence comes from uncultured Spirochaetales bacterium, assembly GCA_964552235.1. Lineage (GTDB taxonomy): Bacteria > Spirochaetota > Spirochaetia > SZUA-6 > CAVTHK01 > CAVTHK01. The sequence goes on along the minus strand of CAZKGO010000061.1, from coordinate 2,646 downwards.
GTACGAGGAGTTTGCCGCTGCCACGCGGATGCGCACCGCGCCTCCGGTGGCGGTCAAACCGTCCGGATCCTGGCCGCGACGTCGCGAAAGAAATCCGTGGACCAGAGCGATAGAGACTGCGGATCGCTCACGAACCTCGAGACCTCTTCGCGCGCCTGGTCCACGTCGAGCCGGTTCACGGCCTCGACGAGGAGCCCAGACAGCCGCTGCGGGCTCAGCGGGTCGGGGTCTGTGTAGTGCCCCGACTGGCGCATGCGCGCCTCGAGGTGCCGGAGCCGCAGCGGCGTGCCCTGCCCGACGTACCACACTAGGTCGTACCAGTCGCGTCCCTTGAGGCGGCTGCCCCAACGGCGGCAGAGGAGGGCGTGCATCTTTCCCGCGAACAGGTCCGGGAGGCTGAACACCCGCACCGAGAAGGGTATCGGCTGGAGCAGATAGCGGCTCTCCATCTCGAAGGCTGGAGGGGGATCGGTGTCTACTTCGAGCTTGATGCGTAAGAGCCGGCCCGGATGAATGCCCAGCGCCTCGGCTGCGGGCTGAACAAGGATGAGCTGCCGAAGCGTGTTCATCTTGAGGAAAGCCGACTCGATCGGGCCCTGGCGCGTCCTGGCGCGCTGCTGGAACTCGACCGTGAACCCGAAGCCTTCGATCTCGCGTCTGAGAGCTTCGCCGTAGGCTCCCAGCGTGAACCCGCTGTCGGGCCTGAGCAGCGAAAAGTCCAGATCCTCGGAGTATCGCGGCAGACCGTGGAGCATCCTGAGGGCTGAGCCGCCGTAGAAGGCGGCGTGCTCAAAGAACTTGCCGCGCCAGAGCCCCAGCAGCGCGAGCTGCTGCATGATCTCCCTGAGCGCGTTCACCGCCCCGTCGGCGGTGGTGACGGAGTAGCGCTGGAGCATCGTGCGGATGGCCTCATGCATCGAATCGCTCCTGAACGCGCGCGATGAACCTGGCCAGACGGCGGATCTTCGGCGAGCCGCACGCGCCGGCCGCCTCCATGAGATCCCGACAGCGCATCGTCGCCAGCTGTTCGCGGTCGATGCGCAGATCCTCGAACAGGTATGACTCGAAGTCGCTCGTGCGCGCACCGGCGAACCTCTTGTCGGTCCACACCTTGTCAGCCAGCGCCTTGGCTGGGCTGGCCATGAGGAAACTGCCGCTCTGCGTGCTGACGACCTCGGCACCCCAGGAGTATCGCTCCGCGGTCAGCGACCGGTACGTGAACGTCCCGACAGCAGTCCCGAAGCGGCGCGATCGGCCTGTGCAGACCGAGGTGACCACCTCCACTCGCTCCGGTATCAGCCCGTGGAACGACAGGGCGTACTCCAGGCTCACGTAGGAAGGGCCGTGGATGAGGTTTGCGAGCAGCTCCCGACAGATCGGCTCCCGCCTGAATCGCTCCGCAAACAGGTAGAGGCCCTTCCTGAGGCGGATGATGTCCCCGGCTGCCAGCATTCTGCGGACCTTGTCGCGCGGCTTGCGCAGCGGAGCCAGCGAGTCCATGAGCGCCTGGTAGTCGAATACGTCGCGCCCGAGTCGCTGCCGCAGAGACGACGCGTCGAACTGTGCACGAGAGGACCTCGATAGATGCAGGCTATGTCCACTCAAAGTGGACATAGTATACGCAAAATTGGCACACGATGCAAGCTGCAGAACCCGCAGCGCGCCCCCCGGGACCTACGCCGCATGCTACAGGCTCTTGAGGAACTCCTCGAATCGCGCGAGATCCTTTCGGACAATCGGGTGGGCCTGGCGGAGCTTGCGCACGAGGAACTCCAGGCGGTCCCAGTCGTACTGCAGCTCGAAGTAGTACCTGCGGAAGTGGCGGAACTTGAGCAGCTCCACGAGGTTGGCGTAGTTCTCCTGCGAAACGGCCGCGATGCGCACGCCCGGGATCTCGAGCGCCATCTTGTCCAGGAGCTCGCTGCGCCAGCGCTCGGCCGCGACGCTGTTCTCGAAGAAGTGGGAGATCCTCACGAAGGAGGTCTCGAGGCACGTGTAGTAGTTGTCCAGAAGCCCCGCGACCATGACGGCCGCGTTGGCAGAGCGATTCAGCACCTTGACGTCGCTCTCCATCGCGCGCTCGAGCGAGTCGTAGATGCCTTGGAGCGCCGTCGTCTGCCGCGCGATGGCGCCGAGCAGCTCAAGGATCCGCGGGTCGCTCATGGATCATCCTTTTTGTTCTGCGGATGTGATCGGCAGTCGCGGGCGGAATCTTCTCCATCTCGATCAGGTCGACGGGGAAATCGGTCATTCGGATTGCGTCACCGAGCGCAGCGAAGTACTCCTCCGGTCCTCGCAGGCCCTCGACTGCGATGTCGATATCGGAGATCTCGCTGAAGTGCGCCCTCTCGAGCAGCGAACCCCACTGGTAGATCCGCAGGGGCTTGTAGACCGCCGCGATGTGGCGGACGATCCGCTCGAAGTCGGCGCTGGCTCGTGCGAACCGCTCGTCGAGCTCGCGTCGGCGCCGTTCGTCCTTGCGGGCGAGGAACTCCCTCACGCGGTCGAGATCGATGGACACGATGTGATCGTAGAGCAACCGTGGCTGCGGGGCAACCGCGCCCTTGGCCGCGGCGTAGCCCGCCGGCGCGACGCGCCTGCTCGCCGCGGCCGCCCCGCAGCCCAGCCGGCGCGCCGCGCCCGCTC
>CAZKGO010000060.1:0-30500 GCA_964552235.1 uncultured Spirochaetales bacterium | reverse complement strand
CCGACCATGGCGCTCAACAGGCAAAACCCACTCCGGTTAAGTGGAGACCCCAGAGAAATTTTTCTTCCCCTTATATGTAACAATCATACCGGCTTCCTAGCGTTCAGAATGTTTTCTGCTGTCTGCTGTGGTGTTTGGTTGGAATTGTCCAACCAAAAGCCGATCCGTGGTGTTGTCTGCATTTTACTAAATACAAATTCAATGTATACAGAAAGATATAAGGAGTGGGAGGGATTCCGCCGTAGTTGGCATTGTAGGAAAATCCAAAAGTTTAGATTTTCCCACAATGCTTATCTTTTGGTCTTTGGTTCGGAATAGTGTAGTGCTGGCGGTCTATCTCTTGTTTTCGGTTGCTTGCTTCCTTACCGTACATGAGCATTCATTCATGGAAGCACGCGCGGCCCCTTCGGCAGTCGTGTCGTATCGTCTGTTCTGACGGCTCTCCACCTCGTGCTCTTTATCCCGATGACAGTCATTGTGTGGGGGATGATACTTCGCCGTTCAGCTCGCTACTACATGAGCCCTGAAAGAAATGCTGTTCTCGCGATAGTGGCGAAGCGCGGAGCATGGCACATTGCGGATCACGTAGCCGCCGAGCCTGGTCATCACCAGGGGAAGGCTCTCCGCGAACGACTGATCGGCCCGCTAACTATCGCCGCCGACAGAGCTGGTGTCGAGATTCGCACGGTGGCAGCGAATCAGAAGCTCGCAGAGCAGTACGTGGCCGAAGTGCAAGGTTTGGTCGATGTAGGGCCCGGAATGCCGCGAGGCCGGAAGCTACAACGCCCGCCCGCTCAGGATGCGCGCACGAATCTGCAATGAAGCCGACACGCTGCATGAGACAACCCGTTCCGCTAACGATCGTTTCCGGGCCATCGTCAGCAGGCGGCCGGCGATGCGCGACACGCCGGCCCGAAACCCAGGACCGAAACCCCAGCGAGTCAAAACCGACTCTAGACCGTTTTCGGGAATTCAGGTAGAATGGGTGTAGAACCCACGAAAGGGGAGGCCCGTCATGGAGAAGTTCGACGTCGAGGACCGCTGGCCCGAGCTGTTCGCACAGCTCGACGCCACCCAGCGCAACGCCGTGCGGCAGTCGCTCGCCGCCGGCTGGCACGAGGGCTTCGAGCCCACTCGCGAGGACGTGGAGAACGTGACCGACCTGGCGCGCGGCGCGATCGACTTTCGCGAGTACCGCCGGCGCGGCCACGCTGCCGCGCGACGAGTCGCCGGTCCGGTTCCCGCCGGCCGGTGACATGGCCTGGCGCTACGACAGCTGGGAGTCGTACTTCTATCCGGAGACGATCAATCCGGTAACCGGCGACGGCACGTTGCGGAACCTGTACGACGAGCACGATCCGCGCGTGCTGGCCCGGTTCGAGTACATCGAGACGACCGGCCGCGCGACGGAGTTGCTGCGCGGCGACGTGACGATCCCCAAGACCTACGACGCCGCACACATGCGCGCCATCCACCGACACCTGTTCCAGGACGTCTACGAGTGGGCGGGGGAGTACCGGACCGTGAACATGAGCAAGCATTGGCCACCAGAGCTGGGACGCGGCTATACCGACTTCCTGGCCACGGAGCGCATCGGCCCATACTTGGACGAGCTGGGCACGCGGGTGCGGGCCGCGGACTGGTCGACCATGGACAGAGACGAGTTCGCTCAGGCCGCCGCCGACGTGTTCTCAAGGGCGAATTTCGCGCACCCGTTCCGTGAGGGAAACGGACGATCGACCAAGGTGTTCATGGAGCACGTGGCCGAGCAGTCGCGCTTCACGTTGGACTTCGCGCAGATCACGCCGGAGGTCTGGAACCGCGCCAGCGTGCTCACCAGCCCGGACCCCGGCAGCGACGTCCCGGTCCCGGACGCGATGGTGCCGGTGTTTCGCGCGGCCGCCGCCGAGCGAACCCGGCGATCGACACGCGGCGTCGACCCCGCGGCACGCTCGCGCTCACCGTTGAGCGCGAGCTATCCGAGGTCGCCGCGACAGGCTCCCGGACGCGCACCGGGAGAGCCCCAGCAGCATCCCTACCGTGGCCCCAGCGGCTACGGACCCCACGACCAAGGCATGGCACGATGACCGACAGCTACCGCATCTCACACCGCGCGCCGAGCTTCGACGAAGAAGGCACCACCGTACGCCTGGACCAGGTAGGTGGAGCACATGACCAGGTATTCCCTCGCGACGTGTTCGAGCACCCCGACTGGTACGGCGGAACGTATGACGAGACGATCAGGCAGGTGCGCGCGGCCGCTCAGTCAGGCGACCCCGATCGCCTCGTCACCGTCTATCGAGCGGTGCCCCTCGGTGTCACGCAGATCAACCCCGGAGACTGGGTGGCCCTGTCGCGCAGCTACGCCGTCGACGAGTCCTACCGATCGTCCACGGACGGATCGGCAGACGGCAATGTCATCACAGCTCGCACACCCGCCCGCACGCTCTACAGCGAGGGCTACCTCGAAGAGTGGGGCTACCAGGGAGACGGGCCACTCACAGAAGCCGCCGACGCCAAGGAACGCTCGCTCGTTCAGGCGAGCTTTCCCCGCAGCGCACGCGCCGCTGTGAGCGCTCCGCTCGCGTCCGACGCGGCTCTGCCGCCGACGGCGACCAGGCCGCAGACCATGGCACGAGAGGCAAGCCGGTGAGCAGCGTTGTGGGCTACGCGCGGGTGAGCACGCGCGAGCAGAATCCCGAGGCCCAGGAGGCCGAGCTGCGCGCCGCAGGAGCGACGCGAGTGTTCGTCGATCGTGGCGAGTCGAGTCGCGTCAAGGACCGGCCGCAGTGGATCGCGTGCCTGGACTATCTGCGCTCCGGTGACACGCTCGTGGTGCGCCGGCTGGATCGCATCGCCGGCAGCGAGAAGATGGCCATCGAGACGATCAACGACCTGGCCGAGCGCGGCGTGAACATCCGCAGTCTGACCGAGCCGGACATCGACACGACAACGCCGATGGGCCGCGCCCTGTTCGGCATCGTCGCCGTGTTCGCACAGCTCCGCGTCGACACGATCAGAGAGAACACCAGGCGCGGTCTGGCGCACGCGCGCGCCCAGGGCCGCGTCGGCGGACGGCCATCGGTGATGACGCCGAGGCGCGTGGCCGCTGCTGCGCAGATGCGCGCCGAGGGAAAGACCCTCGTGCACATCGCCGCGGTGCTCGGAGTCGGCAAGTCCACGGTCGCCCGCGCGCTGGCGAAGCTCGACGAGGAGACCCCGGAGCGGGTCGGAGCTGCGAAGCCCTAACCGTTCTTCCCCCTTCCCCTGATAAATGCCGCCCTGCACAGAGCAGACCCCCGTCAAGGGTGCGGCGGAGCCGCATCACGTAGTGACGCGAAGCGCACTTGACGGGGGTCTGAGCTGTGTGAGAATCACGGCGTCAGGGGGAGGGGGAACCCTGCACTCAACTAGGCCGTGCACGGGCCGCACTAGCGTGACTGCAACGTGCCGCGATGACGTGACGGTGCGGCCGGTGTGCGGGCGGTTACCGAGGGTCCCGCTGTCCACCTGTGGGCGGGTCCGGCCCCGGCGATAGCCGGAGCCGTCCACAGGTGGTCAGGGGGTGACGCTACGCACCTACAGACGGACCCTCGCCACCGTTCACGGTGGCGTCGACTGGACCACTTTCGGAGGGCGCAGACGCCGGCCGGGCCGAGGTCGTCGACAGGGACGACCGCCCCGAGGAGCGCCGGCGCGTGCGCTTCTTCTTCTCAGGTTCCGCGTAGCCGATCTTGCGCAGTTCATCGACCGACCAACCGGCGCTCAGCGCCGCGTTGTACGCCTTCACGTCGGACCGTTCAGCTTCACGCACGCGCTCGGTGATCTTGGCCTGTAGCTCGGCCAGCTCGCGCTCGGTGACCTCGCGGACGTCCGCCAGGTTCTGGCGCGCCTCACCGACACCGCGGATCGCGTTGATCCGATCCTCTTGTGCGCGCTTGGCGCGCTCGATCGCTTCTTCAATGCTCGGTTCTTTGCTCATGTCTCTATCGTACGGATTCACTCGCTTTACGTCGACGTTTGTCGACGTGGAAACAGCATGGCGCGGCGGAGCCGCGACGGCTCCCGTCTGCCGACGTGAGCCAACAGCGATAGGAGTCCCAGACGGAGCAAGCTATACACTTAGCCGGGCTAAGTGGGCTTGATCCTCGACACGGGGCCGAGGATGCGGCACACTGGAAGTGTGGTCCCCGCACGGGGCGGGGTCGCTGCGCTGGGCTGAGAGGCAGGTGGTTTTCGTGGACGAGCAGACTCCCGGAGGTCGCCTGTTCGCGCGCCGGCGACGTGCGAACGTCAGCGGTGGTCGGCAGCACCGTCACGAGGTGAAGGTGACGCCGGAGGAGGAGGGCATGCTGCTGCGCCTGGCCGAGGCCCAGCACGTCACGATCCCGCGGCTGCTGGTTGAGTCGGCGCTGGCATCGGAGACGTCCGAGACCCCCACGGAACGCAAGCGGGCGATGGCCGAGCTGTTCGGCATGCACCGGCTTCTGGCCGCCCTGTCGAACAACGTCAACCAGATTGCTCGGGCGACCAACGCGACCGGCGAGCTGCGCGCGGAGCTGCGCGCAACACTCGCCAAGGTGCGCGAGACCGCCGGGCGGATTGACCAGGCCATCGACGAAATGAGCACGTCATGATGCCCAACGTCGTGCGCGGCGATCGCATGTCTGGACTGATGACATACCTGGTCGGTCCGGGACGGTCGAACGAGCACACCGAGCCGCACCTGGTCGGTGGTGACCCGGCGCTGCTGGCGTGGCATGACGATGCCGAGCTGGATCGCGATTCGGCCCTGTCGATCGCGCGTCATCTGGACCGTCCTCGGACGGCCTACGAGACGCAGATCAACGGCGGGCACGTCTGGCACTGCTCGTTGTCGCTGCGCGCCGACGAGGGCATGCTGACCGACGATCAGTGGAACAAGATCGCGGGCGACTTCGTGCGCGCGATGGAGTTCGACGACCCGGACAGCCCGAAGGCCCCGTGCCGATGGGTTGCGGTCCGACACGGCGTGTCGAAGAACGGCAACGATCACATTCACATCGCCGTCAATCTGGTGCGCGAGGACGGCACCAAGGCGTCGATTCACAACGACTTCCGGCGCGCACAGTCGGCCGCCCGAGCGCTCGAAGCCAAGTACGGCCTAGAGCAGCTGGAATCGGTCAAGGCCGAGCGGTCGACGCGCGGCTACGACCCCGCCGAGCGCGAGGCTCAGGCACGTGCCCGCGCGCGTGCAAAGTACGAGCGAACCCGGTCGAAGCTGGGCGCGGACGCACCGACCTGGGAGGCGTTGGCCGGCGACGACCGGCAGGCACGGATCGCGTCGGAGTTGCGCACCGATCAGCCGCGCTACCTGCTCGCATTGAAGGTGCGCGCGGCCTCGACAGCGAGCGATAGCGAAGCCGAGTTCGTGCGTCGCATGCGGCGGTCTGGGCTGCTGGTCCGGCCCCGCTATGCGGACGGCCGAACCGACGTCATCACCGGCTACTCAGTGGCCGAGCGGCCGCAGGCCGGCGAGCGGCCGATCTGGTACGGCGGCGGCCACCTGGGCCGCGACCTCACGCTGCCCAGGCTGCGCGACGGCTGGCCCGATACGGTCACCGGCGCGAGCGAAGCGGCGGACGAATGGAACGCCGCCAAGCGGGGCCGGCGCGTGGTCGCACCTGGACGCGAAGCGAGCGAACCAGACCCGGAGCTGTGGGATAAGCGCAACGCCGAGCTGAGCCAGCTCGTGGACCGGCTGCGCTCGATCCCCGTCGACGATCGGGACACCTGGGCGACCGTTGCACGCCAGACGGCGGGAGCCCTCGCCGCGTGGTCCAACGCGACCGAGGAGACACCGGGAGACCTGGCCGCGGCGGCGGATGCACTGTCGCGCTCGGCACAGACGTACCGGCGCACCGTGAAGCCGCAGAAGGCCGGCACGGTTGCCATCTCTGGCGCTGCGATGCTGCTGGCAAGTGCCGCACGCGGCGGGCAGGGTGCTGTGGCACAGGCGGCCATGATCCGGCAGTTGCTCCGTCTGACTCAGGCGGTCTACGACGCCTCCGTGGCGGCCGGTCAGGCACGCCAGGCTCAGCTCCTCGCAGAGGACACACGAGCGCGCCTGGTGCGCGTCCGTGACGCGATGCCGAGCCCGGCGACGGCGACCGCACCGAGCGGCACCGCGACGGCCACGATGACACGGCCGGCGGACCTCGATCCCGAGGCCCAGGCCATGCTCGACCGGCTGCAAGCCGGGCAAGCGAAGTCGGCCACGGAAGCAGCGTCGCCCGTGCCGAACAAGATCGAGCCGGCACGGACGCGGCAGCACAGCACACCGGGCGCAGACCGCGGACCGGAACGATAGGAAGGAGGCCGTCATGGCTGAGGAAACCGATGGAATCGAGGAGGCGTTCGAGGGCCAGCTACGGGTCCTCGTGACGGCCGCCGGACAGGTGGGCGAGAGGATCGCCCGCGGCCGCGAGGAGGCCCTACGGCGCGCCCAGGCACAGAGCGAGCAGGAAGCGCGCGAGCTGCAATCACGACTGGCCGCCGAGCAGCGCGCCGCACGCGCCGAGCTGGCCAACGTGCACCGCTCCGACTGGTGGGATCGAGCGACGCCCGAGGTGATCGGACGCACCTACCAGGTCGCTCGCGCGTGGTCCCAGGAGGACCCCGAGGCGGTGCGAGCCGAGCAGCGGATGAACGACGAGCTGCGCACGCGCTACGGCGTCGACGTCAACAGCACGAACGCCGATCCGGCGGCGGTGCGAGCAGCGGTCGAGCGTGCCGAGCAGGAGCGCGCCCAGGCTGATGCCGAGCGCACGCGTGCGGCGTCGGAGAACGCGGAGGCACAGCGTCTCGTGGCGCAGGCCAACCAGGAGGATCAGCGAGCGGCGGAGGCGCGGGCAGCGGCAGAGTACGAGCCCGATCCCGACGAGCGCGCACGCGCGCTGGCCGAGGCCGAGCAGCGCGAGGCCATCGCTGACCGGGCACGAGAGGACGGTCGCACGATGTACGACAGTTCCGAGCGTCGCGAGGGCACAGCGCGGGACCTGGAATCGCGCGGCATCAGCGAGGAGACCGTGGCCACGAGGATGCGAGCGGACGTCAGCCAGGCCAAGCCGGCGACGGAAGCCGTCAAGGCCGATCGCGGCAAGTCCCCGAAGGCGCGCAAGACGCGCGGCTCACGAGGGGCGCAGATTCAGCGCACCGGCCTGAGCCGGTGAGCGCGCCGGCCTCGACCGCAACGAGAGAGGGACCGCACCCACCAGGTGCGGTCCCTCTTTGCGTGTCGTGTGGTCAGTCGTCGGCCGACTCCCGCACGTCCGGGAACAGACCGGCCGGCGGCGGCGTGTAGGGCAGCGGTTGGCCCTTGCTGCATTGGTTCTCCGAGGCGGTGGCGTCGGCGGCCGCGAACGGGCCTTGCGGGTCCATCAGCACCGACATGTGGTGGTCGGCGTGGTCGCGCCACCACACGCTCATGCCGGTGCTCGGGTCCTGGCGCAGATGCTCCCAGGACCGCCACAGCGCCTCGATGCGGATCACCGCCTCGTCGTACTCCCACCAGCGGGCCGCCCACACGCGCGTCTTGCCGTCGATCTTGCGTCGGTAGACGTTGCGCAGGTACTCGCGCAGGAACTCGTCGACGGAGCCGTAGTAGAGCGTGGGCTCGGGGGCCGGCTGATCGTCGGTGGCGTCGCCGTCGACGTCGACGGGCTGCGCCTCGATACCGCCCTCGTCCAGCTCGTCATCTCCCCAGTCGCTCATGATGCTCCCTCCGCTTCTACGGTGGCCTCCACGGTGGCCACCTCCGTCTCGGCTTCTCGGATCGTGCGCTCGGCCTGGGGGTCGTGCGCGGCGATCGACGCCCGCACCTCGTCGGCGTGCGGGCCGGTCATCCAGGGCTGAGTGCGAATGAGCGTCGGGCGAGATCCCGATGCGACCACCACGGCGCGCCCCTTCGGCATGGCCGCGAGGTCCGCGACGTCCAGGATGCGCTCACGGTGGAGCTGCTGGGAGACCGTGCGCTGACCGCGGCCGTAGGATGACGACGTGGCGAGCCGGTCGTAATCCCCGATCGTGCGAGAGAGGTCCTCCAAGAACGCGGCCTCGCTGACACCGCCGCCGTAGACCTTCACGTTCGAGGCCGACCAGAGCTTCTTCATGCCGGACTCGCCCCAGACCTCGACGCCCTGGGACCACGACTGCAAGATCGTCATGAGGACGATCCCGCGCGAGCCGTAGTGGCTGTAGAGGTTCGGCAGCTCGCGCCAGCGGCAGACGTTCGCGGCCTCGTCGAGCACACCGACCAGAGGTGTGCTCAGGCGGCCGCCGGCCGAGTGAGCGGCCAGTTCCTCGGCCGCCTCGACGACGGCGACGGTGAGTGCCGTCACGAGAGGGCCGGCCGTTCCCCGACCCTCCTTGGAGAGGCTGTAGAGCGTGCCACCATCGCGCACGAAACCCGCCGGGTCGAAGTGCGGCCGAGTGTCGGCTGCACCGCGTGGGGTGACCCACGTCGCGACCTGGCGATTCGTGAGGCAGGAGGCCATCTGCTGCGCGGTGCCGAACACGCCGCCGCGCTGCTTCTCCGGTGCGTCGACGACGCCGGCCACCTGATCGGCGGTCAGCGTGAAGTCGTGCGCACGCAGAATGTCGACCGCCGTATCGTCCATCGGGCGCGTCAGCCACGTGTACACGTCAGTGATCGCCCGGTTGTCCAGGGCGGCCGCGAGCAAGAGCCCCGCCAGGAGGTCTTGGCCAGCCGGATCGAAGTACGCATCGGTCTTGGCCCCAGGGTCGCGGCTGCCGGCGGCGAAGTGCTCGGCCAGCTTGGCCGCCTTCACCTCGTCGGTGACATAGCTGAGCGGGTTCCACCACCAGCTCGGTTCTTCCAGCGCGATCGCCTGGGGATCGAACACCCAGACCGGGCCGGCCTTGGCCCGCACGTCGCGCGTGGCGTCTACGACGTCGCGCTTGTTCGAGGTCACGAGAACTGCCCCAGGAGCGTCCAGGATCGCCGGGACCGCCCGCGAGGTGGTCTTACCGGTTCGAGGCCCCCAAATGTCGATGTGCATGTCCTCCCAGGAGCCGTAGAGCGGGTGCGCACCGGTCACGGTGCGACCGATCGGCACACCGGGAGAATCGGCCACGCCCAGGCGCTTCGCGGTCGCCTGGGCTGACTTGCGGCTCAGTGCCTCGACGTCGCGGCCGCGGCCCATGTAGGTTGCCGCGCGGTCGACGCGGCTACGGCCCCGGCGGATGCGATGCACCACCAGGGCGACCAGGACACCGAGGGCCAGGAACACGGCGAGCATGCCGCCGAGCACCCACCAGCCGGCCGCCCCTGGCCAGTCCAGCTTGCCGCCCAGCAGACCGAACAGCAGCGAGAACGGATCGCCCGGCAGCTCCGCTCCCGAGCCGGCGATGCGATGGCCGAGCTGCATCGCCACGTAGACCGAGCCGACGATGACGACGACGGCCAGGATGCCGACCCACAGCAGGATCGCCTCAGCTCCGATCCCGCCCGGATCGCGGCGACGGTTGTTCGGGGTGCTCATGCGTCGACCTCCTGGGCGCTATGGGCCGCACGCCGGCCGACGCGCGACTGCTCATGCCAGAGCCGGTTGGTGTCGTTGATCGACTTCTCGATGCTCGTCAGCTGCACATCGACGGGGATACCCGGACGGCCGCCCACCTTCACGAGGAACTTGCCACGGCCGGGAGGCTCCGCCTCGCGGCCCGTCGACGGGTCCCACGCCGGCGGGTCCTGCCAGCCGATCAGCAGGTCTTGCTCGGCCTCAGAGAACGGCACCGCGGCCGTGAGCTGAGGCATCTCGGCGGCCGGCAGACCGCCGCAGATCACCATTCCCGAGCGCTCGACGAAACCGCGAGCCTTCATGCGGTCCTCCTCCGTCGGAAGCGCCAGCAGGTCGCTCATGGTGTGCGAAATCATCGCCATCCCGACGCCGCGCTGCCGGTTGAGGCGCGTCAGGGCGTCGACACGATCGACCATGCCGCGGCCGGCGCGCAGCGCCCGCCACAGCTCGTCGAGGACGACGAAGTAGTGGCGTCGCGGTTCGAGGCCAGCATCGGCCAGGGCGTTGGCCACGTTGACCGTGCCGAAGCCGGCCGACCAGCACGCCAGCAGCGTTGCGGCCTGTAGGTCCATCTCCGAGTCGTCGATCGCGGAGACGTCGTAGACCACGGGGGCGTCGCGTCGCATCGGGTTCGTCGTCTGCCGCGAGAACGTCTCACCGAGGCGGCCGCCGCCAGTGAGGCCGATCAGGGAGGCTTCCAGGCTCTCCGTGATCGCCTTGTAGCGCTCGTCGCTGCCACGGTCCAGGGCCACGGCGCGCACCTCCTCGGGACCCTCCTGGATGACCCTCAGCAGGTCGCCCAGGACCGGAACGCCGTCGTGGTGCTCGTCGAGCCACTTCAAGGAGCGGTCGATGATCGTCTCCTCGCGGTCCGTCGGAGGCGCGGCGCGCAGGATCGTCAGCAGTGCCGAGACCATCGTCTGCCGGCGACCGTGAGCGTCGGCCATGACCTGCATGGCCTCCTTCTCATGGCCGGCAGCGCGGAGCTGGGCGGCCGCTTCCGTGGCCTCGCCGGGGTCGAGCACGTTCAGGTAGCCGCGGCCGCGGCCCAGAGTGATGATCTGACCGCCCATCGCCTCGATCAGGTCGACGTAATCGGGCTTCAAGTCGCCCAGGACCAGCGGCATCACGCCGTAGCCGGCGAGGCCGGTCGCCATACGGCGAACGATCGTGGACTTGCCGAGGCCGGGCTTCCCGAGGACGAACGTCGACGGGTTGCTAATGAGCTTCGCCCGCTGGAACCAGCTAATCGGATCGCAGCACAGCGTCGCGCCGGTGTGGATATGACGGCCCAGCGGCACGCCGACCATCGGCGTGCCAGTCCCGATCGCATAGGGCCACATGCCGCAGACCTGCACGGTGGTGCCGCGCCACTCGTCGGCCTGCTGCACGTAGACCGACTGGCCGCGGCCGCGGCCGATCCACCCGCGCATCGGTGGGCGGATCGGGCGCAGCTCGCGCTCGGCAGCCTTCTTCTCCTTGCGCTCTTTGCGGCTGATCTTCTGCTTCTTCGCGCTCACAGCTTCTCCCTCAGCTCGGCCGGGACCTGAATGTGCTTGGGCAGCACCAGGCCCAGGGGAAGGGCGGCAGCGAACGCCGAATCCTGCGACCCGTACACGGGCCGCAGCCTCAGTCGCGCTGTCGCTCCCAGGTTGTCGATCGCCGCGCGAGCGTCGGCCTCCTTGTCCAGGTCGGCCACCGTGGCGGTGACCAGCATCCCGAACTGGACCAGGCCGGCCCCGGAAGCTTCCTCACCAGCAGTCGCCGCCGCCGCACGAACCGCCAGGCTGTCGCGGGCGGCCGGCTTGCTCGTCGACGTCATGCGGAACTCCGCGGCGCGCAGGTCCGCCTCGACGATCGCGGCCGCCTTGGCCGCGTCGATCGGCCGGTACAGCAGCGTCACGCGCTTGCGAGCAATATCGCGGTGCGGGGCGAGCAGCCGCGCGAGCACGCCCGACTGCACGTTGCCGCGCGGAGCTGACGTCATCGCCCACGTGCAGGAGTACGCCGAATCGTGGCGGTATCCGCCCCAGGACGCTTGCGCGGCCGAGGGACCGACGTCGGGCCAGCTCAGCTCGGGCGTCTCGCCGGAGGCGTGTGCCTCGTCGATCAGCACCGCGGCGGCCGGATCGTAGGCAATGCGGATCGCCTCGCAGAGTTCCTGGGCGGACAGCGGGTGCGCTGCACCCGCGCCGGTTGCCTGCAAACCGGCCGTGAGCCCGGGCAGGCGTGCCGCCAGCTCGCGGGCCATCTCCTCGGCCTTGCGCTTCTTACTGCCGGATCGGTGCGAGGCGTTGAAGCTGATCGCCACGTATGCCTTCACCGTCGACGAACCCGACGGATACCGGGTGACGACCTCGCGCAACATCTCCTGAGCGAACTCCGGGGCGTTGTGGTCGGTGTTCATCTCGACCTCTCGGCGCAGCCGCGTGCCCGAGTCGGGCGCGGTCTCGATCGTGACCGACGCGGCCTCGATGCCCGGCTCGTCTCCGAGATTGGCCAGCCAGTGCCCCCAGTCAGCCACCCACACGTCGATCTGTTCCTGATCGACGAGTGCGGCACCGTCGGGCTCGGTGCCGATCACGACGGAGAACGTCGACGTGGCCGGCGTGTAGAGCAGTGCGAACGGCCGGCCGTAGCTGTCGGTGTGCTCGCTGAGGCGCGTCGGAGCCGCGAGGCCGGGGAGCTGGTAGGTGCCCCACAGTGCGCGGCCGAGCGGCCCTGAGCGGTAGACGTTCGTCCCGCGTGAGCGGGCCGACCACCAGGCGATGCGGGCACCGCCGCGGCTCAGCACGTTCTTTCCGTGGGAGTCCTTGGTCAGCACGGCCAGCATGACGCAGCCGAGGACGGCCGTCACGATGACCGCTTCGAGCAGGCCGGCGACCATCACCGTGATAACGATGGCCACCAGGCCCGCCAGCAGCAGGCCGGTACCGACCGAGCCGAGGCCCAAGATTCCGGGCGACGTGGGGCGTCGCCAGTTCCCATAGGTCCGCGGACCCTTGCTTGTCTCAACGGCTGCCATCGGGACCGCCTCCCTCTCCTGTCGATTGCTCACCAAGGTTCTGCGCCGCTCCGGCGGCGGCCTGGCCGGCCTTCTTGCCCGCGTCGAGCGCCGCGCCGGCGGCGATCCCGATCGGACCACCAGCCGCTCCGGCGGCGGCTGCACCACCGCCGGCGGCCGCGCCGCCCGCAGCGGCTCCACCAGCAGCACCACCACCGCCGGCCGATGCCGCGGCCGCGCCCGTGCCCTGGGTTGCTGCACCCGTCCCGGCCCCGGCTCCGCCGCCCGCGCCCCCGCTGGCCTGTTGAGGACCGGCGCTCTGTGCCGCCTGGGGGGCGGAGCTACCGCTACCGCTGCCACCAGACGGACCCTGGGGGCCGCTGGCACCGTCGGACCCCGAGCTGCCGCCGCCACTGCCGGACGCCAGACGTCCGACTGCCGCCGCACCGGTCGGAACCGCTGCCATTGCGCCGACGGCCATTGCTCCGCCGGCCGCACCGCCAGCCATTGCACCCACCATCGGCGTCACAAAGCGCATCAGGGCGGGCATGGCGAACAGGGCAATAATCATGAGCATCAGGCCGGTGAGGACCGCCAACAAGCCGCTGCCGTCGTCTGAGAACACGTCCGTGCCGGCGAGCTGGAAGGCCGCCGCGTAGACGATCGCCGCGGCCGGCTTGTAGAGGATGAACGCGATCAGCCAGGCCAGGCACTTCTTGAACCAAGCCTTTCCCATCTCGGTGTTCGTGAACGACGCCGACAGCGGGAGGATGCCCGTCAGAATGACGAGCATGCCGCCGCGGGCGACCATGAGCACGATCTGGAAGATCGTGGCCAGGATCGCAATGAGGCCGAGCACGATAATGAGGATCGCGCCCAGGCCGCCGGCCGGCCCGGAGGTCAGCGCGAGCAGCGCGGTCATGTTCTCGCCGAAGCAGGCGGAGCCCTCGACGTTCACCTGGCAGTCCAGCGACGAGTTGATGACCCACACCGAGAACGAGTCGGCGGCCGTGACCAGCAGGCCGACGATCGTCGTTCCCGCGCCGGCGACCACGACGAGGGTCAGCAGGCTCTTGACGGTCTCGCGCCCAGGCTCGGCCCGCTGTTCCCAGGCCATCCGTGCCCCGCCGATCACGACGGAGACGATCGCCGCGGCACCCATGTACCACCACAGGCTCGATTGAAGGAACAGGACCGCCCCCGAGGCGTTGTTCGGCCCCGACGGCATGAGCCCCGACACGATCGCACTGGCCGCGGAGATTAGGACCGCCGCGCCCAGCACCAGGCCGATCTTGCCGACGGCGGCGATGCCCTCGCCCGCACGCATGCGCGTGGCGATGATCGCGCCCAGAGCAAACAGGCTCAGCACCGCCACCGCGAAGCTGATCCACGTCACGTAGGACAAGACCGTGGTGATGTTGCCCGAGTTCGGCGCGGACGATCCCGCAGAGATAGACGACGACCCGCCCGAACCCGTCAGGTTCGGGGTTCCGAGGTGAACCCAGATCGTGCCGAGCGACGCGACCGCCTTACCGAACGCCTCCATGACGGCGTTGGCCATGTTCTCGATCGCATCACCGACGACAGCTTGGACGCCCTCGCTGACGTGGCACATTGGGTTGAAGAAGCTCCAACCGCTGCATCCGTCAGCCATTACGCCCCCCAGGTGATATATCCGGCCAGGTCCGGGATCGTGGCCACGTCGATCGGTGCGCTGGCATCGGTGACGTTGAGCTTCCAGTCGCCGTCCTCCCACACCAGCGGGTAGACCATCGAGAGATTGAGGGTCTTGCCCGAGGTAGAGCCGCGCACGGCGACGTCGATCCGAGCGGAGTCGCCGTCGTAGGCCAGGACCCGGAAGCCCGCGATTTCCACGCGGGTGCCCGAGCCGGTCGAGGAGCCGGCCCCGGCTGAGAGCACCTGGTCACGGGCGGAGCCCGTCACGAAGTAATCGAGCCACGCTTTCACCGTGGACTCGTCGCTGCCCTGCACGACGGCGTTAGCCGCCGCGAACAGGGCACCTTCGGGCGAGTGCTGGAAGCAGGTCCGCACGCCGTTCTTGGTGTCCGCCGGCCCCGCTTCGCTGGACGTCGGATACGCCACCGTGCCCTGGTACTCCCACTTGGCGGCGGGTGCTGTCGAGATGGACCCGCTCAGCACCTCCCCGCTCAGCCCACAAACACTTGCGCCGCCCGCAGCCGCCGACTCGTCGGCAGTTGGGGCGGCGCTCGATTCTGACGGCGACGGCGAGGACTGGGACTCGGGATCGGATCGGGTGGCGTTGACCACGCCGACGACGACGCCGAGCACTACGACGAGAGCGACCACAACCGCCGCGAGGATGAAGCCTGTGCGGGTAAACGGATTCTTCTGATCGGTGTCTTCAGCCATTGCAGTACCTTTCGGGTCAGCTCACCAGGAAGCCCACGAGCGAGCCGGCCGCGGAGATGACGATGACGCCACCGAGCGCCATCCCGATCTTGCCGACGTGCTCGCCGCCCTCCCCGCGGCGAGATTGAATGGCCATGAGCGCACCAGCGGCGATCAGACCGAGGACGCACACGGCGAGGGCGACCCACTTGGCCCAGCCCATGATCGACGTGAAGCCCTCAGTTCCCGGCGGCTGGACCGGGTTCGGGTCCGGCACCTGGAGCGGCAGGAGAGCCACGAAGTCCGTCGCGGCCTGGGTCAGGGTCAGAGCGATGCTCATCGTTGTTCCTTTCAGTTGGTGGTGCCGTCGGCACCGGGGCGGATCAGTGCGTGCAGCTCGTCGACAAGTCGGCGGACCTCGCGCGGGGCGTCGGAGAGGGCCGGCGGCTCCCCCAGACGCCACGATTCAATCCACGGGACGGTCCACGTCCGTGGGACTCCTCCGCCGACCAGGTGCGCGAAGTCGCGCAGCGGTCGCGGGAGGCGGCCGGGTGCGTCAGCGACGATCACCAGGCCGAGAACATCGACGCCGGGCACCAGACCCGCCGCCCATTGCGTTGCGGCCGCTTGAGCGGCCCGCAAGCCTCGCATGTTGGAGCGAGCCACCAGGACGACGCGCGCGGGCTGCTCGCCCGGTGTCTGGGGCCACCCGTGGTCTGCCGCCGCGCTGCCGGGGAGCACCCCCGACAAGCTCGACTCGCCCGCGCCTCCGTGAACTCCCAGCCACCACACATCGGCGTTCTGACGCCTATCGAACAGCGGAAGCTGGTCTGCGCGGTCAGGTGCAGGGACGCCGCGCTGAGGGGCTACAGGCCCCGTCGCGGGCCTCACATGCTCCTCGATCGCCACGGGGGTGTCGGGGTCCGGCGTGGACGGATGAGACAGCCACGGGTTCTTGGCTTCTGTCACGACGTCACCCTCCCTTGATAATGGTCTACGTAGTTTCCTACATCACGAGTCTAGCGGTAGCAAGTGAAAACGACAAGAGAGAGTGAGACCCAATGAAAGCGACATGTCTATGGCGATACCGAGTGAAATCGGTTAGGATCGACGCATGCGGACCGCGGCCGAGGTGTTTCAAGTGACCGATGGCCTCGACGAACTCTTCGAGGGCCAAGGGCCCACCATGACCGCGCGCGACGTCACGGAGTTGCTTGGGATCACCAAGCAGACGGTGCACAACTGGCTACGGGATGGAGTGATCCCCGGCTACAAGGTCGGCACGACCTGGTTCATCGTCACGAAGGAGCTGAAAGAGACGCTGCGCGAGGGCGAGAACGCCCCACGGGTGCGCCCGCCGAAGAACCAACCGAAGAACGAGGAGGGGTGACATGCGACGCACGCCGATAGTAGGGGTCGCCGCTGTGGCGATGGCCGTCGTCTTGGCTGGTTGTGCGAGCCAGGACGACGCCCCTGGAACGCCCAGTCCAGCCACGTCCAGCAGCAGTCCCGCATTTCCTGACCCCAGCCAGTTCAGCACGCCATCGAGCGGTGTCGTCGCAGAAGATGATGACGGCAGCGAGTACACGATCAGTCCTGGCCCCGTGCCTGAGTGGGATGATGCGTCGCAACGCGCGGCGCTCGACGCTGCGACTGCTGCGATGCGTGCATTCGCTCAGCCAGACCTCGACTATGACACGTGGTGGAGCAAGCTCTCTCCTCTGCTGACACAGCAGGCCCAACAGGATTATGCCTACGTCGTTCCCGCGAACATTCCCGTTCGTGAGGTCACTGGCAACGGGGAACTCGTCGACAAAGACAGCGCATTCGTCGGACACGTCGAGGTCCAGACCGACGTCGGCACCTACACCGTGATCGTCATCCGTGCTGACGGAGCCTCGCCCTGGCTAGTCAGCCGGTTCACGCCGCCGGAGGGAGTGCACTAACCATGTCTGACCGCAAAACAGGAGCCATCGGAGCGATCGCACTGGTGCCAGCACTTGTGCTCGCCACCATGTTCAGCATCCTGCTCCTGGGCGGATCAGACGAAGCCTCAGCGTGCAACCCAGAATCGGGCTCGGCATCGAGCATCAGCATTGACCCCGATACCGTCCCCGACACCACCATCTCCGGTTACGGGCACGAGCAGCTTGTGAACGCGGCCTACATCGTGCAGGCCGGCAAGGACCTGGACCTCGGTGTCAGAGACCAGACCATCGGCGTCATGACCGCAATGGGTGAGTCGAGCCTCACCGTCGTCGACTACGGCGACGCCGCAGGCCCCGATAGCCGCGGCCTGTTCCAGCAGCGCGACAACGGCGCATGGGGGTCCTACGAAGATCGCATGGACCCGTACATCTCGGCCACCAACTTCTTCAAAGCCATGATGAAGGTCGACGCCCGAGACTCCCTCGAACCGACCATCGTTGCGCACCGCACCCAGGGCAACGCCGACCCATACCACTACACGAAGTTCTGGGACTCGGCCGTGGCCGTCGTCGAAGCTCTCTCCGGCGTCGACACAGGGCTGAACGCCGGCAACGGCGATCAAGTGTGTGCCGGGGACGATGCCACACCCGGTGAGGTGAGCTCAGAGGGATGGGCCACACCCGGAGCCGGACCCATCAACAGTGTCTATGGCATGCGAACCAACCCCGTGACGGGCGTCTACCGCCTCCACGCGGGTGTCGACCTCAACGGAGGCGGCTGTGACGGTCCTATCTGGGCTGCGCAGGCAGGCACCGTCACCAAGGCCGGCATGGACTCGTACGGAACCGGAACGATCATTATCGACCACGGAGGAGGCGTCGAAACCGCGTACCTGCACGAGTACCAGAGCGGCATTCTCGTGCGCGAAGGAGACAAAGTCACCGCCGGTCAGCAAATCGGCAAGGTTGGCAACACCGGAAACTCCACCGGATGTCATCTGCACTTCGAGGTCCGCATCGACGGCTCCCCCACCGATCCGGTCCCGTACATGCAGAAGGTTGGAATCAAGCTCGGGTGACGCCCGAATCTACGAGAGAAATGGAGAACGTTATGAGCGTCGAGACACCAGCCACCTGGCCACGGGTCCAGGGCACGATCAACGAGGACGGGACCGGCGAGGTCACGATCAGTGGCAGCGTTCACCCTGTCAGCACCGATTCCCTCGACGACGCGCGGACCGCGATCGTCGGCCTGGTGGCTGAGACCGCCCGCAAGCTCGGCCGAGACGTGCGAGCGACGATGACCGACCCCGACGGGCAGTGGCCACTCGTGATCCACGGTGACGGCACCGTGGAGTCGGATGCTACGGCGGAGGCGAAGCCCCGCACCGTCCCCGACGTGGCCGACGAACCGCCGGCCGCTCCCGTGGAGCCCGTGACCGAGGCGGCCGAGGAGCCGGCCGCTGCGCCGGCACCGGCCGAGGAGGCCGAGCCGGAACCCGCTCACGGATGGGTGCGGGCCGCCGACGGTTCCGCGCCGGCGACGGCAGCGCCGTTCCCCACCAGGCGCGAGCGGCGGCAGTCGTTCCTCACCCAGCAGCAGTCCGAGGAACCCGCCACCCAGGGCTGGCGCGGCCTCATGACCCATCTCGGGCTGCGCCTGAGCCCCAGCGAGGCCGAGCGCGCAGAGCGCGCCGACGTCCAGGCCGTGAGTCAGCACTGGCCTGGCCCCCGCACGATCGCCATCGTCAACGGCAAGGGCGGCGCGGGCAAGACCCCGACCACCGTTCTGCTCTCGGCCGTGTTCGCCCGCTTCGGCGGGGCCGGCGTGCTCGCCTGGGACAACAACCAGACCCGCGGCACCCTGGGATGGCGCACCGACCAGGGGCCGCACGAAGCGACCCTGCTCGAACTCCTCCCCCAGGTCGATCGTCTCCTGAGCACGGGTGCGCAGTCCGCCGATCTGGCGCACTACGTGCACCACCAGCCGCGCGACCGATTCGACGTGCTGCGCTCGAAGCCGATGGAGCTGGCAGCCGAGCAGCGCATCGACGCCAGCGACGTCGACGCGATCCACCAGGTCGCGGCCAAGTACTACCGCCTGATCTTCATCGACTCCGGCAACGACGAGTCCGACCCGATGTGGCGGCGCATGATCGACCACACCGACCAGCTCGTCGTGGCCACGACGACCCGCGACGATCACGCCGAGGCCGGCGCGCTCCTCCTCGAAGCCCTGGCCGACCGCGACGAACGCGCCGCGGCGCTGGCCGAGCAGGCCATCGTCGTTGTGACCCAGGCAGACCCCAAGGCCCACAGCGCCGACGTCCAGCGCGTGGCTGCCGGCTACAAGGACCTTGCCCGCGACGCCATCACGATCCCGTTCGACCCCGCAATGGTCGACGGCATCCTGCGCTACGGATCGCTCCGACCCGCGACACAGCGTGCCTGGCTCGCCGCCGGCGCTGCCGTCGCACGGGGACTGTGACCGCCCCGCTGACCCTCCCGGAGTCCGAGAGGGTCGCAGACTGGCCCCGTATCTCGGCAACCCTGCGTGCTGACGGCACGGGCAGCATCACCGTCAACGGCACCGAGCGCCCGTGCGTGGCCGACAACGTGACCGCGCTGCGCACGGGCATGATCGCCCACGTCGCCCTGATCGCGGCCCGGCTGCGCCGGCCCGTGCGCCTGGTCGTCACGGAGGACACGGACACCTGGGCTCTCGCCGTCCGCCCCGAGGGAATCGTGCAGCTCGTCGACGATGACGGCACAATCCCGCCAGCAACGGGCCTGAGCGTCCACGAGGGGCCGTGCCGATCCTGCCGGCACGTCCAGCCCGTCACCGCCACGTCATGCTCGCAGTGCGGCATCGAGCGGCCGCACAGCGTGGAGGCCGGCCCCCGAGAGACCTACCAGCGTCGACGTGGGTCGACGCCGACCGAGCACGTCCCCCTGCCTCCCAGGCCACGGAGGGCGGCCAAGGCCGCCACCACTCCCCTGCCACCACTTCCGCCGCGGCGACGTCGCCCCACGCTCACCCTCACGTTCGACGCTCAGCCGAGCGTCACCGTGACGGGCGGGGCGGCCATCGGCCGCAACCCCGCCAGCGTTGGCGGGCGCACCCCCGTGGCGATCGCCAGCCCTGGGCGTCTCCTGTCGCGCACGCACGTGCTCGTCGACGTCGACGAGCACGGCCGCATCATCGTCACGGACGCTGACAGCGCGAATGGCGTCGAGCTGGCCACGACGCCAGCCGTGCAGCTCACGCCCGGAGTCCCCAGCGTGATCGCCGCCGGCACGACCCTGCTGCTGGGAGACGTCTACTGCACGGTGAATCTGGCATGACACGCCGTGCATGCAGTTGCAGATATAGGTTCCGTCACCGATATAGTGGCTTTTATGAGTAACGTTCGTCGCCGCGACCGCGGCTCCCTCGTAGACGCGAGGAAGGTGGGCCTCTGGATCGAGGGGCCGGCCGACGCACGCCTCACTGCTCTGGCTGACGCCGCAGACACCACCCGTTCCGCGCTCACGCAATGGCTTATCGAGCGTATCGACGTGGACGCCAACGGGGTGCCAGTCGGATGGACCAGCGACCATCCCCGCGAGGAGGAGCTACCCATAGACACCCGCTAAAACCAGCGAACCCCCGCCCTTGGCGGGGCGGGGGTTCGGAAGCTGAACGCCTGATCTGTCGAAGTTTGGCGACAGACACAGATCAAGCGGCTAGAGAAAGCCCGACTGGCTAGGTCGGGCGGACCTCTAACGTCCTAGAACTAGGAGGTTGCTGCCATCATACAGCCAACCACTGCGAGAGTGTACTCTGACGCGCCCTGGGCGCTGACCGCTGCGCTCAGCCCGCGGCCGAGCGTGCGCGTGGCCACCAGAGACGCCCACGGCACCGTGCTCAACCAGTACACGAGCCAGCACCGCATCGACGGTCCCGAACCCGACCGCCCCTGGGCCGTCTACCTGGCCGACACCGAGCGTCGCTTCCACCTCCTCGCCTTCGACCTCGACGCCAAGACCGCCGGCAGCGCCGCCGCGGCCGAGCGCGACGCTGACACGATCGCCGGACTCCTCGACGACGCCGGACTGACCGCCGTCGTGTGCGAGTCCGGTCCCGGCGGCGGCCGCCACGTCTGGACGGCCCTGGCCGAGCCCGCCGACCCGGAGAGCGTGGCCACGCTGGCGCGCCTGGCGCGCCACCTGTGCCCCACACTCGACCTCGCACCGCTGAGCAACCCCGTGACCGGCTGTGTGCGGCCACCAGGTGCCCCACACCGATCCGGCGGCCGCTCAGTCGTGCTGCGCGGCGACACAACGGCTCTCACAGCACCCACGGGCACCAGGGCGCAGGTCCGCGCCCTGATTGAGCGCCTGGCCCAGCTCGTCGACGACGCCGAGCCCTCCCAGACGCCAGACCCCCGCCGGCCGCTCCCCCTCGACGACCACGGCCGGCTCTACTTGCCAGGCCCCCGCCGGCCCCTGCCGGCAGTCAGCGCCGCGGCGCTGCGCGAGGACGCCGCCGCAGGCGACGCCTCAGCGGTCCTGTGGCGGGTCCTGATCGGCGCGGCCGCCGCCAGGTGGCACTACGTCGACGTCGCCGCTCTCGTGGACACCGAGCCCGGCCTAGAGCATGTCCGCACCTACCGCGACCGATCCCACCGCACGCCGCGCGGCCGTGTCGGCGCCGAGCGCGTGCTGCGCCGGCAGTGGGACAAGGCCGTGCGCTACGTGGCCACCAGCGGCCGCCAAGTGGGCGACGATCCGACGTTCGACGCACGCGCAGACGCGATCGCCGCTCACGTCCGCCAGGTGCAGTCCCGCGCCGACGCGGCCGCCGGCCGCTGGACCCGCGGCGGCGGCCCCGCAGACCGCCGCGTGCTCGACGTGCTGTGCGTGCTCGCCCTACAGGCCCTCAGAGCCTCCGTGGAGGCCGACACCCGCCGCCTGGCCCTCCTGGCAGGCATCGGCCGCGAGACGGCCCGCACGGCGCTGCTGCGCCTCGCGGATGACGGCTGGATCGTCCAGGCCCACGCAGCCGACGGACCCCACGGGGCGGCCTGGTCGATCGACCCCACCGGCGCTTTCCACAGGGATGCAGGTACGAGTCGGTCACAAGCGGACCCGCGCCCCGCAGGGGCCGGGGCCGCAGAGAGAACTACCCTCCTCGAAACTCTCACCGCTCGCATCACCGACGCCCGGCACGATCTGTTCACCCCCGGACCAGGTCTCGGCCACCACGCAGGAAACGTCTATGCCCGCACCTCGACCGATCCCCAGGACCTCGACGAGCTGAGTCAGGCCACCGGTGCTGACGCGGCCACCACCAGGCGCACCCTCGACCGACTCACATCGGTCGGCGTGCTGATCCAGACCCGCGACGGATGGCGCAGACGCCCCACCGACTACCGTCGAGCGGCCGCTGCTCGCCTCGACGTCTCAGGACGCCTCGACGACCGAGCACGCCGCTACCGCATCGAGCGCGAGCTGTGGGCATGGTGGCAGGCCGAGGAGGCATGGATGCGGGCACCGCGGCGCACAGCTCCGAGCCGACGACCTGGCCCCGGCCAGCTCGCACTCCTGCCCGAGCTGGGGACCAATGCGTACGGAGCACACCCCCGCCGAGCAGACGGCCGAGCCGACTATCGAGCGGCCCGAGCGATGCTCTCCGGCCCGTCGGCAGACACCGACGAGCCGGAGACCGCAGAGCGCGACCTGGTGCACGTCCTGGGGGCCGTGCGGATCGCGTAACCACGCGGCCCTCCGGGCCGTTTTCGACGGCCGCTTGCGCGGCCGGCAGCGAACGCGCCACGGCGCTCATTTTTTACCATTGAAGCCTTCGGCAGCATACGGTCGTCCGGCCTCCGCGCAAGTGCTTTCGCGGCATATCCTCCCTCACTCGCTGCGCTCCCTCAGTCCGGTATTCCACGGTCACTTGCACTCCGACCTCCCTCCCTAGCGGCACATGCGTGCCTTCAATGGCAAAAAAACGAGGGGGAAGAACCACACACACCCCGTTAGTACTATCACCGTCACCAGGAGGACACGATGGCCCGCAAGATCAAGCACACCAAG
Source organism: uncultured Spirochaetales bacterium (assembly GCA_964552235.1). Classification (GTDB taxonomy): domain Bacteria; phylum Spirochaetota; class Spirochaetia; order SZUA-6; family CAVTHK01; genus CAVTHK01. Next base: position 7,536 of record CAZKGO010000060.1, on the reverse strand, counting down.
AGCCCCGAGCAGCGCCGCGCCGAGGTCGAGGCCCTGCAACAGTCGATCGCGGAGCAGGTCGAGCAGCTGCGCCAGTCCGAGCAGTGGACCCGGTTCCTCGCGTTCGCGCAGACCTTCCACCGCTACAGCCTGAACAACCTTCTGCTGATCCTCGCCCAGAACCCCGAGGCGACCCACGTCGCCGGCTACCGCACGTGGCAGAGCATCGGCCGCCAAGTGCGCAAGGGAGAGCGCGGCATCCGCATCTTCGGCGGCCGCGAGGTGCGCCGCACCGTCGAGGACGAAAAGACCGGCGAGGAAAAGGAGGAGCGCGGCGTGCGATTCTTCCCCGTCAGCGTGTTCGACAAGTCGCAGACCGACCCCATCGACCCCGAGGCCGACGACCCCGGCGAGATCGCCCACCAGCTCACCGGCGACGACCCCGCCGGCATTGCCGAGGCCGTGACCGACTGGCTCACCGGCCAGGGCTGGACCGTCGAGCGCGAGACGATCCCCGGCGAGACCAACGGCTACACCACCACCGACGGCAGCCGCCGCGTCGTCATCGACGCGGACCTGTCCCCCGCTCAGGCCGCCAAGACGGCGCTGCACGAGGCCGCGCACGTGATCCTGCACGCCGAGGAGGACGCCGCCGAGTACGTCGCGCACCGTGGCGTCAAGGAGACCGAAGCCGAGTCCGTCGCCTACATCGTGGCCGGGACGCTCGGCCTGGACACGGCCGCCTACAGCATCGGCTACGTCGCCGGATGGAGCGGCTGCGAGGCCGAGACGATAAAGGCCACCGCTGCCAACGTGCTGCGCGCCGCGCACACCCTGGCCGACGCCATCACCGAGGAGGAGACCCGGACCGCCGCATAAAACACCCCGGATAGTACTATCACCGTTGCGAACCCGTGGCGGTGATAGTACTATTAGAGGTAAAGAGCGAAGGCCACTACGTCTACCGCAACACACTCCGACCCTGATAGTACTACTAGAGGAGGTAACGTCATGACTGCCGGAACCGTCATCATCGAGACCCGCCCGTGCATGGTCTGCGGCCGCCGTAGCCGCGTCATCATGACCGCTGCACAGGCGGAAGCCCTGAACGCGAACGCGCCCGTTCAAGACGTGTTCCCCGACGCGCCGCGCGCCGAGCGCGAGGTCATCATCAGCGGCACGCACCCGAGCTGCTGGGCCGAAATGTTCGGTCCGGCACCGGCCGATGATTAGGCTCGTCGTGTTAGTCCCTCGTCGAGGCTCGTCCCCCCAGGGCCGAGGCGAGGGGCTGCGCCCCTCGCGCTCCCCCACCGCCTGGGGCGACGGAGCGCCCCAGGCCGGAAGCGGACGCCGGCCACAGGCCGGCGACGGCAACCGAGTGCTTTTCATTCGTTCCTGGCGCTCCATCATGGCCGCCACGCCCTGCGCGCAAGTGCTTTCGCGGCATATCCTCGCGTCTCTCGCTGCGCTCGGCCGCTGCGGTATTCCACGGTCACTTGCACTCCGGGCTCAGCCGGCGGCCATTGCTCCGCTATCAGGAACGAAGGAAAAAGATGATCGAGGGAGGAGACCGACATGCTGACCATCACCGTCTACACCACCGGCCCCGGCTGCGGCCGTTGCCTGCTGACGAAGCGAGCACTCGACAAGGAGGGCATCACCTACCGCGAGGTGAACATCCGAGAGAACCCGGCAGCGCGCGAGTACGTCACCGAGGAGCTGGGATACTCCGAGGCCCCCGTGTGTGTCGTCGAGGACGGCACCGGCGAGGATCACTGGTCAGGCTTCCGGCCCGACGAAATCGCCCGTGTGGCAGCCGCACGGAACGCCACCACATGATGCGAAAGACCACCCCCGATAGTACTATTAGAGGTAACAGAGGACAGAAGGGAATCGACATGCTGACCATCTTGCTCACCGAGGAGCAGGCCCGAGGGCTGGCCGAGCTGATCGACCTGGCCGAGCGCGGCCGCGAGGACTTCGAGTATCAGGCGAGCTTCGGTGACTACGCTCAGGACGACATGCAGGCCGCCGAGGAGAGCTGGCAACGATCGCAGGTCACAGCCGAAATGCTGCGCTCGGAGCTAGAGCGCCAGAGGAATGAGCAGGCATGAGCAACCGGAAGCCCTGGGGACGCCTCCCCGCCGTCGATGACGTGCTGGATGAGCTGCGCGGAGACAGCGAGAACGCGCTGCGCGCCGACTGGATCGGTGACGTCACGATCGTGCGCACGCCGACGTTGACCGACAGCCAGGCACTCGGCTGGCAGTCGACGCACACCGTGGAGATGGAGAGCTGGCACGTAACGATCCCCTACGAGTCCCCATTCCGACCCCGCACGCTGCGCTTCACGATCGTGCAGTGCACCGAGGGAGGGCTCGGTGGCGGCGAGGGCTGGGCCATGTGCCGTCGCTGGGTGATCCGTGGCAGCCACTTGTCGCCGGAGGAGCTGGCCGTGCTGGGGCCGCTGATGGTCAGCGGAGGCATCCCCGAGCTGACGTTCGAGGGGGAGCTGTAGCAAGAAAAGCTTGACCATCATGACCCCTGATAGTACTATTGGTACTAACAGAGCAACACCGGCCGAAAGGACTGGACATGCCGACGACCTTCACCATCACCCGGCTGCGCGACCTGCGCGTGGGCGACGTGATCCTGAGCCTGGACGGCCGCCCATACCGGAAGCCCCGCGTGGTCACGACCGAGCTGGGGCCGATCGAGCCCGGATCGCCCGTCGTCGGCGTGCGCTTGGAGAACCCGAACCCGTCGAGCGAGATCGAGTACGTGCTGTACCCCTCGCAGGTCGACGGCCTACAGATGGAGGTGCAGCGCGGCTAGAACCATTGACCCCTATCAACCCTGTTAGTACTGTCAGAGTCAGTATCACCAACCCAAGGAGGAACCCATGAGCTACATCACCCGCACCGGAAACTTGGCCGGCACCCCCGAGCTGCGCGAGGGAGAGCGCGGCCCGTACACCTACGCCCGCGTCATCGTGTGCGACCGCATCCGCCAGGAGGACGGCAGCTACACCGACGGACCGGCGATCGCCTACGACGTCCTGGTGAGTGGCAACCAGGCCGTGAACCTGGTCGCCGCCGCCGAGGCGAGCGGCAACATCCGCATCACGTTCGCGGGCCGCTACCGCGTCACCGAGTGGCAGGGAGAGCAGGGCACCCGCGTGCAGCACGAGGTCCGAGCCGACGAGGTGAGTGTGAGTCTGATCGGTCAGAAGGTGACCGTCGAGCGCTCCCGAGGCGACGCAACGCCCGACGAAAACACGCCGTTCTGATCGAGTCCAGGGGCGCGGCAGCCGATTCATCGGCACCGCGCCCCTGACAGTACTATTGACACTATTGGAGGTATCACCGTGACCGCTCAAATCTTCGCCCTCTGCAACCAGAAGGGCGGCGTCGGCAAGTCGACGACGACATTTCACCTGGCGCGCGCCGCGGTGCTGCGCGGCCAGCGCGTGCTTGTGGTCGACAACGATCCCCAGGGAAACCTGACGTCCGTCGCGGCCGCCGAACCCGTGGGGGAGGACCAGGCAGGGCTGGCCGACGCGCTCAGTGCGCGCGCGCCCGAGACCATCCGGGACGTGATCGTGCCGGGAGTCTGGCCCGGCCTCGACGTCGTGCCGACGTCGGGAGTCACACTCGGCTACGTGCGCGACGAGCTCGTGATCGCCGGGGCCGGCCGAGAGGGCCGGCTGCGCGAGGCCCTGGCCGCCGTCGCCGGCGACTACGACGTGATCCTGATCGACTGCGCCCCATCGCTCGACCAGCTCACGATCAACGGCCTAACGGCCGCGCAGGGCGTCGTCGTCGTGACCCACTCGAAGCTGTGGAGCGCCAACGGCCTCGCCCAGTTGCTCGACACCATCGAGAGCGTGCGCGGCTACTACAACCCCGAGCTGCGCGTGGCGGGCATCATCGTCAACCAGCACGAGGAGAACACCGTCAGCGGAAAGACCTGGCTCGACGAGCTGCACCAGGCCGCCGAGTCCCGAGGGCTGAGCGTGCTCAGCCCGCCGATCCCGAAGCGCGTCGTCATCGCAGACGCCACCGAGGCCGCGCGCGGCCTCGACGAGTGGGGGAGTGCCGAGGCAACCGCGCTCGGCCAGTTGTACGCCGACCACCTGACCAGCATCGAAGGAGCCCTGTCATGAACCGCCCATCCCCCCGGAAGTCCTCACTGAGCGGATCGAGCCCGGTCGCCCCGCCGCCGGCAGAGACGCCCGAGACGAAGCCGACACCGGCCGCCGCGCCGGCGGCGGCCGCCAAGCCGGCGGCCGCGCCCGTCACGCGCAAGGCCGAGGAACCGTCGACGAGCGGCAAGAAGAAGTGGCGGCACAAGGTGTCGTTCTACCAGGACCCGGCCGACACCGACCGGGTGCGAGGAGCGATCCTGCACACGATGGTGCAAGAGGGCAACCGGAACCTGAGCCAGTTCGTCAACGACGCCGTGATGGCCAAGGTTGAGGAGCTGGAAGCCAAGTACAACCACGGCGAGCCCTTCCCCGCCGTGGGAGCCCGAGAGCTGCCCCAGGGCGGCGCGGCCGCCGCTGGCGAGTAAGAACCCATGAAGGCGCGCGCCATCGCCACAGTGGCCCTGCTGGGCCTGCTGGCCGGGTGCGCACCGAGCACGCCGGCCGCCTCGACGGCGACCGTCACCGTCGGCACCCGCCAGTTCCAGGTGGAGGTCGCAGACACCGCGGACGAGCAACGAGCCGGACTCAGCGGACGAGCCGAGGTGCCCGAGGGCACCGGCATGCTGTTCACGTTCGCCGGCCGCCAGGAGTGGCAGGTGTGGATGGCCGGCATGCAGACCCGGATCGACGCGGCATGGATCGTCGATGACCAGGTGCTCGCCGTCGAGACCCTGGACCCGTGCACGATGACCGATCAGAGCACGTGCCCGCGCTGGACGTCGCCCGGCGACGTCGACGCACTGCTGGAAGTCCCCGCCGGCGCACTCGAAGGTGTGCCGGTCGGAGAAACCGTCACCACCCGAGAGGACACCCCATCATGACCACGACAACCGCCGACGCGCTGCGCGCCTGGGCGAAGGGCATCTACCCGAGCGAGGCCGGCGTCGAGCTGCTGATCCGGTCCGGGCGAGCCGTCTACGACGGCGCACCCTGGATCACCCGAGACGGCGACATGGCATGGATCGACGTCGACGAGCTGCTGCGCGAGACCGGAGCCTGGTCGGGAGGAGAGCGACGCCTGGTGCGCATTGCCGCGTCGCTGCTGGGCGGCCCCGCCGTCGACCTGTCCGAGGACGTGCCCGGCCTCGACCGTCAGGCGGCCGCCCTGGTGCTCGCCGCGATCGCACACGCCAATGGCTCACACGAGCACTCAGGCGTCGACTACGACGACAACGGGCAGCCAACCGGGTTCTCAGCTCGCCCAACGCTGTATCCCTGGCCCGAAAGTGCTTGACGCATGCCCCGATACAACAAGCCCCCGAGCCTGCCTGATATCCCTGAGGCTCACAGCTATGGTGATGCTTGGCGAATCTCATGCTGGATGCTGCGAGGGTTTGCTTATGTGTGATAAAGAAGCAATAGAAGTGCAAAAAATTTTGCCGTTCCTATCCGACACTTGGCCATTGTGTCGGATAGGTCGGGCGGTTATTCGGGCAAGTCAATCTTGCCGACAAAGCTGTAATAAATCTCAATGTCCTGCCTGCGGGTGCCGTTCTCATCATAGCTGCACTCATGCACCACAATTTTCTGGCGCTTCTGACTCTTCCGTGGGTCATGGTCGGCCGGGGAGGGTGGGGCGGTGGCCGCCGAGGGTGAGCATGGCCAGGGCGATGAGTGCGTCGGGTGAGCGGAACCCGTACGCGACGCGGGTGATGAGTCGGATCTTGGTGTTGACGGACTCGATGCGCCCGTTGGAGAGTCCGTGCTCGATCGCGGCGAGGATCCTCTCGCGGTGTTTGACGATCGAGCGTTGGAGTTTCACGAAGGCGGGGATGCGACATCGACGCGCCCAGGAGATCCACCGCTCCAGTGCGTCGATGGCTTGCTCGTAGGGCAGCTTGAAGACGGTTCGTAGTCCTTCTTTGAGGAGGTAGGCGCGGTGCAACCTGGGGTCGGTCTGCGCGATCCAGGCGAGCTTCTCGGTCTGCCTCTCGGTGAGATCCTCAGGGTTCTTCCACAGCGCGTAGCGTGAGTTCTTCAACCTGCGGGCTGTGTCGTTGGCGGGTCTGGCGGGTGCGTCTTTGCGAGGTCTGCCGACGTTGCGGCGCGGCTCACTCCGGGCGGCTGTGCGGGCATCGTTCCATGCCTGCCGGCGCACCTCATCCAGGGCGTCGGTGGCCCACTTGACGACGTGGAACGGGTCAGCGCAGCGCACTGCATGAGGGCACTTCTCCGCCACGACGTCGCCGATCCAGTCCGCCCCGTCCGCACTGACATGCGTGACCTGGGCGCACCTGCCCGCCCCGGAGGCCTCCAGGGCGTCAAAGAAGGCTCGCAGCGTCTTCTTGTCCCGCCCAGGCGCTGCCCACACGAGTCGGCCGGTGTCGTGACAGACGACGACGGTGAGGTACTTGTGGCCCTTCTTGTAGCTGATCTCATCGATCCCGATGCGCGTGAGCCCGGCGAACAGATCCACACTACCGGCGGTGTCCTCCCACACGCGCGAGATGATCGCCCCGACGGTGCGCCACGCAATGCGCATCAGTTCGCACACCGCAGACTTCGAGGACACTGTCGCCAACCACGCGACCTGATCGTCGAAGAACCTCGTGTGTCCGGCACCGTGACGCGCCCAGGGGACCTGGCCGACTGTCACCCCATGCTCGGGGCAGTGAACACGCGGCGCGTTGGCTTCCAGCCACACCGGGACAGGGCCCAGATCCAGCCCACGCCACCGACGCGGCCCCTCACCCCAGTCATACCTGGGAGCACGCTTCGCGCACTTGCCACACCGAGGCTTCAACTTGCCCGACGGGCGCACTGACGCGACCACGACCTCCTCGTCATCGTCGTACTCGACCCGCTCGATGATGGTGGTCTTCTCGACTCCCAGCAGCCCTCGCCATAGGGTGGTTTCCTGCACGCCGTTCTCCGCGTCTCGTGACTGACTCTAGACAAGCCAGAAACATAGACCAGAGAACGGCGTGCACCCCCACAGACCCGCTCAACCACCCACGGAAGAGTCACAAGAGCCGCAATACCTGCCAAAAGCCGGTCACTTCATCAATGTCTTTACGAAGCTGTTTCAATGACATACTGACCGACTTTGGATTCTCCTGAGCGTTCACCCAGATCCTCAAGTATTCAACCCGGAGCTTGAGAAGCGTTGCCAGCATCGCAGCGTGGGCGTCGTAGTTGACCTGAGTCACTTCATCCTTCGTCAGGACATTGTTGAGTTTGTGAGCCTGGACAAGCTGAGTAAATCTTGAGGCGAGAGAACTCACGTCCCGTTCCGCCAGGGACAAACGCACCAGCATGTCGGTCGAGAACTTTCCCTCAAGACCATACTGACCGTCTGGGCTCTCCACTTAGGCGGAGTAGTCTGACGGTGTGAATAGACCCGTGGCTGG
>CAZKGO010000059.1:0-30847 GCA_964552235.1 uncultured Spirochaetales bacterium | reverse complement strand
CTCCCAGGCGGCGGCGTCGCCGCTCGTCGCAGCGGTCCCCTGCGCGCGCACCTTCACTGCGGCCAGCACAATAGCGGGTAGATGCTCTTGCCAGGTGCGGGCCACGGCCTTCCGCTACCGCAACGCCGCCTGTCGGCTCTCACAGCTTGCGTTCCACCGGCCCCGGTTCACCCTCCGACCGCTGCCGGCGCGCTGCAATCGCCTTCCCCAGGATGAAAATCGTTATCAATCAATAAAATCGTTATCAATCGCCGAGCATCCCCGACATGACAGACACAACGCAATGGCCTCGCCGACCTTCGCCAGTGCCGCTTCCTTGGTATCACGGAGAGGACGACACCTCCCTCACCCATACCAGAATAATTGACGCCCGTCGTTCTTCACTTGTAAATTCTCTCTTGTTGACGCGCGTTGCAGCAGGCCACCGCTGGGGCTCCTGCCAAGGATCGAGCCATTCGAGGAAAAAGCGTCCGGATACGACGAGTCAGAAATTCGTGCAGTCGAGCGGGCGCTTCGTCATAGCGGACGGCGCTGGAGATCAGTGGCATCGAGGTCTACGGCGGCGTCGCGGTAAAGCTCCCGTTCGCCGACGCTTCGTTATGACCGGGCTGGGCAGCATCGTGTCAACCAGACCGCGCCAGCCTTGGAGTCGCGGAGGCGCTGACATGCACGGCTCAACAGGGAGGCGGTGATGAAGAGATGGTTCGTGGCCGCGCTCCTGGCGCTGGCGGTTTCAGGGGTGGAAGGCCAGCAAGTGACCTTTTCTGTCGTCTACAACAACGTCGCTCACAGGCAAGGGCTCGTCTGCGATTGGGGTATGGGCTGCGTCGTTCAAGGTCTCTCGAAGACGATCCTCTTCGACACAGGGACCGACGGAAAGATCCTCCTGGCCAACATGCAGCAGATGGGGATATCCGCGTCGGAGGTCGGCGTGGTCGTGCTGTCCCACGAGCACGGCGACCACATCGGCGGCCTCCAGGACTTTCTGTGGGTCAACTCCAACGTGACGGTCTATGCCCCTGCCTCCTTTCCCGCGTCCATCGCGGACCGGGTCAGACGCGCCGGCGCGGAGCACGTCAAGCTCGAGGGGCCCATCGAGATCGTTCCCCACGCCTGGTCCACGGGACCGCTGGGAATCGGCATCAAGGAGCAGGCTCTCGTGATCGAGACTGCCGAGGGCCTCGTCATGGTCACCGGCTGCTCTCACCCCGGCGTGCAGACTTTCGCGCAGGCTGTGCAGGAGTCGTTCCACCGCCCGCTGCACCTGGTTACCGGCGGCTTCCATCTCGGGGGCGCCTCTCCCGCGGCCATCCGCGGTGCGATCAACGAGCTCAAGCGGCTCGGGGTGCAGAAGGTCGGTCCCAGCCACTGCACCGGAGATCAAGCGACTCGGCTCTTCAAAGAAGCGTGGGGCGAGAACTTCGTTTCGGCGGGCTGCGGCGCGGTTTTTGAGTTCTCGTCGGTCGAGCGAAACCGGGCCCGGTAGGCGGGGATGCCGGCCCGGTCGTCGCCGGTGCGCAGGCAGCGCGGGTGCGTCCTCGGCGCGACTCACGGCGCAACATCTTGTTGCCAGGCACGATTCGCCGCAGCGGTGCGGACGCCGAAGGCGGTACGAAACCGCGGCGGCTCTCTCGGCGCGGCGGCGCGCTGCCGCGCGCTGCGGCAATCCCGCCCGGCCAGGCGCAACCGCGAGCGGCTAGCATTCGCCATTTCGCGCGCCTTGCCGCCACGACCAGACTTCCTCCGTCAACCCGGAGGAGGTCAACATGCAAGGCTTCGGCTGCGCGCTTCGGCTGTACTCCCTGCGCGAGGGCGTCGGGGCGGGACCCATGGCCGGCAGCAGGCGGCTTCGCGACAGCGTGCTGGCGGCGCTCAAGGCCGCGGCGCTGGCGGGGGTCGGCGCTGCGCTGCTGGCGTGGCGCGCGTGGACGCCGGTGGCACGCACAGCGGTCGACGGCGAGGCCGGCATCGCGCTGCGCTATCCGCGGGGGTGGTGCGCGGGAGCCCGCACGGGGCTCGTCGTGCAGGCGTGCGAGCTGCCCTGCGACGTCGCGCGACCCTCGATCGACGCGCCCCGAAAGGGGTGCTGCGTCGCCTTCTGGCGCCTGGCCTGGAGCGATTTCGAGTCCCTCGGCACGATCGCGCCCGCTCAGCGACCAGCCGACCAGGGACGCGAAGATCACGCGCGGGTCGCAGCCGCGGTCGCGGCCTACGTCGGTCTGCGCAGTCGGCTGGAGGTGGTCGGCAGCGCGCTGCTGGCAGGCAGGCCGGCGACGATGATCCGCGGCCGGGGCGCCGGAGGCCCGGTGGCGCTGGCAGTGGCTCCGGGACCGGATCTCGCCTTTCTGCTCTTCCAGGCTCCGAACGAACGGGCGCTGCAGGCCTCCTGGCCGCTGTGGACTGCGATGGTGCGCGCAGCCCGGCTGATCGGGCCTGAGGCCGTCGCGCCCGTGCTGCTGCGGCCAGGCTCGCTCATTCCGCTCGACGGCGACTGGTGAGCGCCGGGGCCCGATGGCAACAACTTGCCATACTCCGCGCGCGGGAGGCGGCCTTGCGGCCTCGGGATGGGGCCGCCTACAATTGTGGTGCAAGTGAAGCGGATCGAGTCGAGGGCGCCAGCGGGTTCCCCATTCGTCGGCAGGGAGGCGGAGCTCGCGCGCCTGCGCGCCCTGGCCGAGGCGGCAACCAGGGGCCAGGGTGGCGTCGTCGCCATCTCCGGCGACCACGGTGCGGGCAAGACGCGGCTTGCCCGCGAAGCCGCAGCCCGCGCTGCCCGCGCGGGAGCCGTGGCGCTCTGGGGCCAGGGCTACGACGACCAGGGCGCACCGCCCTACTGGCCCTGGGCCGAGATCATCACCCGCTACGCGGACCAGCGCGGCCTCGAGCACGCGCGCGAGCTCATGGGCACCGGCGCCCACGAGATCGCGAGCCTGATCCCTGCGCTCGAGACCCTCGGCGTGCGGGCCGAGCCGGTCGAGCGTGAGCCCCCGACCCACGAGACTCGCTACCGCCTCTTTGCCGCGATGCGCGCGTTTCTTAACCGGGCCGCCGACGAAGCGCCGCTCGTGGTCGTGCTCGACGACCTGCACTACTGCGATCCCGACACGCTGCGCCTCCTTGAAGCGGTGGCCGCCGACCTCGAGCGCAGCCGCCTGCTGGTTGTCGGCACCTACGTCGAGCGCCGCGCGGCTCACCACCCGGTGCTTCCGGCGATCATCGCTTCGCTCTCGAAGCTTCCGTGGTACCGCGAAGTTCCCGTCGGCAGCCTGACCGCCACCGACGTGCGCCTTCTCCTCGAGGCGGAGCTGGGCAGGGGACGCGCCTCCTCGCTTGCCGAGTCCGTCCACCAGCACACCGAGGGCAACGCTCTCCTGGTCACGGAGGCGGTCCACCATCTCGCCTCCCGCACTGACCCCGAAAAGGAGACCTGGGAAGAAGGCACCTCGCGGGGCGTCGCGATGCTGATCAGCCGCAGGCTCTCGCGCCTTGAGCCTCCCGCACTGCAGACCCTGCGGGCCGCTGCCGTGCTGGGCCGCGACGTCGACCTCGGCCTGCTGGCAGCGACGACGCGCTCGACCGCTGCCGAGACGCGCGGTCGCCTCTCCGCCCCGCTCGACGATGGACTGCTGGTCGAAACCGGCGCCGACCGCTACCGCTTCGGCCACGAGCTGGTGCAGCGCGCCATTGCCGCGGACCTCACCCCTGCGCAGCGCAGCGACATCCATCTGGCTGCGGGCGAGGCGTTGGAGGCACAGCGAGCCTCGGGTCGCGGCACTGACGCGGCGCTGCTCGCGTGGCACTTTGCCAGCGCCGGCACCGAGCATGCAGGTAGGGCATGCCGCTACGCGCTGGAGGCCGGCGAGCGGGCACTCGACGCCGCTGCCTACGACACGGCGCTGTGCCACTTGGAGAACGCGATGACCGACCCGGGCCTGGCCTCCGCCGAGCGGGCGCGGCTCTCGGAGCTGCGCGCATGGGCGCTCTTTGCCCTTGCGCGCTTTCTCGAGGTCGTCCCGTGCCTAGCCGAAGCCTTCGACCTCTATGTCGCTGCAGGCGATGTTGACCGTGCGGTCGAGGTCGCGGAGTTCGCGGCCTATCCGCACGGCGCGGATCGCCTCCCGCGCGAGCCGATTCTGAAGCTTCGCGAGCGGGCGCTCGCGCTCGTGCCGCCTGATTCGCACTACGCAGCCCGGCTGCTCTGCGTGCTCGGCGAAAGCCTGTCCTACGCGCATCCGGACAGGGCGCAGGGCTGTATCGCCAGGTCGCTCGAGCTTGCTCGCGGCTTCGGCGATCGGCGCCTGGAGGCCCGCGCGCTCTACGCATGGGCCTGGTTCGACTACCTCAACCTGCGCGCGGCGGCCATCCTGGAAAAGGGCGCCGAAGCCCTGCGCATCGCCTGCGAGATCGGCGACCGCAACCTCGAGCTCCTGTTCGGCGGCCGACTCGCGGTGTGGAAACTGGTCTTCGGCGACCACGCCCGTGCTGAGCGGCTCAGCCGCGAGCTGCGCGGGCCTGGGGATTTCCGCCCGAGCCTGTGGACGGTGGAGCTTCAGCAGGCCGACCGCGATCGCGTCACGAGCGCTGCCAGGTGGTCGGAGCTCGGTCGCCTCAGGGCCGAAGACACCTGGATACCCAACATCGGATTTGTGAAGAGCTTGAGTGGCCAGCCGGTACTGCTCCCCATTTACAGGGGGCCCGCGGAGATGCTGGCCGATATAGAAGCCGGCCCGCAGCACTACCTGCACCCCGATCGCCTGGCCGCGCGTGCTGCCGAAGCCGCGCTCGTGAGCCGCCTCCTCGACGACTACAGCCGCCTCGGCGAAATCGAGATCCTGGCGAGGCGCGCCCTCTCCCTCGAGCTGAGTCCCCTCGGCCAGGTCTACGCGCTCGCTGGGCTTGGACTGGTCGGTGCCCTGCGCGGCGACCTGGCCCTGCTGGCCGAAGCCTGCATGCCTGAGCTCGCCTCAGCGCCTGGAGAGTGGTGTCCTGAACGAGGGCCGTGCCTGATCGACAGCTTGCTCGGCCACTTTTTCGACCTCCTGGACCGACCGGAGGAGGCCCGGACCCGGTTCGAGCGAGCGCTGGGGTTCTGCCGACGCTGCGGCCTGGTTCGTCAGCTTTACTCGACCTGCATCGACTACGCCGCCTTTCTCCTGCGCCACGGCGAGCTGCGGCGCGCCCGCGAGCTGGTCGACGAAGCGCGGCCTCTCGCCGCCCGACTGAACCTCAAGGGTCTCGACCGCCGGCTCGCCGAAATCACGGCACGGCTCGACAGCGGCCTGCCGGACGACCTCACCGCCCGCGAAGCCGAGGTGATCGCGCTGGCCTCCCGCGGGCTTGCCACCAAGCAGATCGCCGGCGAGCTCGAAATCAGCTACTTCACCGCTGTGAACCACCTGCGCCACATTTACGCCAAGACAGGGGCGCGGTGACGGGTCGAGCTGGCCGCCTACGCGCTGCGGCACCACATGGGGCCGCAGGAGCGGAGGTGAGAATGCCGCCCGCCGACACCGACCCTACACCACGATCTCCTCGGGATCAGCTTCGGAGGGTACGACGCGCCACTCGTTCGCCTGCTCGTCGAAATCGCCGATCCGCTCGAGGTCGACCTTGAGATACTTGCCCTCGCCGGTGGCCGCCACCTGGCCGTCGGGCAGAACCAGCTCCGCCTCTCCTTCGAAAAAGCGGCTGCCCTCGCCAGTGATCCGGGCGACGACGCGCAGCTCGCAATCCAGCGGTATCGGCTTCTTGAAGCGGGTCTTGAGCTCGACGGCCGCGCTCCAGACCTGCTCCTGCCTGCCGGCCTGGATCGCCCTGCCGATGGACTCGTCGATGATGGCCGCAGCCATTCCCCCGTGCAGCCGCCCGGGGATAGCCCTGGTGTTCTTCCGAAGGTCGGAACCGTGCCACGAGCTCCTTCGATACGGTCTCGACAAAGGCGGCCTTGAGCCCGTGCTCGTTCTTGAGGCCGCACACCAGGCACATCTTCGAGTTGGGCTGCTTGCCCACGATCCGGTAACGCATGTCCGCCCTCCCCTGTGCGCTGCACGGCCAAGCGGACGCCGCGATCGGCGGCGTGGATCGATTTGAGCGCTTGGCATCCGCGCCTCGCGTTTGCCTCGCGGATAAAGCCACTGCTGAGCACGCCTGCGGGAAGTGCTGCCATGCCCATGGCGAGCACCGCGATTACGCCGCTCAGAAAGCGGCCCCAACCGGTGACAGGGTAGACGTCGCCATAGCCGATCGTGGTAAGGGGTGGAAGGCGATCCCGGCGTCAAGCCGTGGCCAGCGCACGCGCATGCGTGATCTCGCCGTCGCGAACGGGGCGCACCTGCCCAGGCTCCACCTGAACCACTGCGACGGTATTGCCGTTAAGCGCGACGAACTCGACCTCAAAGGCGGCTTCGTTCGGATAGACCTGAACAATTGTGCCGACATCGCCCGCCTGCAGTCCCGAGCGAGGGACGTCAGAGCTGAGGACAACGCGATCATGCTCCTTGATCGAGCACCTGCCTCTTCTGCCGGAAACGCCGTGATGAGGCGTGGCGGCGCACTGGCTCTCTCGGTCACTCAGGGACTAAGCGTGGAGATGCAGTATCCCTTAATGTCGGAACATTTCCTGAAGGACCAGAAGTGTCTTCTCGACTGTCGCGTCGGCCACCTTTCCGAGATTGCGGACCACCCGGTCGCGGTCCGCGGTCCTCAATTGGTCGGTGGCAACATAGCCCGTCTTTTTCTCGAGCCAGCAAGCAATCCGGAAAGGGTAGGCGCGGCCGCCGGTAGTCAGTGGTGCCACTATGTAGGTCGAAAGGTGCTCGTTCAGCTCATCCGGAGACACGACCAGGCATGGACGAGTCTTGCGGATCTTCGAGCCACGCGTCGGATCGAGCTCGACCAGCAGCACGTCGCCTCTGCGGATGGTGAGCGGCGCTACCACTCCCATTCGTTCTCGTCGAAATGAGTGCTCGCGACGCAATCAAGGAGGGAGTCTTCGTTCCTCTTGTGCATCAGCCTCGCTGCTTCGCTCCATCCGCGGCGTGCGGTCGGCGCAGACGTGATGATGATGGCCCCTTGGTGCACCCGCAGGTCGACCTCGTCGCCGAGTCCGGCCTCTTCGATCAGGGGCTTTGGCAACCGAACGCCGCGGGAGTTGCCTATGGCGATCAACTTGGTCTTCACGGCAGGCAGGCTCCTTGCGTAATTACATAATAGATACGGAACGCGCCGCAAGTCAAGGCGCTGGCTTCCTGCCCCCAGGGCCACACTGACTCCGTGTTCTTCGACGCGGCGCACCCGCAACCGGCGCCTGCTTCGCAAGCAGCGAGCACGATGCGAAAAGAACGACGTTCCCACGCGTCGTTGCGTGGGGTGGGAGGATCTGGCGCGGACGGCCCCTCGGCAGTCTGGATACAGGCCAGCAGGCTGCTGGACCAGTGGGCGCGCGGCCCTGCCGGCGCGGGGCGCGCAGCGGGCGACGGCGGCGTCACTCAACGGCGCCGCGGAGCCGGTGGGGTGCGTGGCGACGACCCAGGTCGAGTCGGACCGCAAGAAGACGGCCCGGCCTACCCGATCGAGCGCGGGGAGAAGCTCGCGGGCTTGGCGTGTGTCGGGGCATATCGGCGACATCCAAGCCGCCCCCATGTTATCGGGGCGGAGTGAAAAAAGTGAGCGTCTGTGGTCTGCGCATAGGAAAATTCTTCACAGGACTGTCGATGCGACGGAGCAAGGAATGATTCGCTGTAGAGTCTGCTCAGGCGTGGTCCAAGATGGGACGGTCCTTCGGTGCCTGATACCTCGAAAGCCGAATATCTTCATAACTTGCTATATCTGAACGATTTAGGTGGGTCACCGCTTACCCGAGCCATTCGCGTGTGGCGTTGCACACCGTTCTGTCCAAGAGGGAGAGCTGATGTGTCGATGTAACCTGGCTCCAGAAGGATTTTTTATTATGTCGGGTAGGAGTTTTCATTTCGATCTTGACCTTGAGAAAATCACCGCCTACACTGCTGGTGTATGAGCCGGTCGCTTCCAAGGGCCACCCCTGAAACTGATCGCTCTCCGCGGGCCACCGTGCCGTCGGGCCTCCGGGGTGGATGCCTCTTGAGAATCCGCAGCTACCTGCCGTCACTCAACCGCGCGCAGAGCCAGCTCGCGCAGTACATGCTCTCGAACGCCGAGCTCGTTCTCTCCCAGTCGATCACGCAGCTCTCGCAGAATGCCACAGTCAGCCCGGCCACTGTGTCGCGCTTTTCTCGTCTGCTGGGATTCGATGACTTTCAAACGATGAAGGCTGCGCTCCGGGTCGACCTGCTGTCGCCCGAGAGCAACTCCTACCCGAGAATCACGGAGAGCGACTCGCCGGAGCAAGTGGCCGCGAAGGTCTTCTCCATCGCCAAGCTTGGCATCAACGAAACCCTCGCGATCCTGGACAAGAGCGAGTTGCGCCGAGCGGCCGAAGTCATGGCGACTGCGCGCAAAGTCGAATTCTACGGGGTAGGCGGATCGTCCGGCCCGATCGCGACGTTTGCGGCCCACAAGTTCATGAACCTCGGCATCATCACCTCGGCACAGCTCGACTCGGTGCTGCAGCTCAGGTCGGCCGGGACGCTTGGGCAGCACGATGTCGCCTTCGGCATCTCCCACTCGGGGATAGCGAGAACCGTTATCGCGGCGCTCCGCACCGCGAGGGAGCAGGGCGCGACCACTGTGTGCCTGACCAACTATGCCGGAGCGCCCATCACTGTGGTCTCGGATATCGTCCTGCTGACGGCAATCGAGCGCGAGGCACCGCTCTTCGGAGAGGCGATCGCGTCTCGCGTGCCGCAGATCTGTGTTCTCGACTGCCTGTATGCCTGGATGTCCCTCCTGGCGTACCGGCGCAGCGCGCCCGATCAGCGGAGGTGAGATGGAGGCGCACGATTGTTCACGCGCCAAGGTTCACACGACGCCGGCCTTGCCGGTACGGATACGCCCTGCGCGGGGAATCCGCGCCTCGGGCGAGGCCAGGGCGCCGCCGCCGGATGCAACCACGTTCGTACGCGGGCGCGCGTCGCCAAGACAATAGCGTGTGGCGTGACTGCGATCATGGGCCGGCACCTCGCCCTGTGTCGCGGCTGAATGTCGGCAGAAAAGTCCCGCCGTGCAGGCGGGTCTCGCAAAACGGAAACGAGGAGGTTTGCATGAGGTATCGCAAAGCAGTGGCGCTGGCCGCACTTGTCCTGCTTGCCCAGGTCGCGGTGTTTGCCACGGGAACTCAAGAGGCCGGAAAGACTGCGTCGCCGGCCAAGCTGGCTTACTGGGTTGGTGGGTACCCGGCGGACGCCATCCAGGAGCTGAACCGTCAGGCGGCGGAGTTCCAGAAGAAAACAGGAACGGCCGTCGAGATCACCACATGGCCGTGGACCGACTTCTACGCAAAGCTGCACAACGCAATCGATCTGAACAACCCGCCGGATGTCTGGGAGGTCGGGTTCGCGCAGACGTGGGCGCAGCGCAACGCGGTGCTCCCGATGACCAAGAGGTACAACTCGCTGCCCTACGCGAACACGTTTCTCCCGGCGTTCAAGGCCGGAGCCGAACGCGACGGCGAGATATGGGGCATCCCTAGAATCCTGACCGTTTGGCAAATCATGATCAACCGGGACATGTTCAAGGAAGCGGGGCTCAACCCGGACGAACCGATAGCCAGCTCAGAACAGCTCATGCAGATGATCAGCAAGCTCACCGTCGACAAGAACGGAGACGGCCGGATCGACCAGTACGGGTGGGGCCTCCACGGCGGTCAGCTCAGCTCGCACTACTTCAAGATCATCATGCATCAGCTCGGCGCGAAGGTGACGACCGAAAACGGGGTGCTGCTGATCCAGAACTACGAAAAAGAGGCGGCGCAGGTCCTGCAATTCATGCTTGAGCAGGCCAAGTACTCTCCCGGAGGGGCTAAGGCGGCCGTCGCCTACGACTACGCAGCTCTGCTGCGGCTGTTTGCCGGCAAAGAGATCGCCATGATGGCTACCAGCGCGGGCAACATGCGTGCGGTCCTGGAGATGAACCCTGCTCTCAAGGGCTCGGTGGCGATGGTCAACCTGCCCCATCACAAAGGTGTGCCCGGTCGGACAGGTGACTCCATGGCGGGAGGGGGATGGATCTACATCAGCCGGACTTCAGCACACCCCGAGGAGGCCTGGCAGTTCATCGAGTTTCTCCAGGAACCCGAAAACGCCATCAAGGCCCTCACGCTGGCCAACTACATTCCGCAGAGGCTCGACCTTGTCAACAATCCTCTGCTGGCCGCGAACCCCATCGGCGTGATGATGAAACAGGCCCAGCAGGGGGCCCAGCTGCAGGCACAGCACACGGCGTGGACCGAAATGCGCAAGAAGATAATGGATGCTGTGTCCCAGGTGCTTTTGGGAGTGAAGACGCCTGAGGTCGCGGCCCGCGACATGATCCAGGCAATGGTGGCGATCGACAAGGGCTCGCGTTGAGCCTGTCGAGTGTAGAGTCGCGTTGATATCAGGTAACCAAGGAGGGGAGGCCTGGCTCCGGCCGCCTCCCCTCGGTGTGCGCCTGTAAGCGAGGAGCGAGCGCCATGGCCGGGATACAGCGGGTCAACAGAGAACAGCTCAGGAGGTACGGCGTCGCCTACCTTCTTATCCTGCCCTCCGTCTTGTTCTTCGTAGCCGTCGTGCTCTATCCGATCGTCCACGGCGTGTACATGAGCCTGTTCAACTACGTTCGTGGGCGGCCTGCCGTGTTCGTGGGTACCCGCAACTACTCAGACATCTTCGCAGACCCGTTCTTCGGCGCTACCCTGCGCAACACCGCGGTGTGGGCGCTGGTGGTTGTCGTGTTCACCAGCCTCGTAGCTCTCGTCACCGCGCTGGTTCTGAACGAGGACTTCGCGGGGCGTTCGCTGGTGCGCACGTTCATCCTGGTCCCCTGGATCGTGCCCGGGACGGCGGCGGCGGTCACCTGGGGGCTCATCTACCATGACCGCTACGGGTACCTGAACCACCTTCTTGTCAACGTATTGTCCCTCGAGACGTTCCGCAACTTCGCCTGGCTCGGCAACATGGAGACATCCCTCTGGGCGGTGATGGTCGTGCAGGTATGGAAGGTATTCCCGTTCTTCTGCTTTGCCTACGTGGCAGCCCTCCAGACGATTCCGATGGAGCTGTACGAGGCCGCGCGCGTCGACGGAGCCAACTACGGCCAGCGCTTTCTGTATATCGTGCTCCCGGGCATCCGACGGATCTTCCTCACGCTGATCCTGCTGAACTCCATCTGGACATTCAAAGCCTTTGGACTTGTGTACGTGATGACTCGCGGAGGTCCCTATCACAGCTCGGAAATCATCGGGATCTACACCTGGGTGACGACCTTCGAGGATGACCTGCCAGGGAGGGGCGCTGCGGCGGGCAGTGTGATGGCGTTTATCCTGTTCCTGTTCGTGATCGCCTACGTGCAAGTCGCATTGAGAAAGGACGACAACGCATGAGCGGCGGTGTTGCGGCGCGCGGCGCTTTGCTGCGAAAGGTTGTACTGTACGCGGTTGTCGTTGCAGTCTCCGTCTCGACACTCTTTCCCGTGGTCTGGATGATCAGCAACTCCGTCAAGCCGGTGTCGGAAATGTTCAGCGTGACGCCGCGCGTGCTTCCCCGCCTGTGGACGCTCTCCCACTACCAGAACGTCTGGCAGAAGACGAACTTTGCCCGATACGCCTGGAACAGCCTGGTCGTGGCGGTGGCGAGCACCGCGGCTGTAGCGGCATTCAGCCTGATGGCGGGGTACGCCGTGGCCCGATACGACTTTCCTGGCAAGGGCCTGTTTGTCATCATGATTCTGGTCGCCCAGATGTTTCCGATCGTGGTGTTCATAGTGCCCTTTGTCCGCGTCGTCAGGTTCACCGGCATCTACAACACCTACCTCGCCCTGATCCTGCCTAACGTCGCGTTCGGCATTCCCGTCGGGGTGTGGCTCCTGCGGGGGTTCATCCAGTCCACGCCCAGAGAGATCGAGGAGGCGGGGATCGTGGACGGCTGCAGTACGGTGACACTGATTGTCCGCGTGGTCATTCCCCTGGTCGCCCCCGGGCTGGGCTCCGTGGCCCTGCTCACGTTCCTGGTCTCATGGAGCGAATTCATCATCGCGTTGACCTTTGTGGGTTCGGACTCGATGCTGACCCTGCCCATCGCCCTCGCTAACTACTTTGGGCAGTACTACGCCGATTGGGGGGCTATCATGGCATTCTCGGTGCTCTATTCTCTGCCGGTTCTTCTCCTCGGGCTCTTCCTGCAGAACTACATCACTCCGGGCCTTGCTGCGGGAGCAGTCAAGATGTGAGCTGTCGCAATCGTGGATAGACGAGGCGCGAAGAAACGAAATGGCCGTTACGACAGTGCTCTTCGACTTCGGGGGAACCTTGGTCGATCAGTCGCCTTTTCTCAAGGCCGCCAACGACGCGGCCGTCGACGGGATCATGTCCCTGTGCTGCGGAGGCGGAATCACGCGGCAAACGATCTGGCGCGACTACGACGTGATCAGGCGCGTAGTGATGCGCATGATTCGCACCGAGGTCGATCCCTGCCGGTACGAGCAGCTCGGGCGGAAGCTCATCTACGCTCTAGTCCTGGCGCTGCACGGTGCGGAGCCCACGGAGAGCGACCTCAACAGCATACTGCAGCGCATGATAGAGAGTGCGTCGGCATGTCCATGTGTCTTTCCGGCGACGGAAACGGTGCTGCGGCAGCTCAAGCCGCGCTTCAAGCTCGGCATCGTATCCAACGGCCTCGCCGCCTATACACGCGGTAATCTTGCCGCTCTCGGTCTGCTGCAGTACTTCGAAACGATCGTGATCAGCGAAGAAGAAAACGTCGAGAAGCCCGATGGCGAGCTGTTCGCCAGAGCGTTGACCCGGATGGGCAGCTCCCCAGGCGAGACCGTGATGGTTGGCAACATGCTCTACGAGGACGTCTGCGGTGCCCACGCGGCGGGCCTCCGCGCCGTGTGGCTGAGGTCTGGCGAGCCGCAGCGAAAGGTGAGATGCCCGCCCGAGGTCGCGATCGACGACATTGCGGACCTGCCTGGCGCTCTCGAGCGTCTGAGCAAAGGGGACCTGCAGTGAAGGACGTGATCTGGGGTTCGATAGTGGACGGCGGGGCCCATGTCGGCGGCGACCTCGACTTCTTCCTGGACGCGGAGGGCGAGCCCGGAAGCCGTCGCGGAACACCAATCGCATTGACGTATGCACTGGTTTCTGCCGGCGATCTTGATACCCGGAGAGCGGCGGCCCTTGCTGCGGGGAGTCGCTTTCTGATCGCTCCGGTGCGGTCGTTCCTGGCGGGCGAGGACTACTTCACGGCCGCGGAGCGCATCTACGGCAGGCGCGGGGTGTTCTTTGTCTGGGACCCAGACCAAGCCTGGAGCCGGCCCTTCGCGTCCTTCTACCTGGAAAACGGCTTCGTTCTATCGCCGCACAGATGGCAGGCGCAGCTCGGAGTTGCTGACTACTACCTGCGCCAGGGATTCCGCACCAGCCTGCTCGCGTTCTCATCGGCAGACCGCGAGATCCTCATAGGCATACCAGGCGGAGCTTGCACGGATGAGGCCATCCTCGCGTCGTTGCGCGATGGGGGTTGTTTCTTGACCACGCGCAGGGACTTGGTGGTTCATTTTGCCGTGGGCGGACAGGGCCCGGGAGCCACAGTGCCCGCCGCCCCAATGAGCGCTCTGCGCATCGCGGCGGATGTCTCGGGCGTACGGGCTGGCGAGGTCGTGCAGGTCTTGCGAAACGGGATCCACGTCGTAGGCTCCGCGTCGCTGAGCGACGGTCACAGCCTCGTCTCGGTCGATGACACCGTCTGGGGGTCCAGCTTCTACTACCTCAAAGTCGTCGACGAGACAGGGGCGCTGGTGGCGTTGAGCAACCCGGTGTACGTCAAGGCAGCGGGGCTGCTCAAGGGAGACCACCACACGCACTATGTAAATCCCCCGATGCTGGCCACCAGGAGGTTCGACTACGTGGTCTTCGGCGAGTACACGGTATGGGGAGGAGAGTGGAGCGAAGAACAGGCTCGGTCACTCGGGTTGATCCGCGTGCCAGGCGGGGAGCTGCACGGGTCCGGGGCCAAGGGCGAGCCGTGGGATCCCCATGTCCTCATACTTCAGCGCGATCCGCAGAAACGCTACCAGGATCACATGGGATTTCACAGGACGCTCGCGGAGGCGCGCAAGAATAATGACTTGGCCTTTCTGGCTCACCCGAGGATCTTCAGCACCAAAATACTACCTCACGGTTCGCCGCGGCCGGGCGAACCCGAGTATGACCCCGGCTTTAACGGCCTGGAGATCGTGAACACGGCACCCAAGAACATCATGAGACTTGGGATCGAACATGGCGTGAGCTTTGCGGCCGACGCCGTGGATCACCTCGAGGCCGAGTCGATGTGGGACGAGTGCCTGATGAGGGGCCAGCGCGTAACCGGGATCGCCAATTCCGACTGCCATGGAGTCTGGCGCGACGGGATGCACGCCAACAACCTTCGCCTCGGCACCAACCCTACCGTCGTTATCCTCAAGAAAGAGCCATCTATCGACAGCATATTGGAGGCTCTGGAGGCCGGTTCCTGCTGGTTCACAACGGGGGACTGCGAGTTCCTCGAGGTCACTCTGGGCGGCAAGTTAATGGGGGAAGTCTGTCTCTCTCGAGGCCAGGTGGAGGTGCGCGTTCTCTGTGAGTCCCACACGCCCATAGCGAGTCTCGAGGTCGTGGCGGGCGGGATTGCTCACACCACCGTGCGGTTTGAGCCGGTGAGTCGGCTGACCTGGCGCGCTGAGCTCGAGATCACGGGCGCGGAGCGATTCGTGCGCGTGCGTCTGGGCGACCAGGCTGGGGGCGTGACCTACTCGAACCCGGTTTACACGCAGGTGCCGCGACTCCGGGGACAGTGATAGACGGGAGGGGCCCATGGGTCGCAGGGTGAGGGAGAACTTCGACTTGAACTGGGCGTTCCGCCGGGGGGGGCTCGACGTCCGGCCCGCAGTCAAGGCAGGCATGACCGGCGGCTACGCGGATGTGCCCGGGGGGCATTGGCGAAAGACAAACTTCTCCCCCGAACGTCCGCCCGCGGCTTCGCTGGATCCCCAGGAGTGGGTCCCCCTGCACCTGCCCCACGACTGGTGCGTCGAAGGCGACTACCTCCACGATGATAGGCTGGGTGCAAGGCCGGGCTACTCCGGATACCTGCGCGGCGGCGTGGGCTTTTATCGCAAAGAGTTCCCTGCACTCCCAGCAGATCGGGGGCAGCGGTGCTGCGTTGAGTTCGACGGGGTGATGCGAAAGGCGACGGTATGGTTGAACGGCTTTCTCATGGGATCGCATTTCGGGGGCTATACCGGCTTTTCCTGTGACGTCACGGACGTCATTCGGCGAGAAGGGGAAGCGGCGAACGTCATCCTCGTCCGCGTCGACTCTGATGACTACGAGGGATGGTGGTACGACGGCGCAGGCATATACAGGCACGTCTGGCTGCTCACGACCGACCCGCTGCACGTCGACAGGCACGGCACCTACATCACCACCCCGCACGTGGACGCCCGCCGTGCCACGATAAGGGTGCGTACGACCGTCAGAAACGACTACGCAAGCGATCGCGGCTTCGAGCTGGTCTCGACCGTTGTCGATCCTGGCGGTGAGCAGTGCGAGCGCGCTGCGGTCGCACTGAACGCTGCCGCGGGAACGACAGTGGAGGCGGACCAGACGATAGAGCTCAGGGCGCCGCAGCTCTGGTCGCCCGACGCGCCCAGCGTCTACCGTGTTCTGACGGAGGTCGTGGTCGGGAAAGAAACCGTAGACACCTACGAGACCACGTTCGGAATGCGGACCGTCGAGTTCAGCGGCGACGGGTTCTACCTGAACGGGAAGCGCACTGTGATCAAGGGCACCTGCAACCACCAGGATTTCGCCGGGGTCGGGATCGCGGTTCCGGACAGCGTCAACGAGCACCGGATACGGCTGCTGAAAGAGATGGGCTGCAACGCCTACCGGGCGGCCCATCATCCTCCGACTCCTGAGCTGCTGGACGCGTGCGATTCTCTCGGGATGCTGGTGATGGACGAGAACAGAAAGCTCGACAGCTCGCCGCAGGGCCTGGAGAACCTGCGAGCGATGGTTCTGAGGGACAGGAACCACCCGAGCGTCATCCTCTGGAGCATGGAGAACGAGGAGACCCTTGAGGGTACCGCGGCGGGAGCCCGCGTGCTGAGGACGCTCGCCGCCGCCACACGACGAATGGATCCAACACGACCGGTTACTGCGGCAATGAACCACGGCTGGAACGACGGCGGCTACAGCGATCTGCTCGATGTTGTGGGCTACAACTACGGCCAGGTGGATGGTCGGTACGTAAAGGACCACGAGGACCACCCGGAGCGGAGGTTCGTCGTGAGCGAGATGGTGGCATACCCCACAACCAGAGGGGTCTACGAACGGGACAAGGCGAGGAGTTACTGCTCCTCCTACTACGACGACATCAGCCAGGAAGAGCTCGGGGCTTTTGCCCAGCCGGAAATCGGGTGGAATGACATTGTCGGACACCCTCATCTCTGCGGCATCTTTGCCTGGTGCGGCTTCGACTACCGAGGGGAGCCCTATCCCTACAAGTGGCCCAACATCAACTCGCATTTCGGGTTCATGGACACGTGCGGATTCCCCAAGGACATCTACTTCTACTTCAAGTCGGTCTGGACCGACGAACCCATGGTGCACGTCTTGCCTCACTGGAACTGGCCGGGAAGAGAAGGGCGTGCGATAGACGTCTGGGTGTTCAGCAACTGCGAGAGGGTGGAACTCGCGCTCAACGAGGCGAGCCTTGGCTCCAAAAAAGTGCGACGAGGCTACCATGAGGCCTGGCAGGTGCCCTATTCACCAGGAAAGCTCGCTGCACGAGGCTACGTCGGTTCAAGGCTCGCCTGCGAAACGACCGTCCAGACGGCTGGGGAGCCCTACACGGTCCGGCTCGAAGCGGACCGAACGGAGCTCAAGGCAGACAAACGCGACACGGCGGTGATCAGGGTTGCCGTAGTCGACGAGAAGGGAAGAGTCGTTCCCACGGCAGACGACGAAGTGCTATTCGCAATAGATGGACCGGGGAGGATACTGGGGGTCGGAAACGGCGATCCCAGCAGCCACGAGCCCGACAAGTCGAACAGGAGGAGGGCCTTCAACGGCAGGTGCCTCGCCCTGGTTCAGGCCGGCAGCGTGCCCGGCACTGTCACGCTGCGTGCTGCGGCGAATGGGCTGCTTTCAGCCGAGCTTACGCTGCGAACACGGTAGCGGCGCGCCTGGGGCAGAACTCGAGGAGCGCAGAATGGCGCTTCCAAGCTCGCGTCTTGAGGCCCGCGGCGCAGCGACGCCGCGCAAGAGCTTCCCCTGCGAGCAAGACGTTTGTTGCTGGCCACGGAGCAGGGTCTCGAGTGCAATGAGAGGGAACAACGCGTTCCGGCCGCTACCGTAATGCACGCCGAGAGGCTTGCCGTCGCTGGAACGAACGCTGGGCACACGCAGGCCCCGGCGGGTGTCGTTGCCGTGATCCGGGTGCAGGATCCGACCGGCCTGCTGGAGATCTCACGCGCGCTGGGCGAGGGCGGCGTCAGGATGGTCGAAATCACGATGACGGTCCCCGGCGCGCTGGAGATCATCGCCTCGGTCAGCAGGCAGCTAGCCGACGACGTCCTCATCGGCGCGGGTACTGTTCTGGACGCGATTACGGCGAGGATGGCGATGCTCGCTGGCGCCAGCTTCATCGTGGGACCCTGCTTCGACCGGGAGACCGTGGAGATATGCAGGCTCCACGATACCGCGGTGATGCCTGGATGCATCACGCCCACGGAGATCGTCACCGCCTGGAAAGCGGGGGCCGACGTGGTCAAGATCTTCCCCGGGCGCATCGGTACGCCGGGATAATTCCAGGACCTCAAGGGACCGCTTCCTTTGGTCAGGATGATGCCGACGGGCAATGTCGACCTGAAGACTGCCGCTGAGTACATCAAGGCCGGGGCCGTGGCCGTGGGCGTGGGCAGGGCACTGGTTGATCCGGCCGCGGTCAAGGCCCAGGAGTTCGGGGTGATCACGGAGAACGCGCGCGCGTTTCGCCGGGTCGCAACTGAGGCGCGGGGAGCGATGTGATGGGCAGCAAGAAGAGGATCGTGGCTTTCGGCGAGCTTTTGCTTCGGCTCGCGCCGCACGGCTTCGATCGATTGGTTCAGGCCGAGCAGTTCGATGCGCGCTATACCGGTGCCGAGGCCAACGCGGCTGTCTCGCTCGTAAACTTCGGTATGGAGGCCTACGCAGTCTCCAAGGTACCGGACAACGAGATCGGCCAGGCCTGCGTCAATTACCTGAGTCGGTTCCGGGTCAACACCGACTACGTCGTGAGGGGCGGCGAGCGCCTGGGGCTCTTCTACCTGGAGACCGGCGCTGCCCAGAGGGCGTCCAAGGTGATCTACGACCGCTCGCACAGCGCCATTCGCGAGTCGAGGTCCGAGGACTACGACTGGCAGACCATCTGCGCGGGCAAAGACTGGTTCCACTTTTCTGGAACCGCTCCTGCCCTTGGTGAGAACGTACAGCGAGTTCTCGAGGAAGGGCTCAAGGCCGCCAAGGAACACGGCCTGACCGTGAGCTGCGACCTCAACTACCGGAGCAAGCTCTGGAGCCCTCAGGAAGCGAGCCGCGCCATGGGCCGGATCATGCAGCACGTCGACGTCCTGATCGGCAACGAGGAGGACGCCGACAAAGTGTTCGGCATCAAGGCGCAGGGCAGCGACGCGGGCCGGGGAAAGCTCGTGGGAGACTCGTACAAGCGGGTCGCCGAAGAGCTGGCCCGAAGGTTCGGTTTCCGCTACGTGGCTACCACGCTGCGCGAGAGCATTTCAGCTTCGGTCAACGGCTGGTGCGGCCTCCTTTACGACGGGACGGCCCACTACCTGAGCAGAAGGTACGAGATCGACCCGATCGTCGATCGGGTGGGGGCAGGAGACTCGTTCACTGCAGGCCTGATCTACGCCATCCTGTCGGAATTCGACCCGCAGCGCTCCGTGGATTTCGCGGTGGCCGCTTCGTGCCTCAAGCATTCGATCCGGGGCGACTTCAACATGGTTTCGGTCAAGGAAGTTGAAGCGCTCATGGGCGGCGACGTCTCGGGCCGAGTGCAGCGGTAGCGAGTGGACAAGAGGAAACGTTCTGCCTGTCATTACGGGCCAGCAGCAGGCGAGTAGGCGTCCTGGGAGCAGGTTCAGAGAGTACTGCCCTTGCAGAAACACCGGAAGTGCAGCAGCCCACCCTGCGCACCAGCAAGGTGAGCCTTGGTACGACTCGCACCAGGAGGTTCCCGGAGACCTGCGGAACATGCGGGAGCCAGGAACAGCTGGTGGCTCGTGCTGCCGGAAGTTGCTGGAGGCGTCCGGCTGCCGGCATTCCGGGAGGCGGCTTTCTCGCAGGTCGTCGCGCACCAGTCCTCGCCCCGCGTCCGATGGCGCCGCCGCCGACACCAGGCGGGAAAGGCAGCTACGCGTCGCCACCGGCAAAGCGGTGGCCTCGCGCACGCACTACGTGTGGGTCCGAGCCATCGGCAACGAGGGAGCTGCTTACGGAGATGTCCTGAAGCCCCGAAACCGAGCAGGCGCAGCGGCGCACGAACGAACGAAAGCACGGGCGGCGGTGGGCGAGTGCTCATCGATGCACGCGATCGCGCCAAGCTTCGGGCGCGTCAGTACAGCCAAGGGAAGAAGTCCCTGAGTAGGCGAATGTCCGTCCTTTGTCCGTTGCCGTGTTCGCAGTTTCCACTTTGGGGTTGATCCCGATGAGACTCTGCCAAGCGCAGTGAGGAGGATCTTCTGTGCGATCTCTCCCTGCGCACCTGCGCACGACCTGCTGGTTGAGCGACGAGGGGGATCGGCGTTGCGCGGCCATGCGAAGAACAGAGGCACACGATGGCAGTAGCGAGCCCGTCCTTGCCGCCTACGACCCGGTCACCTCCGCCGAAGGCTCCTTTCGACCAGCTGGGGCTCTACTCGGTCGCCGACGCGCTCAGCGTGTGGACCTCTCCCGACCAGCTCGACCAAGCTTGATCTCACCTGCATTCGAATTGTACAATCGCAATACAAGTTCGGAAGTGCGCACCGTGCCCAAAATCATCGTCAACCACACCCCGAAAGACGAGCATGTAGTCGGCCAGTTCAAGGCAACTTGTACCCTGCACGCGCGGAGTGTGAGCGCTGCACTGCCGGAGCACATACGGCAGGCGGTGTCGCGGGCGACGTGGCCAGCGCGGAATCGCCGGCCCGCGGCGGGAAAGGTGTCGAAGGAGTGATGTGGCGTGAGGAGACCGCCGGTGGCCTCGCTGTCGGCAGCCAGATCGGGAACGCCTCGGGAGCAAAGCCCGACATCGCAGCGTTCACTGCCTGCGCCAACGCCGTGATGTCGGGAGTGGGCCGCACGTTCACGGCAAGGACGAAGAGCACCTCCGTCACCTGCGAGGTTGCCAGGCGCCCCGTCTGCATAACCGGAAAAGGAGCGGAACCGTGGAACTAAGCGGAACAGTCGCCATCGTGACGGGCTGCACCGGGGGCCTCGGGCAGCGCATCTGTGGAGCGCTGGCCGGCAACGGCGTCCAGGTCGCGGGCATCTACCTGCAGTCCAGGCAGCAGGCCGAGTCGCTGGCCCGAGAGTGGTCAGAGCTCGGGCCGCGCTGCATCGCGATCCAGACGGACGTCAATGACGAGAGTGCCATCGAGCCGATGGTGGCCCGAGCGATGGAGGCATACGGCCGGATCGACATCCTGGTCAACAACGCCGCCTACAACCAGCTGGTTCCGTTCAGGCAGCTCGAAGCGTTGACGACCGAAGTCTGGAACCACATTCTTCTCGCCAACCTGACCTCTCCTTTCCTGTGCTGCAAGGCCGTGGCGTCCATCATGCAGAGCCAGGGGCGCGGCCGGATCGTGAACGTCGCCTCGATCGCGGGCCTGGCGCCGAGGGGCAGCAGCATCGCCTACGCTGTCTCGAAGGCGGGCCTCATCCACCTGACGCGCTGCCTGGCTGTGGCCCTCGGACCCGTCGTTACGGTGAACGCAGTGGCGCCCGGGACGATGATGGGCACCCGCATGACCACGCGGATGGACCCGGCGCAGGTGGAAACGAACATCAGGACCGCGGCGCTGCAGAAGCCGGTGGACCGTGACGATGTCGCCCGGCAGGTCGTCGAGCTCTGCCGCAGCGACAGCACGACCGGCCAGGTGGTCGTCGTGGACTCGGGGATCGTGTATCACTAGAACCGGCTGCCGCCCGGCGCCCAGGCCGCGGCCTGAGAGGGCCGTAGAGAGCTTTGCGTTGGAGATGCAGGTCCTGGCGGGTGTCACTGTCCATCCGATCCTTCCAACGAGGGCAAAACCACATCGACACGGCGCAGCTTGCCGGGCCAACGGGATCGTCATCGTCGCCTACCGGCCCCGCACACCCGCCCCCCTGGAGCCGCTCAGCGCTCCGGCAGCACGCTGCGGTACATCCGGATGCCGAGCACGAGCGAGGCGGCAGCGGCAGCGGCAAACAGCGCGAACGGCGCAACCTCGAGCCGGCCCTCGACCGCCCAGGCGCCGATGAGCATCGCGCAGATAGCGGCAGCCATGGCGAAGGCCTTGACGACCAAGGTCGAGCACAGCAGGAAGCCGACAGGCCGCCGCGTGATGGCGGCCACGGCGGTGAACACCGCGAGCGGCACGATGAGGCCCAGGTCGAGGGCCTGCACGACGAGCGTCGTCTGGCCCTGCAGCACCTCGACCGCGCCGCCCAGCGCCGCGCGGATGCGCTCCAGCCAGCCCCGCGATGCCGATGGTCGCGGCAATCCACACGATGCCGGCCAAGTTCGCCGCGTGGATCGCTACGAACAGCGGGAACAGCGGGCCGAAGGCCCATGCCACCGCGTACATGAGGTACTGGTAGAAGAAGTAGCCGAGCAGCCCCACCGCGAACAGCCGGCCCCTGAACGAACCGCGCGCGATAAAGGCAACGGCCGCGAGCATCGCGGGCACAGCGACGAACAGCGTGAAGGCGTCCCCGCCGACGCCCTCGGCCACCATGCGCAGGGAGTTGTAGCGGTAGATGCCGCTGGCAGCCATCGCGAAGCGCTCGCCGCGCACGCTCACCACTTCGGTCGCCGACCCGTCGCCCCGGGCGAACACGCCCGCCGCAGCAGCCGCGCCCGCCAGCAGCGCGACGAGCAGGCAGACCGCGGCCAACCCGCGGCGCGCGGCCTTGATCGTTGATCTACACTCTTTCCGCCACCAGGTCGCCGACCTGAGTCGTCGAGTAGCCCATCTTGCCGGCGGCCAGGCTCTTGATCTTGGTACCGGTGACGTCCATGATCGCCTTCTCGACCTTGTCGGCAGCCTTGGCCTCGCCGAGCGCCTCGAGCATCATGCCTCCCGCGGCGATGCAGGCCAGCGGGTTGATGATGTTCTGCCCCGTGTACTTGGGCGCCGAGCCGCCGATGGGCTCGAACATGCTCACGCCCTTGGGGTTGATGTTGCCCCCCGCGGCGATGCCCATGCCGCCCTGCGTCATGGCGGCCAGGTCCGTGATGATGTCGCCGAACATGTTGCCGGTGACGATCACGTCGAACCACTCGGGGTTCTTGATCATCCACATGGTCGTGGCGTCGACGTGGTAGTACTCGCGCTTGATGTCGGGGAACTCGGCCTGCCCCATCTTGTGGAACACCCGCTCCCACAGGTCGTAGACATACGTGAGCACGTTGGTCTTTCCGCACAGGGCGAGGGTCTTGCGCTTGTTGCGCTTGCGGGTGTACTCAAAGGCGTAGCGCAGGCAGCGCTCGACCTGGGCATAGGTGTAGATCATGTTCTGCACCGCCACCTCGTCGGTCGTGCCTTTACTTCGCCGCCTTCGCGGATGCCTACCCGACGCTCTACGCCCGCCACTACGGCCGCTACCGCCTGAGCCGCATCCGCGAGGTCGCCGAGGCCTTCATGCGCTGCGG
Organism: uncultured Spirochaetales bacterium; assembly: GCA_964552235.1. Taxonomy (GTDB): domain Bacteria; phylum Spirochaetota; class Spirochaetia; order SZUA-6; family CAVTHK01; genus CAVTHK01. Next base: position 7,796 of record CAZKGO010000059.1, on the reverse strand, counting down.
AGATCCACGGTTCGGCGTGGCTCGGCTCCAATGCAGCAACCCCGAATGCCGGGCCGAGACCTTCCGCCCCTTCTCCTGTCAGGGCTACTACCTGTGCCCCTCCTGCTCGCAGAAGAGGACGCTGCTGTTCGCGGAGTTCCTGAGCCGGCGTCTCCTGCTGCGCCTGCCCCACCGCGTGCTCACCTTCACCGTGCCCAAGATCCTGCGCCCCGCCTTCCGTTTCCACCCCAGGCTCTTCGCCGAGACCAGCCGCCTCATCGCTCGCCTCGTGCGCCAGTTTCACGCCAAGGCAGCAGGGCAATCCTTGCTCAGCGGGTGCGTGCTCGCCTATCAGAGCTCGGGAGACTTTTGCCGCTTCCACCCACACTGGCACGGGGTCTTCCTGGAGGGCGGCTTCGACGAGCAGGGTCGCTTCCACCACGTGCCCTTCGGCGACCTCTCCCGCATGGAAGAGGCCTTCCGCAGACGCCTGCTCGCCCTGTTCGTCGAACAGGGCCTCATCGAGCGCCACCGCGCCGAAGGTCTGCTGTGCTGGAAGAACTCAGGCTTCAGTCTGGATGGGTCCATCGTACTGCGCGCCACCGATCCCGCCTCCATGGAGCGCCTGGCCCAGTACATGGCCCGGCCCCCCATCTCGCTGGGCAAGGTCACCCTGGAGGAGCAGGGCGGCAAGGTGTTGTTCCACACCAGCTTCAATCCCTACTTCGGCGAAAGCCTGAAGCTGTTCGCTGTCACGGACTTCATCGCTGAGCTCACCGCTCACATCCCACCCAAGGGCGTTCACTACATCCGCCGATACGGGCTGTACAGCTCGCGCACACGTTCCCGTTGGAGCCGCCTGCCCCACCTCCTGCGCCTCTGCCAGAAGACCGGCGAGGGCGGTGGCGTGCAGCACGTCCCGCCAGCCCAGCAGGTTTCTGCCTCCCGCGCTTCCTCCACCTGGGCGCGCCTGATCTCAAAGGTGTGGGGCGATGATCCCTTCGTCTGTCACGCCTGCAGCAGCCAGATGAAAGTCCTCGCCGTCATCACCGATCCCCTCGAAGTCGACCGCATCCTGCGTCACCTCATCCAGATCGGCCGCCCGCCCCCGGGGCTCGACATCAGCGCGCTTCAGTAGACTCAGCTCGCCTCCCAGGCGGCGGCGTCGCCGCTCGTCGCAGCGGTCCCCTGCGCGCGCACCTTCGCTTCAGTAGACTCAGCTCGCCTCCCAGGCGGCGGCGTCGCCGCTCGTCGCAGCGGTCCCCTGCGCGCGCACCTTCACTGCGGCCAGCACAATAGCGGGTAGATGCTCTTGCCAGGTGCGGGCCACGGCCTTCCGCTACCGCAACGCCGCCTGTCGGCTCTCACAGCTTGCGTTCCACCGGCCCCGGTTCACCCTCCGACCGCTGCCGGCGCGCTGCAATCGCCTTCCCCAGGATGAAAATCGTTATCAATCATTCGCTCCGCGCCCGTAAGGTCTACTGGGGGGCGGCCTCGGCACGGGCGCACCTCGACCGGCCGGGGTTCATCCCCATGGGTCAAAGGCCCCGGACGTGGAGCGAAGGGGGACGGACGGGAGAGCCGGACCATGCCATGCGGCCCGGAACGCTTGCCCGAAGGAAAGCGGAGCGCATATAATGCGGTCGTGCGGAAGATGAAGGAAGACATGGCCCAGCATGACATCCTGACGACCGAGGAAGCTGCGCGCTACCTCAAGGTGAGCAGCCGCACGTTGCGTCAGCTCGCTGGCTCGGGCGCGATCCCTGCAAGGAAGGTCGGGCGGGAGTGGCGGTTCAGCAGGTCCGCCATTCAAAGCTGGGTCTCTGTTGCCCCTGACCAGGGAGCAAGACGCAGGACGAATGAACGACATGGTCGATAAGGGAGTCGCACTCCTCACCTTCCTCAAGGCAGCGGCCACGCTCAGGCGGAAGCGAGTCAGCTCCTACGGGACAGGCGACAGGATCATCTGGTTCGCTGACCTTCCCAGGGATCGGCCCGAGTGCCGTTCACCCTTCCTGACGGAGACCCCAGGCGAGTTTGCTGAGGTCTGGCTCGAAGTGCGGAAGAAGCGGATGCCAACGCGTCCGATTCCGCCAGAGGCGATTCTCCAGTGGGTAAGGGAGGACGACCTGGACCAGGCCGACAAGGAGCCAGAGCTTCGATCCGAGATCACCGTGGTCGTCGAACAGCGGGTGCCGGATCCCGATGCCCCTCCCGGGGACCAACGAACGCTGGTTGTCGAGCGGCCGGAAGTGCGGCGCCTAGCTGACCATCCCGAAGTCGAGGACGCATGGCTAGAGTACCTCGTGAACAAGTGGGAGCCCTGGGCCAAGGAGATGCACCGCTGGCAGGAAGTCCAACGCGCCTATGAAGATCTCGACTTCATGCGTCGTCGACTCGAGGAATCCGAGGAGCGCTACGAGCTCCTACTTGCCGTCGGGCTGCTACAGTGGCGTGACCCGACCGGCGCCTCCGTCAGGCGTCATATTCTCACAGCTCCTGCCGAGATCAGTCTCGATGCGGCGCGCGGCGTACTCACAGTAGTCCCGGCGGCTTCCTTCGACCGTTTCCGCGTCGAGCTCGATATGCTGGAACTGCAGCATCAGCCGCGCCTCTCTGACTCGGGTATCGAGGCGCGACTCGACGAACTCGACACTCAAGCATGGGACAACACCAGCGTGTCGCAAATCCTGCGCGAGATCGCGAATCGGCTCCGCCCAGACACGCAGCTTGACGAAGTGACGTACAAGCCAGCTGAACGTGCGGAAGAAATCCCGCGTATCCTGTACGCTCCAGCGATTGTCCTCCGCGAGCGGCGGCCAACGGCGTACGATGACCTCGTACGGAAGTTTCTGGAAACCGCCAGGGACAACCGCCTGGATGACACGAAGCCTTGGCGTCGCCTCCTACTTGAAGGCGAATCACCGGGTGGTGCCTCCGATACGCGTGGGCTCGGACCAGATGGCGATGACCCAGCAGGATTGGCACCGGCCCGTTTCCTCTTCGCGTTGCCCGCCAACGATGAGCAGCGCCAGATCGCCCACCGACTGCAGATCCAGCCCTATGTACTTGTCAAAGGCCCGCCGGGAACCGGAAAGAGCCACACGATCGCAAATCTGATCTGTCATCTCCTGTCGTCCGGTGATCGCGTCCTCGTGACGGCCCACGCTCCGAAGGCCCTCGCGGTTCTGCGCGGGCTGCTCCCAAATGACATCCGCGACCTCTGTGTCACGACTTTCGGCTCCTCTCGCGAGGACCAACGGCTCCTTGAGGAAAGCGTTCGGGGCATTCTGCGCAGGAAGAACGAATGGCGTGGTGGAGAGTGGGCCAGCCGCGCCATCGCGGACATGGAAAAGCGCCTCCAGGGAATCGAGGAGCAACTCGCCATCGTCGAGCGGCGCCTTCGCGAGTGCCGAGAAGCGGAGACCCACTCCCACACCCTGCCTGGAGGCTACCAAGGGACTGCCGCGCAGATTGCGCGACGTCTCCAGGAAGAGCAAGAACGATTCAGCTGGTTTCCCGATGGTGGCTGTGCAGAGACCGCGTTTCCACTCCATCCCGATGAGGTTCGGTTCCTCGCGGACATGCATGAGCAACTCACCGAGGAGACGTTGGAAGAGCTCCAGCTGCAGGTCGGTGACGTCACGCTTCCCGATCCCGACCAAATGATGCGAATCATTACAGAACTTCAGGCCGCTGAAGAACTCGCATGCAGGGCAAGGAACGCAGCCGACCCAGTGAAGCTCGAGGTTCTGGCGGAGACTTCCCCGGAAGCGTTGGCCAGACTCCACGACGTCCTCGTCGGCATTGATGCACTTGCAGCCCCGACAACGCGTGTGCTCGGCGAGCTTACAGAGACAGTCGTCGCGGATCTTCTCGTTGGCAATGTGGAGCGATGGACTCGCTTGGCGTCCGAGGCGCGTGCTCTGCTTGACACAGTAAGGACCCTGCTCGGACAGCTCGCGAGAACGCACGTCGAGCTGCCCGGAGATGTGCATCGAGACCGCCTACGAGCAGATGCTGAGCGCCGACGTATTTACTTCGAGCAGGGTGGGCGAAGGGGCCTCGCCTTTCTCAGCCCTCGAGTGGTCAAAGAAACGAGGTACGTAGAGGAACGCTGTCTTGTTGACGGCGAGAAGCCAAAGGACGTCGTGCGCCTCACAAGAGTTGTGGAGTTTCTGCAACTCGAGGAAAACATCCGTACATTCGAACGATGCTGGCCTTCCCCTCTTGCGGAGCTCCCCGATCCCAGACTGGCCGCCGCGCGAGCGACGGATCTGGTCGAGCACCTGGAGCGCTTGCTTCAGTTCTTCGAGGCGATGGCCCCCGACTCGCTTGCCTGCGTGCCACCCGATGCACGCGCTGCTCTTGCCGAGCCGAGTCAGCGGAAGGCATGGCGGAATGCGGTCAAGGCCCAGCTGGCACAGAGAGACGTCCAAGCAGGCACGCGGGCTATCCAAGACGCTCTCGATGGAGTTCGTCAATGCGAGAGCTGCGGGAATCCTCACCCCTGTCTGGAGGCTCTTGCTCGAGCAGCAGAACAACGAGACACCCGCGGTTGGCGTCTCGCCTGGGAAGAGCGACAACGACTCTCCAACAAGAAGCAGCAATTCCAGCGATTCACTGACCTCCTTGAGAGGTTGGACCGTGCATGCCCAAGCCTGGGGCAATCCCTACGGGACAATGCGGGGAACCCCGAATGGAAGGGCAAGCTGCTCGAGCTCGAGAGGGCGTGGGCATGGTCCACCGCCAGGGAATGGCTTAGGCGGGTTTCGGATTCATCTACCTACAAGGAGCTAGTACGCGAGTTCCACCGTCTTCAAAGGAAGAATGAGAAGGCCATCGAGGAGTTGCTGTCCATCCAGGCGTGGCGGGTCTTCTTCGGACGACTGGACGACGCGACAGTTCAAAGCCTGAACGCCTGGACAAGAGCTGTCGATAGGATCGGGAAGGGAACGGGTAAGTATGCGCACCGCCATCGCCGTGCGGCTCGCCAATATTTGATGGATTGCGTCCCGAAGATACCGGCGTGGGTGATGCCCCTTCACAAGCTGTGGGACACGGTTGATGCAACGCCTGGGATGTTCGATACGGTTATCATCGACGAAGCGTCGCAGGCGGGGATCGATTCACTAGTCCTCCTCCTGCTGGCAAAGCGCGTCGTCGTGGTCGGCGATGATAAGCAGAATAGCCCTGAGGCGGTCGGGGTTCTTGAGGACGACATCGCTCGCCTCGCAAGGGAACATCTGAACCAGTTTCGCTTCCGTGACGAATTCCGTCCTGACACAAGCCTGTTCGACCATGCCGAACGTGCGTTCGGAAGCCTCATATCACTCCGCGAGCATTTCCGATGCGTGCCTGAGATCATTCGCTTCAGCAATGACCTCTGCTACCGGGATGCTCCCCTCATACCGTTGCGCCAGGCGCCCCCGAACAGACTGCCGCCGGTGAGGTCGAAGTTCATTCCGGTGGGAGCCTGTGAGGGAGAGGGACAAAGGATTCGCAACCGCGCGGAAGCCGAGGCGCTAGTTGAAATCATCCAGTCTCTCGTTGCGGAAGACGCCTACGAAGGAAAGTCGATGGGGGTAATCGCACTGCAGGGACACGCCCAAGCGGAATTGATCGAAGACCTGCTCGCACAGCGGCTTGAGCCCAAGACGATAGAGGAGCGACGGCTACGTTGCGGTGAGCCTGCCAGCTTCCAGGGCGACCAGCGGGACGTGATGTTCCTGTCCTTGGTCATCGCGCCGAATGTTCATTATCGAGCTCTGAGCCGGTTACCGGATCAGCGGCGATTCAACGTAGCGATGAGCCGAGCACGCGACCAGGTGTGGCTCTTCCACAGCGTTCAGCAGCACGACCTCAGCCCCGAGGATCTGCGCCGAAGACTCCTCAGCTTCTTCGAGAACCCGGGCCATGGAGCACTTGATCGGTTGCAGGAGGACGTTGGCCGCCTGGAACGCGAAGCGCGGGGTCGGCGGCGCCGGGGGAACCAGCCCGAACCTTACGAGAGTTGGTTCGAAGTCGACGTCGCTCTCGAGCTGCTCCGCCAGCGGTACGCGGTGCGGCCACAGGTTGAGATCGCCGGCAAACGTATTGACTTGGTCGTGGAAGGCATCGATGCCAGACTGGCGGTTGAATGCGATGGCGATGAATGGCACGGCGCCGAGGAATACGAGCGCGACATGGCCCGTCAGCGACAACTTGAGCGCGCAGGTTGGACCTTTGTGCGAGTGCGTGAGTCGGACTTCTATTCGGACCGGCAAGGAGCGGTCAGAACGGTAACAGATGCGTGCCAGGAACTCGGGATCTACCCTCTCGATCACGTGAACGAGCGCGGGGATCCCGTCTCTGCGCATGAGCCGGCCACGCGGGCCAGCGAAACGCGCGGTGATAGCGAGCCAACGGAGGTATCGCCGATAACGGAGGTCGAAGAAGGAACAGAAACCGATGCACCCACTGCAGAGTACGGGCCGCTTTCTGGATACTCGGAGGCATCTGAGTTTCCAGACCCAAGGGAAGCGTCGCCCGCCAACGTTCGCGCGATCCTTCGCCAGATCATTGAGGCGGAGGGCCCGCTGACACGCGCTTCCGTGTATCGACTGTACGTCGAAGGCTGCCCTGGCCTCCAGCGTGTCGGAAGAGTCGTTCGGCAGGCGCTAAATCGGTCACTTGGAGCGATGTTGAGGGCAGGCGAGATCGTTCAGGAGGACGAACTAGGCGATGGTTCCCCCGAGGGTCAGGTGATCCGGCTCGCGGGATCGCCCAGAGTGCGCGAGAGGTCTGCCGGGCGCCGCGACCTACTCGAAGTCCCGCCCTCCGAGCTGCTTACGGTGCTAGGACGCCTGTGTCCGAAGGATTCGAGATCCCGAGAGAACTACGAGGCACTGTTCAGAAGGCTGCTGGAGCACTATGGGTTCAACCGACTGACGAGGCCTCGCAGGGAATACTTGGCGAAAGTTCTCGATTCTTCGGAGCGGATGCTACCGTCTTGAGCCCAGTCGCAGCTCATGTCAGCGCGTTACACCGCTGGAAGAGGACGTCCGAGACGATGGCGTCGTGCCGGGCGCGGATCAGGTCGCCGTCGAACTCGACTAGGCCCGTGTAGAAGCGGTTCCGCAGCATCCCGCGGATCGTCGAGGGCCGCCACGCGCCGCCGTTCCGCGTCGGGGCCTTCTCGTCGCGCAGGGCCTTGGCGATGGCCGGCAGGCTCTGGCCTTCGGCGGCCAAGCGGAAGATGCGCTCGACCACGGCCGCCTCTTGGGGTACGACGGCGATGGTCCCGTCGTCCGTCCGCCGGTAGCCGTAGGGAATCCAGCCGCCGGTGTAGCCGCCTTCGGCCGCCTTCCGGCGCTTACCCTTCGAGAGGCGCTCGTAGATCACGCGCCCCTCGAACTCCGCGAGCGACGCCATGATGTTGCGGAAGAGCTCCCCCGTCGGCGTCGAAGTGTCCACGCCCTCGCGGAGGAACACGGTGTCCACCCCGGCGGCGCGGAGCGCGCGGTCGATCTCGATCACGTCGCGCACGGAGCGCCCGGCCCGGTCGATGGATGGGAAAACCGCCACGTCGAATCGGCCGGCCTTGGCGTCGGCCAGGAGCCGCTCCATCGCGGGCCGGTCCTTCCGGTAGCCGGAGACGCCTTCCTCCCGGTAGAGTTCGACGAGCGGCCATCCCTTGTACTCGACGAACCGCCGGACCTCCTGCTCCTGCGCTCCCAGGCCGTAGCCGTTCTTCGCGGCCCGCTCCTGCGAGACGCGCACGTCAGAACGGACTCGCTTCGCGATGGGGTTGGGCTGACTTTTGATCCTGTTTCGTG
>CAZKGO010000058.1:0-30847 GCA_964552235.1 uncultured Spirochaetales bacterium | reverse complement strand
ACATAGAGCTGGTAGTCGTTGCGGACGAGGACGGGAACAGCCAGGACGAGGAGCAAGAAGACCCCGTAGGTGATCCGTTTCGCCGTGCGCCGCATTCCTCACTCTCCCTTGGACGTCCAGTTGAAGATGCCGCGGGGCTTCCAGATCAGCACCAGAACCAGAATCACGAAGGCGATGATGTCCTTGTAGGTCGACGAGATCAGCAGGGTCGAAAAGTTCTCGATGATGCCGATGGTAATGCCGCCCAGCATCGCTCCGTAGGGATCGATGAGCCCGCCCATGACCGCCGACGCGAAGCCCTTGACGCCGATGCTGCCGCCGCCCAGCTCCAGCGACACAAAGTAGATCGGCGCGAGCAGAATCCCGGCGATGCCCACCAGGGTCGTCGACATGACGAAGGCCAGCGAGGTCGTGAGGTTCACGTTGATGCCCATCAGCTCGGCGGCCTCCCTGTTCTGGGCTGTGGCCCGCAACATCTTGCCGATGGCCGTGCGCCGCAGCAGGACGTGCAGGAACCACATCAGCAGCGACACGACCACGAAGATCCAGAGGTAGACCGAAGGCAGGCTGACCGCGCCCAGGTGGGTCAGGTCCGTGGCCTCGCCGAACACAGGCGGAAACGGCTTGGGCAGGCCGCCAAAGGTGGCGTTAATGACCGACAGCCAGAACACGCACAGCATCAAGGTGGCGACGACGAACTCCAGCCGTCCCCCGCCCTTGCGGGTGATCGGGTCGTAGATCAGGTGGCGCAGCAGCAGGCCGTAGATCGCGACCAGCGCCAGCGTCGCGGCCAGGGAGACCGCGAAGCCGAGGCGGAGCAGCGCGTAGAAGGCGTAGAACAGGTAGGCTGAAAGCATCGCCGAGCTGATGTTGGCAAAGTTGATGCGGTTGATGCTCTGCCAGAGAAACACCACCCCAAGGCCGATCAGCCCGTAGGTCGAGCCCGTCGAGATGCCGCTCAGCGCGTTCTGCAGGATGTCGTTCAGGTCCATGCGTTACCCCTGCGGCGACGCGAGCACGCCCCCGGGTGCTGCGACCCGGGGCCGTCCGCAGCTCGGAAGGGAAAGAGGACCGGCGCGGCCCGTGCTACAGCTTGGCGATGATCTTCCAGATCTTGCCGTCGAACTGCGAGATGTAGCACACGTCGGTAAAGTTGTGCAGGGCGTCGTTCTTCATCCTGCCCTGGACGCCCGAGTACTCGATCGTCTTGAGCGCCGCCACGATCTTTTCCGGATCCGTGGAGCCGGCGGTCTCGATGGCCTTTTTCAGCAGGTAGACGCCGTCGTAGTAGCACTGGGACGGGTCGCTCGGCTCCTTGTTCCACTTGGCCTTGTAGGCGTCGACGAACTTCTTGACGACCGGCGTGGTGTCGGCGGGGTTGAAGCCCTGCACGGAGATCACGCCCACGGCCGCCTCGCCGGCCAGGTCGGTGAATGCCGGCACGCCCCAGGCCGAGAACCCGACGATCGGCACATCGAGCTTGAGCTGACGCACCTGCTTGACCACCACGGCCGCCTCGGGCTCGTGAGTCAGCCCGACCAGGCAGTCGATGCCGGCGTTCTTGAGCTTGAGCACCTGGCCGGTGGCGTCCTTGTCGCCCTCTTTCATCGACTCGACGGCCGCGAGCTGGATGCCGTACTTGGCGAACGATTCCTTGGCCACGGCCAGCGCCGAGGTGCAGTAGTCGGTGGAGCCGAGGATGGCGCCCGGCTTTTTGGCTTTGAGGTTCTCGACGATGTACTTGACCTGCTGGGCGACCTTGACGCCGTCATCGGCCCGCAGCCGGAACAGGTACTCGTTCTTGACCTTGTCGTAGCGGAACGAGGGCGAGGTGGCGCCGACCAGCATCGGTTTCTTCGCCTGCTGCGCCAGGGTGTGCACACCGATGACCGCGCTGCTCATGTTCGGGCCGAAGATCGCCACGGCGTTGTCGTCGAACAGGGCCCGCCTCACGACCGTCGCCGCGACGCTCGCATTGGCCTGGTCGTCGTAGACGACGAGGTCGAACTTGGCGCCGTTGACCCCGCCCGCGGCGTTGATCTCGTCGACGGCCAGCAGGGCGCCTTCTTTGATGTACTCTCCCAGGATCGAGCCGAGCCCGGTAAAGGGCGCGCTCAAGGCGATCTTGATGACCTTGGCCTCGCCTTTTCCCACGGCGAAAGCGAGCCCGCCCGCCAGAATGCACAGACTCAGAGCCAACAGCCAGAACTTTTTCATGTCGAGACCCTCCCCATGCCGATTTGATGTGTCATTCGGTGGATTCCTTGAGCCGCAATGCGGCTACCGAAATGATAGGCGACGGAATTCCGGATGTCAACGAAATGCGTAGGATTGAATCGTCGCCATCGGCGCGGCGTGTTCAGCAGTTGTCGGAGCCGATCATGAGCCTGAGTATCTCTTCGTCGGTGCACTTCATGCCGAGTCTGCCGAGCCGGCCGACGTTCTCCACCGTCGCCTCCAGATCCTCTTCCACGATGCCTTCGCCGGCGCCGAAGACATAGCCGTCGGCCGTGAGGTCGTGGGCGAGAACTGCGGCGTCCACCGCAGAGGCGATCTTGGCCGCGCAGGAGGGCTTGGCCCCGTCGCAGATGATGCCGCTCACGTTGGCGAGGGTGTTCGTGATGGTCTTGGCGATCTCCTCGTAGCGGCCTCCGCAGAGGTACTCGATACCAGCGCCGGCGCCGCAGGCCGCGGTCACGGCGCCGCAGAAGGCGGACAGCTTCCCGATCTTGGACTTGAGGTGGATCGACACCAGATTGGCGAGCACGAGGGCGCGGGTGAGCGCCTCCTCGGAGACGCCGAGGCTCTCGGCGTAGACGATCACGGGAATGCTCACGGTGATGCCCTGGTTGCCGCTTCCCGAGTTGATCACCACCGGCATCGGGCTCCCGCTCATTCTGGCGTCGCTGCCCGCAGCGGCCCTCGCCCGCGCCTGGTTGCGCACGTCGCGGCCGCCGACCTCCAGGAGCTTCTTTCCGACCGAAGCCCCGAATTGCCTTCGCAGCCCCTCGTCGCAGATGGCCCTGTTCATCCTGATCTGGCCGCCGATGATCTGCCGCACATCGTCCAGGCGCACGGTCTCTGCGAACTTCAGGATCTCCCGAACGCTGGTCGTCCTGCCCTGCTCGGCCGCCGTCTCCTCGGGCATCTGCCGGGACCCCTCGAGCACGCGGCCGTTGCGAGCGACGAGCGTGATGCTGGAGTGGGAGCCTGAGATCCGGACTTCGGCCTCGTCGCTTCCGGCCCCCAGGATCGCGTCGATAAAGAGGTTTTCCACGCCCTGGGCGAGCTTGACTCTGCACATGCCCGAGGCGAGCAACTCGCGGATGCGCGGCAGATGCTTCTCTTCCACCGATTCGAGCACCTGGAGCCCCGCGTCGGGGTTGCCGGCGACGAACCCGGCAACCGCGGCCGCATTGATGCCCTTCATGCCTCCGGTTCTGGGCACCGTCACGCCCTTCACGTTCTTGACCACGTTGCCCGAGCAGACGATTTCGGCCCTCTCCGGCTCCCTGCCCAGCACCTTGCGCGCAGTGGCCGCTGCGAGCGCCACGGCGATAGGCTCGGTGCAGCCCAGGGCCGGCACCAGCTCGCTGCGCAGCAGCTCGACGTAGTCTTCGTAAGTCATGTTCGCGGCCACACTAATCTCCTCCACCCTTCACCGATATCGTCTCTGCCGCGCTCCTCGTGGCGGCCGAGGGCGCCGCGGCCGCAGTTCCCATATGGTAGTCCCTTGGGCCGGCGGTTGTCTGTGTCGTTCTCAGGAGTCGCCTCCCCCCAGGTACGCCGCTTTGACCTCGGGGTCGCTCAGGAGCTCGCCTCCGGTGCCGTGCTGCTTGATGCGCCCGGTCACCAGAACGTATCCCCGATCGGCCACCTGGAGGGCCATGGCGGCGTTCTGCTCGATCAGCAGGATCGTTCGTCCGGATTGCTGGATCTTCAGGATGAGCTGGAAGATCTCCTCGACGAGAAAGGGAGCCAGCCCGAGCGAAGGTTCGTCGAGCATCACCAGCTGCGGGTCCATCATCAGTCCGCGGGCGATGGCGAGCATCTGCTGCTCGCCTCCCGAAAGCGACCCGCCCAGCTGGGTGACCCGCTCCCGCAGGCGCGGGAACAGCTGGAACACCTCGTCCATCAGCCGCCGGGTCTCTTCTTTTTTCACCTTCGCGTTGCCGATGGTTCCCGCGATCAGGTTGTCCCGCACGCTGAGGGCGGGAAAGATGTGCCGCCCTTCCGGGACGTGGCAGATGCCCAGCCGCGTGATCGCATGGGGCGCGAGATCGGTGATGTCCCGGTCCCTGAAGAAGACCCTGCCCTCGGCCTTTTCGGCGAGACCCGAGATGGCCATGAGCGTGCTGCTCTTGCCCGCGCCATTGCTGCCGATGAGCGTGACGATCTCGCCCTGGGCGACCTCGAGGCTGATGTCGGAGAGGGCGTGGATGTGGCCGTAGTTCACCGAGAGGCCCTCGACGCGCAGGATCATGGCTTCTTCCCTAGGATGAGGCCCTTGCCGAAATAGGCCTCAGCGACCGCCGGGTCGCGGGTGACCGTCTCCGGGGTGCCTTCGCAGATCTTCTCGCCGAAGTTCAGCACCAGGATGTGGCTGCAGGTTCTCATCACGAAGCTCATGTCGTGCTCGATCACGGCGATCGTGTAGCCCTGCCGGTTGAGGACCTGCAGAAATGCGCTCAACTCCCGGGTCTCATTCGGGTTCATTCCCGCCACCGGCTCGTCCAGGAGGAGCAGCCTCGGCTTGATGGCGAGGGCCCGGGCGATCTCGACCCGCCGCTGCAGCCCGTAGGCGAGGTTGCTGGCCAGGGTGTCCCTGTGGTCCGCGAGGCCCACCTCGTGCACGATCGCCAGCGCCTCCTCCTCGATCGAGCGCTCCTCCCGGGCGAACTTGCGGTTGCGCAGCACCGCCGACGCCATGCCGACGCTCGTGCGCACGTGGAAGCCGATCTTCACGTTCTCGAGGACCGTCATGTACTTGAACAGCCGGATGTTCTGGAAGGTCCTCGAGATCCCGAGCCGAGCGATCGCCTCCGGCGGCCTGCCCGTGATGTCGTCGCCGCGAAAGGTGATCCGGCCGGCCGTCGGCTTGTAGAAGCCCGAGCAGACGTTGAAAAAGGTGGTCTTGCCCGCGCCGTTGGGCCCGATGATGCCGAAGATCTCGCCCTCGTTGATCCGCATCGAGACGTTGTCTACGGCCTTGAGGCCTCCGAAGTGCTTGCTGATCGAGTGGGCTTCGAGGATCGCGCTCATTTCCGTCTGAACCGCACCTTGCGCTCGGCGAGGATGCTGTGGGCCGCGCCCACCAGCCCTTGCGGACGCAGCCACATCATGGCGATGATCAGGAGGGCATATACGCCCAGCCTGTACTCCGAGACCGGCCGCAGGATCTCTGTGAGCAGGTTCACGATGACCGCGCCCACGATCGGTCCGACCAGGGTGCCCTGGCCGCCGATGATGACCATCGAGAGGATGTTGAAGCCCTCGTCGAGGGAGAACATGTCCGAAGAGATGAACTTGAAGTAGGGGGCAAAAGCGCCTCCGGCGATGCCCGCCCAGAAGGCCCCGTACATGAAGTTGACCGCCTTGTACCTGCGCGTCTCGACGCCCAGCGAACGGGCGGCCATCTCGTCCTCGCGGATCGAGATCAGGGCGCGGCCCACCCGCGAGTGCACCAGGCGGTAGGTGACGAGCAGAAAGGTCGCGGCCAGGGCCAGGAAGATGTAGTAGTAGTCGGGCGAGCGGCTGATGCGGAGCGCGAACAGCTGCGGCGCCGGGATGCCTCTCAGCCCGTTCGGCCCGTTGGTGAGCGACTCCCAGTTCAGGATGATCAACCGGATGATCTCCGAAGCGCCCAGCGTCACGATGGCCAGGTAGATGCCTCGCAGCCGCAGGGTCGGCAGCGCCACCAGCAGCCCGATCACGGCCGCGAGCAGGCCGGCCACCGGTAGGGCGATCCAGAACGGCACGCCGAGCCGCAGGGCAAGGAGTGCCTCGCAGTAGGCGCCGATTCCGAAAAAGCCGGCGTGGCCGATGTTGAACTGCCCGCTATAGCCGTTGATGTAGTTCAGGGAGCCGGCCAGGATCACGTACATGAAGATCCGGCACATCACGCCCATCTCGTACGATCGGGGGAACACAACGGGCATGGCGATCAGGACCAGCAGGCCGGAGGCGATGGCCGCGACGCGGTACCTTCCGGTGACCGCCTCGACGAGCGCGCTGACAGTCGCCTTCAAAGGATGTTCCCTCGCCGCCGCCCGAAGCCTTCGGGGTTGAAGATCAGGATAAGCACGAGGAAGACGAAGGCGAAGATGTCCCGGAAGCTGGCCGAAGAAAAGGTGATCCCCAGGTTTTCGATCACCCCGAGGGTGAGGCCGCCCGCCGCTGCGCTCGGGATGTTGGTCAGGCCGCCCAGGACCGTGGCGCAGAAGGCCTTCATGCCCGCCGAGCCGCCCATGGTGGCCACCAGGGTCTGGTAGTAGACCGCGAGGAGCATCCCCGCCACGCCCCCCAAGCCGCAGCCGATGCTGTTGCCCAGCATGGAGGTCAGCCGGACGTTGATGCCGACCAGCGCCGCGGCGCTGCGGTCCTGGCTCACGGCGCGCAGCATGATTCCCCAGCGCGTGCGATTGAAGAACAGGAACAGCAGCAGCGAGAGCGTTACCACCGTGGCGATGATGATGATCTGGACCAGGGTGAACCCCACGACTCCCTGGCCGAAAAAGCGGTTGGGCACCACGTCCAGAAGCGGCTTGTTGTTCGGGCCGAAGATGATCTGGGCGCTGTTGCGCAGCAGCATGCTGACCCCGATGGTGCACAGCAGCGAGATGTGGCGCGGGGCGTTGAAGAACCTCTCGTAGCAGACCTTGAAGATGAACACTCCCACCACGCCCGAGGCCGCGAAGCTCGCCGCCACCCCTAGCAGCAGGCGGTTGCCGGCCCACAGGAACGCGTAGTACGAGGCGAAGGCCCCGAGCATGATGACTTCGCCGTGGGTAAAGCTGACCAGCCCGACCACGCCGACGACCACGGAGTAGCCGATCGCCATCAGCGCGTAGATCGAGCCCTGGCAGATGCCGTTGATCAGCTGCGACAGGTAGTAGTCCATGACTCCAGCGAAAGCGAGACCGCGGGAACGGAGTTCCCGCGGTCAGGCGCACCGACTACTTCGCGTAATCGTAGTCGGTCTTGCGCACGAACTTGCCGTTCTCCACCGCCACGATGAGGTACTTGCGGAAAATGTCGCCGCTGGGATTGAAGCGGATCGGGCCGGTCAAGCCGACGAAGTCAGTGAGATTCTGCAGGTTCTCGCGGATGCTGTCGCGGGTCACCTTGTCGCCGGACTTCTTGATCGCCGCTTCCAGCAGGTAGGCCGTGTCGTAGGCGCAGGCCGGATGCACGGTCGGGTAGAAGCCCGCCAGCTTGGTGAACTTGTCGGCCCACTCCTTCGCCTTGGCGTTGCTCTCGTCGATGAGGAACGGGGTGGTCAGCAGCAGCCCTTCGGCGTTCTTCCCAGCCAGTTTCAGGATCTGCTCCGACGTCCCGGGGCCCAGGGTCGTGATCTTGACGTCCTTCCAGCCCGACTGGGCGATCTGGTTGATGATGGCAGGGACCAGCCCCTGGTCCATGATCACGATGTGGCTCGGGTTCTCCTTGCGCAGCTTGGCGATGGCCGAGCTGAAGTCCTTTTCGTCGGCCAGGTAGTTGACGTCGGCGACGATGGGCAGCCCGTCCTTCTTGGCCTGGTTGACCAGGTTGTCGTGAGCGGACTTTCCCCAGTCGCTGTTGACCCAGATCACCCCCACGCTCTTGGCGCCGGCGTACTTCTTGAGCAGGTAGGTGGAAAAGAAGGGCGCCTCGCCGTCCTGGCGGCCCATGATGGAGAACGCGTACTTGCTCATCGAGGCGTACTGCGGGTTCGACGCTGTGGGCGACAGCAGCACCAAGCCGGCCTCGTCGACGATGGGCGCAGCGGCCATGCAGCAGGAGCTGGTGAAGTCGCCGATGATCGCGATGATGCTCTTGTCGTCGGCGAACTGGCGGGCGATGTCGGCGCTCTCCTTGGGATCGCCCTTGGAGTCCTTGACGATCAACTCGATCTGCATCTCTCCTTTCGCGTTGATCTCGTCGACGGCCATCCTGGTGCCGATCTGGAAGCCTTTGCCGTACTCGGCGTTGGTGCCGCTGAGGGGGGCCATGACGCCGATCCTGTAGACCTTTTTCTGCGCGGACTCGGCTCCTCCGGTGGCGAACACCAGCGAGCCGACGACGAGCATCAGAGCGAGAACGTGCAGCTTCTTCATGATGCAACCTACCTCCCTGGGCTTGTGGCAGTAACCTGACTCTTTTCGCCAGAATATCATCGACCCTTGCGCCTGTCAAACAAAACCGACAGACACGCGGCGCCTTGCATGCCGACCATGCGGCGTCTATTGTAGCCCTGTTCGCATTCGAGGTCTCATGCCGAGCAGAAGCATCCTGCAGACCTTCGCCAAGTGGCGGGGCAGCAAGAAGCGGCTGTACGTGAAATGCACCGGGGTAGGATTGCTCTCCGGCCTGGTGGTCGTGGCCTACCGCCTCGCGCTCACCGGCCTCGAAGATCTGCGTTCACGTATGTACGTGATCCTGCGGCGCTCGCCGTGGACGTCGACCGCGGGCTGGTTCGTGCTTCTGGCGGCCGCGGGGCTGCTGCTCGGCTGGATGGTGCGCCGCACCTGGATGATCAGCGGCAGCGGCATCCCGCAGGTCAAAGGGGTGCTGCTGCGGCAGCTGCGCATGCAGTGGCTCAAGGAGCTGCTGCTCAAGTTCACCGGTGGATGCCTGGCGCTCGGGGCAGGATTGTCCCTCGGCAGGGAAGGTCCCTCGATCCAGCTCGGCGCCCAGGTCGGCGCCGGCCTCAGCAGGCGGGCGAGCTTTCCGTTGCTGGAGGAGCGCTACCTGGTGAGCGCGGGGGCCGGCGCCGGCCTCGCCGCGGCCTTTAACGCGCCGCTGGCCGGCGTTCTGTTCGCCCTCGAGGAGCTGCACAAGAGCTTTTCTCCCGTGATGCTCACCTGCCTCATGATTTCCTCGATCAGCGCCGACCTCGTCTCGCGCAACTTTTTTGGCCTTCGCCCGGTCTTCGACCTCCGCGTCCTGGAGGTGCTGCCGCTGCGCATGTACGGCTGGCTGGTGCCGCTCGGCGCCGCCTGCGGGCTGCTCGGCGCGCTGTTCAACCTGCTGTTGCTGGGGTCGCAGCGCCTGTACGGGCCCCTGCGGCAGGAGCTGCGGCCCGTGGCGGCTCTGCTCGCAGCCGGCCTCATCGGCTTTCTGCTGCCGGAGATCCTCGGAGGGGGGCACGCGCTGGTGGAGCGTGCCGCGCTCGACGACCTGGCGCTGCCGCTGCTGCTTGCGTTGATCGCCGGGAAGATCCTGTTCACCGCGGCCAGCTACGGGACCGGTTCACCGGGCGGCATCTTCCTGCCCATGCTCGTCATCGGCGCCCTCACGGGCAGGTTGGTCGCAACGCTGCTGGCCGGCGTGGCGGGCGTCGGATCCCACTTTGCCGTGAACTTTGTCATCCTGGCCATGGCTGCCTTTTTCGCGGCCGTCGTGAGGGCACCGATCACCGGCGTGGTCCTGATCATGGAGATGACCGGGGTGCTCACGCACCTGTTGTCCCTCAGCGTGGTCTGCGTGGTGGCCTACGCCACGGCGGAGCTGCTCCGCTCTCCCGCGATCTACGACGCGCTGCTCGCCCGCATGCTGCGGGCGCAGGGCCTCGCGCCGCCGCAGGGCGACGGGGACAACAAGGTGATCCTCTCGATTCCGGTATGCCTCGGCTCATCGCTGGAGCACAAGCGGCTGCGGGATGTGGAGCTTCCCGAGGACTGCTTCCTGATTGGTCTGCTGCGCGGCGACGAGGAGATGCTGCCCCGCCCCCGCGTGGAGATCCTGCCCGGCGACTGCCTGGCTGTGCTTACCAGCGAGCAGCGGGCCTCGCAGGTCAAGCCTCTCCTGCTCGCCATGGGCGCCGCCGAGCCGGCGGTCCCCTGAGGTTGGTTCCCTCGTCACTCCCTGATGGGCATGCAGATCTCGGTTCGCAGCTCCTCAGGGGGAGTCGTGTCCGGGCCGTTCAGGTACGACTCGTACATCCACTCCGCCACCTTGAGGTTGCGTTCCTGCGCAAAGGCGAGAAGCGCGTTGTAGGTCTGCTCGATGGTCTCGTACGGGCCCACGTGCACGGCCCACGCGACCCGGCCCCCCGGTATGGTGGACGCCCCGATCCTCCCCTCTCCGGCCACGACACCGGCTACCGGGAACCCGATCTCGACGTCCAGGGCGTTCATGTCCATGTTGTGGTACAGCGCAAAGGGCATCCCTGCAAAGGGAATCCCTTTGCGCTGCATGAAAGCGGCGACTTCGCCGAACACCCTGCCCATCAGGGTCGGCAGCTCTCCCACCGGCGTCGACACCCGGACGGTCAGCGTGTTGCGCGGTTCCACTGTGCGGATTTCCATTGCGGCCTCCTGCGCGTTGTTGTGCGCGAGCCGCGGCGCGGCCGGACGCGGGTCTATCGCACCGGGACCTTCGGCGCACCGGCGTCCGCCGGGCGGCGAGGCAGAAACTCGGCGAGGGGGAACGCGGCCATGTAGTAGTCGTTGGACGCGTTCCAGAGCGTCCACCCCGAAGCGTCCGCAGTGACGGCGCCCTCGAGCTGGGCCCGCGCATAGCGGGTGTACTCCTCCGGCGTCATCTTGAGCTCACCGTAGATGCGGAACGCCTGGACGAACGGCCGGATGAGGCTGCGGCCCTGCACGATCGAGGCCGCGCGCGTGGTGCCTTCAGCGTAGATCTTCTCTGCCCTCTCGATGTAGGGGAGGCCCTTGAGGAAGTCGGAGGGGAAGTGCGAAGGGTAGTACATCGGGGCGATCACGTCGACGTAGCGGCACAGCAGCTCGATGCTCTGGCCGTTCCAGTGGCCCTTGCGGTACCAGGAGTTGAAGCCGTAGAGGTCGCTGCTGATGGGCACGTGCAGGGCCGCGCGCGCCTTGGCGAGAAAGCTCTCGATGGCGTCGAAGCGCGTCATGCCGGGCCTCTGGTGGCGGTATGAGATGGTCGACAGATCTCCGTCGGTGGGGAAACGGATGTAGTCGAACTGGATCTCGTCGACGCCGAGATCCTGCACCTCTCTGGCGATGGCGATGTTGTGGTCCCAGACCTCCTCGGCGTACGGGTCGACCCAGTATTCGACCTGCGCCCAGCTCACGTTCTTGTCGGCGTCCTCGCGCCTGACCAGGTTGCGCCAGGGCGCATTGCGGCCGCGGTCCCAGACCGCGTAGGCCCCGTCGCGCCAGCCGTACATCGCCCGGTCCTTGAACACGAGGATGCGCGCGATCACGTACAGGCCGGCCGCGTGCGCCTTGTCGATGAGCTGCCGGGCATCGAAGCGCTTGCGCACGATGCCCATGGCCCGCGGCAGCTCGAGGGCGGTGTCGTAGGCGACGATGCCGTCGTCGTCCTTGAAGTCGACGACGATGCTGTCCATGCCCTCCCGCCTCGTCCAGGCGAGCAGCTCGTCGAAGCGCGGCTTGCCCGCGGTAAAGGACGAGACGTAGATGCCCGTGCGGTCCGCGGCGCGCTGCCGCCGCGCGAGGCGGGTCGGGTCGAGGGCAGGGGGCTGTCGATCGAGCCTGCCGACGCGCTGCCAGGAGCCGCCGGCGTAGCTCCAGACCGCCCGGTCGGTGAGCACCCGCAGGTCGCCGTCGGCCTCGTGCTGCAGCAGGCGGATCACCTCGCCCGACGCGCTGCCGGGAAACGCGAGGTCCGTGTGCTGCTCCCGGTCCGCCGAGGAGCGGTAGACGCCGTAGCCGAAGCCGAGGCCAAAGGTGATCACGCCCGGCTCGGTCGGATCGTAGCTGATGCCGGCGATCTCCTCGAAAAAGTGGGCTCCGCGGTCGACGAAACGGGCCTTGGACGACGGATCGGTCCAGGTGAGCCCGCGGTCGGTCGTCTCGTAGAAGCCTTCGAAGGAAGTGCCGATGAGAAAGCCGCCGCTGCTGGCCGGAGACAGCGCCACGGAGGTCAGGTAGGTGATGCTGCCGGGCCAACCTTTTCTGCGGTCCCCGGGCGGCACCGTGGGGACGCGTTCCCATGTCAGGCCGGCGTCCTCGGAGACGTAGAGGTCCTGGGACGTGGTCACGGCGACGCGCGCCGGGTTCATCGGGTCGACGCCCAACCCGGTGAGCGGGCGCGGCGGCTGCTCGCCGTCAAAGGGCGGAATCACCTTGCGCGGCAGGCCCGCGTTGCGCTGCGTCCAGGTGCCGCCGCCGTCGGTGGTCAGGACGAAGCCGAGGTCTTCGGCGATGCCGTACACCGTCCCGTCGGAGGCCAGCGCGGTCTTGTCGGGAACGAACCGAGGCGCGGCCTCCGGCTGCTCGCGGGCGATGCCGGCTACGAGAGCGCTCTTGCCGCGCTCGTCGCCGAGGTCGGGGTTGGCCGAGGTGCGGGCGGCCACGGCGAGGGTGGCGCTGAGAGCGATGAGGGCCGCATGGCGGAGGCGAAGCATGGCTCAGGGGCTCCCGGGAGGAACACGCAACGGCTGCGTGTCCTTATAGGTAAAAGCATCGGCACTGTCAAGGAAAAACCGTTGCCCCGGGCCGGGCACGGGTCGGTGCAGGCGGTTGCTTGCGCCCGCCCCCTGACCGAACATTGGAATATGGACCCCACGCGTTTTCAGGCCCTAGACATCGTGCTCATCGCCGGGCTTCCCGGCAGCGGCAAGAGCACGTTCGCCCGCCAGCACTTTGCCGGAAGCGGCCACAGGCGGGTGAACCGCAAGGAGATTCGTCGGTTCCTCTACTCGATGAGCCACTTCGGCGAGCCGTGGCGCGAAAGCAACTTCAACGAGAGCGACGAAGCGCTGGTCAAGCACGTCGAGCGCAGGATCCTGGAGCATCTGCTCCACGCCGGCGAGAAGATCCTCGCCGACAACACCAGCGTCACCGTGGCGTCGCGGGCGGAGTACGTGCAGATGGCGCGGCAGTTCAAGAAGCGCATCGGCATCATCTATCTCAACACGCCGGTGCAGAAGTGCCTCGAGCAGAACCGCAAGCGCGGCGACCCGGTGCCCGAGGGCGTCATCTCGAACCTCTACGCCTCGGTCCAGATGCCCTCCCGCGCCGAGGGCTTCGACGAGACGCTGGTCATCCCGTAGCGAAGCCGGGCGCTTGTGGCGGCGAAGCCGCCCCTCAGCCCAGCGTAGCGCAAGCGGAACTGGGTTGACGCGCCCGGCGAAACACCTCTAGAGTGGCCCCGCACACCACAGCGCGCTGAGCATGGAGGCATCGAGATGAAGCTCTCTGTCGCGGTCGCGGGCGCCGACGCCCCCCCTTCGGCATTCGTCGTCTGGCGCGGGTTCGAGGAGTCGATCCGCAAGGCCGCGGACTACGGCTACCACGGCATCGAGCTGGCCCTCAAGGAAGCGAGCGATGTGGAGCCGGCCAAGCTCGACCGGATGCTCGCGGCGCGCAACCTGCAGGCGAGCTGCATCAGCACGGGCCAGGTGTACGCGGTGCTGAATCTCTACTTCACGCACCCCGACCCCTCCGCGCGCCAGCGCGTGCTCGAGGTGTTCCGCGGCCTCGTCGACCTGGCGCAGGACCACGGCCGGCTCATCAACGTCGGGCGGGCGCGCGGCTTCTACCAGGAAGGGCAGAAGCCGGAGGAGACCGAGCAGCTGTTCATCGACATGGCGCGGCGCATCTGCGACATGGGCGCGGCCAAGGGCGTGACCCTGATGATCGAGCCGGTCAACCGCTATGAGCTGAACTTCGTGAACTCGGTCGACGATGCGGCCCGGCTGCTCGCCCGCGTCGAGCGCAAGAACGTCGGCATCATGCCCGACGTGTTCCACATGAACATCGAGGATGCCCACATCGGCGAGTCGCTGTACCGCAACTCCAAGTGGGTGAACTACATCCACTTTGCCGACTCCAACCGCCTCGCGCCGGGGCAGGGGCACCTGGACTTTGCCGACGTGCTCGACGGCCTCAAGCGCGCCAAGTGGGACGGCTGGGTGTCGATCGAGATCCTGCCCAAGCCGGACCCTGACACCGCTGCGCGCCAGGCTGCCGAGCACGTGCTGCCGATGATCGCGCGGTACAACGCGGGCCGGTAGGCTGCGGCGCAAGGGCTCGCCGCAGCCGCGGCAGCGCCCGCCGATGCGGAGGCTCACCGTGGCGATTTTCCTGATGCTGCTGGCATCGGTCGGGCTGGTGGCCGGAGCCTTTTTCCTCATCTATCACCTCGTCGTCAACGTGTTCGGCTCGCTGCTCGAGCGCCGCCAGAGGGACGCCGACTTCATCCTGTACACCGGCCGCGTGCCTCCGACGTGGCTCAAGCGGCGGCCGGTCGGAGCGTTCGCCGTGGCGGTGGCGCGCTTTCGGGTGCTGCGCAAGCTGGCGCGGGTCGAGAGCTACTTCAAGCACACGCCTCTTGTGGCCAGCGAGCAGGAGCGGGAGTCGATCGTGGAGCGGCTCGGCGAAGCGCGCTCGCGTTGGAAGAGCGCGCCGTGGGAGGAGATGCTGCTGCCGTGAGCCGCGCTCGCGGCGCCTGCGGCGGAACACCGCCCCACGGCCCGCCTCACCAGAGCGTGAGCGCGTGCGGGTAGTCC
The DNA here is from genome assembly GCA_964552235.1 of uncultured Spirochaetales bacterium. Lineage (GTDB taxonomy): Bacteria > Spirochaetota > Spirochaetia > SZUA-6 > CAVTHK01 > CAVTHK01. Next base: position 16,185 of record CAZKGO010000058.1, on the reverse strand, counting down.
AGGATCTTTCTGTCGGCGGTCACCACAGCGGCGCCCAGGCGGCGAGCCGTCGCGACGATCAGGCGGTCGGCGGGGTCTCTGTGGAAAGGCTCGGGCAGCGAGTAGGCTTCTTCCACGAGCGCGAGGTCGATGTCGATGACCTGCCATCCGTTGACGTCGACGTGATGGCGGAACCAGTGGCGCCAGTGCCGATCGAGGGAGAGGCGTCCGCGCTCGACCGCGCACGCGATCTCGGCGCAGCTGATCGGCGATACGCACACCGAGGCGTCTTCGGCGGTGACCGCCGCGCGCGCACGGACGCTGAGCTCCTCCGGCGCAGACACCGCCCAAAGCACGGCGCACGTGTCAAGAACGAGGTTCAACCGGTCCTCCCAGCATCTCCCAGTCGCCCTGCGGCATCATCGGCTCGGTGAGATCGCCCAGGATTCGGGCCGTGCCTCGTCCGCATCCAAGCGACGTCCGGTTGGCCCGCGGCCGCGGAAGCGGGAGGATTCGGGCGAAAGGAACGTTCCGCTTGCGGATCTCGACTTCTTCGCCCTTTTCCACCTCGGCCAGGTACCGGCTGAGGTTGTTTTTCAGGTCGGCAATATTGGCTATCTTCACAACCATATAATAGGCCATAAAGATGGCCAATTCAATCCCGAAACAGCCTCTGCGTCATGGGCACAGACCAGTGGGAGCAGCTCCTGCCCTTGACATGACGCAAGCGCTTGCGTAAGTTGGGAGCGTGAGCCGATCCTTGCGTCGATCCGCGGCGGCCCTCGGCTCGCGCGGCGGCCGTGCTGGGGTCGGAGCGTCCAAGCGCCGCGGCGATTCCGAGTACTACCGCCGGCTCGTCGCTCTGCGCAAAGATCGTAGGGCGGCGCGCAGCGGCATGCGGCACCGTCATCTGAACCACCAGGAATACACTCTGGCGGCGATCGACGACATTATCAGCAACGGCAACTGGCAGGCCTGGAGGCGGCTGCGTTCGGCTCTTCGCCGGGTGGCGGGCATCCGAGACAAGATCATCAGAGTCTGCGAGGCCCAGGTGCACGATCCTTCGGCCCAGCGGCACCGGTTCTGGAGGGACTATGCCCAAGAAGGGCGCGGCACTCCCTGATTGGGAGAAGGTGCTCTTCGCCGCCGCCCACCTGCAGGAGGCCCTCCCCGAGGCCGTGCTCGTTGGGGGCAGCGCCGCTTCGCTGTATGCCGGGCATCGCATCTCCCTGGATGCAGACCACGTTCTGGACGATCTCGGCCGGCGTTTCGACGAGATCCTGGGCCAGCTGGAGTCGGTGGCCGGATGGAAGACGGCGCGTGTCCAACGGCCGGTGCAGATACTCGGCAGTCTCGACGGGATCCTCACGGGTGTATGCCAGCTGATCCGCAAGAAGCCGCTGGAAACCCAGACCATTCGCTTTCGAGGCAAAACCATCACGCTGCCCACGCTCGCTGAAATGCTGCGCATCAAGGCAGTGCTCATCCTCAAGCGCAACGCCACCCGGGACTATCTGGACTTCGTGGCCATGTGCGACAAAATGGGCGACGCCGCATCCGTGGATGCCCTGCGCCCGCTCGACCGGTTGTATCCGCAGCCCACCGGCGAGTCACCGGTGCAGCAGCTGATCGTCCAGCTGTCCAGTCCGCTGCCGTACGACCTCGAGGAAACCCGGCTCAGCGAGTACCGGCGCCTCGTGCCCCGTTGGCAGGACTGGAATACCGTCCGGGAAGCCTGCAGCCGCTGCGCGATCGGTCTCTTCGACCGCCTCAGTTCCCCGAGGGGGTAGCCTCCCCGAGAGGCCGCGGCTCGGGATCGCCGCGGCGCGGCCGCTCGAACGCTACTTCTCGTAGATGCCCTTGAATGCCTTCGCCCGGAGCTCTGCCGAAAGCTCCCGGAGGCCCGCTTGCTCCAGCAACGCGCGCACCTCATCGCCGGGCATGCCGTGGCTCGGCCGGGTAGGTTCCCAGATCCACAGTCGGCCCTTGGGCTTGAGCAGGGATGCCACCGCCTGCACCGTGGCCGAACGCCTGGCTTTGGGGATGTCGTGGATCACGTGGATGATCGAAACCAGATCGAAGGACCCGCGCGGCAGATTCAGCTCGGTGATCTCTCCGCGCAGGACGCGGGCATTGGGACAGCGGGCCACCCGGTGTCGGGCCAGCTCGCTGAAGTACGTCGAGATGTCCACCCCCGTGACCGAACCTCCTCGGGTGAGGGCGGCCGCGATGCAACGGGTGCTGATCCCTCCTCCGCAGCCGAAATCCAGGACCTGCTCGTCTCCCCGCAAGCCGCCGCGGCTTCGAAAGTACGGGGCGTAGAGGAGCGGCCCGCCGACCAAAGCCTTGAGCCTGTCCTCGAATCTGAAGAGGGCCGAGGGATTCTCGAAGTCGACGCCACCAAGATCGACACCTTCCATCGTCTCTGCCTCTACCCTTCAATGACGCGGGACCCGGCGCATTGTTGTATCGAGCGGCGCGTTTTCTTCCCGTGCAGGTTCGAGCCATCCGCCGGCGCGGACACCCGCATCGGGTGAACGCTCACATGAGGAACAGCGCGCCGCCGCTCACGACATGGAGGCAAGGGCTCTGCCTGCGGCCTCCGGCAGCTTGATGTCGGCAAAGAGGGCCCGCGGATACAGGTAGTCCTCTCCCGATTCATCGACGACACGCAGCAGAGCGTGTTTCGCCGCTTCGGGATCAGGAAGGCGCGCGTAGATTCTCCGGACCACCAGTGACGCCCGATAGCCGCGGTTGTCCAGGCAAGCGACACATGTCCTGCGAGATCTGCTGTGGCCCATCGCTAGCGACACCCGGGCTGTCGAGTCGATCCTGCAGCCCACGCTGTCTGTTGGCAACCTTTCTGCAGCGTGAGTAGCGCGAGAGTGCGGGGGCGGAGCCGGGGTGTCGACGGGCGCGCCGGCGCACCCGCGTGCAGGCGCCGCGGGGCGCCGGCAGCGCGAGCGCGCGGCACTATTTATCCTACGATTCGGTGCGTTCGAACCCGCTGAACTTCAGCTCGTAGGTGTCGGTTTGAAAATCGTAGCGGGCGTCGAAGCGCCCCGGGTACCAGGTGCGCGCACCGACCTCGGCCGGCATCGGGATCGCGAAGGCGAAGTCCCGCTTCTCCTCGAAGAGCTGGCGGGTCACCATCGGTTCCACGAAGATCATGTCGCCCTGGTAGTAGCCCATGATCAGCACGGCCGTGAACGGGCCCCCAAGATCCGCAGTGCTCAGGGCATGGCCGCCCATCTGCGGCACGAACGCCTCGGGCCCGCCGTATACGTAGCCGGCCGGCAGGCGCGATGGTGCAGGCGCCGCCGTGTCGGCCGCTCCGATGCCGGCTACCTGCCGCGACGGAATCGCGTAGAAGTGAAGGTCGAAGTGCGGCAGCATGAAGGGAGGCGGCGTGTGTCCGTGCTCCTCCCAGTGCATCTCGAAGTGGTTCAGGATCGAAGACGACTGCACTTCGCGTGGAAAGTCGACGACGGCGATCGCCCCGGCCGGCCCGCTGCCGAGCATGGCAGGCGGCTGCCGCAGTATCCCGTGAGCGACCGTGACCCCGACCTCGACCGGCGAGTCGTCGGCGTCCAGCCGAGCCCATGTGGTCACCGGCTGGCCGTCGACCAGGACCGTGTCTCCGAAGGCGAGGCGCGTATCGGCTCCTGCAGCCGCGAGGGCATGAGAGTCGGCGCCGACACCCTGGGCGACGATCAGCGCGATGAGCGCGGCCAGGACTGGGCGCAGCGCTGCTGCGCTGCGAAGAGAGGAAATCATGAGAACCTCCTGACTGTATTGTGGGAGTTGCGGTGCTCGAATGTGAATGGAACTGCGTCGCTGAGCTCGCGCCCGGCGGAGAGACTGTTCGCACGGGCTTGGGATTGACGCGATGACGGATGCCGGACGAAGGGCCAGGAGCTTTAGCGTGCGCCTAAGATAACTATTCTAGTCAGCTTTGTCCAGGGCCGGCGCGGGCCTCACCCCAGCTTCATCGCCAGCAGAACCCCGTCGCCCACCTGCAGGAGGCTCGAGGCCACGCGCGGGTCCCTGCTGACCAGCTCGTTCATCTCGCGGATCGCCTGCGTGTCCTCGTCGCGGGCGCGCGGGTCGGCGACCTTTCCTTCCCAGAGCATGTTGTCGAACACCACCAACCCGCCGGGCCGCAGCAGCTCGAGGCACCGCTCGTAGTAGTCGCGGTATCCGGTCTTGTCCGCGTCGACAAAGGCAAAGTCGAAGCTCCCCCTCTCGCCGTTGCTCACCATCCGCTCGAGAGTCTCGAGCGCCGGGCCCAGGCGCAGCTCGACCTTGTGCGCCACCCCCGCCCGCTGCCAGTAGCTGCGGGCCACCGCGGTCCACTCCTCGCTGGAGTCGCAGCAGACCAGCCGCGCGTCGTCGCCCATGGCCAGCGCCATGGCAAGAGCGCTGTAGCCGGTGAACGTGCCGATCTCCAGCACGCGCCGCGCCGCGAGCAGCCGCACCAGCAGCGCCATGAACTGCCCCTGCTCCGGCGAGATCTGGCACTCGCGGTCGGGCATGCGCGCGGTCTCCTCGCGCAGCGCGGCGAGCAGCGGGTGCTCGCGCAGCGACACGCGGCACAGGTAGTCCCACAGGCGGTCGTCGAGGGGCGTGGGTCGGGTTGACATGGGTCGAGAGCCTCCGGCGCCCAAGATACTAATAGAAGAAGGTCGCGGCAGCCGGCCCCGCTTTGACGGCTGCCCGGGCAGCGCCGGCGGGCTCCCTGTCCCTCACGGATGTTGCGGCTGGATCGCGGCCGGGCTACACTGCCGTCGAACTCAGCGCGGCGGGCAGCCGCCGCGCGGCCGCGACGCGGGTGCCGATGTGAAGACCACTGTTGAATGAGCAATCCGCGGCGCCACCGACGGGAAGAGCGGTCTCCCTCGCCTCCTATCCGATCAGGGAACCCATCATGACGCCCTTCACGAAGTACTTCTGGATGAACGGGTAGATGGACAGGATAGGCAGGGTCGAGACGATGATCGTGCAGTGCTTGATCAGCTTGTCGATGAACATCTGCGCGACGTCCCCCGGCATGTCTCCTGAGATGTTCCCGCCTGCGTCGCTGATGATCAAGATCTCCCGCAGAATCAACTGAAGGGGAAAGAGCTCCCGCTTCCGCAGGTAGATCATGGCGTGGAACCAGGCATTCCAGTGGCTCACCGAATAGTACAGGGCGATTACCGCGATGGTCGCTTTGGACACGGGCAGAATGATCCTGAAGAGGATCAGCAGGTCGTTGGCGCCGTCCAGCTTGGCCGATTCCTCCAGCGAAGCCGGAACGCTCTGGAATGCCGTCTTCAGCACGAACAGGTTCCACGTGGAAATGAGCGCCGGCACGATGATGGCTCCTCGGGTGTTGTACAGCCCGAGAATCCTCACGAGAAGGAAGTTCGGGATCATCCCGCCGCTGAAGTACATCGTGAAGACAATGAGGAGCGTCATGTGCTTGCGGAACATGAAGTTTCGCCGCGACAGGACGTAAGCCCCGATCGAGGTCATGAAGAGGCACAGGATCGTTCCGACGACCACGTAGAACAACGTGTTGCCATATCCGGTCCAGATGTTGGGATTGCGGAGCACGACCCTGTAGCCGTCCAGCGAAAAGCCCAACGGCCAAAGAACGCCGCCTGTGTGCACGGCAAGGCGCGAAGGGTCGCTGAAGGAACTGCTCAGAACATGGATCACGGGATAGACGCAGATAAAGGCAAAGAGGCCAGACAGCACGAGGTTGAACACGTCGAAGAGCCGGCTTCCCAGTCTGCCGTCAGAGAGCTTCATCGCTGCCTTCCTGCAGGGTCGCTACCACAGGCTTTCCCCCGAGATTTCCCGCGAGAACCAGTTGGCAAAAACCAGGAGCACCATGTTGACCAACGAATTGATGAGCCCGATCGCCGTGCCGAAGCTGTAGCTCATCTCCTGCAGGCCCTTGCGATAGACAAAGGAGGAAATGATATCGGCCTTGTCGTAGACCAAAGGGCTGTACAGAAGGATCGTCTTTTCGGCGCCTTCGTCCATGATCCTGCCGATGCGCAGGATCAGCAGCACCACGATGATCGGGACCAAGGACGGCAGGGTGATGTGAACCGCCTGTTGGAGCCGGTTGGCTCCGTCCATCACAGAGGCTTCGTAGAGGTTCAGGTCGATCCCGGAAAGGGTGGCCAGGTAGATGATGCTTCCCCATCCGGCGCTCTGCCAAACACCGCTGCCCACGTAGAGCGCCCTGTACAGGCTGCCGTCCGCAAGAAGATTTTTCCTCTCCAATCCCAACGCTACCAGCAGGTCCGAGAACAGACCGGTCGACATGGAGAAATCGGTGAGGATTCCGCAGACGACGACGAGGGAGATGAAATGGGGCAGGTAGGTGAGCGTCTGGATGGTCCTCTTGACCGGGACGACTGCGATCTCGTTGATCAGCAGGGCGAGAAGGATGGGCAGAGGGAACCCGAAGGCGAGCTGCAGGAGGTTCAGCACAAAGGTGTTCTTCACCACCCTGAACGCATAGGGACCGGAAAAGAACTCGATGAAATGGCGGATGCCTACCCATTCGTTGTCGAAGAACCGTTTCGCGGGGCTGTATTCCTGGAACGCGATCATGACCCCGAACGCGGGCAGGTACTTGAAAACCACGTAGTAGACAACGACGGGAACCGCCAGGGCATAGACCCAACGGTTGCCGACGAAGTTGCTGCGCACTCTGGCAAGGAATCCCATGCTCGCTCGACTTTCCCGCGCTGGCTCGGCCGCCCGCCGCCAGGGTAGACGGCAGGCGGCCGACCGCTCCCCTATTTCTTGCTCATGTGGGCGTCATACGCCTTTTGCGTCAGTGCGATCGCATCGTCGATCTTCATGGACCGGATCGTTTCCACGAACTTCTCGTAGTTCGAGAACGGCTCCTTCCCGACGATGAACTTGAGGATCATCTCGTCGGCATACGTATTGACGTTGTTCAAGATGTTGGCCCTTTTCGTGTTGTCCTCGGGCGTCAGCAGAAAGGGCGGCATCCGGTAGGCGGCGTCGGCATCGGGGTCATCGGCCCACATCAGCCTGTAGTCCAGGGTCGTCGGATCCTTGATGTTCATGGGTATCGAGTAGCGGTCGGGATCCCTCACGCGGCCTCCCCAGTAGGTATGGATCCTGACGAGGTAGTCGATGTCGGCGATGGGATACTTGGGATGGTTCAGCATGTAGTCCGTGTATTGCGGCCTGCCGTCGGGCCCCGGCACCCATGCGATGCCCTTGGGTCCGTACACATAGGTCTTGTAGCCCTCCGGGTGGAAGCCGTAGTCCATGAATGTGATGGCTTCCTTCAAGTGCCTGGTCTTCGCGCTGAACACGTTGCCGTCGTCGTTCTTGGGCCACAGCGTGTAGGCCGCATGCAGCTTCTGGCCCTCGGTGATTCGCGGATAGGGCGCGGTTACCACGGGAATGCCGAGCTTCTTGCACGACTGGAACACGGTGATGCTGGTGCCCATGATGCAGGCGGCCTTCTGGGCATAGAAGAGATCGTACGGCTTGGCGCTGATGAAGTCCTGGGAGATGTAGCCGGCCTTGTACCACCTGTTCAGCATCTGCAGGTAGTCCTTGTAGCCGCTCTGCAGCTTGTCGTAGGTCACTTTCCCGTCCAGGAGAAAGAAGCCCGGCATGAAGCCATACGGCTGTTCGAGCTGGTAGTCCTGTCCGGTTTTGGGCAGCACGAACGGAACCACCCCCGGTTTGTTTTCCAGCACCTTCTGGAAGTACTGCTCGAATTGCGCGAACGTCTTCGGGACCTCCATGCCGAACTCCTTGAGCCAGTCCGGCCTCAATTGGGGCCGGAACCATTCGCCCTCGAGCTTGGCCGGCACTTCCTTGTAGACGGCCATCTGGTAGATCCTGCCGTCCGACGTGGTGGCCTCCCTGCGGAACTCCGCGTTGCCGTTGAGGATGGCGTAGTAGTTGGGGGCGTATCGGGGCACGAGGTCGGTGATGTCGGCGAAGATGCCGTCCTTGACTCCCTGCACTTCGCGGCCCTTGTAGAGATTCTTCACGATGATGTCAGCCAGGTCACCTGAGGCCACCATCAGGTTGAAGGATTCCTGCTCCTGACCGATGGGTGGATGGGTGAACTCGAGCTTGACGCCGGTGTCCTCCATCGCCCTGATGAACGCCTCGTTTTGCGCGTAGGATTGGATGTACTTCGGACACACCTTGCTCCACGCCACCCAGACCTTCAGAGTCACGTTGCCCGGGATCGGATACATGGGCCCGAATTCCGACTTGGATGCGGCCGGCGTCACGGCTTCACCGGGTCCGGCGCCGCCAACTTCCTCCTTTCCGGCACCGAAGACGGGCGGCGACAACAGCCCGGCGACGATCAGTACGAGCACGACTCTCATCACCTTCATACGGCCTCCCTCTCTGTCCCGTTCTCTTTCGCATCCATAGACCATTTTTGCGGTCGGCCACAAGTTATTGCGCTACCGATTTTCTACTGTTTCGACAGGACCCGGGGTAGTAGTAGAATACTGGCATGCTGCGCCTTCCCCGAGGCAGGCTGCATGTTCTGCTCATTCTGACGGCGTGCCTGTTCCAGATCCTGGCCCTTGTGTACCTGGAATCGGCCCCGGAGCATTCGTTGCTCCCTGCGGACTGGCTGACCCAGTTTCGCATATTGACGGTCGTCTCCGTGGCGCTGACGGCGAGCCATCTGTTCGTCGACGACAAGCACCTCGTGCTGCTCACGATCTTCCTGGACTGGATGGTTCTCGTGGCGAAGACCGCCTCGCTGGGTCGCAGCCTCATCTTTGATCTCCAGGTGCTCTTCTCGTTCTTCCTGTCGACCTGCCTGATCCTGCCACCCCGGGTATCGCTGCCGACGAACCTGGCCGCTCTGGCTGGCGTGGCTTTCTTCAAAGGCCGTTTTCCGGTATCGGGCATGGCGAAGCAGGGGTACCTCCTGTCCGACTATGTCAGCTACTTCTGCCTCGGTCTGTTCGCCCTGGGCGGCCTGTTCCTGGTACGATGGCTGTACACTAGCCAGATCCGCCTCAAGCGCTCCAATCAGCAGCTGAACGAGACGATCACAAAGCTGTCGGCCGTGAACCGTTCGTTCCAGGAATATGCTTCCGGCATCGAGGAAAAGGCGAAGGTAGTGGAGCGGAAGAGGATCGCCCACGATATCCACGACATGATCGGCTACACCCTGATGAACATCAAGATGATGATGGATGCGGGCAGAACCATGGGTCCCCAGGATCGGGACAAGCTGATGGAGATCCTCGATCAGACCAGGGAGCAGGCCCTTGGGGGCCTCAGGGAAGCCCGCAAAGCGCTGCAGTCCCTGGACGCGTCGGAGACAAAGCCCGACTGGGGACTCGCTTCGATCAAGAAGATCACTTCGATCTTCGAAGCCTCCACGAGGGTGCATGTCGACCTGCAATACGGCAACATGCCCTGGAGCCTGGGGCACAATGTCGACTTCATCCTGTATCACATGATCCAGGAAGGCATGACCAACGCCCTCAGGCATGGACAGGCCACGGAAATACGAATTATCATTTCGGTGGACAACGACGAGGTCTTCGTCAGCATTGCGGACAACGGGACCGGCACCAAGAATATGGCCACGGGTCTGGGTTTGGGCGGCATGGAGGAGCGAATCCGTCGGAAGCGGGGCACGTTGCGGGCGCAGAACACGCCGACGGGCTTCGAGGTTTCCGCGCGTATTCCGATCGGAGAAAACGGAAAGCAACGATGATCCGCCTGCTGCTGGCCGACGACCAGGTTCTCTTTGTGAAGAGCCTCAAACGCGTCATCGAGTCCTCCGCGACGGACATGGAGGTCGTCGCGACAGCGGCCGACGGCAGGGAAGTGCTGAAGATCCTGGAGTCGCAGCAGCCCGACATCATCCTGCTCGACGTGCGCATGCCCGTGCTCGACGGTGTGGAGACCGCGAAGATCGTCCGCGAGAAGTACCCGAAGATCCAGATCGTGATGCTCACGACCTTCGACAACGACGAGTACGTGATCGAGAGCTTCCAGTACGGCGTCGTCGGCTACATCCTGAAAGACATCGAGCCCCATCACCTGATCTCGTCCATCCGCGCCATCCACGAAGGCTCCGTGCTGATCTCCCCGGTGATCGCTGCGCAGCTCTTCAACCAGATCCGCACCACGGAAGGCGGAAGAACCGAGGGACCGGACCTGAAGAAAGCCACGCTCCCCGATTGGGCCAGATCGCTGACTCCCCGGGAGATGGAAGTGCTGCGGCTCCTGGCTCGCGGCTACAACAACCGGCGCATCGCCGAGGAGCTCTTCATCGCGGAACAGACGGTCTGCAATCACGTGAGCGTCATCTACTCGAAGCTGGGGATTCACGACCGTATCGCCACGATGCAGCTCGTGCTGGACTCCGAATCCGGCAAGGGATCGCCTGTTAAGGACCGCAAGGAGGACGGCGGTCCCGCGGCACGATGAGTCATCACGCCCGGTGGAGTTGTCCTCCTCAAAGCGCTGCTCATGCGGCGCGCGTCGATCTCCAGCACGCGACGCGCTGACAGCAGCCGCACCAGCGGCCATGAACTGCCCCTGCTCCGGCGAGATCTGGCACTCGCTGTCGGGCATGCACGCGGTCTGCTCGCGCAGCGACACGCCGCACAGATAATCCCACAGGCGGTCGTCGAGGGGCGTGGGTCGGGTTGACGCGAATCGAGAGCCTCCGGCGCGCAGGATACTAGTGGAAGAAGGTCGCGGCCGGTGGTCCCGCCGGTGCTACTGCCGGCGCTGCGCGCTTGGGTCCCAACGCGGGCCGCGTGATCGTGCGGCCGCCATCCCTTGATGGCCCCGGCTGCCAGGCCCGAGACGATGCGCTTGTGGAGCACCATGCAGGCGGCCGCGCCCGCAGCGCTACCTGCCCACCGCATCGGCATCGAAGCCCGGCTCGAGAGCCGCGACGCGAGCGAGATGGCCCAAGTACCACTGAAGGTCGAAGGGCGGCTTCCCCAGGCAGTAGTGGTTGCCGTACCTTCTTCCTTCGATTTCCCACCTGATGAGGAAGAGCCGGTGCTCGCCATGGCTCACCCTGATCCTGCCGAGGTGGCGGCAGGAGTTCGCTGCGACCGAGAAGTCCCCGGCGAGCAGGCTCTCGCCGGAGTCGGCGTCGGTCACTTCGAAAGTGCCTTTCGTCCCGCCGCTGGTGTCGTTGCAGGCCACTACGCCGCAGTGCCAGCTCTCCGGCTCGTCGATCGCCAGCAAGACCGGCAGCTGCGAGCGCCTGATGTACCAGTACGCGAGCTTCTTGCCGAAGTAGTAGTCCACGACCGCGTCCGAGAACTGCGGCCAGCAGTCGAGCACGTTCCACCAGATGATGCCGGTTCTGCGCCACTTCCTGATGCGGAAGCTCTCGATGAAGTACTTCTTCGCCTCGGCCTGGCTTGCCTGGGACGCGAGGACAAAGCTGCGCAGGTCCTCCGGGATCGCGCCGAAGAGCTCCCCGACCTGGTCGGCCATGAGCTTGATCCGGTAGCTGTAGCGGCCGCCTTCGGGCACCTGGTCGGCAGCGTGAACGCGCCACTCGTCGTTCTCCTGCCACGGCCAGAGTCGCTGCTTCGACAGAAAACGCTCGAGGCTCGAAACGTTCGGGCAGCCGTGGTAGCCGATCTCGCTCGCGAAGTGGGCTGTCGTGCCGGCGTAGAAGGGGCTCTTGAAGTAGTCGCGCGGCCCCCAGAGGTGCTGCTCGGGCATCAGGCGCCGCGACGCCTCGCGGGCCTGCGTTGTGGTGCGCGCCTGGCCGGCCGCGCCCGGCCGGAATGTGGCCAGGTATCGCGCCGCCGCTTCGGGCGAAGCGTAGGGCGAGCTCGGCAGGTACGGCCGATGCGGGTCGTGCGCCGCGCACACCTCGGGCAGCACCTCGCGCGAGATGCGGTTCGCCCCGGGGTCGCGGCCGAGGCGCAGGTAGAACTTGTCGACTTCGTTGTCGCCGCTCCAGAGCACGATCGAGGGATGGTTGCGAAGCTTGCGCACGACCTTTGTCGCCTCTTCACGAACCCGGGCGAGGAACGCCTGATCCTGAGGATAGATCGCGCAGGCAAAGGTGAAGTCCTGCCACACCATCATCCCGCGGGTGTCGCAGTGCTGGAAAAAGGCGTGATCCTCGTACACGTTGCCGCCCCAGCAGCGGATGATGATGTTGCAGCCGAGGTCGTCGAAGAGCTCCAGCGCGGCAGCGTAGCGCTCGGCATCCCTGCTGTGGAACGCGTCGAGCGGCACCCAGTTGGAGCCCCTGCACATGATCGGCAAGCCATTGACGCGAAAGAGAAACTGGCCGCCCTGCTCGGTCGTGATGTCCGTGCGCTCCAGCTCCACGGTCCGGATGCCGATGCGGTCCTCGCGCGCATCGAGCACCTGCCCGTCTGCGAGTAGCTCGCAGCGCACCAGGTACGTCGCCGGCTCGCCGTAGCCCCGCGGCCACCACAGGCGCGCGCTGGGCACGCGGATCTTCGCCAGCCCGGCCACCGACGAGCGCACCGGCTCGACGTGCTCCAGCTCGGCGGTTCCCGAAGCGGCGCCCGCCGCGAAGCGGAGCGTGAGCGTGCGCCGTTGCGCGCCAGCGAGGCGAAGCTGCCAGTGGACTCCGAGGAGCGCATCGTCGCCGTCGAGCTCCAGGGTGTGGTAGTAGAGATCGGCGATCTCGGCCTCGTCGTGGGCGCGCAGCTCCACCGACCGCCAGATGCCGGCTGAAACGGCCCGCGGCGCGATGTCCCACCCGTACATGTGGGGCGCCTTGCGCACGAACAGGCTCTCTTGATTGGTCTCGAGAGCCGCGGTCGAGCCCGCGTAATCGAACGCTCTCGCTGCGAGCACAGCGGAGCGGATGCGCACCGCGATCGCATTCTCGGCGCCAGGACGCGCTGCGGCAGTGATGTCGAGCTCGTGCTCCACCAGCATGTTGTCCGTCGATGCAACCCGCCTGCCGTTGAGCCAGATTTCGGCGATGCAGTCGAGCCCGTGAAAGACGAGGGCGAGCGGCTTGCCCGCGAAGCTTGCGGGAACCTCAAAGGAGCGCTGGTACCACCATTCGTGGCCTTCGAGCTCCTGCACCCGGTAAATGTTGGTTCCGTGGAACAGGTCGGGGAGCCTGTCCGCGCGCTCCAGGTCGAGCTCCACGTTGCCGGGTACGCGGGCGTCGATGGTCTCGCCCACGCCGCGCAGGGCTGCAGGGTCCGAGACCTCGTGGCTGCCTTCGGGGAACCACGTGAGCTTCCACATACCGTCGAGGCTGATGCTCTTCATGCGCTCACTGTAGCAGGTCGGCGCACCGGTGCAAAATGCGTTGTGGCCGGGAGGCGCGACCGCCTACACCAGCTGCGAGAGAAAGGTCAGCGCCGGCACGCGAACCGGGTCGGTCCGCGAAAAGGCGTCGGCGTCGACGTAGGGCAGATCGAAGGCCAGTTGAAAGGCGTGCTTTGCCCCGGTCACGCGTTGGAAGTAGGCCAGGTTCGGACTGAGGTCGCGTCGGCCGCTGGACTTGACCTCGACGATGAACCACGGCCGGTTGCCGCGCGTGACGACGAAGTCGACCTCCCTCCTGGCCTTGTCCCTGAGGTAGTGCAGGTCGTAGACGCCGAGGCCGGCGTCCGTCCACGTGTGCACCGCCTTGAGCAGGTGCGAGGCCACCAGGTTCTCCAGCCGCGCGCCCTGGTCCGCCACGAGACTCCAGTCCCACAGGTACAGCTTGGGCTGCTTGCGCAGCGACTTCGGCACATTCGCCGACCAGGGCCGCACGCGGTAGCAGTAGAAAAGGGTCTCGAGGACGGTGATCCATCGGCGTACGGTGTCGACCGCCACGTTGGCATCGGCGGCGAGCGAGCTGTAGTTGGCGAGGCCGCCTGCCTGGCGGCTGATGATCTCGGCAAGCACTTCCACCTGGCCCGCCTCCTGCGTCCGGGTCAGGTCGCGGAGGTCTTCGCGGAAGAGCAGCTCCGACCTGAGTCGCCGCCAGCGATTGTAGAAACGACTCGAACTGCGCAGGAACGGCTCAGGAAAGCCTCCGAATGTCAGAAGCTGTTCCAACGCGTGCGCATCGGGGCGCAAAGGCATGGTCACCTCCGTGTCACGAGCTGCCGGCCGGGTGAGCTCGGCGACAGAGAGAGGATGCATGCGGTAGAGGAAGTATCGTCCCATCAGGCTGTCGCCTCCCCGGCGGAAAAAGCCGAGCCGGGCGCTGCCCGTGACGATGATGCGCGTCTGCGCCTCGTACACATCGAAAAAGCCCTTGAGGAAGTTGCGCCACCGGGCATACTTGTGAATCTCGTCGAACACGACGCGGCACTTGGCCGACCGGACGGTCTTCAGGCCGATCAGGTCCGCCACCGCATCGGTGCCCCGGGCGATGGCGAGCCGATCGGACTGACGATCCCAGCTCAGGTAGCTGTGCTGGCCTGCTGCCGTCCTCGCGGTCGTCGTCTTGCCGACCTGCCTGGGACCGGTCAGCATGATCATCTGGCGGTCCTCTCTGAAGTGCCGTCGGATGAGGTCCTCGTAGAGTCGCTTCACGAGGATAGTGTAGGGCTTCGCGACGAGCGGTTCAAGACCAATTTACGATATATCGTAAATTGGTCCGGACCGATTTACGATCTCCCGCGAGGCGGTCCGGAGCGTCGCTGCGGGGATTCCGCCCGCGCAGACGCCGGGTGCACCGGCGGGCTCGGTGCCTACGGATCGATCGTGGCTTCGTAGCGAACGCCAGACTCGCCCACCGCGAGCACGAGGCACGACTTGACAGGGTTGTGCTGCGGGTCGAATCCGGACATGCGGCCGCTCGGGCCGGAGTAGGACATGCGCGACAAGACCGCTGCGACGGCCTGCGGGTCGTCGACCCCGGCACTGGCGATCGCCTGCAGCAGCAGGTTGGCCGCATCGTAGGCGTACGCGGCCAGAACATCGGGAACTGCCGGCCGCCCCTTCGCGTCGGTGAACCTACCGCCGTAGGCCTTCTTGAACCTCAGGGCATCGGAGGCCGGGCTGTCCGCGGCATAGTGGCTCGTGAAGTAGCTGCCCCTCGCGGCCCCGGTGTCGAGGTCCGCGGAGTGCCACCCGTCGCCGCCGAGGAAACGGGCGCTGACGCCGCGCTGCCGCGCCTGCCTGCTCACCACGTTCACGATGTTGTAGTAATCGGGCAGGTACACGACGTCGGGCCTGGCTTCCGCGACCTTGGCCAGGATCTTCGAGAAGTCCGCCTCCCCGGCCGTGTAGCTTTCCCTGCCGACGATCTCGCCGCCGCTCCTCGAGAAGGCGGCCTCGAAGGAAACGGCGAGGCGCGTGGCGTACTCGTTCGCCTCGTCGCGCATGATGAACGCGCTCCTCGCCCCGAGCCGATCCCGGGCGAACTTCGCGCCGGCCGACCCCTGAAGCGTATCCGTGCAGCAGGCGCGGAAGACGAACCGCCTGGTGTTGCCGGAGGCGTCCACCGTGACGGACGGATGCGTCGAGCTCGGGCTGATCTGCACGACGCCCCTGGAGTTGGCGATCTCGGAGACGGGGATCGACGCTCTCGAACAGACTTCGCCTACAATGTATCTGACCTTGTCCTTGTCGATGACCTTGTTGGCCGCGGCCGCAGCAGGGCCTGGACTGCACTGGCTGTCTTCGACGACCGCCTTGATCTCGACGGGCGACCTGTTCCCGCCCGCCCTGGCGGCCACTCGCACGCCGCCCCTCGCGTTCCACTCCTCGATGGCGAGCAGGGCTCCGTTGCGCGTCGAGACCCCAAAGGCAGCCAACTCGCCGGAAAGCGGCGCCAGGATCGCGATCTTCAGGGGCGCTGCGGCGGCTGCGAGCGGACGCCCCTTCTGCTGCGCTGTCCGAGTCGACGCCGCGATGGCGGCCGTGAGCAGGCCCACGCCGAGCAGCGCGACGAGCACGGCCGCCGCGACCCAGAAGGCGGTTCGCGCCCTGTCGCCGGCTGCGCCGGACGCCAGATACCGTTGCCTGAGCGCCGCGAGCGCCTGGTTCAGCTTCTCGAACATGCTCCCGGAATCCTCCACCGATTCTCGAGCCCGCAAGGCTGCACGCCCTCAACTATCGACGACTCGAGCCCCGCCGCGCAAATGTCTCCGCGGCGGGGGGGGCGAGGTCCGCCCGGCCGAGGAGAAGCTAAAGGACGAAGGCCGCGGCCGCGGCGGCCACCGTCGCGGCCGCCAGGGCTGCGCC
>CAZKGO010000057.1:19516-31144 GCA_964552235.1 uncultured Spirochaetales bacterium | reverse complement strand
GCTGCGCCCTCGGCCGCCAGCAGCCCGGCGCGCACGTCCGCCCACCGCGAGCCGCCAATCTCGCCCGGCCCTCCGCGGCGGCGCCACTCCTCACGCACGCGCCTGGCGCGGCTGCGCGCCCCGTGCACCCACAGCAGGACCGAAGCCGCGATCGGCCCGACGGCCGCGGCGGCGACAGCCGCGCGCGCCCAGGGCGGCAGCGAGGGCAGCAGCAGGCCGGCGGTGACGAGCGCCGGTGCCAGGCAGCCGATCAGCGCGGGGCCGACCCAGTACCACCGCCGCCGTTCGCCCGCGCGGCGCAGCTCTGCTGCCAGGGCCGCGGACTTTTCGGCGGCGGTCACCTCGTCTCTCGCTGCTGCAACGACGGCAGCCGCCCGCCCGCGCTCCTCGCGCGCCCGCCGCTCGGATTCCTCCGCGGCGGCGAGGGCGCCGCGCGCTCTCTCCAGCCGCCGCAGCAGCGCGGCCAGCGGCGCCTCGTCGTCGGCCGCACCCGCGGCTGCCATCTCGGCCGCGGCCGAGACCGCCCTCTGCAGCTCGGCGAGAGCGCGGCGGTGGCGCTCGCGCTCGCGCACGAGGCGCTGCTGCGCGAGGTGCCCGTCCATTTCGGCCAGGCGCCTGGCGGTCTCCTGCGCCTGCTGCTCGAGCCGCCGCAGCCGGCCGGCGGCCTCATCGACGCGGCGCTGCTCCGCGGCCACTTCGTCGCGGCGAGCCACGAGTTCGGCCAGGGCGGCCTCGAGGCGCTGGCATTCGGCCCGCTTTTCCCTGATCTGGCGCGCGGTTCGGGAACGGGAGCTCTCGCCGGTCTCGGCGGCGAGCTCTTCGACGAGCCGGTTGGGATCGACGCCGCCGCTGAACAGCGCGCTCTTGACCCGCTGCAGCCAGCCGCTCTTGTCCTCGAGCTCGAGGCCGAACTCGCCGGAGCCGATCGCGAACAGGTTGAGGTACTCGTCGGCGTCGATCTCCAGCGGTTCGCCTTCCCATTCGATCTCGGGCGCCTGGTAGTCGCCGTAGCGCTCGCGCAGCAGGCGGCCCCTCTTCGTGTTGCCCGGCGGCTCGCAGAGCCCTGCCAGCAGCGCGTCGAACAGCGTCGACTTGCCCGACTCGTTGGGCCCGACGAACGCGGTCACCGCCGCGAGGTCGAAGGCGGCGTCGGCAAAGCGGCCGAAGCGCTCGAGGCGGAGCCTGCGGATCATCGGCGCGCCTCCAGGGCGGCCTTGATGGCGCGCAGACCCGCGTCGCGCGCGGCCAGCCACACGTCGGTTGAGCTCTCGTCCGCGGGCCGGCGCTCGGCCCAGAGCGCGAGGAAGCGGCGCGCGATCGGCTGCGAGGCGATGCCCTCGAGCACGAGGATGTCGTCGCGTACCACGTCGAGGCGGCGCAGCCGCTGCGCGTAGCTGCCGCGGAGGCTGCGCTCCAGCTCGGCGACGGCGCCTTCGTCCTCGACCAGCCCCGAGAGACGCAGCTCGACCCAGTCGTTCGGTCCCCACGCCGCCGCTTCGTCGCCGAGATCCGGGCAGGCGCCGTCGAGGCCCAGAGGCTGCGCATGCACGCGGAAACGGCCGGCCGCTGCCAGCTCGACGCCGCGGTGGGCGATCGAGGCCGCGCCCGGGTCTGCCTCGAGCAGCAACGCCCGGCGGCTCCCGCTCTCGCCCCGACGCCAGACCCGGGCGGATCCCGGGTAGGCCAGCGTAACGGCGCCGGCTCGCATCATCCTGCCGGCATGGATGTGGCCGAGGGCGGCGTAGTCCACGCCGAAGCGCGCAAAGAGAGCCGGGTCGATGGCGGAGTCGTCGGATTCCTCTTCGGGCCCCGATAGTCCGAAGCCTGCCACCGTCCCGTGCGCCACGGCCAGGCGAAGAGCGGCCTTTTTCGGCGGCACCTGCCACGAGAGGTAGTCGGAGGTGTCGGCGCCCCACGGGATCACGAGAATCTCCAGCCCCTTGAGCTCGAGCAGCTCGAACGGCCGAGCGAGGCGCCAGGGGACTCCGAGATCCAGCCGGTCGAGGCCGGACGCCGGGGAGCCGAGCACCTCGTGGTTGCCGGAAATCATCACGACCGCTGTCTGCTCGAGCAGCGGCTGCACGCGCTGCCTGAAGGCGGCGCGCAGCCCCTGGACGTCGTCGTAGCTGTCGAACAGGTCGCCGGCGAGCAGCCAGATGTCGACCCGCTCGGCGGCAGCCACCGCGATCAGCTCGTCGAGCACCGCGAGGCTGTAGTCGCGCTCGGCGAGCGACAGGTGAAGATCGGCGCAGTGCAGAATGCGGACCAAGGCCCCCCCAGTTCGCCTGCCATTATAGCGCGGACCGCCCGGCCGGGTCTCGCGGGCTGCCGCAGCGGCGAGGCCCGCCTCGCGCGGCCCCCACTCCCGATCAATGGGGCAGAAGTGCGCGCTGCCTGCGGGGCCGCGGCCCCGCAGCCCCGGGCGCCCCTCAGGCCCCGCGCAGCAGGGCGAGCGTCCGCTCGTCGCGCTCGCCGCCGAAGAGCTGGTCGAGCACGCGCTCGAACACGGAGCCGGGGCCGGAGGCTGCCGCGAACAGGGTCATCGAGGACTTCAGCTTCAGGTCGTCAGGGTACCCGAAGATCTGCGAGACGGATCGCCCCTTCACGCCCAACACCGCCTCGGCGCACTGCGCAAGCCTCGGCCCAAGCAGCGGGTGAGCCAGGTAGGCGCGGGCCTCGTCGATGCTCCTGATGGCGTAGTACTGCGAGGTCGAGCTGTGTCCCAGTCCCTTAAGCTGGGGAAAGACGAACCACATCCAGTGCGTCCTCTTGCGGCCGGCCTCGAGCTCCGCCACAACGGCGGTCAAGACGCGGTCCTGCGCGCTGACGAAGCGGCCCAGGTCGAAGGGATCCTCACGATCGACAGCGCGGGATGGTTTCGCCATGCCTGACCCTCCTCCGCGAGACGAATCGACGGCGGCCCCGCAGGGCAGCCGCGCCGCGATCGCGCGCCGTTGTCCGCCTCGCCCCGTCATTGTAGACTCGCGGCAACGCCGATGAACAGGCTGCTGCCCGCCCTCACCCTGTGCCTTGCGGCCCTCACCGCCTCCGGCCAGAACAACCAGGCGATCATCCCCGTCCGCAGCGAGGTCTACGACCTCGTCCGGCGGCTCTACGTCGAGCAGTGCCGCGGCCTGCCCTCGGGCGCCCAGCCCTGGACCGTCGAAGAGCTCGAGCACCACCTGGGGCGCATCGATCCGCGCCGCCTCTCGCGGGCCGGCCGCGCCGCGTGGGAACGCATCGTCGAGCTCGCCTCGCGGGGGCGCCTCTACGGCGAGAACGACGGCTTTGCCTTCAACGCGTCGCTGGAGGCGAGCTTCGAGACCTGGTGGCACATCGGCGAGAAGCCCGATCCCGGCGTCGACGACAAGGACGACATCGTGCTGCCCGACGACGACGTGTGGGAGCACGCCTTCGGCGATCGCCTGCCCCTCCTGCGCGTGCCGCTGGAGGTGGGGCTCTTCGACCGGATCTACGCGCTGCTGGAGCTCGAGCTCGGCCAGGAGCCGCGCGTCTCGATCCTCGAGCCCGAGACGCACACCAACGTGATCACCGACCTCTTCGACATCTACGCCCACATCCCGCTGCGCGCCTTTTTCGCCGCCGGCGGCCCCCACTGGAGCGTTCAGTTCGGGCGCGACACACTCTCCTGGGGCAACGGCGCCGGCGGGAACCTGATGCTCTCCGACTCGGCCGGCTACCTCGACTTCGTGCGGGCGAGCACCTGGTGGCGCGCCTTCAAGTTCACCACGGTCTACGCGGGGCTCGAGCCGTGGCTCACGGACGCCGAGCTCGCCAAGGATCCGGATGTCTTCAACGAGACCCCCCCGCGCGAGCCCGAGCTCTACAAGGCCTTCTTCGCTCATCGCTTCGAATGGCGTCTGCGCAACGTGATCGGTTTCGGATTCGCCGAGGCCATGATCTTCGGCCGCAAGTACCCCGACATCAGCTACCTGAACCCGCTGATGGCGTTCCACAACTGGTTCGAGAACAAGATCACCAACATCAACCTGGCTCTCGAGGCCGAGTGGACGCCGATGCCCGGGCTCGCCGTCTACGGCCAGTACGTGCTCGACCAGTGGCAGACGCCCGTCGAGAAGTCGACCTACGCGGGGGCCGAGAGCGAGCCGAACTCCTACGGCTACCTGCTCGGCCTCGAGGCCCTGCGGCCCGTCGGCGCGGGCTGGATCGAGGCGTCGGCGGAGTGGATCCATTCCAACCCGTGGCTCTACACGCAGCGCTTCGCCAGCCCGTTGCTCTCCTACGCCGTGCGCCGCCGCATAACAGCCTCGCACCGCTACTTCCTGGACCGGCCGCTGGGGTGGGAGTACGGCCCCGACGCCGACAGCAAGACCCTCACGCTCGGCTACCGCGTGCCCGGCAGCTGGTCCGCGGCGCTGAGCGCCGAGCTGCGCTCCAAGGGCAGCCTCACGATCAGCGACCTCTACCCCGACACCGACGCCGCACCCACGACGGGGCCCTACGACGACCCCAGCGGAGCGCGCACGCCCACCGGCGACGACCCCGACCGCCGCTTCATCCTCACGGCTTCGGCCGCGGTGCATCCGATCGCGCGCGTCACAGCGGGCGGCAGCGTCGCCTGGGTGCACATCCGCAACCCCTTCGGGCAGACGGGCACCCTCGACGACGCCGAGATCACCGCGTTCGTGACCTTCACCTATAGATGATAGTCGAAGAAGGCTCCTCGCCCGCCCCCGCCTCCGCCGCGGCGGCGAGCTGTTCGAGCGAGGTTGCCGGGCCGCCGCGGCTGCGCGCGCAGCCGATCAGCCCTTGAGGCTGTCGGGCACCTTGCCCCCGTTCTCGGCGAGCTTGCGCAGCACGGCCTTGTGCAGCGCGATGTTCTGCTCCGCGCTGCCGTGCTCGCCCGCGTTCACGTTGAGCTCCTTGGCGAGCTTGATGCGGGCTGTGAGGCTCGAATCGAGGTCGAGCAGCTTCAGCAGGTCGACGATCGAAACCTTGTAGTTGCCGCCGCCGCCCTTTTTGGCCGCCATCTGCGCGAGCACCGCCTCGACGTCCACGTCCTTGAGGACCTGGGTCGTCGGCGTCGCTGTGGTCGCGGGCTTGTCGCGAAGCTTGTTCAGGATGTCGTTGAGAATTCCCATCACTTTCAGCCGTGGCCGCCGACGAACTCCGCGAGCGTCTGTTCCGGCGGCATCTCCAGGCCGCTGCGCAGTCCCACCATGCGGGCATACCTGCGCACGTGGTTGCGGCTGTCCCGCAGGTGCTTGCGCACCACGAGCTCCTGCGGCAGGCCGAAGCCCGCCAGAACCTCAGCCGCGGCCAGCTCAACCTGCCATAGGCCATCCTCCTCCACCGGGAAGCGGGGCAGCGGGTTGGTCTGCTGCAGCTTGCGCTGCCGCGGCAGATCGCCCCGGCCGAGCAGGTTCTGCAGGGCCCGCACGGCCCGCTCGTCGCGGATGCGGCCGAGAGCCCGCACGCAGGCGATCATCACGTCCATGTCGATCGAGGGGTCGTCGAGGACCTCGAGCAAGAGCGGCACGGCGCGTGCGTCGCCGATGCGGCCGAGCATCACGATCGACGACTGCCACAGCGGCCTCATGTTCCGGCTCACCGGCGTGTAGTCGGTGCGGTAAGTCATCCGGTCGCTCACCGCGCGCATCAGCTCCGGCACAGCCTCCGGATCGCGATGCCAAGCGAGGGCCACGGCCGCCCAGAAGCGGGACCGCGGCGGCCCCGTCTTGAGAAAGTCCCGCAGCAGGGCGCGCTCCTGCTCGCCGCCCTGAGCGAGCAGCCAGACCGCGTCCTTGGGGTCTTCGGAGGCGAGCATCGTCAGCAGCTCCTCCACGGGGCGTTGAGGCACCACCGGGGCGGGCTTGACCGCGTCGCCGAGCGCGCCGCTCTTGCGCAGCTCGGCCTGCACCAGCCTGACGTCGAGAGCGCGCGGCGTGGTGTCGAGCCGCGCGCAGAGCGCCGCCGCGTAGCCGGCCGCCTCGCCGATGCGCTTCATGTTGCGCATCACCCGGGACTGGTAGTTGGCCTCGTACTGGCTGGAGTACGAGCGGCAGGCGACCAGCAGCCCCTCGACGCCGCGCGGCAGCAGGGCGCGGTACGGGATCTCGCCGCCGATGCCCCGCTCGCGGTTGCCAAGCATCCAGACCCAGAGCACGGGCAGGTCATCCTGGTTCTCGAAATCCTGGGAGTGACAGTCGTACTTGGCCGACGCGTAGCCGATGCAATCGTCGTACTGGACGGGGAGAATCTGCTCGAGCATGCTCTGCTCGTAGTCGCCCCTGATCAGCTTGCCCTGCCTCAACCCCACCAGCGGACAGATGTACATCAGCGGCGTTTCGGCGGTGAGGTTACGCGCCAGACGCACGTGCAGCTCGCGGATGCCCGTGCGCCGAGCCCGCGTGAGATCCACGATATCCCAGGGATCGACGAACCCTGCATCAAAGTTGCAGCCTCCGATCACCCCCGAGCTCATCAGGGTCTGCCCGCACTGGCTGTAGGAATGGATGACCCCGTCGAGGTCGCGGCCGGTCTGCGCAGGCGCGCCGGCAAAGAGAGCCACGTCGGCGTCGCCGGTGGAGTCCACAAACGTGTGGGCGCGGACTGTGAGGCGGCCTTCGGGAGTCGCCACGTGGAGCGCCTGTACGCGCGCCCCTTCGCTCTCGACGCCGACGACTGTCGCTCCGTACAGCAGCGTCACCCCGGCCTCGCCCGACATCTCTTCGAGCACGATCTTGCAGGCCTCCGGATGAAGCGAGGGCAGCGGGTGAGCGCCGCGGAAGGTGGCCTCGGCCTTTTCCCCGGCGCGCCCGTGATACTCGTCCTGCAGTCCGCCGCGGACGCCGTGGCCGCCGTAGTACTGCGTTGAGCCGGTCGCCATGCCGCCCAGAAACGTAGCCGCCTCGAGCAGCAGCACGCGCGCGCCCAGACGCCCGGCTGCCACGGCCGCTATCGAGCCGGCCGTTCCCCCGCCCGCGACGGCCACATCAAAGGACACGCTCGCAGGGCTCAGATCCACCGTCTCGCCGCCGTCGACCACCGGCGCCTTGCCGCGCAGGTAGTCAACGGCGAGATCGCCGGCCCGCTCGCCGATCTCGGCGCGGCCCGTCGGGGTGTTCGCGGCCCTGCGCGCCGCGCTGTCCGCGATCATCCAGATCCCGGCAGCAAACAGGTTGCGGAAGCGCGGGTGGCGCCGCTCGGCGCCGGGTCGGGAGATTCTGCACGCCTCGAGCGGGTAGGGCTCGAAGCCTGCATGGGTCACGCTCGCCCCCGCCAGTTGCGGCACCTGGGCGCGCACAAAGGAGACCACTCGATCCAGCAGCGACCGTCCGGCTGTCCCTTGCTGCGAAGGGGTCGTGTACTCGACGCACACCTCGCCGGCCCGCACCGACGGAAGAACCGAGATCTCAGCGGCCTCCCCGTGCCCCCCGAGGGAAAGCGGCAGACGCGTGCCCGGCTCCGCCATGTTGAAGTAGACCGACTGCCGGGCAGGTCGGGATTCGGGCTGCGACCAGGAGGTGCCCCCCTCCCTCCACAGAAGCGCCTCCTCCGTGGCGTCGACGAATGCGCGGGCCCGCACCAGCTGCTCTCCGGCCTTGCTGCCGAGCCAGACGCCGCCGATGAGGTCGTCCTGCGCGTCAAGCCGCGTCGGTTGCGAGAACAGCAGCAGATCGATGCCGGATTCCTGCACCAGCATGTCGAGAGCCACTTCGACCGTCGGCTGATCGGTCCGATCTCCACGCAGCCCGCCGACCGCGTTGATCCGCCGGCGGATCAGCCTCGCGCACGGCAGTTCGCTCGGTCCCAGCTCCGCGTGGAAGGCCGAGGTGAGCTCCCAGGCCAGCGCGGCCCTCCGCTCGACCAGCAGCACATCGCGTCCTTCGGCCGCGGCCGCCAAGGCCGCGCCGATGCCGCACAGGCCGCCCCCGAGCACGACCAGATCGTAGACGTGAACGTACGGGTTGTGACGTATGATCGGCGCAGGAAGCGAAGGCACGTTTGAGGGTTCGCTCGACATCTGGCTGTTCCTCTCCCGGCGGTTGCAGACCTGCACGCGCCGGCGCACCGAATGCTAAAGCTGTTGGCGTCGGGTGCACAAGATTACTCGAATCACGATGGCGCTCGGTACGATAGTACCGCCGCCGGGAGGCTCAGCCCCTAAGCTCCTTGACCAGCCGGATCGCGTGGATGCGGTCGGTGACGTCGAGCTTCTCGTACACGATGCTCGTATAGTTCTTGACGGTCTGCTCCGCGATGCCGAGCCGCTCGGCGATCTCGCGGTTGTCGAGATCCTGGAGGATCAGGCTGAGGACTTCGGCCTCGCGCTTGCTGAGCGTGCGGAAGTGGGCGCGCAGGAAGTTCAGCTCGCCGTGGTAGTGCGCGTCCGACTGGCCCGCCCGCGACGCCCCCTCGTGCGCCTGGCGAACGAGCTTGCGGCCGACCGCGGGGGAGACGAGGAACGTGCCGCGGTATGCAGCCCTCACCGCGCTCACCAGCTCGTCGGGCTGCAGGTTCTTCAGCAGGTAGCCGACGGCCCCACCCCCGAGCGCGGTGTGCACGTAGTCGTCGTCATCGAAGGTGGTCAGGATCAGGATCCTGACCTCGGGATGGCGCTCGTGGATCAGGCGCGTCGCCTCGACGCCGTCCATCACCGGCATGCGCACGTCCATCAGCACGAGATCGGGCGGGTCGCGCTCGACCATGTCGACGGCCTGCCGCCCGTCCGCCGCGATCCCCACCACCTCGATCTCGCCGCTGCCGTGGGCCTCGAGAATGATGCGCACGCCGGCTGCGAACAGCTCCTGGTCGTCGGCGATGAGAACGCGAATCCTACTCATGCGGCTCTCCCGAGAGAAAGGGAATCGTGGCGTCGAGCTGGAACCCGTCGGCGACGTTGTGCGGATGGATCGAGCCGCCGACCGCCGCAAACCGCTCGCGCATGCCGGTGAGCCCGATGCCCTCCACGGCGCCCGCGTCCATGCCCCTGCCGTTGTCCCAGATGCTGATCCGGATCTCCGACTGCGTCTGCCACAGGTTGATCCGGACGCGATCGGCCTTGCCGTGGCGAAAGGCGTTCGTCAGCGCCTCCTGCGCCAGGCGCAGGATCGCCGAATCGAGCTGCGGCCCGAGGCTCCACGGGACGTTGCCCGCGTTGAGCTCCGCGCGTATGCCAGTCGCCTCGGTGAACGCTCTCGTGAGGTGATTGAGCGCCCGCAGCCCCTCGGGAACATGGGCCTGGACCTCGCGCAGGCGGTACAGCGTTTCGCGTGTCTCCTGCAGGGCTCGCTCGGCCTGATCGCGCACCTTTGCGAACACGTCGTCGAGAGCCGCGGGATCGCGCCGGCGCAGAACCTTGCACGCGTCCATCATGATCATGATGTTGGTGAGGGTGTAGCCGACGACGTCGTGCAGCTCGCGGGTGATGCGCTGGCGTTCCTTGCCCGCCGACTCGCTCTCCACGTTGCCCGCGTAGCTCTGAATGGCCACGTTCGCGTCGGTGAGAGCCGACACGGCCGTCGTGAGGCTCTGCACGCGCTGCCTCTCGTCCACTACGAGCTCCCGGTAGCGGACCATCAGGGTCGAGACGAGCGTCGCGATCCCGCCCACGACCGCGATCGCAACGGCGGTCCGCAGACCCTGCAGCAACGCCGCCTGAGCGCAGGCGAGAGCCAGCGCGAGGGTCGAGATGCCGATCGCCGGCGCCGCCTCGTCGTAGATCGCCGTCTCGACGACGAGCGGCACCAGCAGCAGGAGCGCGACCGCCGGGTCGGCGGCCCTGCAGATCTGCTGCGCGATGAGCACGAGAGCGACCCGGACCGCGTGGATGAGGCGAAAGACCAGCAGCCGCGTGGCGGCAAGCGAGGCAAAGGCGAGCGCGCCCGACGCACCGACGGCCGCGGTCCACTCGGCCCTGTACTCAAGCGGCTTGAGGCTCCAGGCGAAGATCGCCGAAGCGGCGGCCACCGCCGACAGCGTGGCGACGGTGGCGGCGAGCAGACCACCGTGCGGCAGGCGCGCCGAAGCCTCCTGCGGCCCAGCGTTCATCGCCTGCAGTATCCGGCCGACGCGTTCCGACGTCAACGGGACCGGCGCACACTCCTGCGCTGTCGGCGGAGCGCGCGTTGGCTCGGTACTTGAGTACCGGGCAGAACCATGAGTCGAGTAATCTTGTGCGGCCGGCAACGGGGAGCTACGATTGCCCCGGGTTTTCCATGGTCACCACGCGCAAGCGCCGCCTTGCACCCCGCCTCGCGAGCGATGTGCCGCCCCTCGCTCGCCTGGCGAAGAGTCTGTACCGCAGCCGCTACCTGCAGCTGCTGATGCTGCCGGGCCTCGCCTTTTTCATCATCTTCCGTTACGTGCCGATGTACGGGGTGATCATCGCGTTCAAGGACTTCCGCGTGGCGCGCGGAATCCTCGGAAGCCGGTGGGTCGGCTTCGAGAACTTCGAGCGCTTCATCACCTACCCGTACTTCGCGCGCCTTTTCCTCAACACCCTCACCCTGAACATCTACGACGTGCTCGTCGGTTTCTGGCCTCCCATCCTGCTGGCGCTGTTCCTGAACGAGGTCCGCTCCGTCGTCTTCAAGAAGGCGGTGCAGACCGTCAGCTACCTTCCGCACATGATCTCGACCGTCTCGATCGTGGGCATGCTCGTCCTCGTGACCTCTCCCCAGGGCGGGATGATCAACGTGATCCTCGAGCGCGTCTTCGGAATCCAGCCGATCTACTTTCTCGGCGAAGCGCGCTGGTTCAGGCCGCTGTTCATCGGCTCCGGCATCTGGCAGAACGCCGGGTGGGGCGCGATCGTGTACCTGGCCGCGTTGAGCGCGGTGGACCAGGAGATGTACGAGGCGGCCACGATCGACGGCGCCAGCCGTGTGCAGAAGATGCTGCGCATCTCCATTCCGGCGATCGCGCCTACCATCATCATCATGCTGATCCTGCGGGTCGGCCGCATGATGAACGACAACGTGCAGAAGATCCTCCTGATGCAGAACCCGCTGACCTATGCCGTCTCAGACGTGATCGGCACCTTTGAGTACAGACGGGGCCTCCAGCAGGCCGAGTACAGCTTCGGAGCCGCGATCGGCCTGTTCCAGGCGGCGATCAACCTGATCATCGTCACGCTGGCCAACGCCGTGTCGCGGCGAGTTTCCGAGAGCAGCCTGTGGTGAGAGGCGGGAGCGTGCCGTGGCCGAGCTGAGAGACAGGTCCCCTTCGTCGGTCGCTCTCGACGTCGCGGTCTACCTGCTGCTGGTTGCGGTCCTGGTCGTGACCGTGATCCCGATCCTGCACATCGCCGCGGTCTCGCTGAGCAACGGCGTGGCGATCAGCCAGGGCCGCGTAGGCTTGTGGCCGGCGCAGCTCACCCTCGAATCCTACGAGACCATCTTCCGCGCGGGCACCGTGCCGCGCTCGTTCCGCAACGCCGTGCTGTACACGGTCGTGGGCACCCTCGTGAACATGGCGCTCACGGCCACGATGGCCTACCCGCTGACCAAGAAGCACATGACCTTTCACGGCTTCTACACGGCGCTCGCGGTCTTTACCATGTTCTTCTCGGGGGGGCTCATCCCGACCTTTATCGTGGTCAAGACCCTCGGCCTCTACGACACGATGTGGGCCCTGATCCTG
>CAZKGO010000057.1:0-19506 GCA_964552235.1 uncultured Spirochaetales bacterium | reverse complement strand
GTATCTCGGTCTGGAACCTGATCATCCTGCGGACCTTCTTCCAGAGCATTCCCAAGGAGATGGAGGAGTCGATCTACCTCGACGGCGGCAACGACATCCAGGCGTTCTTCAGAATCATCCTCCCGCTGTCGCAGGCGGCCCTGGCCACCGTGACCCTCTTCTACCTCGTGACTCACTGGAACTCGTGGTTCAGCGCCCTCATCTACCTCAGGACCGACACCAAGTACCCGCTGCAGCTGATCCTGAGGAACATCATCATAGAGAACCAGATGATGAACGAGCTCGACGCGAGGGAGACCGAGGACTTTCTCGTCGTCACCGAGGAGAGCATCAAGTACGCGACGCTGTTCGTCTCGATCATACCGATGCTCCTCGTCTATCCGTTCGTGCAGAAGTACTTCGTGAAAGGGGTCATGATCGGATCCCTCAAAGGCTGACGGCAGGAGGTTCAGGAATGAAGCTGCTCGTATTCGTGCTGGCTGCGCTCACTCTCGCGCAGATCGCTATGGCTGGAGGAACGCAGGAGGCGGCTGCCTCCAAGGGGCCGATGGAGATCAGCGTCGCCTTTTTCGTGACGAAGAACCAGAGGCCCGATGTCCCGAACCTGATGGACAAAGTGCTGCTCGAGAAGTTCAACGTCAAGGCGAAGTGGGAGTTCATCGACCAGAACGCCTGGCAGGAGAAGATCAACCTGCTGTTCACGTCGGGCGACTACCCGGAGTTCTTGTGGATCCACGACAACCCCAAGGGCGTGTCCAAGACCGACGAGTACGGCCCCGACGGCCTCATGGTGAACCTGCTGCCGTACCTGGACAAGATGCCCAACTACAAGGCGATGTGGAGCCCGGAGGACTGGGCGGAGGCGCTGAACTACTTCAGCGCTCCCGACGGCGGCCTCTACAGCCTGCCGACGCATCACTTCAGGGTTTCGCAATTCTCCTGGCTGTGGCGCAAGAGCAGCTTCGATAAGTGGGGGCTCAAGTTCCCCAGGACCCACGACGAGCTCTACGCGGTGCTCCAGACGATCAAGAAGAACGATCCCAAGTCGATCCCGGTGCCCAACCGCGGCGGGCTCGGCGGGCAGCTTGACACCTTTGAGAGCATCTTTCACGTCCAGGACGGCATGTACAAGGACGGCATCACGGGACGGCTGGTCAAGGCAGGCGAGGCGACCGACCGCTACCGCGAGATGCTCGCCTACGCGCGCAAGCTCTACACCAACGGCATGCTCGACAAGGAATTCGCAACGGCGAGCATCCAGCAGTGGACCGAGCGCTACGCGAAAGGCGAGGCGTACATGCAGTACACGTTCACCCGCCGCTGGATCTGGGCCCAGGAACTCCAGCAGAAACTCGACCCCGCCACGAAGTGGGAGTGGTCGCCGGAGCTGATCTCGGCCTACCCGAACGAGGGCTACATCTACCACCGCGACCAGCCGTTCTGGAACAGGGGCTACATCATCACCAAGCGGGCCACCCCGGAAAAGCGCGACAAGCTGCTGGCGCTGCTCGACTGGTTCGCTTCCGACGAGGGCGTGCTCTTCCAGAACTACGGCATCGAAGGCGAGACCTTTACCTACAAGGACGGCGTCCCGACGCTGAAAGACGGCATCACGCTCGTGGAGGAAACTGCGGGCAAGATGCTGTTCAAGTTCATCTCGCTCACCGACTTCTACGAGATGCGCAAACACCCGGCCCGTCTGACGGGCGTCAACGAGGCCGCCTACATCGACTGGGGCAAGGTGATCGAGAAGCGCAAAGACTTCAAGTACAACACAGCAGTGATCCTCAAGCCGAACCTCGAACAGAGCAAGAAGCTCGCGGACCTGCGGGCCGGCTACAACTCGATCCGCGACGAGCAGACCATGAAGTTCATCGTCGGACAGAAGGATCCGTCCTCCGACGCGGACTGGAAGGACTACCTGGCCACCCTCGAAAAGGCCGGGCTCAGCAGGATCGTCGAACTCCAGGACCAGATCTACGGCGCCCAGAAGAACAAGTAAGCTCGTACGAGGGCCCCGCCGAGGGGCCCTCACCGTCCCGCTACGGGAACCGCTGCAGGGCGAGGCGTCCGTTGCGCTCCTCGACGGTGACCGACACGCGCTCACCCGACTCCAGCGATACGTCGACCGTCGTGCTGCCCATGCCGGCGCGCTCGGCCGTGATGCGGTGGGCACCCGGCGCGAGCAGCAGCTCGCGCGGAGTGGTGTCCAGCGGAGCGAGCCTGCGCCATGCCGGCAGCCGCTCGGCACTCAAGTAGCGCGAAGAGCCGTCGATGCGCAGCCTCACGCCCGCGAGGGCCGTGGTGACGCGCAGCTGAGCGGGCAGAGGCGTCAGCGCGGCGTCGAGCAGCAGCAGCGCCTGGTGCGGCGCCGCGCTCACCCGCTGCGTCGCGGGGTGGTAGCCGTCGGCCTCGAAGCGGAACTCGTAGCTGGAACCGGTGAACAGGCGCGAGAGCGTCTCGCCGGCAAAGGGGCTCCAGCCGTCGCCGATCTTGACCTCGATGCGCGCGAGAGCTCCCAGGTCCGCGCCGGTGACCGCATCGCGCACGCTCGCCCGCACCGCCAGGGGCAGTCGGACCGCCGCCAGCTCGCCGCTCGCCTCAAGCAGCACGACCGCGCCGTCGCGCGTGGCGGGCGAGCGGCGCTGCACCTCGCGCGGGGCCACCGTGAGCCCGTGCGACGCCAGCAGCCCGTCGGCCTGCACCGCCACACGGTAGGGACCGGCGGGAACGTAGAGGCGCGGCGACTGCCAGCGATCACCGACGCGGGCCAGGGTGACCACGGCCGCGGGCGCCTCGCCGCCCTGCGGGAGGACCGAGGCGAGCGGAGGTGATGCCGCGTCGCCCTCGACCACGACGGTGAGCGCTCCGTAGCTGCGATGCAGGAGCAGTTCGTGCACGACGCCGCCGCGCCAGGCGAGCCAGCCGCCGGCCGCCGCTGCGAGTGCGGCCACGAGCGCGGCGGCCGCGGGGACGAGGGCGCCGACCCTGCGGGTGACGGCCGCCGGCCGCTTGCCCGCGAGGTAGTCCGCCAGGGCGCCCTGCACCGCGGTCGAGTCGGTGAACCGCAGGCCGCGCTCGAGCAGCCGCAGCAGCTCCCCGAGGTCCTGGAAGCGCTTGCGCGCGTCGGCGCGGACGGTGCGCCGGATGATGCGGTGGACCAGCGGCAGCACTCTGGGGTTGGCGCGACGCACCGGGCGGTACTTGCCCCGCTGGATCATGGCCACCGTCTGCGGGGTGATCGAGCCCGGAAAGGGGGTTTTGCCCGTGACCATCTCGTAAAGCATGACGCCGAGGGAGTAGATGTCGGCCCTCTTGTCGACGTCGCGCGAGCTCTCCAGCTGCTCCGGCGACATGTAGGCCACGGTGCCGAGCGTGATGCCGGCGGCCGTGAGCGTCGTGCTGCTGTCCTCGTCGCGAGCCGCAGCGATGCCGAAGTCGGTGAGCTTGACCTCGCCCTTGCGCGAGATGAGGATGTTGCTCGGCTTGACGTCCCTGTGCACGACGCCCTTGTCGTGGGCGTACTTGAGGGCCCGCGCCGATTCCAGCGCGATGAGCAGGGCGGCCTCGCTCGGCACGGCGCCCTTGTTGCGGATGAGCGAGTCGAGGGAGACGCCGTCGACGTACTCCATCACGATGTACCAGGCGCCGCCCGAGCAGAAGTGATCGTGAACGTCGACGATCGCGTCGTTGCGGAAGCCCATCATCATGCGCGCCTCGCGGCGAAAACGCGCGACGGCGCCCTCGCCCTCCGCGAGGGTCAGGCGCTTGAGCACCACCGGCCGCCCGAGGGTCGGGTGGCGGGCCTTGTAGATGATGCCCATTCCGCCGGAGCCGATCTGCTCGAGAATCTCGTACTTGTCGATGTGCGAGGGGATCCTGGTCACGCCTCCCTCACTTCGCGTCGGGCGCGCCCGGCAGCGCCGCGTTGCCCTCAAACGTCGCCGCTGCCCCGGCTCTACGTGTATCCCATCGGCGACGGCGTTTCAACCGGCCGCCGGGCGCGCCGCTTCCCTCGGGGGCGGCGCCGCGGCAAGACGCCGGCCCTCGCCGGCGCGCCCGTGCTGCTGGCGCTCCTCGACGTCGGCCTTGTCTCTGGCCTGAGGCATGGCCATCCTGTTCCGTAGCAGGTCTGAGCGTCCGATGAAAGGAACGCTCACCCGGCCGCATGGGCCCTGCACGACTCTGGCCGCGGCCTCGTCGCAGCTGACGCCGTCGATGCCGTTGACCAGGTCGACTCGCGCGGGGATGACCCCAAAGGCCAGGACGCCGCCCCGCGGCAGAAACGCGCCCACCCGGGGATCGTTCTCGTTGAAGCCGAAGCTCACGAGCGCCCTGCGGATGCGGTCGACGCTCTTCTCCGTCGCGCGAAAGAACAGGTCGATGCCCTTCGTGAAGCGCGGATGACCAGGCAACGCGACGGCGTAACCGCCGACGATCACGTAGTCAACGCGGTTCTCTTCGAGCAGTCGCAACGACCCTTCGAAGTCGGGATGGGAACTCATGCAGGAACCTCCCCGCCTCGACCCGGAGCGCCTCGACAGCGTCCAGACGCTTTTCGGGGGTGCGGCTCCGCCAGTAGGCGCGATCCTGCCGGCTCTGCTGCTCGTGGGTCGTGACCGCCAGCTCCACTTCTGTCTCGCTTGCGGAATCAGTCTGTCATGCACGGACGTCGCCGACCGGTCGGAGAGGCTCTGCGTGCATCTCGTCGGGGACGGCCTTTCAACCCGGCGCGGTCGTCACCGGGCGCGTCGTTGCCCTCGGGACGGGCCGGGCGTATGATCGACGACGCTGGAGATCAGGCGCTTCGACGCGCGGGATGCCCGGCCGATCGCCGGCGCGAAGGGATCGCGGCGAACCGCTCACGTCCTCGACCGCGCGTGTTCCTGTGACGGCCGGTTGCGACCGGCAACCGCGGCACGGGACCAAGACAACGTCGGCACGCCGCAACGGATGAGCTGCGCGAGATGACATCGCCCGCACTGCTGGACCTCCTCGAGTTGCTCGAGCGCGGCGGGATCGAGGCGTGGCTCGACGGCGGGTGGGGAGTCGATGCGCTGCTGGGCGCGCAGCACAGAGCGCACAAGGACGCGGACCTCGTCGTGCGCGTGAGCGACGTGCCGAAGCTGAGGCGGATCCTCGAGCCCAGGGGCTTCACGGTCAAGGAGGGCTCGCCTCCCGACTCGTTTGTGATGGCTGACGGCCGCGGCCTGGAGGTCGACGTGCACGCCGTCGACTTCGACGGGAACGGAGACGGCGTCTACCGCATGGAGAATGGGCAGGACTGGGTCTACCCGGCCGAGGGCTTCGGCGGCCGCGGTCTGGTCGCCGGCAGCAGCGTGCGCTGCCTTTCGCCGGTTGCGCAGGTGCTCTGCCACGCGTACGGCTACACGCCGACCGAAAAGGACCTGCGGGACATGGAGCTGCTCGCAGAGCGCTTCGGCGTCGAGTTGCCGCCGCAGCTGCGCCGTGTCTCGGCCGGGGACCTGCCGGCGTCCGGGTGAGCTGCTTTACTCGACGGCCGCGCTTCCCGTAAGCTCGAGCGCGCGAGGAGGCGGCATGATTCCCGACAAGGTCAAGCACCTGCTGGAGGGCCACGGGCTGGCGGCGATCGAGTTCGCCCAAGGCACGACGCCCACCGCGCCGATGGCCGCGGCCGCTCTCGGCGTCGAGGTCGGGCAGATCGCGAAGAGCCTTCTTCTTAAGGGAAAGAACGAGCGCTTCTACATGGTGCTGTGCCCCGGCGACCGCAGGGTCACCAACGCGAAGCTCAAGGCCGCCCTCGGCGTCAAGACGCGCATGGCCACCGCCGAAGAAACCGTCGCGGTCACGGGCTTCCCGCCGGGCGGCGTCTGCCCGTTCGGCGTCGACGGCGTCGAGGTGTTGATCGACCGCCACCTCGAGCGCTGGCCTACCGTCTACCCCGCCGCAGGCACCGACGGCTCGGGCGTGCCGATGACCTTTGAGCAGCTTCGGGCGATCACCGGCGGCCGTGTGGCCGACCTGAGCGAGCCTCCCGGCGCGGACTGAGTCGCGGGGAGCCCGGTCGCCGCCCTCGTGTCGAGCGGCTCAGGTGCTGGCAGTCAGCAGGAAATTCGTGACGGTGGTCGTCGTTGTTCCATCAATCATGATGTGCCATTCACCCGTTGCCGTCGTTGTTCCTTCGCAGGACGCAAAAAAGACATGTGGACCGCCGGAACTGCTGGAGGAATTCTGCAGGGTCACGAAAGCGTCAGAATAGGTGTAGAGCTCAAGGGGATTGTCGGCAACCAGTTCAACGGTATGGGCGTCGTTGAGGTAGGGTATGTTGATGACTTTGATATACGGTCTTTCAATTCCAATCGTGCCTTGACAGGTGATTTCGCTGTCTATTTCGCTGTAGTCATCCAGTATCAGGGGATTCTCAAGGGACCCGATCGGGAACTCCTCATGGGCATCTGTCTTCCCCGGGCCTCAGGCCTTTCCGGCCCGGCAGGCGCCCAGAGGAACACATGCGTATCAGGTTTCAGCTTGATCGGCGGAACCGTAGAACAGCTCGTTGATCTCAGGCGACTCATCATCGAAGTCCGCGGCCGCCGCCGGCGACCCTTCACTTCACGGGCGCGGTCGGCAGGTCGAGCTTGTCGAGCTTGGGCCTGATCACGAACGTGCAGTAGCCGGCAAACGGGTTGGCCT
Organism: uncultured Spirochaetales bacterium; assembly: GCA_964552235.1. Taxonomy (GTDB): domain Bacteria; phylum Spirochaetota; class Spirochaetia; order SZUA-6; family CAVTHK01; genus CAVTHK01. The sequence goes on along the minus strand of CAZKGO010000057.1, from coordinate 12,831 downwards.
CGTAGTAGTCCTGGTGGTAGTCCTCGGCCGGGTAGAACGCCTCGAGAGGCGCGACCTCGGTCACGATTGGGCTCGAAAACCGCTTTCCCGCCTCCGCCTTGCTCTTCTCGGCCGCCCCGCGCTGCGCCTCGTCGTGATAGTAGATCACCGACCGGTACTGGGTTCCGACGTCGTTGCCCTGCCTGTTGAGGGTCGTCGGATCGTGGGCCTTCCAGAAGATCTCGAGGATCTTCTCGTAGCTGATCTTCTTCGGATCGAAGCGAATCTGTACAACCTCGGCATGCCCCGTCGTTCCCGAGGAGACCTGCTCGTAGGTCGGGTCCTTGGTCTTGCCGCCCGCGTAGCCGGAAACCGCTTCGACCACGCCGTCGATCCGCTCGTACACCGCCTCGATGCACCAGAAGCAGCCGCCGCCCAGGGTGGCCACCTCGGTTCCCGCCATATCCTTGCTCACCACGCTCCCCGCTTTCCGCGCCTTTGCGCCCGCTTCGGCTCCGCCCTGGCAGCCGGCCAGGAATGCGGCGCCAGCGAGCAGGACCGCCGGCACCGACGTGCGTGCGAGTCTCATGTCACCTCCAGCACGCTTCCCGCGGCAGGCTCGCTCGCCCGCGGCAGGTAAGTTTGACAAAAGTAATAATGAACGAAGAAGAAGTACAGGAGCGTTTGGCCGCGGCGCAGCCGGCTGCCGCGCCTCTGACAGCGGCGCTCAGCCCTTCCGGACCACGATCGCGATGGGAGTGGCGGGGCAGCCGGCTTCGCAGATGCCGCAGCCGATGCACTTGGCGTCGTCCATCACGGGGTAGCGCAGCACCTCCGGCCTTCCGTCCTTGAGGACGGTCCCCTCGCGGATCCTGATCGCCTTGCCGGGCACGGGGCAGACCTCTTCGCAGACCAGGCAGTTGATGCCGTCGCGGAACACGACGCAGTCGCTCTCGGAGATCTTCGCCTTGCCGATCGGCGTCGCCTGCTTCTCGGCCAGCGTCTGCAGCGGAATGGCGAAGTTGGGGCAAACCGTCTGGCACACCTGGCACAGGTAGTCGCAGCCGTACTCGCCGAACTCCAGGTGCGGGGTCATGAGATTCGCCAGACCCGCCTGGGGGCCCGTGATCTTGATGATCTCGTTGGGGCAGGACTGAACGCACTGCAGGCAGCGCAGGCAGCGCTCGATGAACTGCTCCTCGTCGACGACACCAGGGGGACGAAGAAGGCTCGTCGCCGAGGCTCTCCGCGGAAAGCCGACGGCGCCGGCCACGACCGCGCCCGCCGCGAGCACGGCGCTCCGGCGCAGGAACTCGCGGCGGCCGGGCTGCGGCGGGTCCGCGGACTGTGCGAGCTGCGCGGATTGCGCCGGGGCCGCGCGCCGCGCAGCCTGGGGCGGGGCGCCGGCGCGCCCGAATCGAAACCCCTCGACCGGACAGCGGTGCTCGTAGTCGAAGCAGAGGATGCACTGGTGGCCGAGCACCCGGCGGCTCGCCGAGTCCGCGGCCCCCATCGGGCAGCCGTCGCAGCGGCCGCAGCGGCTGCAGCCGGCGATGCGCAGGCGCAGGGGCGCCACGCGGCCGAGCAGGCCGTAGAGAGCGCCGAGCGGGCAGACGAACCGGCACCAGAGCCTGCGGTTCACCAGCGCGGCCACGGCAAGCAGGCCGGCAAAGGCGAGGCCCATCGGCACCAACGAGATGATGCGCACGGCCCAGACGTTCGGGTGCAGGAACTGCAGCACCGGCGGCGCGAGGAACAGCGACGGCACCAGCAGGCCGAGCAGAAAGACCGACGGCGGCAGGTCGGTCAGCAGGGGAACCGGCCGACCGGCCGGCCTGCCGGCCGGTCGCCGCCGCCGCAGAGCCCGGCGCGCGAGCCTCCGCAGCGGCGAAGCGGCCAGGTCCAGCAGGTCGATCAGGCCGCCCAGCGGGCAGATCCACCCGCAGAACACGCGTCCGGCGAGCGCGGCCGCGGCCAGCAGCGCGATCATGAGCCCAAAGGCGAGCGGCTGCACCCGCAGGTGCGTCAGGAACACCAGCGGGTCCGACTCTAGGAAGTAGTTGTCGACGTGTGCGAACGGGTCGAGCGAGACCAGGTAGGTGAGAACGAAGGCCGCGGCAAAGAGCGCCTGCGAGACGATGCGCAGGACCTTGAGCCGCAGCGCTGTCGCGGACCTCACGCGCCGACCGCCCTGCCCACGCTGTAGCCGGACAGGCGCCCCACGCCTTTGGCCTCGGCCAGCTTGAGGTGCGTGATGGTCGAAGGCTCGAGCCCGAACAGGCTCGCCGCCTCGGCGTCGGCGCATGCGACGCTGTGCGAGGCGATGATCATGTCCTTGCGCTCCAGCAGCGAGACGCTGCCGCCTGTCGGCCCGCCGCTCTTCATGATCCAGGTGGCGTCGATGACCGTGAGGGCGCTCCTGACCGCCAGGTTGATGTCGGAGATCGCGTCGTGGAGCTGCCAGTGCCACCGCGAGCGGTCGTCCCCGGTGACGCCCATCAGGTTCTTCATGCCCAGCGTGAGCCGCGAAGAGGAGTGGTGCTTGGCCACCGGCACGTTGATCAAGGCGTCGCACTCGATGGCGCGCTTGAACACCAGGCTCTCCTTGAGGTAGGTGCCGCCGGGAACCTTGATCGTCTTGTACCAGGTGCCGTCGACGCGCCGCGCCTGCTCGACCGTGGCTCCGGCCTGGCGCGCCGCCGCCTGGATGCCCGAAGTGACATAGGTGAGCTCCGAGTTGTTCACCGAGCGGTCGAACACGTACACCTTGGAGGCGCCCGCTTCGAAGCAGAGAGCCACCACCGTGCGCACGACCACCGGGTGCGTGTTGGCGTGCAGCTCCGGTGTGGAGTTCCAGCCGATGTTCGGCTTGACCGTCACGATCGAGCCTGGCTTGACGTAGCGGCGGATGCCGCCCACCAGGTCCACCGCCTTGCGGACGGCCCGCTCGTAGTCCGCGTCGACAGCCACGCCCACGTCGTAGGCGTCGAGGTCGAGGGAAAACAGGCGCGGGGCTGCGGCCGCGTAGGCCGCGGCGCCGAGAGTGAGCTGCATGAACCTGCGGCGCGTCATGCCGCTAAGATACATCGAGCGCCGGCGGTTGACGAGCCCCTACTTGAGCGCGACGACCGCGCGGAAGCGGCCGCCGTTGGTGTGGCTGATCTCGACCAGGCGCACCGACCCTGAGGACGCGCCCGCGGAGCGGATCGCCTCCTGCACCGCGAACGGGGCCGGCTGCAGGCCCGCTGCGTCGCACTTCTCGGCGTCGAACGAGACGTCGATGCGGCGGCCGCCGCCCTCGGGAGGGTTCAGCGTCACGCGGTAGGAGTAGACCGCCCAGCGGGAGCCTTCTTCTCTACTGATCAGGCGAGGCAGAGAGTAGGTGCCGGAGCGCTCGACCTCGATGCGGCCGGCCTCGACGCGGTAGCTCGACCAGAACAGGGTCGCGGCCGAGGCGGGAAGATCCATGCGCTCGCGCACGAGCGTCTCGGGCTCGCGCCCGAGAGGATAGACCAGGGAAAGGCGCGCCTCGAGCGCGGTGCCGGTCTCGGCGCGCCCCCGCGCCTCCAACTTGGCCGGCAATACGAGACAGAACAGCGACAGGAGCAGAAGGAGTGCCACGAACGAAATATAGCCCTTGGCCGCAAACTTGCCCCGGCAATCGCGCGGGTTTATCCTCGGCATCGCCTATGGACATCGCGCGGCTTTCGCGGCAGCTGGGGCTCGAGGCCGAGGCGACGCGCTCGCTGGTCGCCGCGTTCGTGCGCACCACGCAGGACGATCTGGCCGCCCTCGAACGCGCGGTAGCCGCAGGCGACCCGGGCGGCGCGGGCCGCTGCGCCCATCACATCAAGGGAGCGGCCGCCAACCTCGAGCTCGAGGAGGTCGCCGAGGCCGCGAAAAGCGTCGAGGCGGCTGCCGGCAGCGGGAGCGTCGCAGGCGTGGAGCCGCAGTTGGCGCGCATCCGGGCCGCGCTCGCAGCGCTGCGCGCCGGGCTCCAATAGTCTTCCCGTCGCCGGCCCGGTCCGCTATACTGCCGGCCGCGCCTGGCAGGGACCAGGCAGGGAGACACAGGGTGGACTTTCCGCGAACCCGCATCGAGAGCCTCTCCGTTCCCAGGCTCATCATGGGAACCAACTGGTTCCTCGGCTACTCGCACCAGAGCCGGGCCAAGGACGACTTCATCAAGGGCCACCAGAACGCGGAGCGCCTGGCCGACGTCGCCGAGGTGTTCCTGCGGGCCGGCATCGACGCCATCTACGGCGTGCGGCCCGACGCGGCGCCGCTGAACCAGGCCGTTCAGGAGGCCGAGCAGCGAACCGGGCGGCGCTGCATCCGCATGGGCACGCCCCACTTCAACCTCGCGGGCACGCCGCAGGCCGAGGACGAGATCCGCCGCACCCTCGATGAGTTTGCGGCGATCGGCTGCCAGGTGTGCCTTCCGCACCAGGTCACCACGGACGCCCTGCTCGACCGCCGCGCCCGGCGCATCCGCGACATGGACCGCTACGCCGGCTGGATCCGCGAGCGGGGCATGATCCCCGGACTGTCGACGCACATGCCCGAGGCGATCGTCTACGCCGACGAGACCGATCTCGACATCGGCACCTACATCCAGATCTACAACGCGGCCGGTTTCCTGATGCAGGTGGAGGCCGACTGGGTGCACCGCATCATCTGGGCCGCGAGAAAGCCTGTGATCACGATCAAGCCGCTGGCCGCCGGCAGGCTCCTGCCGCTGGTGGGGCTGGCATTCGCCTGGGCGACGCTGCGCGAGCAGGACATGGTCTGCGTCGGCTGCCTGACCCCCGACGAAGCGCGCGAGTGCATCGACATCTCCCTCGCCCAGCTCGCCCACGGGGGGCCCGCGGTGCCGCTGCAGGCCACCCGCTCCAAGGGCACGCTGGTGCGGGCCTGACGTGATCCACAACGGGGCCGAGCTGCACAACATCGCCGAGCTGCTGCCCGGCGATCTGCACGCGGTGCTGGCTCCCGAGGCGCTCGCCGCGATCTCGGAGCCTGGCGTGCTGCCGTGGGAAGCCCGGCCGGGGGCCGCGACGGCCGGCCTCTGGTTCTCCCGCGTCCCCGACGGGCTGCGGCGCACGCTCCACTTTCGCGGCCAGATCGCCGCCCTCGCCGCCTCCGGAGCCGAGATCCGCTTCAACCTCCGCGGCCCGCGGGCGCGGGTCACGCTGCAGGCGGTCCAGAGGCCGGCCATCGTCGAGGTCTGGCAGGGCACCTTTGCCGTCGACTCTCACGTGGTGCAGACCGAGCCGACGACGATCACGGTGCGCCTGCCGGAGCAGCAGCCGATGCTCGAGCAGGTCGCCGCCGAGCAGGCGCAACGAGGCGAGCCGCTGCCCTTTGCCCCCGCTCTCACGCGCCTGATCCTGCCGTGGAGGCCGGCGGTCAAGCTGCTCGGCCTCGAGGGCGATCTCGAGCCGCCCCGCCGCGACCAGGTGCCGCGGCGCCGCTACCTGGCCTACGGGTCGTCGATCACCCACGGGAACCTGTCGGTGCGCCCGACCGCGACCTACGCCCAGCGCTGCGCGCAGCGTCTCGGCGTCGACCTGCTGAACATGGGCTTCGGCGGGGCGGCCAAGCTGGAGCCCCAGATGGCGCAGTGGCTGGCAGACCGCACCGACTGGGACTTCGCGACGCTCGAGCTCGGCATCAACCTGGTCAGCTTCGTCGAAGCGGCCGAGTTCGAGCGGCTCGTGGACGTCTTCGTGGGCACGATCGCGGCCGTGCGGCCGGACAGGCCGTTGTTCTGCATCGACCTGTTCCCGTGCAGGAACGAGATCAAGGACCCGCAAGAGGTGGCTCGCTTCCGTTCGATCGTGGCCGAAAAGGTGCGGGCCCTGCGTTCGCCGGCCATCGTGCACCTGGCCGGCCCTTCGCTGCTCCAAGGCTTTTGCGGGCTGAGCGCGGACCTTCTGCACCCGAGCCCGCTCGGCATGGAGCAGATCGGCGAGCGGCTGGCTGCGCGGATCGCAGAGCGGCTGCAGCCCGCGGCGGAGCGGCCCTGACCCGCCCCGGGTCCGCGTGAGGAGGAGAAGCTCCAGGTGAAGGTTCTCGCAGTCGTGGCCAGCCCGCGCAAGGATGGGCGCACCAGCCGGGTCGTCGAGGCCGTGCTCGCCGGAGCGGCGGGCACCGGCGCCGAAGTCCAGACGATGTTCCTCGCCGACCACGACATCGCCCCGTGCCGGGGCTGCCGCGGCGCCGGTTGCTGGCAGACGGGAGAGTGCGTGTTCGACCCGGGGGCCGGAGGCCGCAACCGGGCGATTGCCGCGGCCGACGCGCTGGTCTTCGCCGCGCCGGTCTACATGCACGACATCTGCGGTCTGGCCAAGTGCTTCATCGACAAGGTGCGCGTGCCGCCCCGCGGGGGTCGCTTCGGCCCCTTCCTGCCGACCAACGGAAAGCCGGCCCTGGGTATCTCGGTGGCGGGCGGCACGGGCAAAGGTGCCCTCACCTCGCTGCAGGCGATCTACTACGGCCTCTTCTTCATTTGCGGGTTCCGGGGCATGCAGCCGATGCCCGTGACGCGGTTCAATCTCGACGGGATGCTCCAGGAGGCGGGGCCTCGGGGCCGCGGGCTGGCTCAGGGCGCCCGCAGTCCGGCGCCTTTTCGGGAAACGGGCATGGCGGACCGCATGGCCTACTACCAGGCGATCGCCCTTGCCAACGCCGACGCTGTGGACGACAACCTGTACCTGGCGCGGCTGCTCCTCACCGACCTGGGCCAGCGCAAGCAGATCGCCGAGTACAGGCCCGCGGACGAGGCTCTGAAACGGGCGGAAAAGCTGGTCGAAGCGGGGCAGAAGTACGCGGCCGCGGACCTGGTCTGGCGCGCCTACCAGCTCGCGCTGGAGATCTGGGAGAAGGATCACCCGGTCCCGGCCGTCTGAGCCGCGTCGCCCGAGCGGCACCTGCCCGGCACCGGCGCCCGATTGCCTGATTTGATCGGTCAGATTTGTCCCCGGCAGTTGACAGCTGCCGGAGTCCGCCGCTACCGTCCCTCCATGGCCCGACTCGATCTGATCGCGGGGGGTGCCGCCTTGGTCGGAAGCCTCGGTGCCACAGTTGTCCTTGTGCTGATCTGCCGCGACCGCATCCACAGGATCACCCGACTGTCGCAGCCTTCGCTTCGCGAGATCATGAAAGAGCTTCATGGCTCCTGAGAACCGCGCCTACGTCTCCGAGCTCTCGCGCGAGCTCGACCTCTACCACCTCACCATGAGGGGTCTGGGGGTCATGATCGGTGCCGGGGTCTTTTTCGGGATCGGCACCTCGATCGCGATCGCCGGCCCCGGGGGCCTGCTGCTCACCTTTGCCCTCAACGGCCTCCTCGCCCTGCTCACCGCCATGTCGTACGCAGAGCTGAGCTCCGCCGTCCCGATGGCCGGCGGCGCCTACGACTTTGCCCGGCTCGCCTTTGGGCGCAGAATCGGCTTTCTGGCCGGCTGGACCGAGTGGATGGCGGCCAGCGTCGCCTCGGCGGTGTACGCCACGACCCTCGCCCTGTACGCGATCCAGTACCTGTCCGGCGTCGGTCTTCTCGCCTGGCTGCCGAGCGGCGCGATCGTGCCGGTCGAACGGATCCTGGCCACCCTCGTGGCCATCACGTTCCTGGTGGTGCACTGGATCGGGCTCGAGGGCACCGGGCGAATGAACGCCCGGATCACCCTCTGCGTGCTCATCTTCTTCGCTCTGATCGGCCTCGCGGGCCTGGTCACGGCGGCCGAGGAGCCTGGGCGGCTCAAGGACTTCGCGACATTCCTGCCTTTCGGCTGGTCACCCCTGCCGGTGGCCATGGGCCTGACCTTTGTCGCCTTCGAAGGATTCGAGGTGATCGCCCAGGCCGGCCAGGAGGCCACGCGGCCCCGCAGGAACCTTCCCAAGGCCATGCTGTACGCCGTGCTCGTGGGCACCTTTGCCTACGAGACGGTGGCCGTCGCGTCGGTAGTCGGGGCGGGCCCCGGCGGCGGCAGGGCCGAAGGCTGGCAGTGGGTCGCCTCCTACGGCGCCACGGGCTTCGGCGAGGTCGCCTCGCGGCTGCTCACCGGCGGATGGCTGCTGCCGGCGCTGGCCGTGGTGCTCGCCTGCGCCCTCGCGCTCAACGCGACCGTCTCGTCGGCCGCCCGCAGCGTCTACGCCCTCGGCCGCGACCGGATGCTGCCGCCGGTGCTCACTCGCCTGAGCCCCAGCGGAGGCACGCCTGTCGGAGCCTTGATCGCCACGGCCGCGATCATCGTGCCGGCCACGCTCCTGGTGCCGATCACGGACCTCGCCGCGGGGGCGAGCCTGATGTTCCTGCTCGTATTCTCGGTGGTGAACCTGGCCACCATCAGGGCGCGCTACGAGCGGGGCCACGAGCTTCACTACGGCTTCGTGACGCCGGGCTTTCCCGTCCCGCAGATCGTCGCGGTCGCGGCCCACATCCTGCTCGCCCTCGCCCTGGCCCGGATCAGCCGGATCGCGTGGCTCCTGCCCCAGGTGTGGGTCCTCGCCGCTCTCCTCATCTACCGGCTCTACTCCCGATCCCGCGCGCTGCCTGCGCCCGACGAGGGCCTCGTGCTCGAGGAGACCGGGACTCCCGCGGCGCCCGGCAAGGGCAACGACCTGATGATCGCCATCTCCAACCCGGAGAACGCCCTCTCGCTGGTCGGCGGCACGGTGCGCCTGTGCGGCGAACAAGGCTGCCGGCTGCAGCTCCTCCACATGGTGCCCGCCCCGGCCCCGGTGTCGCTGTCGGACGCCCGCGCCTACATGAAAGAGGGGAAAGAAGGCCTCGTTGAGGCGATGCTCTACCTGTACTCGCGCTACCCCGTCACGACGACGGTGCGCTACTGCCGCAACATCGCCCGCGGAATCGTGAGCGCGGTCCGGGAGAAAAGGGTGCGCACCCTGGTTCTCGGCTGGCACGGCCGCAGCCGCGATCAGAAATTCCGGATCGGCAGCACCCTCGACCCGGTGCTCTCCCGCGCCCCCTGCGACGTGGTGGTCTTCAAGGACTGCGGCGACCGGGTCTTCCGCAACATCCTGGTGCCGATCTTCGGAAGCCCCAGCGACGTGCTCGCCCTGCGCACGGCCGTGCTGATGGCCGAAACCGAGGGCGGCCGCATCAAGGCGCTCCTGCCGAAAAAGTGGGGGGGGCGGAAAAAGATCCGGCAGAAATTCGACCAGCTTCTGGAGCGCACCGACCTGCACACGGTCGAGCTGCGCACCCAGACGGCCACAGTCAAGGACATGGCGCGCGCGGTCATCCGCAGGGCTCCGCGCTACGACCTGGTGGTGATCGGAGTCCGGGAGCCGCTGGTGCCGCGCTTCGGTTCGCTGTCGGTTCCCGAGGCGGTCGCGCGCCGCTGCCGCAGGCCGCTTGTGATTGTCAAGGCGCACCGCAGGCTCAACGCCTGGACGCGGTGGTGGAGATAGCATGAGAGCCCTCAGGAGCCCGGGTGTCGGGCGGATCGAGCTGATCGAGATCGATGAACCGAAGCTGGAGGCCGGTCACGCCCTGGTGCGCCTGGAGCACGTGGCCCTGTGCGGCAGCGACCTGCGCCGCCTCTACTACCCGCGGCCCGAGGAGCTGCCGCTGCCGGTGGGCGCGCCGGGCCACGAGCTGGTCGGCACGATCGAGGCGGTGGATGGGGCGGATTGGCTGCAGGTCGGCCGGCGGGCCCTGGTCCTCTCCCCCCTTGAGAACTCGATGATGGAGCGGATCGTGGCGCCCGCTTCGTGCGTGCTGCCGCTGCCGCCGGGGGCCAGCGTAGAGGAGTTGCTGCTGGGGCAGCAGCTCGGCACGGTGCTCTGGGCCGCGCGCTTTCTGCCGACGATGTTGGGCCGCACCGCCGTCGTCATCGGACAAGGGTCGGCGGGCCTGTGCTGGAACCGGGTGCTGCGCAGGCTCGGCGCCGCGCGGGTGATCGCCCTCGACATCACCGAGGCTCGCGTGCAGGCGGCGAGGCGCTTCGGCGCCACCCACGCCGTGAACAACTCGCGCCTGGACGCGCTTGCCGCCGTGACCGAGATCACCGGCGGGGAGCTGCCCGACCTGGTCGTGGAGGCCTGCGGGGAGCCCTCGGGCATCAACCTGGCCATAGCCCTCGTGCGCAAGGGCGGGAGGATCCAGTTCTTCGGAGTGCCGCACGCGGCCAGTTTCCCGTTCGACTACTGGAACCTGTTCCGCAAGTACTGCATCACCCACAGCACCGGAGCCTCGTCGTTCGAGGCCGACAAGTGGCACTTCCGCCTCGCCCTCGAGCTGATCGCCTCCCGCGAGGTGGACGTGAGGGGCATGGTCACCCATCGCTTTCCCCTCGAGCGGGCCTCCGAAGCGTACGAGCTGGCCCACACGCGCGAGGACGGCGCGCTCAAGGTCGTCGTCGACATGGTGTAGGCAGGCGCGAATCCGGCCGATGGCCGCCCGGGCTCACCCTGCGGGTCCATTGCGGCCGCGTCGAGAGACGGGTGCCGATGGAAGAGCGGCTTCATTTCGAAGCGGTCGCGCGGCTCTACGAGGCTGCGCGGCCCGGATACCCCGAGCTCCTCTTCGACGACCTCCGCAATCTCGCCCGCGTTCCTGAGGGCGGCTCGATCCTCGACATCGGCTGCGGCACGGGCAAGTCGACCGAGCCCCCGGCCAGGCGCGGCTTCAAGGTGTGCGCCCTGGACCCGGGAGCGAACATGCTCGCGGTCTGCAGGGAGAAGCTGAGCAGGTATCCCGACGTGCGATACGTGCAGGCTGCGTTCGAGCAGTGGCGGGGCGACGGCTCTCTGTTCGATCTCGCGGTCTCGGGCACGGCCTTCCACTGGGTGGGCGAGGCAGGCTGCGAGCGGCTGGCGGGCCTGCTCAAACGCCAGGGGGCAGTGAGCATCTTCTGGCACACATACCTCAGCGGCCGCGATCCGCTCCACGACCGCCTCGACAGGGTCTACCGCGATCACGCTCCCGGTCTCTGGGTGCCGGACCTGCGGGCTGCTCAGGAGCTCGCCGACCGGCGCAAGGAGGAGCGGCTGCTCGCCTGGGACGGCTTCGGCGACCGGCGCGTGATCCGCTGCTACGACCGGCTCAGCTGCGACGCGCGCGGGTACGTGGACCTGCAGAGGACCTGGTCGACTCACGCGAACCTGGGCGAGGCGTTCTTCGCCGCGGTCGCCTCCGCCATCGACGAGGCGGGCGGCCGCATCGCCAAGCCGATCCGAACCACGCTCTGCTTGGGCCGGCGCAGCGGCTGAGGCGCGCGGCCCCTGCGCCTGCCATGCTATACTCAGATGCGATGCGGGGCACGCGCACGCTTTCGCGGCTCATCCTCACCGCGCTCTCGCTGGCGGCCGGCAGCCTCACCGCCCAACCGACGGCTCCTTTCGCGGCGCTCACGCTGGCAGTCGGCGCCACCAGCACCTGGTCCCAGATCGACAGCGGCACCGGCACGACCGAGACGCCTCTCGAGGACAACCGGCCGTCGCTGGGCGGCAGCGTGCTGGCGGGAGTCACGCTCGGGGGCAGGTTCCGCGCGGCCGCCGCGGGCAGCGCGATCTGGCTCGCCACGCAGACCCAAGGGCCCGAGCTGGCTCTCGGCGCCGGCGCTCACTTCGAGTACCTCGTGCCGCCCGTGGGGGCCTACTACCTGTTCGGCCAGACCGGGCTGTGCTGGCACGTCGCCGATCTTTGGGACTCAGGGCGGAGCGCCGCCTGGGCGCCGGGCTTTGCCCTGGGAGCCGGCTACCGGCCGGCGAGCTGGCTTTCCATCGAGGCGCAGTGCTCGTTCACGGGCTACGACACGAGCGGCGACACGCGCTACCGCCACCTCTCGATACTCGCCGGGCTGCGCGCGGCGCTGCCGTAGCGAACCGCTCGCGGGAGGTGCCCCATGGCGGATGATCTCAAGCAGCGACTGATTGTTGAGATGATGCGGGTCGGCGCCTACGACGTGCGGATGGCGGATCCGCGCGTCGGCTTCGAGCATGCCCGGCCCGGGCAGCACCCTCTGGAAATCATGCCGGAATGCCGCACCGTAGTGGCCTTTTGCGTGGCCAAGGACGACGTGGCCGACACCCTGTACGTGGGCGTGCGGCGTTCCGTGCCGCAGGAGCCCGACAAGTGGACCGTCAACCTCGCGGTCGACGATCCGTCGATGTACCTGGGACACCGCGTCTCGCTCCTGTTCCCGGCGTACGTGATCCTCAAGGCGCAGAGCCTGCTCTCTCAGGCGGGGTTCAGGGTCGTCGAGCGCTTCGACAAGTCCCTCGAGCAGCCGCCTCTCCCGCTCAAGCTCTGCGCCTTCGAGGCGGGGCTGGGGGTCTACGGGAAGTCCGGCCTGATCCTGCACCCGGAGCTCGGCAACGGCATGGTGCTCGGCGCCTTTCTCACCGACGCGGCCATGAGCCCCGACGGCAGGTCCAACGCGGCCGACCCCTGCCGGGACTGCCGCCTGTGCATCGACAGCTGTCCCGCCGGGGCGTACGGGCCCAACGGCGAGTACCACGGCCTCTGGTCGCGCGAGCGCTGCGACGCCACCCGCGCGCGCCTCATCTCCCAGGGCTACAGCACGTGCAACCTCTGCTGGATCGTCTGCCCGGCAGGCACGGTCGATCGCGACAGCCTCTTCGCCTTCGGCGCGGTGCGCAGCAAACCGCTGCAGAGGCTGCGCGAGCTTTCGAAGCGGACGATCGCAGCCCGGCGGCGCGACCTCGCACCGGCGAGGCGCCCGAGGCGCATCACGAAGGGCGGGTGATCCCGGCGCATCACTCGAATCCCGCATGGCAGACCGCGGCGCGGAGCATTCGCGCAGACAAGCACCGATCGCGGCGCGACCGGCAGGCGCTCTGCGAAGCAGCCCGGCCTAG
>CAZKGO010000056.1:0-32257 GCA_964552235.1 uncultured Spirochaetales bacterium | reverse complement strand
CGACGAGACGCTGGCGGCCCGCTACCCCTACAAGCGCGCCTACCTGCCGGTCAACCGCCTCAGGCACGACGGAACGCTCTGGGACTGGTAGCGCCCTCGGCGCCGCCCTCAGTGGCGCCCCTCCGCACCGTTCGAGGCGGGCGGGCCGGCTGCCGCTGCCGGCTCGCTTGCCCGGCGGCCCGGCCGACCTTCATATTCCACCTGGATACCCGGCCGGAGGATGCGCTGCAGCCATGCAATTCGGACGCGACGTCGACATAGAAGCGGTGGACTTCAGCCTGCCCGACGATTCCCCCGCGACGTCGCGCGTTCTGCGGCGGGTCGCAGCGAGCGCCGGCGGCCGCCGGCCCCTTTCGGCGTACATAGGCTGCCCGCGGTGGGGGCTGCCGGAATGGGTCGGGCTCTACTATCCGCGGGCAGCGGCGCGAAGCGAGTACCTCGGCCATTACGGCCGGCTCTTCAACGCGGTCGAGCTCAACTCGACCTTCTACGCCGTGCCCGCGGCCTCGACACTCGAACGGTGGGCCGCAAGCGTTCCGGAAGGTTTTCGATTCTGTCCCAAGGTTCCCCGGACGATCACCCACGACCGCAGGCTCCGCGACTGCGCCGACCTGGCTGCATCGTTTGCCGACAGCATGCGGAGCCTCGGCCCTCGCCTCGGACCGTGCTTCCTGCAGCTTCCTCCTGCGATCGGCCCGTCTTCAGTGGCAGACCTGGAGGCTTTTCTGCGGTTGTGGCCGCGGGAGCTCGACCTGTCTGTCGAGCTGCGCCACCGAGGATGGTTCCAGCGCGGCGACGAGGCGTTCCGGCTGCTCGAGCAGCACGGGGCGGCTGCGGTCATCACCGACTCGGCCGGCCGCCGGGACGCGGTGCATCAGAGGCTCACCAGCGGCACGGCCTTTGTCCGCTTCCTCGGCAACAACCTGCATCCGACGGACCTGCGGAGAATCGACGATTGGGCCGAGCGGCTGTGCGGGTGGGCGGATGAGGGACTGGAGCGCGTCTACTTCTTCGTGCATCAACCCGACGAGAGACGGTCGCCGGAGCTGGTTGCGGCGCTGATCGAGCGGCTGAACGCGAGGCTCGGCCTGAGCCTCGAACTCCCGCGCCGAATCGAAGCGCCGGCCTGAATCGGCGATTCCGGCGAGGCTGCGGGCCTGTCTATCCCTGCTGCGGATCCGGCCAGAGCTCGCGCGCTTTGGCCGCGATGCGGGCCCCGAAGATGCGAGCTCTCTCCCGCTGCGCCTCGTCGCCGTCCTTGATCGTCACTGCGCCGAAATGGGTGAACGGCTGGCCTTCGGAGGTGCCGGCCGCGTAGACCAGGCATCCCCGCACCAGCAGGGCGGCCACCATCACAAGCTCCGCGGCGTCGGCGCCGCCGCCCAGGTAGTTGGCGGTTGCGAAGGCCGCGCCGAGCTTGCCCGCCAGCCTGATGCGATTGGTGTCGATCCACCGCTTGAGCTGCCACGAGCAGGTGCCCGCGTAGGTGGGGCCGCCCACCACGACGGCTCGCGCCTCGCCGACGAAAGTCTCGTCGACCGCGTCGATCCTGAAGCAGCGCACCTCGGCCCCCGTCGACTCCGTGGCCCCTTGGGCTATGAGGGAGGCGACGCGCTCGGTGTTGCCGGTCTCGGTGTGGTAGATGATGGCGATCTTCATGGCGGCATTCTGCAGAAAAGGCGCCGACGCGGCAACACCGCAGCGGCGATTCTGGCCGCACCGGCGACCCTGCGGCCTCTGTACCTCCGCTCGCGCAAGCGACGCGGCAGCCGTTGACCGCGCCGGCGCACGGCGACCACAGTGACCGAGAGAGGGACGTTCCATGGGCGGTGACCTCCGAGGGAGTCGCGAGGGACGGCGCCGCCTGCGCTGCCCGCGCTGCGACGCCGAAGTGCGGCTCGCGGACGCGACGACTTCAAGCAACCCCTGCGCGATCTGCGGCAGATGCGATTCGATCTTCGCGATAGCCCCCTCGCGCAACCGCGTCGTCGTCCTGCCGCGCGCCGTTTACGTCGAGAACAGCGGCGGCCGCACGACGGTCACGATGCGCTGGTTTCGCCCGGCCGTTCTGCTCCTGATTCCGATCACGGCCTTCGTGTGTTTCCGCTTTGCCCGCGAAAGGGTTCACGGCTTCTTCCTGCTGCTCATGCACGCGGCGGTCGCCGCCGTCGCGTACGGGACGCTGGTGTTCCTGGCCAACAGGTCGGTGGTGACCCTGGACGGCGCGCGACTGCGGGCGAGGCACGGTCCGCTTCCCTTCCACCGCGGAGCCGAACTGGCGACCGAGTTGATCGAGGGCTTCTTCGTCCCGCTGCGCAGGCGATGGGCGGGCAGAACCGAGGCCACCAGCTACTGCGTCCTGGCGCGCGTGGGCGGCAGCTCGAGCACCGACATCCTCAAGGCAGTGATGCCGCTCGAGCGCGCAGTCGCCATCCAGCGGCCGCTCAGCGAGGGCCTCGAGCGCATCCGCTCGCGCAAAGCGGGCGGCGGCCGGTAGAGCGGACCGGGCGCGCAGCCCGGCGGCGACGGTCGGGGCGCCGAGAGAATCGGCGCTTGCGCCGCGCGCCGCATCGTGGGATAGTAGAGCCCGTAGTGGAGACTGCAGAAAACGGTGTGTCCGAGTCCCAGCTGCAGGAGTGCATGCGGCACATCGTCGTCAACCTTCGCATCCTGAACAAGCTGCAGGCGCTCTATTCCCGCGACCTCGTTGACGCCGGCGTGGCGGCCGCGGCGATCCGAAAGGAGCCGGCGCTGTACGCGCGGTTCCTGCAGCTCGGCCGCTCGGCGTTGTTTCCCGGCGAGTTCACCTCCAAGGATCCGCTGCTCAAGGTGATCACCCAGATGGGCGATCGCGGCATGCGGCACGAGATCTCCGAGATCCTGCACGATGCGGCCTACTTCCGGCGCGCGAGCAGGAACGGTTTTCCCTTCGCGAAGTACCAGATCCACACGCACCTGTTCGCCGCCACGGCGGTGGCGTTCTACCAGAAGTCCGAGGGGGTTCGGCGGGCGCTGGCCGGGGACCTCGCCCCGGATTCCGGCGGCCCCGAGCCGCAGTTCGTTCTTCACCTGATGGCGATGATCCACGACATCGGCAAGGTGGTCATCGCCGAGGTCTTTCCCGAAGTGCACGCCGCCCTCAGGCAGAAGATCGTGCACCAGATCAGCGACTACGACTGGCCCCTGGCCACCGAACAGCAGCTTCTGGCGAAATTCGTGCCCGGCCGCGGGCTGGTGGACCACAGGAGCTTCGCGGTGGCGGCGATGAAGAGCCTGGAGTACCCGGACGTGGTGATTCGCGCGATCGCCGAGCACCACAGCCGGAAGTGGAGCAGCCGCCTCTCGCGCTACTTCTACCTCTGTCACCGGCTGTACCTCCGGGAGATCCCCCTCGACGCCTGCAACGGCACGAACGTCGGCCTGGTCAACGGCGGGGTCTTCGACGAGCTGTGCGACGAGTTCGACCTGCAGCGCCAGGCTGCCATCGACTGCCTGACGGGAATCCAGCAGGAGATGCGCGACTACCTGAGGTACAGCGGAGTCGAGGCCGCGAGGACCTTCGGCATCAGGTTCGCGACCGAGGCCGAGTCCTGGTTCTCGGCCATCAACAACGCCGTGTTCGAGGCGCTCGAAAACGCCGACGACCGGATCCAGCTCGAGGCCATCGAGATGCTCCTCGAAAAGCTGCACGGCGTCGCGGACCTCTTCTACACCGAGCGGGTGTACCTGGGCTTCGACGTGGTCGGACACAGCGCAGTCACGAGCCGCATGCACGTCGTGCGCGCCGAGAACGTCATGAAGGCGTACCACGACCTGGTGGAGGGGCGCCTGGCGCACCTGGGGCCGCGGACGGTGAGCGCCATCCGGGCGGGCGGAGACTCCTACATCCTCGCCTTCGACTCGATCGAGCCGGCCGTCGAGACCTGGAAGTGGCTCGAGGCCGAGGCGGACCGGCTCAGCATCTCGGCCGGTCTGCAGTTCCGGTTCTACTACCACATGCACGCGGGCCGGGAGCTCAAGGCGCCGGCCCTCGAGGGCGACAAGAAGTACTCGCGGGTCCTGAACGGCCTCGGCCACATGATGAAGAACCACAAGTCGGCGGGCCGGCTCGTGGTGTCGCAGGCGGTCTACCGCATGATGGACGACGCGCTGCGCGCCCGCATGAAGCGCGACAAGGCGACCGACGAAGGTCTGCAGCTGTACATCGAGCATCGGGCAGACAGGTGAGCGCCCCGGCTTTTTCCGCGGGCGCCGGCTTTGTATATTGACCTCATCCGTCGGGCAGACAAGGAGACAACCCGTGATCGCGAAGCTTCCCTTTGGCAGGACCGGCCACGACAGCACCCGCACGCTCTTCGGAGGTGCGGCCATCGGAGCGGGCTTCGGCCCGCAGGAGGCCGAGCGCGTGCTCGAAATCCTGCTGCGCTACGGCGTCAACCACATCGACACGGCAGCCAGCTACGGCAAGGGCAACTCGGAGGCCCAGATCGGCCCCTGGATGGGCCGCCACCGGCAGCACTTTTTCGTCGCCACCAAGACCGGGGAGCGCGGCTACAAGGAGGCGTGGGAGAGCATCCGCACCTCGGTGAAAAAGCTCAAGGTCGACTACTTCGACCTGATCCAGCTGCACAACCTGACCGACCCGGCCGAGTGGGATGTGGCAATGGGACCCAACGGCGCCCTCAAGGCCGCGATCGAGGCCCGCGAGCAGGGACTGGTGCGCTTCATCGGAGTCACGGGCCACAGCCTGAGGGCTCCGCGGATGCACCTCAAGAGCCTCGAGCGGTTCCCCTTTGACTCGGTGCTCCTGCCGTGGAACTACCTGCTGTACAGGAACGAGCAGTACCGCGCCGACTTCTTCAAGCTCAAGGAGTACTGCGACCGCAACCAGATCGCCGTGCAGACCATCAAGAGCATCGCCCGCCAGCCCTGGGCCGGGCGGCCGCGCACGGCCACCACGTGGTACGAGCCGCTGACCGAGCAGCAGGACATCGACCGCGCGGTGAGCTGGCTGCTCTCCCACGAGCGGCTGTTCCTGAACACCGCGGCGGACTCGACCATCTTGCCCAGGGTGCTCGAGGCCGCAAGCCACCCGGGGCCGAGGCCCACCGACGCGGAAATGGAGCAGATGGCGGCCGCGCGGCAGATGCAGCCGATCTTCACGGAGACCGACACGGTCAAGTAGGCCGCCCGCGGAGGACCGCGCTGCGCACAGGAGCCGCGCTTGGCATGAACGTGCGCCGGAGGGGCGCCGGCCCGCGGACCAACGCGCGCCGCACTGACACGACGCCGGCCGGGAGCCCGTCCCGGTGATCCTGCTCGGCTGCGGGCTCTCGCTGGCGAGGGAAAGCTCGTTCGCGCGGCAACTGCGCCTCCTCGCCGGCGAGCTGCGCTCCCGCGGGTGCCGCTGCGTGCTGCTGGGCGCAGGCCCCGCGCGGCGGCTCGGCGAGGAGGAGGCCGACGCCCCGCGCATCGACTGCGCTGCCGTGCGCCGCCTCGCCGGCGCCCTGCCCCGCGCCGCGATCCTGATCGGCTACCCCGACCAGCTGCCGATCCTCGCCGAGCCGGGGCCCCCGCTCTTTCTGTGGGCGCAGTTCTCGCGGCCGCCGGCAGCGCGCACCCTCGGCCGCGCCGCCGCGGTCCCGCTCACCGATCGCACGCGCGCCTTTCTCGCGCAGGCCGGCTGCCGCAGCCTCGGCCCGACGATCCCTCACGGCGTGGACACCGCCGTGTTCCGTCCTGCGGCCGCAGGCGAGCGGCAGCGCTCGCGGGCCGAGCTCGGCATCGCAGCCGGCACGCTCGTGGTCGGCACCGTCGGCGCCAACACGGTTCGCAAGCGCTTCGACCTGCTTCTGGAGGCGTTCGCGGGCGCGCAGCCTTGGTCGTGCGTCCTGCTCATCAAGACCGACCGCGCGAGCTCTCCCGGCGGCTTTGATCTCGCCGCCCTGGCGCGCAGGCACGGAGTGGCCGACCGCGTGCGCGTGCTCACCGATCCGCTGCCGCAGACGGCCCTCGCCCGCCTGTACGCGGCGATGGACGTGTACGCCCACGCGGCCGAGTGGGAAGGCTTCTGCCTGCCCGTGGTGGAGGCGATGGCCTGCGGCGTGCCGGTGGTCGCCGCCGACACGCAGGGCCCGGGCGAGACCGTTCCCTATCGCGAGGGGCTAGTGGACGTGGGCCAGTGGATCGAAGACGAAGGCGGCAGCCGCCTCTTTCACGTGAGCCCGGCTGCCCTCGCAGCCGCGATCGAGCGCCTCGCCGGCGATCCCGCGCTGCGCGAGCGCCTGGGCAGCCTGGGCCGCGCCGAGGCGGTGCATCGCTTCGACGTTCGCGTGGTGGCCGGCCGGTGGCTCGCCCTCATCGGCGGCGCCCGCGTAGAGCGGCCGGCCGGCGGCTCGCCCTCATCGGCGGCGCCGCTATAGAATCGCGCTCATGAAAGAAGTGCTCTGCTTCGGCGACTCCAACACCTGGGGCTTCAACCCCGTGGACAAGTCGCGCTACCCGCGCGAGGTGCGCTGGGTCGAACGGCTGCAGCAGGAGCTCGGCGGCGGATACCACGTGATCGCCGAGGGTCAGAACGCCCGCACGACCGTGTGGGATGACCCGGTCACGGGCGACAAGAACGGGCTGCGCTACCTCGGCCCCTGCCTCGAGAGCCACAAGCCACTCGACCTCGTGATCATCGTGCTCGGCACCAACGACCTCAAGCAGCGCTTCGCCGTCACGGCCTACGACATCGCCCAGTCGGCGGGCCGCCTCGTCGAGACCGTGCGCAGGAGCGACACGGGGCCCGCGGGCCGGCCGCCGGCTGCGCTGCTGGTGGCCCCGCCTCCCCTCGGCAGGCTCACGGAGCTGGCCGACATGTTCCGGGGCGGCGCGGAAAAGTCGCGCGAGCTGGCCGCCCGGTTCGCCGAGCGGGCGCAGCTGCTCGGCTGTCCGTTCTTCGACGCCGGCACGGTGGTGAGGAGCAGCGACATCGACGGCGTGCACTGGGCGCCCGAGCACCACGCGCGGTTCGCCGCAGCGATCGCAGCCGAGACCCGCCGCCTGATCGGCTGATCGCGGGCGGCGGCGCTCACGCCGCGCCGGCGCCTACAGAGCGCGCCAGCGGCACCAGCGCCGCTCGGCTGCGTCGATGGCGGCGAACAGCAGCAGCCCGACGGCGGCCAGGCCGAGGATTCCTGCGAACAGATCGGTGTAGGCGGCCCGCATCCAGGCATCGACAAGGAACCCGCCCAGCCCGTAGCGTGTGAAAAAAGTCTCGGCGAAAAACAGCACAGCCAACGCAGTGCCCGATCCGACGCGCAGCGCCGACAGCAGCGCGGGCAGCAGCGAAGGCCACAGCACCCAGCGGAAGATCTGCGGCGGCCGCGCGCCCAGCGAGCGGATCGACAGCAGGTAGCGCGGCTCGACCGCGCGCACGGCGTCGCGCACAGCCACCAGCATCTGGAACAAGAGCACGAGACTCACCACGACGACCTTCGCGACGTTGCCGAGGCCGAAAAGCAGCAGCACGACAGGCAGCAGGGCGATCTTCGGCACCGGGTACAGCAGATAGACCGCCGGCGAGAAGACGGCGTCGAGGCTGCGCACCCGGCCGAGCGCCACGCCCAGCGGCAGGGCGAGGGCAAAGGAGACCGCCAGCGAGGCCGCCACCCGGGCCAGGCTTGCGAGGGCGTGCATGCAGAGATCGGCGGCGAGCAGCTCGGCAAAGCGGGCGAGCGCCGCCGCGGGCGTCGGCAGCGCCGGGTGGCCGAGCGCCGCTGCGGCCACGTGCCACGCCGCGGCCACGATCACGGCGCCCTGCACGAAGCCGAGCAGCCTACGCACGGAGGATCGCCTCCATCGCCTCGCGTACGGCGCGGCAGGCGTCGAAGTAGCCTTCAGCTTTTCTCTCGTATCTGCGGCCCGGCTCGCTGTGGTCGATGCGGCCGACGATGCGGCTCGCGGGCCCGCGGCTCATCAGCAGCACGGTGTGGCTGAGGTAGACCGCCTCCTCGATGCTGTGGGTGACGAGCACCGTCATCATCGGCCTGCTCGCGCGCCTGCTCTCGAGCAGGCCGAGCGTGAGGTCCTGCAGCTCCTCGCGGGCAAAGGCGTCGAGGCTCGAGAACGGCTCGTCCATGAGCAGCAGCTCGGGCTCGACGGCGAGGGTGCGCGCTATGGCCACGCGCTGCTGCTGGCCACCGGAAAGCTGCGCGGGGTATCGGCGCTCGAGCCCCGCGAGCCCCGTCTGGTCGAGCAACGCCCCGGCGCGCTCGACCCGTTCGCCCCGCCCGACTCCCCGCAGCCGCAGGCCGAGCTCGACGTTC
Organism: uncultured Spirochaetales bacterium; assembly: GCA_964552235.1. Classification (GTDB taxonomy): domain Bacteria; phylum Spirochaetota; class Spirochaetia; order SZUA-6; family CAVTHK01; genus CAVTHK01. The sequence continues at coordinate 23,945 of CAZKGO010000056.1, read as the reverse complement.
TGCTCGACCGTGAGCCAGGGAAAGAGGCCGTACTGCTGCAGGATCAGCCCGATGCGCGGATCGCCGGGCCGCAGGGCCGACCCGTCGAGCAGCACCGAGCCGGAAGCCGGCGGCTTGAGCCCGGCCATGACCGAGAGCAGCGTCGTCTTGCCGCAGCCCGAAGGGCCGACCACGGCGACGACCTGCGGGGGAGACACCTCGAGCGAGAGGCCGGCAAAGACGGGGGTGGAGCCGTAGCGCGCTTCGCAGCTCGAGACAGCGATCATCTAGGGCAGGCTCACGACCAGGTCGCGGTGGGCGACCGGGGACTTGAGGAGGCCGTGGGCCTTCATCCAGGTCTGGACCTCCGCGACCTCCTCGAGCGTGGGCGGCTGCGAAGGCCTGAAGCGCGGCAGCACGAAGGTGTCCCTGACCTCGGCGGGGAAGCCGGCCCCGGCGACGATCAGCGGCCGGTGACGGTCGCCGCTGCTGTTGAGGTCGGCCGCCGCCAGGTCGCAGGCGGCGAGCAGCGTGCGGATCTCGCGGCCGCGCTCGCTCACGGCGCGGCCGGTGAACAGCAGCACTCCCGGAGTCGTGGCCAGGCTCGTCGTGTCGGCGATCCTCACGGCCCCGCGCTGAACCGCCACAGAGGCCATCGGCTCCGGAAGGCACGCTGCGTCGATACGCCCCGACAGCAGCAGCTCCATGCGCACGGGCACCTGCACGGTCGTCACCAGCTCGATCGTGGCGGGATCGACGCCGCCGCGGCGCAGCATCTTTTCCGTGAGAAAGGCGACGATGCTCGATTCGATCAGGCCCGTCCTGACCCGGCTGCGGCCCTTCCAGTCCTCGAGCGTGCGCAGGCCGCCGCGCGGGGCGCCCAGGAGCGCGAAGACGCCTTCGGTGCTTGAGACCACGCGCACGTCCAGGCCGCTCGCGCGGGCGGCGATCGCGTTGATCAGGTCGGAGATGGTGCCGTCGATGCGGCCGGTCTGCAGCGCGGTCTCGCGGGTGAGCTGGTCCTGGAAGAGCGTGAGCTCCACGCGCAGGCCCGCGCGCTGGAAGTACCCCAGCTCCTCGGCCACGATGAGCGGCGCCGAGTTGACCGCGGGCATGAGGCCGATGCGCAGGGGAGCGCTCTGGGCCGATGCGGGCACCGCGGCTGCGAGCGACAGCGCCGCCAGGGCGAGGACGAACCGCTTCATGGGCTGCCCTCGATCCACGGGCCCTGGCCGGACGAGGCGAGGGCGGCCCTGATCAGCGTCCTGTTCGCCGGCCCGTCACGCCCCGTGGCCGGCGGCTTGTTCCCCATCACGTGGAAGCCGCGCCGCCGGCCCGCTCCAGGTCGGCCGCCACCGCCTTGAGCCTCTCCTCGGTGAACACCTCCGGCCTGCGCTCGTGCACGAAGTACAGGGGCAGGTCCCTCGAGACCTGCATCAGCACGCTGCCGACCAGGTCGCCGAAGTGGCGCTCGAGCGACTCGCGTCCGACCGGGTCGTCGAGCAGCTCGCCCAGCCGCGAGCGCACGGTTAGGCGGCGACCGCCGCCGGGGCTGTCGTAGCCGTCCCAGAACGAAGCACCCCAGGGCGTCTGCCGATCGCCCCACTCGTCGCGCTGGCGCGCGAGCTCCGTGCGCAGCCGCTTGAGCAGCACCCGCTGCCCGGCCCGCTCGGCCAGGTTCTCCCGCTCCCAGGGATCGCGGGCAAGATCGAAGAGCTGCGTCGTGCGGCCGCCGCCTACCACGTACTCGATGAGCTTGTGGCGGCCATCCTTGACCGCACGCTGCACGCTGCCGTAGGCGAGGTAAAGGCTGTCGCGCACAGCAGCCGCCGGATCGCGCAGAGCAGGCACGAGGCTGCGGCCCTCGACGGACTCGGGAACCGGATGGCCCGCCAGCTCGCACAGCGTCGGAAAGACATCGAGCAGGTAGCAGAGGCAGTCGCGCCGCTCGCCCTGGGGCACGCCGGGGCCGCTCATCAACAGCGGGACGCGCACGCTGTGCTCGTAGAGATTCTGCTTGCCCATCAGCCCATGCTGCCCGAGCGCCAGCCCGTTGTCCCCGGCCAGGACCACGATCGTGTCCGAGGCGAGGCCCTGCCACTCCAGCTCGGCCATCACGCGACCCAGCTCCGCGTCGAGGTGGCTGATCATCGCGTAGTACTCGGCGATGTGGCGCCGCGTCCCGGCTTCGGTGCGCGGAAACGAGGCGAGCATCTCGTCGCGGATCGCCAGCTCGCCGTTGTCGAACGGGTGGCCCGCCATGAAATTGGGCGGCAGCTCGATGCGCCCGGGATCGTAGAGCTCGAGGTACTTGCGCGGCATCGTGCGTGGGTCGTGGGGCGCCATGAACGAGAGGTAGAGAAAGAACGGTTTCCTGCGGTCGTAGCCCTTGAGGAACTCGACAGCCGCGTCGCAGAACAGCTCGCTCGAGTGCTTGCCCGCGGTCACGTGATCGGCCTGCCTCCACAGCACCGTGTTGGCGGCCATGAAGTCGGGAACGATCGGCAGGCGGCTGCCGTAGCGGCCGCTCGGGTCGTAGCTGCAGGCGGGCACGTTCCAGTGGTCGTTCATGCCGCCGAAAAAGATCTCGGCTCCGCCCTGGAAGCTGCGGTTGAAGGCGGCCGGCCCGTTGTGCCACTTGCCCGTGCCCCAGGTCTGGTAGCCGAGGGAGGCGAGGTGCTCGCCGAGCAGCGTGTGGTCTGCGGGGATGCCCAGGCCGGCCTGGTCGAGGCGAAAGAGCGTGCGGCCGGTGTGCAGCATGGCGCGGCTCGGCATGCAGACCGCCGGCACCGTGCCGCCCGGGATGTGCGCGGCCGTGAACGCCGTGCCGCGCTCGACGATGCGGTCCAGGGTCGGCGTCTGGATCGCGGCGCAGCCCAGCGCTGCGATCGTATCGAAGCGCTGGTCGTCGGTGAGCACCAGCATGATGTTAGGCGGACGTTCTGCCATCTGTGCTTCCCCCTCAGCGAGTCGTTCCGAGCTCGAGGCCCCGATCGACGAAGTAGCGGTAGGTGTCGTAGTCGACGGTGTTCGGGATGCTGTGGTCGCTGTGCAGGACAAAGCCGTTTCCCTGCTTGACGATCGGGATCTTGGCCTCCAGCTCGGCATCGATGCGGGCCCGGTCGTTGGAGATGATCTCGCGCACGTCGATGCCGCCCATGAACGACAGGCGCTCGCCGTAGCGGCGGTAGAGGCGCAGCAGGTCCATGCCCGCCTTGACCTCGATCACCTGCAGGCAGTCCATGCCCGCCTCGAGCAGCCCCGGCACCAGCGGCTCGACAAAGCCGCAGGAGTGCACGATTACCGGCAGCCCGCGGGAATGGGCAAAGTCAAAGGTGAGGCGGTGGCCCTGCTGCACGATCTCGCGGTACATGGCCGGCGACATGAAGGGCCTGTGCTTGAAGCCCATGTCCTCCCAGTACCAGAGGCCGTCGGGCGGGCCCTCCTCGGCAAGGAGCATCTCTTGGAGCTCGACATAGAGCCGCGAAAAGGTCATCACCATGTCGCGCACCCAGTCGGGATCGTCGGCCATGCCGATGAGCATGTACTCGTGGCCCGCGATGTTCTTCATGATCTCGAACACGTGCATCGCCGCGACCACGAAAAAGCGATTGGCGCGCCTCGCACGCTCGCGCGCGGCGCGGTAGCCCTCGAAGTCGATTCTCCTCCGCTCGGCCCTGACCAGCGGCTTGACCCGCTCCCAGTCCCGCCGCTCCTTGACCGCGAAGTCGAGGTGCTCGGGGGTGGCGTCGTGCATCTTGTGCGTGCGCAGCAGCGCGCCGTTGCCGTCGCGCACCACCCGCGTCTCCTCGGTCTCCTCGACGATGACCGGCTCGAAGTCGAGGTCGACGACCACGTTGAAAGGCGCGTGCTGGGCCAGGTCGTAGTCGAAGTGGTAGACAAGATCCTCGTCCGCGCGCACACGGCCGTCGGCCACCCAGCGCGCCTTGGTGTCGGACCAGAAGTGCTCGTAGACTCCGATGCGGTCGACGGGCTTTCGGGCCAGGATGCGCACAATGCGTTCGACGCCGGCGAGCGGGCTCACACCTCCTCCTCGCCGCCGATGATAGCACGGCGGGCGTGCGAGGGTCCCGCGCGGCGGAGGGGCGCCGGCCGGGCGCCCCTCCGAAAGTGCGCTACTTGGCCGCCAGCAGCTCGTTGGCCTTGGCCACCGCCTCGTCAAGAGCCGCCTGCGCCGTGGCCTTCTGGAACACCGCCTTTTCGATCGCCCGGGCGGTCAGGTCCTGGATCTTGGTCCAGGGGGCCACGGTCGGCATGTTCCTTCCGTACTTCAGGTAGGTGGAAAAGCTCGCGACCAGCGGGTTGTCCTTGGCGTAGGCCAGGAACTCGGGCGTCCTGGTGTCCGAAGCGCGCACGGGGAGGAAGTTCCCGCGGGCGGCCCACTCCACGTGCACGGAGGGGCTCAGGAACCACTTGATGAACTGGTAGGCCTCGGCCGGGTGCTTGGCCTTTTTCGGCACGGTAAAGCAGTTGCCGCCGACGAACGAGACCGGGGGGCCGTCCTTGCGCAGCGGCTGAGGGCCCGCCCACCAGCCCCAGGTGACGTTCTTCATCTGGCTGGTGGTCTCGGACCAGTAGTCCACCATCGCCGACTGCTTGCTCAGGAAGGTGTTCCAGATCTGGCCCCAACTCTTGAGCTGGGGTGCGAGCGCCATGACATGGTGCTTGTGCACGAGGTCGACGTAGAACTGGAGGGCCTTGACCCCGGCCGGGCTGTTGAAGACGGCCTTGGTCTCGTCGGCGTTGAGGATCACGCCCCCTTCGCGCCAGAGGTAGGTGTACCAGGTGAGGGCGCTCGGGAGGATCGGGCCGTGGGAGACGAACATGCCCCAGCGCTCCGGCACTCCGTCCTTGTTCTCGTCCCTGGCCAGCTTGATGGCGTTAGCGAGCATCTCCTCCATGGTCGCCGAGGGCGTCTCCGGGTTCAGGCCGACTTCGCGGTACATGTCCTTGTTGTAGTACAGGCCCAGCGACCGGCTGTAGAACGGGATCGAGTAGGTGTGGCCTCCCACGTTGCGGAACGGGAAGATCCCGTCGGGTATCTCCGATACCCTGAGGTCCTTTTCCAGGTCGCCGAGCTCGTCGAGGGGGCGAAGATGGGGAATGATGTCGCACGGCTTGGCCTGTCCCATGTCAATGATGTCGGCAGGATCGCCGGCCATGAACGTGGCGATGTACTTGGCCGTGTACTCGTCGGGGCTCGCCCCCGGAGCGGGCAGCAGGAACTTGACGTTGATGTTCGGGTTCTGGGCGTTGAACTTGTCCACGTACTCCCGCAGCAGAGCCTCCTGCCCGTCCTGGTTGCTCCAGTACAGGACGTCGACTCTCGCCTTGGCAGCGCCGGCCTCCGACTGCGGCGTCGCCGGCATCGGCAACCCGGACGCGACGAGGAGCAGGCAGCAGATCAGAACGACTCTTGCGCTCATGGCACACCTCTTTGCGTGGTTTTCGTGCAGCCCAACGGGCTTCCTCCGGTTTCCGGCTTCAATCATAGTGATCGCCGCGCACAACTCAAGACTGCAGGCCGCTGAACGTCACGCCCTGGATGAAGCGGCGCTGGAACAGCAGGTAGACCAGGAGCGGCGGCGTCATGGTGATCACCGTGGCTCCCATCAGCAGCCGCCACTGGATCGTGTACTCGTCCTTGAACACCGACAGGCCGAGGGGCAGGGTCCTCATGTTCTGCTCGGTGACCACGATCAGGGGCCAGAAAAAGGCGCCCCAGCTCCACATGAAGCGCAGGATCACGAGGGCCGAGATGGCCGGCTTGGACAGGGGAACGATGACGTTCCACAGTTTGCGCAGGTCTCCGCATCCGTCGATAACGGCCGCGTCCTCCAGGTCCTTCGGCAGGCCCTCGAAGAACTGCCGCAGCAGGAAGATCGTGTTGATGTGCACGATGCGGGGAATGATCAGGCCCGCATAGGTGTCGCGCCAGTGCAGGCGGCTCACGATCAGGTAGCGGGGGATCAGGAAGATCTGCTCGGGAAACATCAGGGTCCACAGGAGGATGAGAAAGACCACCTCCTTGCCCTTGAAGCGCAGGCGGGCAAAGGCGTAGGCGGCCATCACCCCCGAGACGATGTCCGCCGCCACGATCCAGAAGCTGCACGTCACGCTGTTGTAGAGATACCTGCCAAAGGGCGCCGCCTTCCACACCTCGCGGTAGTTCTCCCATAGGAGTTGCGAGGGCAGCCACCGGGGAGGCATGGCCACCGCCTCTTCGTCGGTCTTGAACGAGGTGATGACCGTCCAGTAGAAGGGCAGCAGCACCAGGACCGCAACGGCGAGCAGGACGATAAAGATCACGGTGGTCACTACCAGCTGCTTCTCCCGCCGCCTCAGCACGATCCGTTCCTCCCGGTGTGTCCCGTCTGCATCGCCGCCCTCGTCAGTCCCGCTTGCGCAGGCGCCACTGGATCAGGGTGAAGAACAGCATGATCGCCGAGCCGGTAAAGGCGACAGCGCTGGCGTAGCTCATGTCGTAGTAGCGGAAGCCCTGCCTGTACAGGTAGTAGGTGTACACGTCGGTCTGGCCCAGCGGGCCGCCGCCGGTCATGACGTAGATCGGCTCGAAGACCTGGAAGTCGAGGATCACGGACATGATCAGGACAAAGGTGGTCACCCGGCCGAGCAGGGGCAGCGTGATCCACCAGAACGCCTTCCACTCGCCGGCTCCGTCGATCTCCGCTGCCTCGTACAGCGTGGCCGGGATGTCCTGCAGCCCGGCCAGATAGATCACCATGAAGTAGCCCATGAGCTTCCACGTGCTCAGGATCACGAGGGACGGCAGCGCCAGCCGCTCGTCGGCGAGCCAGCGCAGCTTCGGCAGCCCGACGAGGCCGAGAAGGTGATTGGCCAGGCCGCTCTGCGGCTCGTAGATCCACAGCCACACCATCGAGGCGGCCACGAACGAGATCACCATGGGCGAGAAGTAGGCGAAGCGGAAAAAGGTCCGCCCCCACATCCTGCGGTTCAGGAGCACGGCCAGGACCAGGGACGCCGCGGTTCGCAGCGGGATGACCCCCAACATGAAGAAGAAGGTGAGCTTGAGCGCATTCCTGCCTTCGGGATCCAGCAGGAAGCGGGCGTACTGCTTGAGGCCGACGAACTCGGTCGTCAGGTCGGCGAGGTTCCACTTGTGAAAGCTCAGGTAGCCGGTAAAGGCGAGAGGAATGGCGTAGAACGAGAGGTAGAACACCAGGGTGAAGGCTACGAAGAGGTAGGCTTTGATCGTGGTCCGGGTGCTCAGCGTCAAGGGAGTCTCGCGATGCTGCTGCTTCCTGATGCGGTGTCCCGAGCCGCAAGGCGATTCTCGGCGAGAACCTGCCCGTTGTCAAGCTCGCGCTTCGAGTTCACGGAGCGGCTGCCGGCCGCCAGGACTCGATGCGATCGAGCGGATGGATCGGCCGGGGGATCTCTTGGTACTTCAGCGAAAAGACGTCGACGTTGCTCAATCCAGGCGTCATCACGTTGACGGTCTTGCGGTTGTAGAGCAGGTAGCGGTAGCGGAACGGAAACAGGTTTTTGACCACCACGATGTCGGCCTTCCAGAGCGACAGCCCCAGGTCGGTGAAGTGGGAGGTGTAGTCCGAGGCGATCGGCAACTCGGCGATGATCAGGTGGATCCCGCCGTGCTTCACGATGACGGTCTTGCCGAAGCGGGTCTCCTTTTTGAAGGTGACGATCCCGCTGTAGTCCAGCGGTTGGTTGTAGATCCGGTCGAGCTTTCCTCCCACGGTCAGGCGCACCTCCTCGCCGATCCCGCGCGCCCACGCCTCTGCGGCAGCCTGTGCGTCCCGCATGGTGAGGTAGCTCACCATGTCGCTGCCCTCCTCCACCAGGGCGCGCAGGATCCATGTGCTCTCCCCCGGCGTTCCGGCTCCCACGGCGTCGGAGGCGTCGCAGAACACCACGGTGCCCAGCCGGCGCGCCAGCCACTTGCTGCGCGCGATGGCGATGCCTTCCGACGGCGTGCTTCCTTTCGGGTGCGGCACGTCGCGCACGGCCCAGGCCATGTCCGCGATCTCGTCGGCCAGTCTCTGCGCCAGGCCCCTGTCGCCGTCGGTGACCGCCACCGTGCTGTAGCCGAGCTCGGGATCGTCGAGCCACACGTGGACAGGAAAGAACGACACGCTGAGCACGCTGTCTTGTTTCTCCATCTTCTTCATGCGGCCGAAGATCTGCCTGAAGGGAGGGAGGAAGTCGACGTTCATGCCGCCCCCCTTGAGCAGCCGCATCTTGTCGACCACCATGACGGGGCGAACCTCTCCGAGCACCGCTCGCACGAGGATCGAGCCGCTGCGGTAGCCGGCGGCAAAGTGATCCCGGTGCGGGTTGGTCTTGTAGCCCACAACAAAGGTGGCGAGCTTCGCCCGCCGGGCCGTGTTGTTGGCGTGCAGGTCGAAGCTCGCTCCGATCGGCACCTGCGGGCCGACGATCGCCCGCAGCGACTCCAGCAGGTCCCCTTCGGGGTCTCTCATGCCTTGGACCCCCATGGCGCCGTGCATCGACAGGTAGATGCCATCCACCCTGGGCTGCCTGCGCACCCCCTCCAGGATGTGATTCTTGATCCGCTCGTACAGGTGGCGCTCGACGGGCCCTCCCGACATCGATCGGGCCTTGACCAGCGGGACCAGCTCGATGCGGCCCCCGCCGAGGTCGTCCACAGCCTGGAGGAAGCCGCCCAGCTCCTTTCGCTCCTCGCGGCTGTAGGCGACGAGCTCGTCGCCGAAGATCAGGCTCTCGGCCCGGAAGTCCCGCTCCGTGGTCGGCACGGGGGAAAAGGAGTTGGTCTCCTGCAGGATCTCGGCAAAGACGATGGTCTTGCCGGGACCCGGGACTGGCTCCGCCGCCCTGCCGCCGCATCCCGACAGAGCGGCCGCGGCGAGTCCGACCACGACCAACAGCATGCTGCTTCTCTGCATCTGCGATTCTCCTGGCGCGCGGCTGGGCAGAATGCGGCGCGCCGGTGTCAATACCGCCCGTACTCCGAGGCCGCGCGGCTGAGAGCCACGAGGTTCTGCCGCTTCGCCGTCCGCGGGATCACGCACCCGGAGCCGAGCACGAACCCGCCGTCGGCGCCGGCGCCCTCTATGCAGTCGCGGGCCTCGCCGATGATGTCCTCTTCGGTTCCGCGGACGAACGTCTGCGTGTCCACCCCGCCCATGAGCGAGACCTGGCTGCCGACGGCCCGCCGCGCCTCGGCTGCCGTGAAGCCGCCGAGCGGGTCGAGCGGCCCGATGCAGTCGATGCCGGTGGCGACGATGTCCTGGAGAACGGGCAGGACGTTGCCGCAGATGTGGCAGTAGACGAGGGCCTCGCGGTCGTAGCTGTGCAGCTCGGCGCAGACGTCGCGCATGTGGGGCAGGATGAACTGGCGCCAGTGCTCGGGCGAGATCACCGACATATTGGCCACCGAATCGTTGAGCCTCAGGACCTTGAGCCCCAGGTCGATGTTGAAGCGTCCCTTCTGGACCGCGATCTCGGCGCCCTTCTCCATGACCGCGTGGACCATCTCGGGCTGCTCGATCAGGTCGAACATCGCCCGCTCCATGCCCCGCAGGGCAACGTAGAAGGCGAGCGTCGCCGACGAGCAGTCCCCGATCAGCGCGATGCGGCCGCCGACCTCGCTCATGAGCTGCCGCTGCCGCTGCGCCCATCCGAGCTCGTTGTAGTACGCGGCGGTGGGAACCGCGATCCGCGCCGCGTCCTCGGGTCCGCGCACGAACGGCTCGCCGGCGTCGTAGAAGTGGTAGTAGGCCATCCATGCCGGATCGTCGATGCGGAAGAGGCCGGGATCATCGAGCTGCGTATGCAGGCCCCCCTGGGTGTCGATGCGCCCGAGCCTCCGGCCGCGCCCGTCGACGTGGATCAGCTGGTTTTCCCGCCGCTCGGTGCGACGCGGCGGAAAGTGGAATTGCCGCGCGGCGTCGGCGCCGACGTCGATCGCCGCGGCGACGATGACGCGCAGGGCCGTCGTCGGATCCTCGATCACCCGCTCGAGCGGCGTGCCGGTGAGCGCCGCGCCGAGATCGACCCAGATCTTGGGCACGACGGGCACGCGGTCGGCGGTCCGGCCCTCGATCGCTGTCCGCAGCCGCGCCAGGGGGCTCATCGGCGCTGCACCCCGTTGCTGCCCGGACTCGCTCATCGTCTGCCTCCTCAACCGGCCAGATCCCGGAATCGTCGCACGCGGCGCAGCGTGATCCGGCTTCGGTCATGCGCGCTGCCGCCTCAGTATAGCCTGAGCGCCCCCGCGCCGCGAGCAGGTCGCCGACGGCCGGCCGGCAACGGAGTCTCCGTGAAGATGCCGGCTCCCGAGGCTCGCCGCCCCCGTCGACGATCCTTCGGATTCCAGCGGTCGAATCACGGCGAGCAGCCTTCGTCCTGGCCGTCCAATTCTTTGCACGAGGGTCACAGGCGCACTATAATGCGGAATCACGTTCAGAACATCGGCTGCGCTGGATTCCGCTGGATCCGTGTCGACGCGAGGTTTCGGGCGTGGAGCGCCCGGGACGCATCGACGGAAGCGCGCAAGGTCGGATGGAGCCTGAAACAGAGGCGCGAGAGCGGCCGCCGAACAGGTCCACCTCGCCGACCATGGCGATCCTGGACTGCAGGACCGCCGCGCGCGGCCCTGCCGGCATTGGGCATCGCGGTCATGGTTTCCTCGCCGAAGGCACGCGCACGTAGGCGGGACTCCGACGTTCGTCGCCGGCACCAAGGAGGTTTGCAGATGAGGATCTACGGAGGAGGGTCTCTGGAGGAGATCCGCAAGTGCACGGAGCTCGGCTGCGAGGGCATCCTCACCAACCCGCAGGGGTTCGAGCAGTACTTCCGCGGCGCGATGACGCTCAAGGAGATCACCCGCGCCATCTCCGAGGCCACCAATCTGCCGTTCTTCGTCCAGATTCACGGCAGGAGCGCGGAGCAGCTTGTCGAGCGCGGCCTCGAGCTGCACGCTGTGGCCCCGAGGCAGGTCGGCTTCAAGATCATCAGCGACGCCAAGGGCTTCCTGGCGATCCGGCGGCTCGAGCAGCAGAACGTCCGCTGCATCGCCACCACTCTGTTCAGCGTCGCGCAGGCGTCGGTGGCCGCCACGGTGGGCGCCTTTGGCATCTGCCCGTTCGTGTCGCGGGGTCTGGCGATCGGCATGGACATGCGCCGGATCCTGCGCGTGATAAAGAGGCGCTACAGCGAGCTCGAGAGCCCGCCCCGGATCATCGCGGTGAGCCTCAAGGGGCTGGCCGACGTGGAACTGGCCCTCGCCGCGGGAGTCGATGCGGTCGGGATGCGCTACCCGCTCATCCAGGAGATGATGGAGCACCCTCTCAGCCGCAGGGCCGAGCTGCTCTTTGCCAAGAACTGGAAGAACGTCAAGGGCGAGGACATCGGATACCTCGATCACGCCCTCGCCCTCGAGGGAGTGGCCGAGGACTCCAGGCACTGAGTCGGCGAGACCCGTGACTCTCTTCGGGCTCGGAACAGCGACGATCGATCTGCGCATCTCGACGGCCGATTTCGGGCCCGAGTACCGCGCCAAGCTGCTCGCGCGCTCCACGCGCATCCTCGGCGGAGGCGCCGTCGCCAACGCGCTGCACCAGGCCGCTCTCCTCGGAGCGGCCGCCGAGTGGCTGGGAAGGCTCGGGCGGGACACGATCGGGCGATTGATCACCGAGGATCTGCGGGCCAACGGCGTCGGCACCGCCCACGTCGTGCTCGTCGACGACGCGCTGTCACCCTTCAACCTGGCCGTCTATGCGGGTCCCGCCAACCGCCGGGTGGGTGGATTCCTCTTGCCCAACTGTCTGGCGGACCTCACGCCCTCCGATCTCGATCTGTGGGTCAGGGCTCCCAGGGAGGGTGACTGGTGTCTCGTGGAGGCAGGGGAAATCCCGCTTCCCGCCGTGCTGGAGTTCTGCGCGAGGCTCAAGGGCTCGGCGGTGCGCGTGCTGCTCGACATCGATCTGGACCCGATAGCCCAGTGCGTCGGCGGGTCCAGCCGCCTGGTCGCGGATCTGCTGCGCAGCGCCGACTACGTGCTTCCCAACAGGGACGCGATGGCAACTCTGTACCCGGGGCTGGACGCGCGAGAGCTGACCCGGGCAATCCACCGCGACTGCGGCCGGCCCGTGGTCACGACCGCCGGAAGCGACGGGTGCTACTACACGTCGGCGGACGGGAGCGTCGTCCATATGGCCGCGCCGGCTGTCGAGGTCGTCGACACGGTGGGCGCGGGCGACGCGTTCCACGGGGCATTCGCGTGGGCGCTGATGAACGGCCGCGGCCTCGATGAGGCGGTGCGCGCGGGCAGCGTCTGCGGCGCCGCCGCCTGCACCGCCTTCGGCGCCCGCGAGGGGATGCTCGATCGCGCCGCTTTCGAGAAGATCAGCCGAGGGGCGCGCGTCTAGAAAAAGCCGCGTCGCCGGGCGACGACGCGGCCTTCATCTTTCGCTACTTCCTGCCTGCCAGGAACTTGTTGGCCCGCTCGATGATCGCCTTGGCCGCCTGGGCAGGCGTGAGCTCGCCCGCGGCGACCCGCTGGTTCATCTGCTGGATCTCGGCGTCGAACGCCCAGATTCCAGGGGGCTTGGGCTCCGTCGGCGGGTTGCCGCCGCCGGAGATCATGTTGATGTACTCCACTTCCTGCTGAGCGACCTTGTCGAGCTTCGGCATCAGCATCTTCTGGACCGTGAGGCTGCCCGGCACTCCGATCTCGCCTTCGTAGACGGTCTGGGCAAAAGTGTCGTTGATGAAGTAGTTGATGTACTTGGCCGCTTCGTCCTTGACCTTGCTGTTGGCCGCGATCACGAGGGCGGAGGTCACGAGGCACTCGGCCCCGTTGGTGCGCCCCTCGCGCGTGGGCAGCCGGCGCAGCTCGACCTTGTCCTGCGGGTTGGCCATGTACTTCTGCTCGAGCTTGGCCTGGTTGGCGTTGGTCGGCCGGATCAGCATCTTGCGCCTGTTGAAGGCGTTGTCGCCGCGCGCCTTGGCGTTGTCCTCGACGGTGAAGGCGAGCGGCGGCGCGGCCTTGCTCTTGCGGAAGTCGTCCATGACCTTGTACCAGCCCTCGAGCACCGACTCGGGAACCGCGTAGTTGCCCGCGCTGTCGATCCACTTGGCATCGTGCTGCCTGACCCAGGTCCAGAAGTAGTTCTCCGCGGTCCCGAAGTCCCCGAACGCGTAGGTACCGGCGGGCAGGCGGGGCTGCACCGTCTTGGCGATCCACTGGGTGGCCTCGTTCCAGGTGAACACCTTGTCGAAGGGCGGCAGCTTGATGCCGAGCTCCTCGGCCCAAGTCGCGTTGTAGATCATCACCGGCCCGGTGATGCCGATGGTGATCGCCACGAGGTCGCCGTTGATGCGGCCGGAGTCCACCATTCCCTTGTTCCAGTCGTCGAGCTTTATGACCCCGGCCTTGACGTAGGGCTCCAGCGACACGACCGCGCCCTTGGCGTGGTACTCGCCGAGCTGGTTGTTGGTGTACTGGTGCACGTCGGGCAGGTTCCTGGCCGCCACCTGGGTCGCCAGCTTGGCAAAGTAGTCGGCCCAGCCCTGGAACTCCTGCACGATTTTGACGTTCGGGTTGCGCTTCTCGTACTCCTCGATGATCTTGAAGTACTTCTCGTTGCGTCCCGTGGCGCCCCACCAGGCGACCCTCATCTCGATCGGCCCGGCCTTTCCCGTCTCGGCCGCCCCGCCGGCGAACGCCGCGACCGCCATCGAGGCCATGAGCAGCGCCGCCACCAGAACCGTTCTCCCTTTCTGTCCCATCACAGTCCCCCTGCCATGTGGAATTGTCTCGCGCACCCGGGCGCCATGCAACCCTCGCGCGCCCGGCGCAACCTCGCCACGGGCCCTCCTTTCGCCATGCGCCGCCTGCGGCGCGCTGCTATGACTTCAGGCCGGAGGTGGAGACCCCCTCGATCAGCAGACGCTGAAAGAGGAGAAACAGCACCATGATCGGCACGATCGAAAGCGTCGACATGGCCATCATCTGGCCGTACGCGGGCAGCGCGTCTCCGTCAACGTACCGCTTGAGAGCCAGCGACACGGTGTGCAGGCCCGGATGGGTCAGGTAGACGAGCTGCATGAAGAAGTCGTTCCAGGTCCAGAGAAAGGTAAAGATCGTCGTCGTGACGAGCGCCGGCTGGGAGAGCGGAAGAACGACCCTCGCGAAGATGCCCCAGCTGCCGCAGCCGTCCACCCGTGCCGCCTGGTCCAGCTCCTGCGGGATGCCGCGCATGAACTGCACGATCAGGAAGATGAAAAACGAGTCGGTGGCCAGGAACTTGGGCAGCACGATCGGGACGAACGAGTTCGCCATGCCGAGCTTGAAGAACATGATGTACTGCGGAATCACGATCGCGTGCTGAGGCAGCATGATCGTCGAGAGCATCAGCGCGAACAGCAGGCCGCTCAAGCGGAACCTCATGCGGGCAAAGGCGTAGGCGGCCAGGGTGCAGGAGGCCAGGTTGCCGACGATGGCGAGGATGACGATCGTGAAGGAATTGCGGAAGTAGAGCGCAAAGCTGCCGAGAGTGCCCTGCCATCCGCGGATGTAGTTCTCGAGCGTAACCCTGCGCGGAATCAGGCCCATGTACCTGAAGATGTCGGCCTCGGGCTTGAACGAGCTCGACACCATCCAGAGCAGCGGCTGGAGCACCGCCGCGGTGACGGCAGCGATCACCGCGAACCGCACAGCCGTGAAGAGCCTGTTCTTTTCCTCGATCGTGCGCGCCACAGCTCCTGCCTCAGCTGTAATAGATCCACTTGTGCGAGATTCGGAACGCCAGCCAGGTGAACACGGCGATCATCGCCAGCAGGAGCCACGACATCGCCGACGCGTAGCCCATGCGGAAGCGGACAAAGCCCTCGGAGTAGATGTGGATCGTGTAGAACAGCAGGCTGTCGAGCGTGCCGCCGACCAGCCCTCCGCCCGTGGCCCCGCCGCTGACGATGAACGCCTCGGTGAATACCTTGAAGGCGCTGATGACTTGCATGATGAAGTTGAAAAGGATGATCGGGCTCAGCAGCGGCAGCACGATCAGCCACGCGCGCTGCCTCCTCGTCGCCCCGGAGATCTCTGCAGCCTCGAGCAGCTCCTGCGGTATCTGCTTGAGGCCGGCCAGGAAGATGATCATCGGCGAGCCGAACTGCCAGACGCGCAGCGTGATGACCGTCCAGAGGGCATAGCGGGGCTCGCCGATCCAGCTCAGCCCCCTCGCCCACTCGAATCCCAGGCGCAGCAGCAGGGCGTTGAGCAGCCCTTCCATGCCGAAGACCTGCCGCCACAGGATCCCCACGGCGACGCTCGCGCCCAGCAGCGACGGGATGTAGAACAGCAGCCTGAAGACGGCCAGCCCGGGCAGGCCCCGGTTCAAGACGAACGCCAGCAGCAACGACGCCAGGAGCTGCAGCGGAACGGAGATGAATACGTAGCGGAGGGTCACGCTCAGGGCCGCGGGGTAGTGCCAGTCTTCACCCTTCGCCATGGTGAGAAAGTTCTCGATGCCCGTGAACCGGGGGGCGTCGAACAGGTTGTAGTTGGTGAATGACAGAAAGAAGGACATCGCCATCGGCAGCAGGCTCAAGCCCACGAAGCCGACGATCCACGGAAGCAGAAACAGGTAGGCGGCGAGATTCTCGCGCGAGCCGACTGCGCCTGTGTTGCCGCTGCGTCGCCGGCCTCGCGTCCCCGTGGTCGTCTCTGACACCACACTGCCTCGCGAAAAGAATTGCGGCGATGCCTGCTGACCAATTGCATTCTAGCATGATTCTGTTATAATGTCAATATAACAGCAGGGAGGAGCAGGTGAGCACTGACGGGGCCAGGATGGTCATGGATCTGGGCGGCGATTGGCGCTACTGCCTCGACCCCGACAACGTGGGCGAGAAACGCGGCTTCTTCGCTTCCGATCACGACCGGTCCCAGTGGAAGAAGATGAAGGTGCCGAACAACTGGTACCTCACCGAGGTCGGAGACTACGACGGGGTGGTCTGGTTCCAGCGCGAGTTCGAGGTCCCGGCGGAGATGGCGGAGCGGAGCATCACGCTGCGCTTCCGCGCCGTCGACTACATCGCCCGGGTCTGGCTCAACGGCGCCTACCTCGGCTCCCACGAAGGCTACTTCAACCCCTTCGAGTTCGATGTGACGCGGTCGCTGAAGTCAGGCAAGAACAGCCTCGTGGTGCGCGTCGACTCGCCTCGCGATCCCACCGAATACGTGCTGGTCGAGGACGCGCAGAACCTGAGCAGTCCCCTGTCGAGGCCCTACAAGAAGCACCAGGCCCGGGCCCTCACGGTGGTCAAGGGTCACCTGATCGACGCGATGCACCGGCCGGGCGCCATGACGAGCTTCCGGCAGGACGGCAACACGGGCGGCATCTGGCAGACCGTGGAACTGATCGGACGAGGGCCGCTGCAGATCGCCTACGACAAGATCTGGTGCAAGATCGTCGAGCGGGACTTCGTGCCCGACGGATCGGCGCTCGTCACCGTGGACATGGAGATCGACAACAGGAGCGGGGCGGTCGTGACCGCGGAGGCGGGCCTGCGCATCACCCCGGAGACCTTCAACGAAGACCAGCGGCTGGAGCGGATCAGAACGGTGGAGCTGCAGCCCGGCCTCAACACCTTCAAGCTCGTGCTCACGATCCCCAAGGCCCGCCTGTGGTGGACCTGGGACCACGGGCGGCCCGACCTGTACCGCGCCGACCTCTGGATCGGCCGCGGCGGCCGCGTGGACGATGCGAAGAGCGAGCTCTTCGGCGTCAAGGAGGTGCGCCACGACGACCGCACGGGCCAGTGGACCCTCAACGGCCGCAGGATCTTTCTGCGCGGCATGCGCTACTACTCGAGCATGTACATGAGCGAGATCACGGCGGAGCGGATCCGCAGGGACCTCGACGAGATGCTCGACATGAAGATCAACTCGATCCGCATCGGCAGCCACGTCGAGCTCGACGACTTCTACCAGATCTGCGACCGCATGGGCTTCCTGGTGTGGCAGGTCTTCCCGCTCCACTACTGCTACAGCGACAGCGACGAGCTGATCGAGCGCGCCTGCCTGATGATGCGCGACATGGTCCGGATGCTCCACAACCATGCCTGCATCGGCATGTGGAGCGTGTTCAAGGAGCCGCAGATCTACGCCCTTCCCGACATGCCCAACAACTACGGGCGGTTGTGCCAGGCGCTGTACGAGACCGGCAAGACCGTGGACCCGATCCGGTGGATGCACAAGGGCGACTACCAGGAGGGGGTGCAGAACCTCATGACCGGCTGCTGCCAGCCCGGGGACCTGGACATGAAGCGCATCCGGATCGAGCCGAACATCGTCGAGTTCGGCAGCCACGCCCTGCCGCCGCTGGAGAGCCTGAAGAAGATCATCCCGGAAAAAGACCTGTGGCCGCCTAATTGGGACGTGTGGGAGTATTGGTGCTTCTTCTACAACCTCCAGGTCAACTACACGAAGCTGGATCTCAGCGTCGGCAGCCTCGAGCAGCTCATCGAGCAGTCGCAGCGGATCGAGGCAAAGACCATCAAGGAGCAGATCGAGTTCCTGAGGCAGCGCAAGTACGCGCCCGTGAGCTCGATGTACCTCTACTACTGGAGCGACCCGGCGCCGACGATTGGCTCGGGTCTCATCGACCACTTCGGGCGCAAGCTGCCGGCCTACGAGAGCATGAAGAGCGTCTACACCCCGGTGCTGGTCAGCCTGGAGTGGAACAAGGATCCCTACGTGATCGGCTACGAGAAGTTCTGGAAACCGGCCGACCTGTTCGTGGGCAAGGTGTGGGTCAACAACGATCACGACCACGACCTGCCGGCCCAGCTGAGCTGGCAGCTCGCGGCGGAGGGGGCGGGCAAGCCGATCCTCGCGAACGAGCTGGACCTGCTGCTCCCGGCCGACAGCGCCAAGGTGGTGGACACGGTCACGTGGCCGATCCCGCGCAGCGCCAAGGGCAGACACCGGGTGTCGATGAGCGTGGTCGACAAGAAAGGGCAGGTGCTGTCGAGGAACAGCTTCGAGTTCACGGTGCGGTAGCGCGGCTGCGCCGGACGGCGCCGGCGGAGCCGGTCGCGCAAGTCGGCTCCCCGCCCGGGCAGGGCTGGACGATCCCGGGCGGTCAGGCGCCGGTTGACCGGCGTCGGCCCGCCCCATAGAATCCGGCGCATTTGGAGGCAGGCCCCATGGCGAGGCGGGTCGGCAGCCAGTCGGCCGCAGAGGTGGCCTACACTGGCATCTGCGAGCGCATCCTCAGCGGCGAACTCAAGCCGGGACAGCGCCTCACCCGACGCGACATGGCCAGGCTCACGGGCGTCAGCATCATACCGGTCATCGACGCGCTGCACAGGCTGGAAAGCGAAGGGCTGGTCGCGTCGATCCCCTACGTCGGAGCGAGCGTCATCAGCCTGACCGCGGAGATCAAGCGCGACCGCTACGCCCTGCGCCTGGCGGCCGAGAGTCAGGTGGCCCGCATGCTGAGCCGCGGCGTCCTGCGCGAGGACGTGCGCAACCGCCTCATCGACCAGGCGAAAGCCGTCGACAAGCAGGTCACGGTCAACGAAAGGGCCAAGGCGACCTGGGAGATGCACTACGACTTCCACGTCGGCCTGGCGCGCCTGACCGAGTGCCCCTCGCTCGAGGACAGCCTGCGGCGCAACCACCTGTTCCTCCTCCTGGAATGGCAGAAGCTGTCCCACTGGGAGCCAGACCGCGGGTTGCGCGACGCCGAGGCCCAGTGTCATGTCTGGATGCTGAACGAGATCCTGTCGGGAGACCCGGATCGAGCCGAGAGGGCGGCCCGACGTCACATCGCCTCGGCTGCCGATTTCCCCGACGAGCTGAGGGTCTGAGGCGCGGCCGCCGGAGGCCTCAGCTCACCCGGGCCGAAGCGACCGCCTCGCCGATGCGCGCCAGGCGCTCGAGGCTCGCGTCCGGCGGCACGTTGTCCGACACGCCCACGATGAGCCGCCCGGGATCGCGCTCGATCTCGGCGACCAGCTCCGCCAGCCAGCGGTCGAATGCGGCGTCGCTCATCGAAGAGCGCAGGAGCGCCACCGAAGGAACCCCGCCCCACACGGTCACGCGGGGCCCGAAGCCCTCGCGCAGCTGCCGCAGCGGCAGCTTGGTCATCGGCGCCGGGCACACGCTCTCTGCGATGTCGAAGCCGCAGTCGCGGTACAGCGGCAGCAGCGCCCTGTTCTCGCCGTCGCAGTGGGTGAGCAGCAGCTTGCCGGCGGCGTGGGCCCGGTCGGATGCGCGGCGCAGCCACGGCGCGATCTCCTCCTCGAAGAACGGCGGCCACGTGAGGTCCTGGTCGTAGTTGCCGCCCCAGAAAACCACCTCGGCGTCGGCGGCGAGCTCGGCGGCCAGCATCGCCTCGAAGACCGGCTCGATGCGCCGCGCGAGCGCGGCCATGCGCTGCCGCTCGTCGGCGTAGAGGTAGAAGAACTGGTCCATGGCGACCAGCTCGTGCAGCACGAGGTGAATGGGGGATGCGGCGACGGGGCCCGCGGCGACCGCCAGCCCGCGCTCTCCGATGCGCGCGCGGAAGCGGGCGTACTGCCGCGGAGCAGCCGCGATCTCCACGTGCTCGAACAGCCAGCCGACCGCGTCAAGGTCGTCGGCCGAGCGGATCGCGTAGGAGTCGACAAAGGGAAGCGAGATGCCGTTGCGCCGCATCTCTGCGGTCGTGCGCAGGCGCGTGCGCACCTCGCCGCGCGGGGTGCGAAAGGTCGCGGTCTGCGAGGCGCCGTCGACCTCGAAGCGGACATCGACGCCGCGCAGCTCGACGCGGTACGGGTAGTCGGGATGGTTGGCGAGCCCGAGGCCGCGCAGCACCTGGTCCTCGCTCGGGCAGCCGATCGTGCGGTCGCAGGTGACCGCGTGGCAGGCCACTCCGAGCCGGTCGGCGATCCCGGCGGTGTCCAGACCCGCGAAGCCCGACGGCAGCGTCCCCCGCGCCCGCAGAGCGATGGCCCACAGGTCCATCCGGGGCGCCCAGGGCACCTGGTCGATCCCGCGGCCCGAGGCGGCCGCGAGCATGCGCTGCCTGTGGGTCGGCGATGCCGCGGCCGCTCCGCTCACCGGTTGCCCTGGGGCAGATTGGCCTCAACCCGCTCGGCCACGATGCGGTTGCGCCCCAGCTCCTTGGCCCTGTAGAGCAGATAGTCGGCCCGCTGGAGGAGTTGGTCAGCCGTGTCTCCGGCGAACTGGGCGACCCCTCCGCTCACCGTGACGTGGATGTCCATGTCGGGCCAGGAAAAGCCGTGGATTTCGTGGCGTATGCGCTCGGCCACCTGCAGGGCTTCCTCGACGTCGGTCTCGGGGAGCACGATGAGGAACTCCTCGCCGCCGTAGCGGCCCGCAAGGTCGCTCTCGCGCAGGATGTGGTGAAAGAGGGCTCCCACCCGCTGCATGACCATGTCGCCGGCCTGGTGGCCGTAGGAGTCGTTGACCTGCTTGAAGTGGTCGAGATCGAGCATGATGATCGACAGGCGCTTGCCGTAGCGGCGGGCCTTGCCGAGCTCCTTCTCGAAGCGGTCCAGGGCGTAGGTCCGGTTGTAGAGACCGGTCAGGCCGTCGGTGATGGAGGTGATCTGCAGCGAGACCTTTTCCTCCCGCAGCCGCCGGTTGGCCCGCTCCAGCTGCCGGGTCCGCTCCGCCACCTTGTTCTCCAGCCGCTCGTTGAGCTCGCGCATCTGCCTGGCCTGCTCGGCCAGCTTGTCGGCGTACTCCTGCAGCTCGCGCTGAAACCGGACCAGGCGGCGCATCAGGATGAGGGCAAGGCCCACCGAAAACTGCAGCAGCAGCAGGTAGTCGATTTCGCCGTACCAGGGCAGCAGGCCGTTGGTGCCGAGGATGCTGTAAACCGAGAGCGCGCCGAGGATCAGGAAGTTGGCGGTCAGCAGCCTGGCCTCGACGGATCCGGAGATCGCCCCCCGCACGGTGAGCACCCCGAGCACGATCATCACGGCCACCGACGCCAGGTCGATCACCCAGTAGGTGTCGCAGAGGCGCACCATCCCTGTGACGGTGAGCAGCAGCTCGAGGCCGAGCAGCAGCGCCAGGGCCGCGAACAGGACCCGGGTGACCGGCCGGTAGCGAGGCTCCAGCAGCTCGTGCAGGAGTCGAGTCACGAGAGCCGTGATGACGAACGTGGATACCGTGCGCACGTACTCCAGAGCCAGCGGAGCGCTCACGATGAGCTGCATTCCCTGCATGTACGACATCACGCGCACGACAAGAGCCGCGGTCACGAGGGCGAGCAGCAGCGAAGAGGTCTCGCGCCGGCTCGCGTACAGCACCAGGAAAACCACCGCGATCACCAGCGACAGGGCGGCAGCCAGCTGCCGCGGAAGGTCGTGGCGCACCATGCGGATCGACTGCTCGGTCGCCGAGCCGACGAGGATCTCGCCCCACAGCCCGATGTCCTTGTAGTCGGAGGCGACCCGCACGTGCAGCAGCTTTCCCGCGTAGCCGGCGGGCAATGCCACCATGTGCCAGGGCCAGCCGCGAAACTCCAGCCTCCCGCTCGCCTGCGGCTGACCCCAGCTGTAGAGCAGCTCGCCTTCGAGGTACAGCTCGGCGGCCAGATCGATGGCCTCGACGAAGACAAAGGCGTCGGGCGTGTCCTCGCGGGGCAGGCGCACCCTGTACCAGACGAGCTTCTGCCCGTTGCGTCCGGGCGGGTTGCTCGGAGCGGCAATCGGCTTCCATTCGGCGCTCGAGTCCTGCCGGGTCCAGGCGAACGTTCCATCGGCCTCCAGAGGAGAGTCGCCCCAGCGGTACTGCCAGCCCGACGACAGGCGAACCAGCCGTCCCTGATCGGAGCGCGCGCAGGAGGCGAGGGCGAACACGGCGAGAATCAGCGGAACGAGGCGACGCTGCATGGGGTTCTCATTCTAACGCGACCGACCGCTTCTTGTCACGGATCCCTTGCCGGTGCGAACCGCTCTGAGCCGGCCCGGGACCGCCCCGGTTGATGAGATAGACAGCGGCCACGGCCAGCGGCCCCCCGAGGAGGGTCGCCTGCTCCGGAGTCTCTCTCATCACGAGCCAGGCGATCAACGGGGCGAGGGCGGGGACGAGGAACATGAAGGAGCTCGCCCGCTGGGCGCCCAGCCGGTGCGAAGCCCTGAAGTAGACGGTCGTGGAAAAGGAGGTTCCAACTAACGCGAGATAGGCGATGTTGAGCCAGAACGGGGCGGGGCGCTCGACGTGGACCGTGAGGCCGCTGCTCAGCGCCCAGGGCAGGGCCAATGCCGCCGACAGCGCGTTGACGTGGAAACTGCACGAGAAGAAGGTCACATGCCTCTGGGCCCGCTGGCTCGCCAGCGTGACAACGACCCAGCTCGCAGAGGCCAGCACGAAAAAGAGGTTCCCGCTCGCGGCCAGCTCGGCGGCGCTGAAGCGCCAGAAGCGAAGCAGGACCGCGCCGCCGGCGAAGCCCAGGAGGACCCCGGCGGTCTCGACGGTTCCAGGCCGGCGCCGCTCGATCGCCCGCGTGGCGAGGAGAGTCAGCACCGGGCTCAGGCTCGCCGCGATCACACCGCCGCTGCCTGCCAGCCCCAGGCGCATGCCGGTGAAGAACAAGCGGTTGTAGGCGGTCATGGCCGCAGCGGCGGCGAGCAGGCTGGGCAGGCTCTTCCAGGGCAGGGCAAAGGACTCGCGGGCCACCAGAAGAACGGGAACCAGCGACACGGTGGTGAGGGCGAAGCGCGCGAAGACGACGAAGCCGATCGGCGCCGAGCCCGCCGTCAGCTTGCCCGACGTCCACGTCCCCGCCCATCCGACCATCGCGAGCACGAGGAGCACGGTAAAGAAGTGATCGGAGGCTCGGCTGCCCGGAGTCACGGGCGGACCGTAGCACTCGCGCGAGTTCCCGGTCAAACGCGCCGCCGCCGCACCGGGGCGGGAGCCGCGCCGCGATCGAGGCTGTGGATCTTCGCGTCGGGAAACACGGCGCGCAGCCGTTCGCCCGCCCCCGGATCCTTGGAGAACAGCAGGATCTGCCAGCCGCGCTCCTGACGGAACCGCGCGAGCAGCGCCAGGGCGCGGCCGGCGCGTTCGTCGTCGATCTTCTGAAACGGCTCGTCGAGCACGATCAGCGCCGGGCCCGGACGGCTCCTCGCCGCCAGGGCCAGGCGGGCGGCCAGCAGAAACAGGTCCCGCGTGCCGCTCGAGAGGGCGTCGAGGTCCCTCTGCGCGCCGCTGGCGTCCACCGCGCGCGCACGGCCGACGTCGAGAGCACCGAGCCTCACGTCGCGCTCACCGCCGACCAGTTCGCCGTAGGTGGCGGCGATCTCGCCCGCAAGCTGCTCCATCAGCACGTCGGAGTCCCGCGCGATCTCGGCAAAGAGGTCGCGCGCGATCGCGGCGGCCCGGCGGGCGCGCTCCATGCGAGCGAGCTCGCCCCGACAGGCCGCCAGCTCCTTTTCGCCGGCGAGGATGCGCTGCGGCAGCTCGCCGAGCGAACCCCTCACCTCGCCCCAGGCCCGGTCGAGGCTCTCCTTGATCGCCTCGCGCTCGCGCTGGAGGCCGGCGCAGGCCTGCTGCAGCTTCGCCCGCTCGCCCTCGAGGCGGCGCACCTCCGGCTCCGCCAGCGGCGCCTCGACGATCGCGGCATCCAGATCCCGCAGCCTGCGCTCGAGCTCGGCGCGCAGCGCGTCGTCGTCGGGGCAGCGATAGTCGGCGCGCGCCTGGGCCACCAGGGTCCGCGCGTCGGCGAGCGTCCGCTCGGCTGCGAGCCTGCGGACGCGGCGGCTGTGGTAGTCGTCGACCGAAACCGCGCCGTGCTCGCGCAGCCAGCGCTCCTGCGCCGCGGCCGCAGCGGCCAGCTCGTCGCGGCCGCCCGCGGCCGCGGCCTCCGCTGCAGCCAGCGCCCTCTCGCGCTCGGCCAGGCCCGCCGCAGCGTCGTCCACCCGCGGCGCGA
>CAZKGO010000055.1:0-32430 GCA_964552235.1 uncultured Spirochaetales bacterium | reverse complement strand
TGGGACGGCAGCAGACCGGACTAGGACCTGGCGATCAGCGGCGTGCTCGACCCGTGAGGGCCGCTGAGACAGGTCGCGGCGGCCTGAACCCACCCGCGAAACCGGAGCGCACGCGCGATCGCTGCAGCGATGGACAGCTCGGGCCCGTTGTGTTAAGCTTCGTGCGAATCAAGGCGCCGTACCCAAGGGGTAAGGGAGAGGTCTGCAAAACCTTTATGCACCGGTTCGACTCCGGTCGGCGCCTCTTTCTTGGTTCAGTTGGTCAGAGTCCGCGTCACCCGCGAAACGTAGCTGTCCGTGAGCCCCTCGACCGCCTTGACCGTCGCGAGAAACTTGTCGGCTTCGGCGGAGTCTCTGTAGGGACCGATCCGGACGCGGAAATAGGTCTCGCCGCCGACGTCGCGCGTGGTGATCGTGCCGGCCAGGCCCATGTCCGCCAGCTTGCGGTTCAGTCCCTCGGCGCTCACCCGGCTCTTGTAGCTGCCGGCCTGGATCCAGTACTCGTTGACGCGGGTCAGTTTCGGGGTCGCGGGCCTGGCCGCAGCGGGCGCCTTCTGTGCAGCCGGTCTCTGCGGCGGTGCCGTCGGGGCGGCCGGGGCAGGGCCGGAGGCCGCGGGCGCGGACTGCGGGGCGGCGGGGGCGGGACGCGGCTCCACGCTCACCGCCGGCCGCGGCGCGGTCTCGCCGATGGCCAGCGACAGCGACCCGTCCTGGCGCGGCTGCGCTGGCCTCGGTTCCTCGAGGCCGGGCAGGTCCTGTCGGCCGCGGTAGTACTCGAAGCTGTCGAATCCGCGGGAGCCTTCCATGCCGAGGGGGCTCACGCTCACGGCGGCGCTCGATGACTGCGGCTTCGGCTCGGGCCAGAAGAGCCACAGCCCCGCGGCAAGCACGACGATCAGGAAGAGGGTCACGGACCCAATCACCAGCAGGATGTTCTTCTTCTCCATGGCCTCTAGATCGCTCCTTTTGCGCGCAGGGACTCCTCCAGCCGTGCAAAGAGCCGTTGCCTGCTGCCGGAGTTGCTTACAGTAAGAGTATCGACATCCGGGGAAACGGTCTTAGGACAGACTCGCCCCTGGGCGAGCAGGCGTCCGGCCGCTGCAAAGACTCCGAGCCGGTCGCGCCTCATCGCCCGCACCAGCCTCACGGCGAAAGGGGCGCGAACGCACACGACAACGTCGCAGAACCGATGCAGGCCCATGCGGAACAGGATGGCAGCATTGATCACCGCCGGTGCGGCTCGTTCGCCGAGCAGCCGCTCGACTTCGGCCACCATCACGGGGTGCACGATCGCCTCGAGGTCGCCGAGCGCCGCCCGGTCCCCGAAGACCAGCCGCCCCAGGCTGCGGCGGTCGACGCGGCCGTCGGGAGCCAGGACCCGCTCGCCGAACCGCGCGACCACCTGCTGCTTCTGCAGCTCGATGGCCGCGTGGCCGAGACGGTCCACGTCGATCTCGACAAAGCCGAGCTCGCGCAGGCGCGACACCGCCTCGTTCTTGCCGGCGCAGTAGCCGCCGGTGACCCCGATGACCATGCCGCTCAGTCGACGTCGCCCCAGCTGCGGCCGCTCTTGAGGCCGACGCGCAGCGGAACGCCGAGGTCGACCACGCTTTCCATCGCCTCGCGCACGAGAGCAGACACGGCCTCGAGCTCTTCGTCGGGCACCTCCAGGATGAGCTCGTCGTGGACCTGCAGCAGGAGCCTCGAACGCCGGCCCGAAGCCCGCAGCCGGCCGTCGATGGCCACCATGGCCATCTTGACGATGTCGGCCGCGCTGCCCTGAATCGGGGTGTTGACGGCGATTCGCTCGGCCGCCGCCTTTTCGGTGCGGTTGCGGCTGCGGATCGCCGGGATCGGCCGCCTGCGGCCGCGCAGCGTCGTCACGTAACCCTTTTCCTCGGCCTCGCGCACGGTCCGTTCGATGAGAGCCGTGACCCCGGGGAAACGCTGGAAGTAGGTGCGGATAAAGGCATCGGCCTCCTTGCGGGGGATGCCCGTGGTGCGCGAGAGGCGGAAAGCGCTCATCCCGTAGATGACTCCGAAGTTGATCGTCTTTCCGATGCGGCGCATCTGCGGGGTGACCAGCGACTCCTCCGTGGCGAACAGCAGGGCCGCGGTCTGGGTGTGCACGTCGCGGCCCTCGCGAAACGCCCGCGTGAGCAGCTCGTCGGCCGAGCGGGCGGCGAGGATGACCAGCTCGATCTGGGAGTAGTCGGCAGACAGCAGGCTCCAGCCGGGTTCGGCCACAAAGGCGCTGCGGATGCGGCGGCCCATCTCGTCGCGAACCGGGATGTTCTGGAGGTTGGGGTCGGTGCTCGCCAGCCGCCCGGTGGCCGCCCCGGTCTGGTCGTAGTGCGTGTGCAGCCGCCCGGTGCGGCTGTTGACCATCGAAGGCAGCGTGTCGACATAGGTGCTCTTGAGCTTGGTGAGGTTGCGGTGCTCGAGGATGGCGGCGCAGACCGCGTCTTCGAGCGCCAGCTCCTCCAGGACGTCCGCGTCGGTCGAGTAGCCGGTCTTGGTCTTCTTGACCGGCTTGAGCTTGCGCTCTTCGAAGAGAACCTGCTGCAGCTGCCGGGTGCTTCCGATGTTGAACTCGTGCCCGACGCCGGCGTAGATCGACTGCTCGATTCCGGCCAGCCGGCTCTCGAGCTCCGCGGAAAACTCCTCGAGGACCGACGGCTGCAGTCGTATGCCCGCCAGCTCCATGTCGCCGAGGATCTTCACGTTGGGCATGTCGACCTCGGCCAGGAGGGCCTCCAGCCCCGCCTCGCGCAGGCGCGGCTGCAGGGCGTCGGCGAGCTGCAGCGCGATGTCGGCGTCCTCGGCGGCGTAGTCGGTGACCGCCGCGATGTCGAGGTCGGCGAGCGTGGCGCTCTCGCCCTTGGGCACCAGGTCGGTGTAGGCGATCGTCTGGTAGCCCAGCAAGTCGCGGGCCAGCCGGTCGAGGCTGTAGACATTGCGCGTCGTGTCGAGGGCAAAGGCCGCCAGCATCGTGTCGAGCCACGGCCGCGCCATCTCGACGCCCCAGCGCTTGAGCACCTTGTAGTCGAACTTGACGTTCTGGCCCACCAGGCGCAGCGACGGATCGGTGATCAGCGATCCCACCGCGTCGCGCACGACGGCCTCCTCGAGGCAGCGCACGCCCCTGGCCTGGAGCGGTATGTAGCAGGCCTGTCCCGGCGCCACGGCGATCGAGATGCCGATCGGCCGCGCTTCCAGCTCATCAAGTCCGTTGGTCTCGGTGTCTACCGCGTAGCGGCCGCTGGCCCGCGCGCGGGCGACCCAGCGGGCCAGCTGCTCGGTGCTGAGCACCGTCTCGTAGGAGCCCGGCCGTATGCGGCGAAGCCCGCCGCCGACAGGCTGGGGCCCTGCGCCCAGGTCCTTGTCAAAGGCGTGGATCTCCTCGCCATGCAGGATCTGCAGCGCCGCGGCGCTGTTGCGCTCGCCCAGGCGCAGGTCCTGCGGGTCGGCCGGCAGCGGCACGTCGCGGCGCAGCCTCACCAGCTCACGGCTCAGCAGGGCGCTCTCGCGGCCCGCTTCGAGCTTGCGGCGCTGGCTCTCCGAATCGATCGAGGCGAGATCCGCGTAGATGCCGTCCAGGGAGCCGAACCGCTGCAAGAGCTTGACCGCCGTCTTTTCCCCCACGCCCGGGACCCCGGGAACGTTGTCCGAGCTGTCGCCCACCAGCGCGAGGTAGTCGACTATCTGGGCCGGGTCGACGCCGCGCTCCTCCCGGACCCGGTCGGCGTCCATCTCCACGACCTCGTTCTCGCCGCCCGGCTTGAGCACCCGCACCCCCTCGCCGACCAGCTGCAGCACGTCCTTGTCGCTCGAGCAGACGTAGCAGGGGCGCCCCGACGCCCGGCAGGCCTCGGCCAGGGTGGCGATCACGTCGTCGGCCTCGAAGCCCTCGACGCGAACGCGCGGCACGCCCAGGGCCTCGATCAGGGACTCGATCAGGGGGATCTGGGCCCGCAGATCCTCCGGCGTCTTCTGGCGCGTGGCCTTGTAGGCCTGGTAGAGCTCATGGCGGAACGTGGGCGCGATCGAGTCCAGCGCGACGGCGAGGTGAGTCGGCTTGCGGCTGTCCAGGAGCTGCAGAAGCATGCGCAGGAAGCCAAAGATCGCCGACGTGTTGCGGCCCTTGGAATTGATCAGCGGCCGCCGAATAAAGGCGAAGTAGGCGCGGTAGATCAGGCCGTAGCCGTCGACGACATACAACGGCTCGCTCATCGGCTGATGTCCAGCATCCGGGCGACGTCGTGCGACGCTGCGGATGCGCGGGCAACGACCCGGCGCAGGGTCCGCAGCCGGTTCCCGACCGCCTCGCGCCTGGCGTCGAGCGCGAGCCTGCGGGGGCCCGAGCGAGCGGCGACCGCCGCGGCCGAGGCCGATGCGCGGGCCCGCGCCGCTTCAGTTTGCGGGTCGCCGCGGCGAAGGGCCTGCCGGTAGGCCGGCTCCAGCGCGTCGGACACGCGCCTGAGCGCGTCGAGCCGGTCCAGAAGCGCCCGCTCGGCCTCCAGCTGCGCCTCGAACCTCGCGGGATCGTCGTGCTGCAAGGAGTGCTCCTGCGCGCGCAGGAGTCGCCCGTATTGCTCGAGAGACTCGCTCTGCTGGTCGAACAGCGATTCCAGCCGCAAGGCCGCTGCGGCTCTGGAGGCCACGGCCGCTACCCCGCGATGTCGACGCGGCTGCTCGCGCCGTCCTTGGCCGCCACCTTGCTGACCACCTGCGACCAGGCGCCGCGCAGCTCCAGGAGCATCCCGCGCACGTCCTGGATCGGCGCGTCGGTCTTGCGCAGGTTGGCCTCGAGGAGCTGCCGGTTCATGAACACGTACAGGGTGAACAGATTGCGCGCGATCTCTCCGCCCCGCTGGAAATCCAGCGAGGACATCAGCTCTCCAATGATGTCCTGAGCCTTGACCAGCGCCCCGTTGACCACGTCGTATCTGCGCTGCTTGTGGGGCAGAGCCTCGAGAGCCACGTCCAGGTTGCGGATCGCCCCGTCGTAGAGCATGAGGATCAGCTTGCCTTGGTTGGCGGTCTTGATCTGGACCTGTCGATAGGCGTCGTGGGGATTTCCGGTGTTCAAGGCGCCGCGACTCCTTTAGTGCCAGCCTGCTGCGGACTCCGCGTTCACAGTGTAGCCTCTTTGCCGCCCCTGTTCAACGGCGTCTACCGGGCGCTCTCCA
This sequence comes from uncultured Spirochaetales bacterium, assembly GCA_964552235.1. GTDB lineage: Bacteria > Spirochaetota > Spirochaetia > SZUA-6 > CAVTHK01 > CAVTHK01. The sequence goes on along the minus strand of CAZKGO010000055.1, from coordinate 27,238 downwards.
TCAACACCGAGACGGGCACCACCTCGTAGCCCCTGGCCAGGAGCGCATTGATGAGCAGGTCGAGCCTCTGGAACAGGTAGTCCTCGCGGTAGCCCTCGGGCGTGCCGGCCAGGATCGGGATGATCGAGCCGGGTTTCTTCCGTTCCACGATCCGCTCGACGAGGCGCGACGCCGGCAGGTACAGTCCCTTGGCCGGAGTGGGGTCTTCGCGGGTGACCCAGTCGAGGCTGTCGACATCGCGGCCGACGCAGACGTAGTTCATCTCGCGGGCCGCCTCGACGAGCACCGTGTTCGTGAAATAGTAGGGCGTGTGCCACAGCAGCGAGATCTCGCGGCCGGTGGCCGCGAAGTAGATGTCCTCGGTGCGCGCGAGGCCGAGCTTGATGAACTCCTTGTCGAGGCGGTAGCGCGTGTCGGTCATGTCGAAGTTGACGTAGAACAGCGAGCCGACCTCGTGTCCGCTGTCGGCGATCTCGCTGATCGCGCCGGGGTAGCGGCGTACGGCCTCTCCGCCCACGAAGAACGTGGCCCGCAGGCCGTAGCGGCTCAGCGTGTCGAGGATCGAGGGAAGACCTTCGATCGAGTCGATGGCGTCGAACACCAGAGCCACCTGGCGCCTGCGCACCCGCGACCCGTGACTGAACACTTCGCCGTCGACCGGCTCTTCGGCTGCGGGGAACGGTTCGTAGGCGAGGCGCTCGGGCGCGAACAGGGGGAGCGTGCCGAAATCGCGGATGCTGCGCACCATGACCAGGTTGCGGTAGCTGCCCCGGGAGCTCGGCTCGAGGTACACGCGGTAGTCCGCCGAGGCGACCTCCGCCTTGCGGGGGCTGATCGATGCTGCTGCGGTCCACTCGATGCCGGCCCCGGGCACGGTCTGCCACGCGCCGCCCGCGGCGGTCGCCGAAACAGACCCCACGTCCTGGGAAAAGGCGTGGGATTCGGTCTGCGACAGCGCGATGAGGTTCGAGGCGCCGGTCTGGAGGTCATGGCGAACGATCGTCCAGCGGCCCGCGACGATCAGCCGCTCGTTGTCGAGCCACAGAGCCGACAGCGGGTCGTCGGCGGGCAGCTCCTTTTGCGTGGTCCAGGCGCCGCTGCTCTTGACGGCGACCCGCTGCGGCAGCACGACCGCGATGCGGCTGCCGTCGGGGGACAGCACGACGTCGCGCACGTCCCTGTCCTCGAGCCTCGAGAACGAGGTCACGTCGCCGCCGTCGGGAATCCGCAGGCGGAAGACGGCGCTCTGCGCCTGGCCCCGCACCGTGTTCTCCGCGAGCACGGTCACGATGTCCGCCGCAGACCACGCCACACGCTTGATGCGGGTGTTGCGGGGCAGGTAGAGGTAGGGCAGCGAGCGCGTGGCGGCTGCCGCGTAGTCGTTGCTCTGCAGGAAGTAGAGAAAGAGGTTGCGCCCCTTCTTGTTGAGGAGGATCTTTTCGCCGTCGGGCGAGATCCAGAAGCTGTCGAAATTGGGGTCGAAGGGGAAGGGGATCTTGCCCACGATCTCGCCCATGCTCAGGATGCCCGAGTACAGGCTCTTGGTGAAGAACTCGCTGCTCCTGACGCGGTAGACGAGGTCTCCGCTCACGTAGAACAGCGCGCCGGAGGAGCTCCACCGTGCGCTGCTGATGCCGCCGCGGGTGACTCTGCGGTAGCTGGAGTCGACGACGCGGCCCTGGCGATGCTGCTCGATCGAGTAGTAGTAGAGATCGCCCCCCGAGGCGTAGATCAGCCAGCCGGAATCGGGGGACCACAGCGACACAGGCTGTTCGAGGCTGAGCTCCGTGCCGCGGGCGAGCACCGTTTCGAGGGACTTCTCGGTGTCGTAGAGCACGAGGTCGCCGTAGGCGATCGAGGTCGGCCTGACGAAGACCAGAAAGCGGCTGTCGGGCGAGGACTCGACGGCAATCAGCCTGCCGGTCTCGGGCTGCGCTCCCGCCACGAACGAGGGGAACAGGTCGACCGGGCTGATGCTGCGCAGCCCGTCGCGTGTGCGGAAAACGCCGAAGCGGTTCTGGATCTGCAGCTCGCCATTGAGCAGCAGGATCTTCTCGGGAAAGAACGTGAGCTGGGTGAGCCGACGCGCAGCCGCGTCGGCGAGGAACAACGTCCCGTACGCCCCGTAGTCGGGCAGATCGACGGTCGCCTTGAACAGCAGCCGGTTGTTCGGGGCCAGGTCGAGACCTCCGAACTCCACCTCCGCGGCGAGCAGCGTCGGCAGGAGGAGCAGGAGCCCCAGAAGGATTCTGGCGCGCAAAGCCCTACCTCGTCTCACGTAGTAATGGTCGGCAGCCCGGGCGTCAAGGTACAGGCGCTTTGGTCCGAAGCGAAGCTCCGGAAGGTACCGGGGCCGGACGCGCCATGGCGCCCTGGTCCCGAAGCGAAGCGGAGGGAATGGCATAGCGTCAGGCCAAGGTACAGCACGTACCCCGAAGGCCGGAGCTTGCGAGGCGAGGTCGGGGCGGGCGCAGGCGCCATGGCGGCCGCTTCCGCGCAAACGCTTGCGGGGAAGCGGGCAGCGCGAGGCCCGTGACCGCGAGGCGGGACGGGCCGGGGAGGGGACGAAAGCGGACCGGGACCTGCGGTCAGCGTGCTGCCTGAGACGGCTTGATCGCCGCGGCCCGGCGCCCTGCTGCGGCCCCGGGGGGGGCCTGCCGGCGTCCTGCGGACCGGCGGCGTTACCCGCGCAACGGAATCCCACCCCGAGCGCCGGGGTGGTTTGACTCTCCGCAGACGCCTTCCTATGATGACTCTGACTGTCCAGATCATGAGCCAGGACAAGCCCCTCATCATCCAGAGCGACCGCACGGTGCTCCTCGACGTCCACAGTCCCGCGGCCGAGGCCGCACGCTCGAGCCTTGTGCTGTTCGCCGAGCTCGAGAAGAGCCCCGAGCACATCCACACCTATCGCCTCACCCCGCTGTCGCTGTGGAACGGGGCCTCGGCCGGCGTCGACGCCGAGGCGGTGCTCGCGGCGCTCGCGCGGTATTCCCGCTACCCGGTGCCGGAGAACGTGGCGGCGGACATACGCGAGACGATCGACCGTTTCGGGAAGCTGCGCCTGCGGGCCGTCGACGAGCGGACCGGCATGCTGCGCCTCGACGCGAGCGACCCGATGATCGCCGAGGAGATCCGCGCCACCGCGCGGATCATGCGGCTCGTGGAAAGCGACGGCGACGGCTTTGTCGTCCCCCTGGTCAACCGCGGGACGGTCAAGCAGGAGCTGATGCGGATCGGCTACCCCGTCAAGGACGAGGCCCCGCTGGAGGCCGGCGAGCAGCTGCCGATCCGGCTGCGCGACGTGGCACGGTCGGGCAGGCGCTTCAGTCCCCGCGACTACCAGGACGAGGCTGCGCGCGCGTTCGAGGGTGATGGACGGCCCGGCGCGGGGTTCGGAACGGTCGTGCTGCCGTGCGGCTCGGGCAAGACCGTGATCGGACTGGCGGTCATGGCGCGAGTCGGTGCCAGCACCCTCGTGCTCGCCCCCAACGTGGCGGCCGTGCACCAGTGGATCGACGAGCTCCTGGACAAGACGTGGGTCGACGAGGACCTGATCGGCGAGTACTCGGGAGACCGGAAGGAGGTGAGGCCGATCACCATCGCCACCTATCAGATCCTGATCTGGCGCGGAACAGCCGACGACGAGTTTCCCCACTTCCGGCTGTTCCGGCAGAGGCGCTGGGGTCTGATCATCTACGACGAAGTGCACCTGCTGCCGGCCCCCGTGTTCCGGGTGACGGCGGAGATCCAGGCGGTTCGCCGCCTGGGCCTCACCGCGACGCTGGTGCGCGAGGACGGCCGCGAAGGGGACGTGTTCACCCTCGTCGGTCCCAAGCGCTACGACGTGCCGTGGAAGGAGCTGGAGGGCAAGGGGTGGATCGCGGTGGCCAGCTGCGTCGAGGTGCGCGTCGAGCTGCCCCGCCAACTGCGCCTGGAGTACGCGATCGCCGATCAGCGCAGGAAGTTCCGCCTAGCTTCGGAGAATCCGCTCAAGCTCGCGATCGTGAAGCAGCTCGTTGCCCACCACTCGGGAGAGGGCGTGCTGGTGATCGGGCAGTACCTCGCGCAGCTCGACCTGCTGGCCGCCGAGCTCGACGCGCCGATCATCACGGGCAGGACGCCCAATCGCGAGCGCGAGAGGCTCTACGCGGCCTTTCGCGCGGGCGCCCTCGCCGTGCTCGTGGTGTCGAGGGTCGCCAACTTCGCCATCGACCTACCCGATGCCTCGGTGGCGATCCAGGTCTCGGGAACCTTCGGCTCCCGGCAGGAGGAGGCTCAGCGGCTGGGGAGGATCCTCAGGCCCAAGAAGCGGAACTCCCATTTCTACTCGCTGGTGTCGCGGGCCACCGTAGAGGAGGGCTTTGCCGCCAACCGCCAGAAGTTCCTCACGGAGCAGGGCTATCGCTACACCATCGAGGTGTGGGCCGAAGAGGAGCTGCGATGAGCGGTCTCGAGGCATGGAAGCGGGCCCTCCTCACGCTGCCCGGCGACCGCTTTCTCGTGCTCTGCCGCAACTACCTCGGCGAGATCCGCACGCCCTTCAGCAAGCAGGACCTGATCAGGCAGCTCGCCGCCTTTCTGTCCGGCCGAAGCGTCCAGGAGCGGATCGTCGGCCTCGTCGATGATCGCGAAGCCCAGTTGCTCACGGCCCTGATGCTCCTGGGGCCCGTCTCCCTCGACGGCCTGGCGACGGTGTTCGCCGGCCGCATCGGCCTGCTGGCCCTCGGCGAGATGATCGCCAATCTCGAGGAGCGGCTGCTGGTGTACCGCGAGCGGGTCGAGGTTCCCCTGATCGCGGTCAACCCGATCCTCGAGCCGGTTCTGCGGTCGCAGGTGTTCGACAGCGGGGCGTTGTTCCCGTGGCGGCCCGCCGCCGCGGCGAAGGCGGCAGGCGCTCCGCTGTGGATCTGCGACGCGGCCCTGCTCGCCATCGTCTCGCAGCTGTGCTCGGGCGGCATCGCGCAGAAAAAGGGCGGCGGCCTGCGCAAGAGGGACCTCGCAGCTCTCGCGGCCATCTTCCCGTCGGCGGCCCTCGCCGACGACGAGCGGGACGGCGAGGCGATCGAGCGCGGCCTCACCGCGCTCCTGCCGCTGCTGCAGGCGCACGACCTCGTGGCCGAGGACGGCCGCCCGCGCGTGGCCGCCTGGCGAAGCCTGGCCGCACGGGGCAGGCGCGGGAGGGCCGCGGCGCTGCTCGCCCCGCTGCTCGGCGAGGCGGTGCGCCGCGACCTCGCCGCCCACGTGGTGGCGGCGCTCCTGGACGCGCTGGCCGCCGGCGGCGGCGCGCCCCGCGCCTTCGATCCCGCGGCGGTGCAGGCGCTCTGCGCGCTGATGGTGCTGCGCGGCGCCCGGGCGGCCGCGGGCGCAGCCCCCGCGGTCGTTGCCGCGCTGCGCGACCTGAACGTCCTCGTCGAATCCTCCGGAGGGCTCGCTCTGCATCCCGAAGCGGCGCGCGACATCGCAGGCTCGGCCGCGGTCGTCCAGCCGAACTTCGAGATCACCTTTCCCGCCGGGCCGCTGCTCGAGGAGGCCCTGGAAGTGGGGCTGGCAGCCGAGGCGCGGCGAGTCGACGTCGTGGCCGTCTTCGAGATCACGCGCGCCTCTTTTCAGCGCTACCTGGACCTCGGCGGTTCGGCAGACCGCCTCGTGGAGGTGCTCGAGAGCCTCACCGCGCGGCGCCGCGGCGCCGCGGCGCGCCTGCCGCAGAACGTCGTCTTCAGCCTGCGCACCTGGGAGCGCGAGTACCGTCGCCTCGCGCTCTACGAAGGGGTCGTTCTGATCGCCGACGAGGAGCACCAGTACCTGCTGGACAATTCGCCGCTGCTGCGCAGCTACGTTCGCAGAAAGATCGCCGGCGGCGTCTACCTGCTCGCCGCGGCCGACCGCGACCGCTGGATCGAGGCGCTGCGCAGGTCCGGGGTCGAGCATGTTCCCGAGATCGTGCCGATTCTGCCCGACGAAGAGCCGCAGGAGCCGGCCGCGGAGCTGCCCTTCGAAGGGCCGCTGTTGGGCGCCGACCTGAGCGTGAGCATCGGATCGCCGCGGCAGCGGCGGGCGCCTGCCGGGGAGCACACGCGGGCGGCCCTCCTCGGCGCGCTTGCCGACATGGAGCTCGCCGAAGAGGACGCGGCCGAGATCCGCGACCGCATCGCGCGGGGCCTGATCCTGGTCCCGGCCCAGCTTCGGCCTCTCGCCACCGAGAAGGGCGAGGCGCGGGGCCTCGACTACCTCGGCAAGGTGCGCCTGATCGAGAGGGCGATCGACCGCAACGCGCTGATCGAGATCCTCGAGCGCGAAGCCGGCGGCGCGCCGCGACGGCGGCTCGCCCGGCCGCAGCGGCTGGAAAAGAGCGACTCGGGCCTCTTCCTCGCGGCCGAGGCGCTGCCCGACGGCGAGGCGGTGAGGCTGGCGGTCTCCCGGCTCAGCCGCGTGCGCCTCGTCATGCGCTCGCTGCTCGACTGACGCGGCCCGAACGAGGCGGCGCGTCCACGGCGCGCAGCTACAGGCCGAGCTCCTCCTCGAGCCCCTCCGGCTGCGGGTACTCCCGCCCGCAGAACGCGCGGAACTGCTCGATCGCTTGGGCGATCAGCATGCTCCCCCCGCGCACGGTGCGGCAGCCGCTGGAGGCGGCGCGGCGCAGCAGCCGGGTCTCGGGCGGGCTATAGACCAGGTCGTAGACCCACTCGCTGCCGCGCAGCGGCCGGGCAGCGATCGGGTCCTCGTCCTCGTGCGGGCTCATTCCGCAGCTGGTGGTCTGCACGATCAGGTCGGCGAATCCGTCGATGCGGGCGAGGCCCGCCGCATCGAGAGCGCCCCATTCGCAGCCGAACTCCTCGGCGAGCGCGCGGGCCTTCTCGGGGCTCCGGTTCAGAACGAGCAGCGGCATCCCGAGGGCGCGCAGCGCGTAGACCACCGAGCGCGCGGCGCCTCCGGCGCCGATCACCGTCGCCCTGCCCCCGGCCCGATCGAAGCCCGCCTCCCGCAGGGGTCGCAGGAACCCCGCGGCGTCGCTGTTGCTTCCCTGCCAGCCCGCGTCCCCGCGCACCAGGGTGTTGCAGGCCCCGATCGCCGAGGCGGCGGCATCGCAGGACGCCAGGTAGCCCATGACCGCCTGCTTGTGCGGGATGGTCACCGACACCCCGCGCACGCCCAGCAGCCCGGCGAGACGCAGGAACGCCGGCACGCTGTCGACGAGAAACGGGAGGTACACGGCGTCGAGGCCGCACAGGCGGAAGCCGCGGTTGTGGATGTGAGGCGAGCGCGTGTGCATCACGGGATTGCCGATCACGCCGAAGATCGCCGTGTTCTCCCCGAGGCGGGGGTAGCGGTACAGCTGGCACAGCGTCGCCGGATCGGTGTGACCCGCAGCCGCCTTGACGCCGCCTTCGGCGGCCGAAGCGAAGGTTAGGTATGATCCCGTGCGCGCCGTCAGGATCCGCGTGGCGAAGCCGAAGTCGCCCATGCCGAGGAGGATGTGCTCGCCCTCCACACGCGGCGCCGCTTCAAAGAGCGCGAGCAGGTCTTCGCTGCCCCGCACGTGGAACGCGCCCTTGGGAAGATCCGATGGAGCGCGGCGCAGGCGGTTGACCGCGGCGGCCGGATCGCCCGGCACCGCGGCCAGATCGTGGAGCGAGCGCACGATGCGCCCTCCGCGGGAGCGCACGTCCCGTTCGAGCTCGGGGTCGGCGACGTCCTCCTCGATGTCGACAAAGGCAAAGCCGTGCCCGCGATCGGCAGCGGCCGAAGCGAGGCTGCGAATCAACGCGAGGCGCTGCGCCTCGGAGCCCTGGTAACAGCCGCCGTCGCGCTTTCTGCGCACGGTGAGGATCAACGGCAGATCGCAGCCGCAGGCGACGCGCCACGCGTGCGGGCGCTCGTCGGGCTCGAGCAGATCGACCCGGAGCTCGGCCATCTGGATGAGCGGACGGTTGCGGGCCGCGAGCTCCAGGTCTTCGCCCACCGACGCCGCCGTGAGGCAGAGGCAGATACGGTTCATCGCAAAGTCATCTTAGTCGCGTGCGGCCCGGCGGTCCACCCCGCGCCGCGCGCCGCGGCCGTCGTCTGCGCGCGAGCCGCCGACGGGCAGGTTGACCTCGCGTCGGGGCGCCGGTAGATTGCTGTGTGTGATCGAGCTTGCAGGCAAGGCGCTCTACTACCCGATCGTCGCCGTGCTGCTGCTCGCGCTGCTGGCCCGCGGCAGGGCCGGCGAGCGCAAGCGCGTGGCGCTGCTCGGGTGGAGCGGCCTGCTGCTGCTCCTGCGCGTGAGCGCGTGGCTCTTCGGAAGGCTTCGCATCCCTGCGGCGCTGTTCGCGGTGCCCGTGGGCGCGGCGATCGCCATCGCGTGGGCCGCGCGCGCGGCCTTGCTGCCCTTTCGCCTGCGCTGCGTGCGCTGCGGCGAGCGCCTGTCGGCTGCTCGGGTGCTGTGCAACGACGCGAACCTGTGCGCGCGCTGCGCCGCCGCAGAGGAGGCGGAATCGGCGCGGTGAAAGGCGCCGCGAGGCAACCTCGCTTTTTTCCGGAAAAAACTTGACGAGGCGGTAGTGCGGGTTTATACTCCGTAGCAAATCTGATAGGATAGCGAGAGAGGAACAGCAATGGCAAAAGCACTGAAGAAGAAGGCTCCGGCCAGGCGCAAAGCGGCGGCGAAGAAAAAGGCTCCGGCGAAGAAGAAGAAGGCTGCGGCCAAGAAGAAGGCTCCGGCCAAGCGCAAGGCGGCGAGGAAGAGGTAGGTCTACCGTGGCCAAGCAAGCGGCAAAGAAAAAGGCCAAGGCTGCACCTGCCAAGCCGACCAAGTACACGGCATCGGCGATGGTCTCTTATCTCGCCGCGGTCAATGAGCTGCCCAAGGCGAAGATGCGCGAGGTGTTCGAGAGCGTCTTCGATTTGGTCGAGGCGGGAGTCATGGCGGGAGTGCGCGTTCCCATCGGCAAGATGGGCAAGGTGTACGTCCGCGTGCGGCCCGCATCCAAGGCGCGCAAGGGCCGCAACCCGTTGACCGGCGAGGAGATCACGATCAAGGCGCGGCCCGCGACCAAGGTCCCGAAGTTCACGTTCAATCGGGCCTTCAAGATGGCGGCGGCCAAGGCCAGGGTCAGTCGGTAGCAGGCCCGCGTCCGCAGACAGTTCGACGATCGCGCGTTCAGGGGAAAGGTCCTCCTTTCCCTTTTTTTTTACCCGCCGGGCGACGGGCGGGCGCCCGAAGGGCAGGCGCGCGCCGCTTGACACGATGGGGCGCGGAGTGTATAGCTATGCACGTGAGACGCATTATTATGCGCAAGGCGGCCGGCCGCTCCCGCGACCGGCGGCTGGAGGCGATCCGGCGGCTGCTCGCCAGCGCCCGGATCCACAGCCAGCGCGAGCTCGCCTCCCGCCTCAGAGGTTCGGGATTCCGCGTGACGCAGGCCACGCTGTCGCGGGACCTGCGGGCGCTCGGGGTGGCGCGCCACCCGGACGCCGGCGGCGGGTCGGTGTACGGACTGCCGCAGGCGCCGCAGGCGGCCGAGCGGGCGGTGCGTTCGGCGCTGGCCGGGTTCATCGGGATGAGCTTCTCGGGCAACCTGGCCGTGGCCAGGACCCTGCCGGGCTACGCCGCGAGCGTAGCCGCGGTGTTCGACGGGGCGGGCGTCAAGGGCCTGCTCGGAACCGTGGCCGGCGATGACACGATTCTCCTGGTGATGGAGCAGGGGGTCAGCGGGGCGTCGCTGCGGCGGGCGGTGCGCGAACGGCTGCCCGAACTGGGAAAGAGGATCCGGTAGATGCACGCGAGGGTGATCAAGATCGGTGGCGAGCTGGCCGGCAGCGTCGGTGAGCTGAAAGAGCTGGCGGCCGACCTGGCCGCCGACCCGGGCTGGGTGCTCGTGCACGGCGGAGGGGCCGAGGTGTCCCGGCTGGCGAGGCGCTTCGGCGTCGAGAGCCGGTTCAAGGACGGGGTGCGCCAGACCTCGACCGAGGAGATGGACTACGTCGACATGGCGCTCAGCGGTCTGATCAACAAGCGCCTGGTGCGCCTGTTCCAGTCGGCGGGTCTGAACGCCGTGGGCCTGAGCGGGTCCGACGGCAGGATCTTTACCGGCAGACCCGTGTCGGACGGCAGCCGCACCGGCGAGGTGGCCGGCGTCGAGGCCGCGCTGCTGCAGACGCTGCTGGACGGCGGCTACTTGCCCGTGCTCTGCTCGACCTCGATGGGCGACGATGGGATGGGGCTGAACATCAATGCCGACTCCGCCGCCCTAGCCGTCGCCGCCGCGCTGCGGGCCCGCACGCTGGTGTTCCTGTCGGACATCCCCGGCGTGCTCAAGGGCGGCCGCGTGCTGGATCGGCTCACAGCCGGGGAGGCGCTGGCCGAGATCGCGGCCGGCACGATCACAGGGGGGATGGTGGCCAAGGTGCGGGCCTGCCTCGGCGCGCTAGAGCGAGGCGTGGAGGCGATCGTGATCGGAGAGTACGCGGGGCGAGGATCAGTGCGGGCGCTGCAGAGCGGCAGCCGCGGCACGCGGATCGCCCGGTCGTGATTGAGAGGGGAAGTGATGAACAAGATGGAGATTGCCGAGCAGCCGTTCGTGGAACAGGTGCCCTTTCCGAAAAGCTACGCCAGCCGGCTGCTGGTGCTGGTCAAGGGCCAGGGGGTCCGCGTGGAGGACCGGGGCGGCAACCGCTACCTGGACTTCGCCGCCGGCATCGCCGTCAACGCCCTGGGACACGGGCGCGACGATCTGGCGCGCGCGGCCTACGAGCAGATGCGGAGCCTCGCCCACGTGTCGAACCTCTACACGACCGAGCCTGCGCTCGAACTGGGCGAGCGTCTCGTCGCCAGCGGCCCGTTCCAGGCCGTGCACTTCGGCAACAGCGGCGCCGAGGCGAACGAGGCGGCCATCAAGTTCGCCCGGCTGTACTCGCTGCGGGCCAAGGGAGAGGGGAATCACAGGATCCTGTGCTTCACCAACGCGTTCCACGGGCGGACCCTCGGCGCGCTGGCCTGCACGCCCACGGCCAAGTACCAGGACCCGTTCAAGCCCCTGATGCCGGGCGTCGAGGTCGCCCCCTACAACGACGCCGCCAGGCTCGAGGCGGTCCTCGACCGCAGCTTCGCGGGCGTGATCTGCGAGGTGGTGCAGGGCGAAGGCGGCCTCGACGCGATGACGCCGGAATTCGTCCAGGCGCTCAACCGCTTGTGCCGCAGGCACGATGTCGTGCTGATCGCCGACGAGGTGCAGACCGGGCTCGGCCGCACCGGAACGCTGTACGCGAGCACGGGCGCGGGACTGGAGCCCGACATCATCACCCTCGCCAAGCCGCTGGCCGGCGGGCTGCCGCTGTCGGCCACCCTGATCCCCGCGCGGATCAACGAGCAGGTGCACGTCGGGGAGCACGGCACGACGTTCGGCGGCGGGCCCGTGACGACGGCCGTCGCGCTCAAGGTGTGGCAGACCGTGTCGAACCCCGACTTTCTCGCGGCGGTGGCCCGAAAGGGCGAGCACCTCGCGCGCCGGCTGGCGGAGGTCGTCTCGCGCAGAGAGAAAGCCGTTCGCGTCAAGGGGCGGGGTCTGCTGCGCGGCCTCGAGCTGCGCGACGCTGATCCCGCGGCGGTCATCGAGCGAGCGCAGCTGGCCGGGTTGCTGGTGCTGCGCTCGGGAACGAACGTCATCCGCCTCGCCCCCCCGCTGACCATCGAGGAGGCGGAGATCGACGAGGGCGTGGCGATCCTCGACAAGGTGGTGGCGCAGCTGTAGGGATGCGGCGCCGTCGCCTCTCCGTTGACTCTGCTTCCTCCCCGCGACTACTGTGAGGGAGGGGGGAGCGAGGGATGAAGGCAGGCTTTCGCGCGCGCGTCGAACGGGCCGTCGCGTCGGCGCGCGGCCGCATCGGGACCGCCCCGCAGCCCGAGGTGGCCGTCGTGCTCGGTTCGGGCCTGGGCGATCTCGTCGATCGCATCGAGGGCGTCACCGTGGCCTACGGTCAGATCGACGGGTTTCCCACCCCGACGGTGAGCGGCCACCGCGGCCTGCTGCGGGTGGGCGAGGTCGATGGCGCGGGCCGGCGCCTCGCGGTGGCCGTGCTCGCCGGCCGCTTCCACGCCTACGAGGGCCGCGAGATCGAAGAGGTGGTGCTGCCGGTATTCCTCGCGGCGGGACTGGGGGCCCGCACGCTCATCGTCACCAACGCCTGCGGCGCGGTCAACGAGGCCTACCGGCCGGGCGACCTGGTTCTCATCCGCGATCACATCAACCTGATGGGCGTCCAGCCGCTGATCGGGCCGGCCGACGAGGGCCTGGGTCCGCGGTTCCCCGACATGAGCGAGGCGTACAGCAGGCGGCTGCGCGGTCTGGCGCACCGTGTCAGCCCCGATCTCCCGGAGGGCGTGTACGCGGCCCTCAGCGGCCCCAGCTACGAAACGCCGGCCGAGATCCGCATGCTGCGCGTTCTGGGCGCCGATCTGGTGGGCATGTCGACGGTGCCCGAGGTGATCGCGGCGCGCTTTCTCGGCCTCGAGGTGCTGGGCGTCTCCTGCGTGACCAACATGGCGGCCGGAATCCTCCAGCGGCCGTTGAGCCACGCCGAGGTGGTCGAGACCGGCGCCCGAGCGGCCGGTCGCTTTGCGCAGCTGCTGCTCGGCACGCTGCGCCTGCTATGAAGGCGTCGCAGCGGATCAGCGCCGATGCGGTGCGCGCGCTGCGTGAGGCGATCCGCGACGCGGGCGGCAACGAGGTCTTCGCGATCGGCCGGCTCGACCGGGACGGCGTCGTCGCGGAGGTGAGCGTCGCGGCCCGCGGCAACGAGACCTCGGTGCCCGCCCTTCGCCCCTACCTCGAGCAGGGCGACGTGCTCCTGCACAACCACCCGTCGGGACTCCTGACGCCGAGCGAGCCTGACCTCGCCGTGGCCTCCCGGGTGGGCGGGGAGGGGATCGGGTTCTTCATCATCGACAACGCCGTCGACCAGGTGTACGTCGTGGCCGAGCCGGTGATCGTGCGCGAGCTTGTCCCGCTCGACGTCGACGCGCTGGCGTCGACCCTCGAGCCGGGCGGCATCCTCGAGCGGACCATGGGCGACTACGAGAGCCGCCCTTCGCAGGCGGCGATGCTGCGCCTGGTGGCGCGCGCCTTCAACCAGGGCAGCCCGTGCATGGCCGAGGCGGGCACCGGGGTCGGCAAGTCGCTGGCGTACCTCCTTCCGGCCGTGCGCTGGGCCGCGGCGAACGACGAGCGCGTGGTGGTGTCGACATCGACCATCAACCTGCAGCAGCAGCTCATGGACAAGGACATCCCTCTGGTCAAGCGGCTGCTCGGCGCCGACGTCCCGGTTGTCCTCGTCAAGGGGCGGCGCAACTACGTCTGCCGGAAGCGGCTCGCCGAGGCGCTCGAAGAAGAAGGTCTCGACGCCGAGGAGGCGCGCGAGCTGGCGGCGATCGCCGAGTGGGCGGCGTCGAGCGGGACCGGCAGCCGCGGCGACCTGCTGCTGCACCCGAGCGAGGCCGTCTGGTCGCGCGTCTGCTCCGAGGCCGACCTGTGCCAGGGCATGCGCTGCTCGCTGCGCGAGGGCTGCTTCGTGCACAGGGTCAGGCGCGAGGCGGCAGCCGCCCGCCTGCTCGTGGTCAACCACCACCTGCTCTTTTCCGACCTGGCCGCGCGCCTGGCGGGCGTCGGCTACGACACGGCTGCGGTGCTGCCGCCGTTCCACAGGATCGTCTTCGACGAGGCGCACGCCATCGAGGAGAGCGCGACTTCGTTCTTCTCCCAGTCGTTCCACCGCTTCGCGCTGCAGCGCGCCTGCAGCCGCCTGCACCGCAGGCGCAAGGGCCGCAGGCTGGGCCTCGTCGTGGCCCTCGAGCGGCTGGCCCAGGGCGACAATAGCGATCTGGCCGCGACGATCCCCGCGGCGATCCAGGAAGCGCTCGACCGGGCCGAGATCCTCGACCGAACGGCGCAGCCGCTGCTCGCCTCCGAGAACGCCATGCTGGTGCGCGATCTCCCCGCCGAGGGGCTGGAGGCGGCGCTCTGGGAGCCGCTGCGGGAGCTGGAGACGGCGCTGGTCGGCCTCGCCTCGCTGGTCGAGCGCGTGATCGACGGGATCGAGTGCCCGGACCCCGAAGAGAACACGATCGGCGAGACGCGCCTGGTCTGCCGTCGGCTGCGGGAGATCATCGGGGTCTGCGGCCGCTTTGCCGGCTACCGCGAGCAGCGCGACCTGGTGGCGTGGCTGGAGCTGGGACGCGGAGCGCGGGGAGAGCGCCATGTGCGCTTCGTGCTCACGCCCCTGGAGATCGCGCCGCTGATGAGGGAGGCTCTGTTCCAGCCGTACGAGACGCTGGTGTTCACGTCGGCCACGCTGACGGTGGCCGGCGAGTTCGACTACTGGCAGTCGCGGGTCGGGCTCGACTCGGCGGCTCTTCGCGGCGTGTTCGCATCGCCGTTTCCGTACCGCGAGCGGGTGCTGCTCGGCGTGCCGACGGATATCCCGGCGCCGAACGAGCCTGGCTTCGAGGACGGGCTGGCGGAGGTGGTCGGGGACGCGCTGGAGATCTCGGGGGGAAGCGCGCTCGTGCTCTTTACCTCCTATGCCACCCTGGACCACGTCTACGACGCGGTGGCGCCGCGCCTGGCAGCCCGGGGCATCCAGGCGCTCCGCCAGGGGCAGGACGACCGCTCGCGCCTGCTCTCCCGTTTCCGCGACGACGTGAGCAGCGTGCTGTTCGCCACCGACTCATTCTGGCAGGGCGTCGACACCCCCGGGGAGACGCTGCGCGTGCTGGCGATCTGCCGGCTTCCGTTCCGCGTGCCGTCGGACCCCGTGATGAAGGCGCGTATGGAGGCCGTCGAACGGCGCGGCGGCAACGCCTTTGCCCAACTCGCGCTGCCCGACGCGGTGGTCCGCCTGCGGCAGGGCTTCGGCCGCCTGATGCGCCGGTCGACCGACGGGGGAGTCGTGCTCATCCTCGACACCCGGGTGGTCAAGCGCGCGTACGGCCGGGCCTTCATCGAGTCGCTTCCTCCGGCGACGCTCGCCGTGGGCAGCCGCGAGAGCGTCCTGCGCGCCATGGGGCAGTTCCTGGCGGGCCTGTGCTGACGGGGGCAAAAAAAAGCGGGCCGGGTGGCCCGCCGTCACGCCTTGATGCGCCGCTCTACTTCTCGATGACCGCGAGGATGTCGCTCGCCTTGAGAATCAGCTGCTCTTCGCCTTCGACCTTGAAGGTGGTTCCGGCGTACTTGTCGTAGATGACAAGATCCTTCACCTTGACCTTGATGGCGTCCTTGTCGTCGCCGATGGCGAGCACGACGCCTTCCTGCGTCTTTTCCTGCGCGGTCTGCGGGATGTAGATCCCACCCGCAGTCTTTTCCTCGCCCTGCTTGGCCTTGATCAGAACACGGTCACCGAGGGGCTTGATCTTCATACGATCCTCCTACCTTCAAGCTGCAGTTAGTGGATTATGTTAACGAAATTAGGGTGAATATAGGAAAACACCCGTAGGGATGTCAAGCAACAGGATGCTGCGGGTCCCTTGCCCGAGCGCCCGGATTTGTCGGCGGCGGATCCTTTGGTTACCTTTCGGGGCGATGGGTGGGTGCAGCGGCCGGGAACGCGGGAGGGCCTTGCTCGCGTTGTCGCGCCACGAACCGGAGCGGGCGCTCCGCTTTCTCAAGACGGCCCTCGACGGATGCCCGGTCACCGACGAGCGAGAGCTGGCCCGCCTGTTGTACTTTCTCGGGATCGCCCTCATGCGCCTCGGCCGCAAGGCGTCGGCCATCGACAGCTGGCGCGCAGCTCACCGCCTCAAGCACAGGACGTACGCCCGCAAGATGCTGCGCCGATACGCCAACTGCTACGGCATGGAACGGCAGACGAGCGGGGAGCTCGATGACTGGAAGGCGTTTCTCGCAATCCAGGTGGACCGCTATCTCCTCACCAAACGAAACGGGCGTTTCTGCTCCCAAGCCGAGCGGGACATGGTGCGGGACCTGGTTTTCGAGTACTGGCGGGCCATCAGGGCCTCCGCGGTGCTCGAAGGCCGCGATCCGGGCGAGCGGGAACGCCTGTTCCGCACGGTCGAGATCGTGTTTCCGTACCGGCTGCCCGAAGAGGCGCCTGGCGAGGTCATTCCGGTGGATTTCCGACGCAAGCGCCGCGTGGCGCTCCATGACCGGTGCCCTTGCGGGAGTGGGCTGCCTTTCATGTCCTGCTGCGGGAGGCTGAGCGCAGCCCGTCTTGGAGAGTTCTGACCCAGAACAGAGCTCTCTGCCGGGAAATGTATCGTTTTGACTCGATTCCGGCGCCGGCTTGCCTGGAGAAGCCGCGCAGAACAAATTACTCGTTTTCACACCAAGAGTTACCTTCATCCTGAGCTTCCCGGTATGGCATGCTTCTTGTATAAGAAGGCCCAGGAGGCAGGGATGAAGTCTACTCGCACCGTAGGTGGAGCCAGAGCCGGAAGACAGGAGAACGTGCTGTCGATGTACCTCGCGGAGATCAACGAGATTCCTCTGCTCACCCGTGCCGAGGAAGACACCTGCGCAAGGGCCGCGGCCAAGGGCGACAAGAGAGCCAAGGAGAAGCTGATCAAGGCCAACCTGCGGTTCGTCGTCAACGTGGCCAAGAAGTACCAGAACCAGGGACTGCCTCTGATGGACCTGATCAGCGAAGGCAACATCGGGCTCATGAACGCCATCGAGAAGTACGACGTCAACCGGGGCTACCACTTTATCTCCTACGCGGTGTGGTGGATCAGGCAGGCGATCCTCAAGGCCATCTGCGAGAAGTCGCGCATGATCCGCCTGCCCCTGAACCGCGCCAACGAGCTCGTCCAGATCGAGAAGGCGCGCAAGGAGCTGCAGAGCATGAAGGGAGGGGAGCCGGAGACCGAGGACATCGCCCGGTTCCTCGACATGGACGCCCAGCACGTGGAGTCGCTCGTCAACATCTCGCGCGACCTCGTCTCCCTCGACACGCCGGTCTTCGCCGAAAAAGACTCGACGCTGCTCGGCGAGTTCGTCGAGGACTCCGACTACAAGTCGCCCGACGACGTGGTGATCGAGCGATCGTTGCAGCGGGAGATCAACGAGGTGCTCCGCTCGCTGTCGGACAAGGAATCGGAGATCATCCAGTACCGCTTCGGGCTCAACGGCCGGATCCCGATGTCGCTCAAGGAGGTCGGCGACAAGTTCAAGCTCACCAAGGAGCGCATCCGACAGATCGAGAAGAAGGCGATCAAGCGCCTGCAGCACCCGTCGCGGTCGCAGTACCTCGAAGCGTACGTTTCGTAGGCGGTTCCATGGGGCCCTCGGAGTCGAGGGCCTCTTTGTTGACAGGCCTCTGCCGGATCGATAGATTCTGCAACGGTCCGGGGGCTTTGGCCCGGGCCCGGGAACCAACGACGGCAGGCGGTCTGTCCCCCTTCTCAGCAGCCGTCCCCCGCATCCTTTCAGGAGGCAACTGATGGGTCGCTACGTCTACTACTTCGGCGACGGCAAGGCCGAGGGTCGGGCCGACATGAAGAATCTGCTTGGCGGCAAGGGCGCCAACCTGGCCGAGATGACCAACCTCGGCATCCCAGTGCCGCCCGGCTTCACGATCTCCACCGAGGTCTGCGACTACTACTACAAGAACGGCCGGACCTACCCGCCGCAGCTGCGCTCCGAGGTGGCGGAGAACCTGCGCCGCGTGGAGCAGGCGACGGGGATGAAGTTCGGCGACCCGTCCAACCCCCTGCTGGTGTCGGTGCGCTCGGGGGCCGCTGCGTCGATGCCCGGCATGATGGACACGGTGCTCAATCTCGGCATCAACGACGGGGTCGTCGAGGGCCTGATCCGCAAGACCGGCAACCCGCGCTTCGCCTGGGA
Organism: uncultured Spirochaetales bacterium; assembly: GCA_964552235.1. Lineage (GTDB taxonomy): Bacteria > Spirochaetota > Spirochaetia > SZUA-6 > CAVTHK01 > CAVTHK01. Next base: position 9,404 of record CAZKGO010000055.1, on the reverse strand, counting down.
CGCCTTTCGCCGATTCATGCAGATGTACGGCGACGTGGTCTGCGGCGTGGAGCACCACAGCTTCGAGCAGGCTCTCAACTCGGTCAAGGCGAAGAAGGGGGTGGAGGCCGACACTGACCTCGACGCCGACGATCTCAAGAAGGTCGTGTCGCTGTACCGCGCCGTGTTCAGGAAGCACACCGGGCGGGAGTTTCCCACCGACCCGATGGAGCAGCTGTGGGGCGCAATCGAGGCGGTATTCGGGTCGTGGAACAACGAGCGCGCCATCAAGTACCGCGAGCTCAACAGCATCAAGGGCCTGCTCGGCACGGCGGTCACCGTGCAGACGATGGTGTTCGGCAATTTCGGCGAGGACTCGGGCACCGGCGTGTGCTTTACCCGCGACCCCTCGACCGGCGAGAACCGGTTCTACGGCGAGTACCTGATGAACGCCCAGGGCGAGGACGTGGTGGCAGGCATCCGCACGCCGCTGCCGATCTCCCAGCTGCGCAAGAGGCAGCCGGAGTCCTACGCCCAGCTCGAGGGCCTGCGCAAGCGCCTGGAGCTGCACTACCGCGACATGCAGGACATGGAGTTCACGATCCAGCAGAACAAGCTCTACATGCTGCAGACACGCAACGGCAAGCGCACCGGCCTGGCTGCGGTCAAGGTCGCCGTCGACATGGTCAAGGAAGGGATCATCGACAGGGAAGAAGCCCTGCTGCGCGTGAGCCCGGACCAGCTCGACCAGCTCCTGCACCCGATGATCGACCCCAAGTCGCGGCGCGGGCTCAAGGCGATCGCAAAGGGCCTGAATGCCTCGCCGGGAGCAGCCAGCGGCCACATCGTCTTTAGCGCGGCTGACGCCGAAGCGTGGGCCAAGGACGGCAAGAAGGTGCTGCTCGTGCGCCGCGAGACCTCGCCGGAGGACATCGGAGGCATGAGCGTCTCCCAGGGGATCCTCACCTCCACCGGCGGCATGACCAGCCACGCCGCGGTGGTGGCCCGCGGCATGGGCACCCCCTGCGTGGCCGGCTGCAAGGGCGTGAGCATCCAGGGCAAGGTCGCCACCATCCAGAACAAGAAGTACAAAGAAGGCGCCTGGCTCACCATCGACGGCACCACCGGAGAGGTCTTCGACGGCGAGGTGGTGCTGGTCAAGCCCAAGATCGCCGGCGACTTCGCGACGCTGCTCGGGTGGGCCGACGAGGTGCGCCTGGCGGCCGTGCGCGAAGGGCTCAAGGACAAGGGCTTCCGCGTGCGCGCGAACGCAGACCAGCCGCGCGACGCGCGCGTGGCGCGGGAGTTCGGCGCCGAGGGCGTCGGGCTGTGCCGCACCGAGCACATGTTCTTCGAAGCAGGCAAGCTCGAGCTCTTCCAGCAGATGATCGTGGCCGACGGCGTCGAGGCCCGGCGCAAGGTCCTCAAGCGGCTCGGCAACCTGCAGAAGGCCGACTTCAAGGGCATCTTCAAGGAGATGGCGGGCCTGCCCGTCACGATCCGGCTCCTCGACCCGCCGCTGCACGAGTTCGTGCCCAAGACGGCGGCCGAGACAAAGGCCATGGCCGCCAAGACGGGCGTGCCGCTCAAGCAGCTGCAGGCCAAGATCGCCTCGCTGCACGAGATCAACCCCATGCTCGGCCACCGCGGCTGCCGCCTCGGCATCACGTACCCCGAGGTCTACGACATGCAGGTCGAGGCGATCATGAACGCAGCCTGCGAGTTGGCCAAGGCCGGCGTCAGCGTCACGCCGGAGATCATGATCCCCCTCGTCGGGACGGTGGCCGAGCTCGAGGTGCTGCGCAGGAACGCGGAGAGGGTCTGCAAGGCCGTCATCGACCGGACCGGGACGCCGGTCAAGTACACCGTCGGCACGATGATCGAAGTGCCGCGCGCCGCGGTCACGGCCGACAAGATCGCGAAGGTGGCCGACTTCTTCTCGTTCGGCACCAACGACATGACCCAGATGACCTTCGGCTTCTCCCGCGACGACATCGGCTCGTTCCTGCCCGACTACCTCGCCCAGGGCATCCTCGAGAAGGACCCGTTCCAGGAGCTCGACCGCGAGGGCGTGGGCAGGATGGTGGCCATGGGCGTGAGCGGCGGCCGCTCGACCAACCCCGACCTCAAGGTCGGCATCTGCGGGGAGCACGGCGGCGACCCGTCGTCGATCGAGTTCTGCTACAGCGTCGGCATGAACTACGTCTCCTGCTCGCCGTACCGCGTGCCGATCGCGCGCCTGGCAGCGGCGCAGGCCGTGCTCAAGGCTCGGAACAGATAGATTGCGGGAGCGCTCGAGCGCAGCCGCCTACATCGCCGCGGGCCTGGTGGTCCTGGCAGTCGCCCTGCCGGGACCGCGGGCCGACGCCGGCCTGGCGGCCGTCGCTGCGCTCCACGTGGTCTGGGGCGCCCTGCGCCTGGCCCGTCCGGCGGCGCGGCGTCCCGAACCGGCGCTGGTCGCCGACGCGCTGCTCGCCCTCTCGCTGCTGTACTTCCTGTTCCTCTACGTCTACGCCCTCAACGCCAACATCGACTACGTGCAGCGCTTCGTGCGCGGCGGCGGACGGCTGTGGCTTGCCGCGGACACGAGCGCGCAGCGCCTGGCGGCCTTTGGCCGCTGCGCGCCGCTGCTGGCCGCCGGCTCCTGGGGCTGGGCCGTGACCCGCCGCGGGCGAGGGCGCTTCTCGCTGCTGGCCGCCCTCGCCTCGGCGGCTCTCGCCGCCCTCGCGCAGCCTTCGTTCGTGCGCGTCGACGGGATCGCGCCGCTCGCGTGGATCGCGTTCGTGCCGCTGCTGCTGGCGCTGCACGGCTGCGGGTATGCACGCGGCGTCTTCACGGTGACCGCCTACGGGGCCTTCGTCTCGCTGGCAGGCCAGTTCTGGCTCGGGACCTTCAGCCTTGTCTCTCTTCAGATCGCGATGCTCATCCTCACGCTCTACCACCTGCTGTACGCGTTTCCGCTCGTCGCCCTGCTGCGGGCGGCGCGGCGGGTGAGGTGGATCGCCTTTGCGCTGGCGGCAACCGCCTTCGAGTGGGTGCGTTCCCTCGGGTTTCTCGGGTTTCCGTGGGGCCTGGCCGCCCATTCGCAGTACCGGCAGGTCGCCCTGATCCAGGCGACGTCCTTGACCGGGGTCTGGGGCCTCAGCTTCGTGCTCCTGCTGGCCAACGGGGCGCTCGCGGAGGCCGTTGGCGGCCTGCGACGGGGCGTCCGCATCCTCGAGTGGCGGCCCGCTGCTGCGGCGGCCGCAGCGGCGCTGCTCTGGGTCGCAGCCGGGGCGGTCGTGCTGGCCCGCGATGGCGCGGGCGGCCGCGACGTGCGCGTGGCGCTCATCCAGCAGAACTCCGACCCGCGGCGAATCGACTACGAGGTGACCTTCGACAGGCTGGTGCGCCTGACCGACGAGGCGGCCGCCGCGGACCCGCAGCTCGTGGTCTGGTCGGAGACGGCCTTTGTCCCCAACATCCGCCGCTGGGGCGCCGAAGAGCCCGGACCGGAGCTCGGCGAGCCTGCCTCGTCCTACGCGCGCCTCGTGCGCCGCTTCCGCGACTACCAGGCGGGGCTCGGCCGCTGGCTGGTGACGGGCAACGACGACTACAGCGTCGCCGCCTCCGCGGACGGCGGGGAGGTGCGCAGCGAGTACAACGCGGCCGTGCTCTTCGACGACCGCGGCGGCCGGCGGGAAACCTACCACAAAGTGCGCCTGGTGCCGTTCACCGAGCACTTTCCCTACCGCTCTCTGTTCCCCCGGGTCTACGACCTGCTGCGCAGCTACGACGTGACTCTCTGGGAGCCCGGCTCCGAGCGTACGGTGTTTTCGTTTCCGGGGTTCCGGTTCGCGACGCCGATCTGCTTCGAGGACATCTTCCCCGACGACATCCGGCGCTTCGTCGCCGCCGGCGCCGAGGTGATCGTCAACCTGTCGAACGACTACTGGTCGCTCACGCCGGTCGAGGCCCGCCAGCACTTTGCCGCAGCCGTGTTCCGCGCAGTCGAGAACCGAACTCCGATGCTGCGCGCCACGGCGTCGGGCGTCACCGCCCACGTCGATTCCGCAGGCCGGATCCTCGCGACGCTGCCGACCTACGTCGAGGCAAGCCTAGTCGCCGACGTGCGCGTCGGCGACGGCGGGGCGACCCTGTACAACCGCGCCGGAGACTGGTTTGCGGCCGCCTGCGCACTTGCCGCGGCGGCCTACGGCCTGGCCGCGCCGGCGGGCAGGGCGGCTCGACGCCTCCTCAGCAGGCGCCGCTACTGATGGGAGTCGAACACGGTCTCGCCGATGTCGTAGCGACGCGCGTCGGTGGCGATGCGCGCGGCCTTTAGATCCCTGCGCTCGCGCTCGAGCTCGGGAAAGCGCCACATCCATGAGCCGTCCGGCCCCTGGACCGGCTCGCCGCCCCGGGCCGCGGCGAGCTCCTCGAGGATGCGTTCGACGGCCGCTTCGGGCGCCCTCGGCGTCTCTTCGGGCCTCGTCGGCCGTATGTCGCGCGGATCGACGAGCGTCGGGTCGGCGAGGACCCGGGAGTAGACGAGCCTGCGCAGGTTCTCCATGCGCGCGGCCTCGTTGGCGGCCCGCTCGCGCAGGCGCCGCACCAGCGGCACGAGAAAGAACAGCAGGGAAAAGGCCAGGGGCACGATTCCGAGAGCGACCAGGACGAGGACCTCGGGCGCCGGGGAGCCGAGCGCCTCGGCGCCGGCCGTCACGAAGTGATAGAGCGCGGCGAAGTCGAGCTCGAGCCGCGGCACGCCCTGGATCACGCGCACGATCGGCTCGGGCCGGGCGATCGCCTGGGCCGTGAAATAGGCGCCGAATCCGGCGTTGGCCAGGTTGAAGACCGTGATCCAGGCGTTGCGCGAGCGCTCGTTGAGGTTGAAGGGGACCAGGCGCCTTACCGCAGCCGGCCGGCGCGCGTCGCGGCCGAGCTCCTCGGGGCGGCTGCGCAGCAGGTTCTCGAACCGGTAGACGATCGTGCCCTCTTCGGTGACCTCGGGCTCGCCCTCGAGCTCGACGAGCAGCCGGTTGAGCCGGGCCTGGGCCTCCGAGGGCGATGCGCCGGTGAGAGCCATCAGCTCCTCGGCGGTGATCAGGCCCTTGTGCGAGCGCAGGAACTGCACGATGGCTTTCCGCTCGGTCTGCTGCCAGTCGGCGTTCGGGTCAGGCTCGCCGAACACGTAGGCGAACACCGAACGGCGCAGCGGGCGGCCGCGCCTGCGCCCGCCATGCGGACCGCGCGCGAACCAGATCCAGAGAAAGGTCTCGAACAGCCGCGCGGCGAGGTAGAACGAGAAGGCGCCGCCGCCTCTGCGGTCCTCGTTGCGGCCCGCAGCTGACATGGCGATCGAGGCGAGCGCCGCCAGCACGACGATGGCGACGAAGAGGACGAAGTAGCCGACGAGCATGACGGTGATCCAGGCCTTGAAGGCCCACGCGAGCACACGACCCGCCGTTCGGGCCGCGGCGGCAACGGTCCTGCGCAAGGCCGCGGCGGGTCCGCGGCTGCGGCTGCGCAAACCCTGCGGGAAATGGTAGAGGATCTCCCCGGATTCGGTGACGCGCAGGTGCCCGCCGTACTCGTCGGCCACCTCGCGGATGCCCTGCTGCACCTGCACGGCAGGCAGGCCCGTGGCGGCGATCAGGTCCGCCACCGTGGCGCCCTCGCGCCTGCGCCGCAGCGCGTCTACCAGACGTGAACGCACCCGGTTTCTGTTGGCGTCGTACACCTTGCGGGCCATGGGCAGAAGGTACCCAAACGCCTGCGGCGCTTCAAGGCCGATGGGACTCGCAGGGCGGCGCCCCGACGCCCCGGGCACTCCGGCCGCACGCGGGAAAACTTGACACCCCGCAGGATAGACTGTAGTCTGCATCCGCCTCGGTCAGGGTGGCCGCGGCGGCGGGAAGGGATTGAGGGACTTCAACGGCAAGGTAGCCTACGTGACCGGTGGTTCCAGCGGCATCGGGCTGGCGATCGCCGCGGAGCTCACACGCCGAGGCGCCCGCGTCGGGTTGATCGGGCGCAATCGCACGCGGCTCGACGAGGCGCTGGCCAGGCTCAACGGCCTCAAGCGCTCGCCGGGGCAGGCATTCGCGGCAGCATCGTGCGACGTGGCGGACGCCGAAGCAGTCGCCCGCGCCGTGACGCGCCTCGTGGGCGAGGTGGGAGCCCCCGATCTCGTGGTCAACAACGCCGGTTTCGCCTACCTCGATCACTTCGAGAACGTGGACCTCGGGCGGCTGCGGGCGATGGCCGAGACGAATCTCTTCGGTCCCTACAACGTGACCCGCGCGGTGCTGCCGCACATGAAGGGCGGCACGATCGTCAACGTGGCGTCGGTCGGCGGGCTCGTCGGCATCTACGGCGGCGCCGCCTACTGCGCGACCAAGTTCGGCGTCGTGGGGATGTCGGAGGCGCTGCGCAGCGAGCTGCGTCCGCGGGGCATCCGGGTGGCTGTGCTGTGCCCGCCGAACACCGCCACTCCGGGCCTGGATCGCGAGAACCTGACCAAGCCGGCCGAGACCCATGCCGTCGAGGGCAATGCCGGCGCCTATTCGCCCGAGCAGGTGGCGCGGGCTTTCGTGCGGGGGCTGCGGGGGCGCCGCTTCCTCATCCTCTGCGGGCTCATGAGCCGGGTGATCGAAGCGGCGCGCCGGCTGGCTCCATGGCTCGTCTGCGCGGTGATGGATGCCGATGTGGCGCGCGCCCGCAGGAAGCAATTCGTCAAGGAGAAGCCTGAATGAGCCGAACCAGGACCCCAGTCGGGCCGCAGACCGTCAACCAGCCGCCGGTGTTCGCCAAGTGCTACAACTTCACGGATGCGCGCGACGCCCGCGAGGCCGGCATCTACCCGTTCTTCCGGCCGATCCAGGAGAACCACGGCCGCCAGGTGGTGATGCAGGGCCGCACCCTCATCATGGCGGGCTCGAACAACTACCTGGGCCTCGCTCACGACCCGCGCGTGATCGAGGCCGCGCGCAAGGCCATCGCCGCGCACGGGACCAGCTGCTCCGGTTCGCGGTTCATCAACGGCACCCTCTCGCTGCACGAGGAGCTCGAGCAGCGGCTGGCCGCCTTCGTGGGCCGCGAGGCGGCGCTGTGCTTTACCACCGGCTACCAGACGAACCTCGGCTCGATCCAGGCGCTGGTCGGCAAGGCGGAGCACGTGGTGACCGACCGCTACAACCACGCCTCGATCGTCGACGGCATCCTGCTGAGCATCGGGCTCACGCGCGACGTTCACATGCACCGCTACAAGCACAACAACATGGAGGACCTGGAGAAACGCCTGGCCGACATCCCGGCCGGAGAGCCGATCCTGATCGTCACCGACGGCGTCTTCAGCATGGAGGGCGACATCGTCAAGCTGCCCGAGCTCAAGCGTCTGGCGGAAAAGTACGGGGCCGCCGTCTACCTCGACGAAGCGCACTCGATCGGTACGATCGGCAGGACCGGCCGAGGAACCACGGAGCACTACGGCGACCCGAGGCTGACCGACCTGCTGATGTGCACGTTCTCCAAGTCCTTTGCCAGCATCGGCGGGTTCGTCGCCGGCGACGCCCCGGTCATCGACTACATCAAGCACTTCGCGCGGCCGCTCATCTTCACCGCCAGCATGCCGCCCGCCAACATCGCGGCGGCCATGGCGAGCCTCAAGATCATCGAGGAGGAGCCGCATCACGTGCAGCGCCTGCAGGCGATCGCCGCCCGGATGCTCAAAAGCTACCGCGACCTGGGCTACGACATCGGGCTCGCCGAGACCCCCATCATCCCGCTGATCGTCGGTCCCATGGACAAGACGTTCGCTCTCTGGAGGGCCTTTCTCGACGGCGGCGTGTACACCAATCCGGTTGTGCCGCCGGCGACGCCTCCCAACCGCTGCCTCATCCGCACCTCGTACATGGCGACCCACACCGACCAGGACCTGGACCGCATCCTGGAAATCGCCGGCGAGGCCGGGCGCAAGTTGGGAATCATCCCGGGCTGAGCGCGCCCCCGCGGCTGTGCCGCACCAGGTCGTCCGGCTTGACCGCCCCGGGAGCCTCGCCCATAATGGCCGCCGATGAAAGCACTGGTGCACACTAAACCGTTCACCTTCGAGATGCAGGAGCGGCCCGTGCCCAAGCACGGCCCGGGCGACCTCCTCGTAAAGGTCGAGGCCGTCGGCATCTGCGGCAGCGACGTCCACGGCATGACCGGGCAGACGGGCCGGCGCATCCCGCCGATCGTGATGGGCCACGAGGCTGCGGGAGTCGTGGAGGCCGTCGGCAGCGGCGTCACGCTGTACACAAAGGGCGATCGCGTGACGTTCGACTCGACGATCTACTGCAATCGCTGCCGCTACTGCCTTTCGGGAAAGCCCAACCTCTGCTCGAACAGGAAAGTGCTCGGCGTCTCCTGCGACGAGTACAGGCAGGACGGCGCCATGGCGGACTTTGTCGTCGTGCCCGAGCACATCGCGGTGCGATTGCCGGAGGGCCTCGCCTTCGAGGAGGCCGCGATGGTCGAGCCGGTTTCGATCGCCGTCCACGCCGTCGAGCGGGCTGGCATCCACCTCGGCGACACGGTGGTCGTGATCGGGTGCGGCATCATCGGGCTGCTCACGATCCAGGCCGCGCGCCTGGCGGGCGCAGGGCGGCTGATCGCCGTCGACGTGGTCGACTACAAGCTCGAGGAGGCGCGGCGCCTCGGGGCGACGCACGCCATCAACTCTTGCACAGGCGACGCCGCCGAGGAGATCCGCAAGCTTTCCGCCGGCGAGGGCGCGGACGTGTGCCTGGAGGCGGTCGGCTTTCCGCCCACGGTCGACCTCGCGGTGCGCTCCGTGCGCAAGGGCGGCCGCTGCGTCCTGATCGGCAACCTCACCCCGCGGCTCGACTTTCCCCTGCAGGTCGTCGTGCAGCGCGAGCTCGACGTGCGCGGCTCCGTCGCGTCGGCCGGCGAGTACCCCGCCTGCCTCACGCTGATCGCATCGGGCCGCCTCGACGTCAAGAGCCTCATGAGCCGGACCGCTGCGCTGGAGGAGGGACCGCACTGGTTCCACCTGCTGCACGAGGGCAAGGAGCGGCTGTTCAAGGTGATCCTCAAGCCGTGACGGGATCGCGGACAGCAGCAGCGATGAAAGGAGCGCCTGGTGTCGGTGCCTCTGTTTGAGCTGTCGGGCCGCGTCGCCCTCGTCACCGGCGCCAGCCGCGGCCTCGGCCGCTACATGGCCCTCGCGCTGGCGGCGGCGGGGGCCGACCTGGTGGTGACCTCGCGCAAGGCCGGCGACTGCGAGGCCACCATCGAGCAGATCAAGGCCGCCGGAGGCAGGGCGCGCTCCTATTGCCTCGACGTGAGGTCCCGGGAGAGCATCGAGGATCTGGGCCGCGCGCTGCGCAGCGACCTGCCCGCCAGATCGGAAGAGCGTCGTGTAGGGAAAGAGTGTAGAT
>CAZKGO010000054.1:0-32658 GCA_964552235.1 uncultured Spirochaetales bacterium | reverse complement strand
ATGCTCAGGGACAAGTTCGTCGGCTGCATCGCGTCAACGTGGATCGGTTCCTCGATGGGAGCCGTGGTGGAGGGCTGGTCGCGAAAGCGCATCAAGGACACGTACGGGTTCTTCGACAAGCTCGACGAGTATCGCCACTACGCGAACGTGACCAACTGGACGCGCATGCCCGGAACGACCGAAGACGGCATCGAGCGCCAGAAGCTCATGGCCACGGCCATCATCGAGAAGAAGGATCGCGTCCTGGCCCACGATGTTCTGCGGGTATGGCTGCGCGACCTGGATCCCGCCAAGATGATCTACAAGCAGGAGCGGTTCGACAGGTCGCTGCTCGAGCTGGCGCGCGCCGGCACCCCGGCCTCGGAGCTCGGCCGCCTGTGGCCCTTCCCGAACGTCAATTCGGTGGCCCGCGCCTCCCACGTCATCGGCCTGATCAACGCCGGCGACCCGCGGGCGGCCGCCGACGACACCTACGAGGTCGGCAAGCTCTACGCAGCGGAGCACTATTTCTCGCTTCGCTGGGCCGCGCTGTACAACGCGTCGATCGCCGAGGCCTGCAAGCCGAACGCCACCGTCGAGAGCGTGATCGCCACGGCCAGGGAGTACGTCGCATACCGCGCCGAGGCCGGGTCGCTGTACGCGCTCTACGACACCATCGACAAGGAGGTCAGCCGGGCTCTCGAGCTGGCGGCGAAGCACACGGACCCGATGCAGATGCGGGACGAGTTCTACGACCACTACGACAGCACCGACTACTTCAACTACCACATGTCGCAGGCCAACGAGGTGGTGTCCAAAGGCCTGGCGGTCTTCGCCCTGACCAAGGGCGACCCCAAGCAGGCGATCCTCGTTTCGTGCAACTTCGGCCGTGACACCGACTGCCTGGCGGCGGTGTCGGCGGGGCTGGCCGGAGCGCTCAGCGGTCCCTCGACTCTGCCGCGCGAGTGGATCGAGCAGGTGAACACGGCGACCCTGGCCGATCCCTACACCAACAACAGGCGCACGATCGAGCAGACCGCCGACGGGCTCTACGAGGCCTACCTGGCCAAGGCGAAGAAGGCGAAGGACACGCTGGCTCTGATGGGCGTCTGAAGGCCCCGCTGTTGACTCGTCAGCCTCGCGCAGGCCACTGTGCCCTCGATGAGCGCCACGCGCAGCACCGTGGCCGTCGTGCGCTGCAGCAGCTACGAGCGCCCGACGGTCGAAGCGGCAGTCCGCCGCGGCCTCGAGCTGCTCGGCGGCGTACGCGCCTTCGCGCACGCGGGCGAGCGGCTGCTGGTCAAGCCGAACGTGCTCATCGGCGACGAGCCGCACAAGGCGGCGACGACCCATCCTGAGGTGTTCCGAGCGGTGGCTCGGTGTCTGCTCGACGCCGGCCTGCGTGTGAGCTACGGCGACTCCGGCGGCTTCGGCAGACCCGCGGCGAACCTTCGGCGCGCGGGCATCGCGTCGGTGGCCGATGAGCTGGGCGTCGAGCTTGCCGACTTCGAGACGGGACGGGACGTGTCGTTCGCGGATTCGCCGTCGCTGAAGCGCTTTCTGATCGCCGGCGGGGTCCTCGATGCCGACGGTCTGGTTTCCGTGGCCAAGATGAAGACCCATGGCCTGCTGCGCATCACAGGCGCGATCAAGAACCAACTCGGCTGCGTGCCGGGCCTCGCCAAGGCCGAGCTGCACATGCGTCTGCCCGAGCCGGCCGACTTCGCGCGCATGCTGGTGGCTCTCAACCTTCTTCTTCGACCTCGTCTCTTCGTGATCGACGGCGTGGTCGCCATGGAGCGCAACGGGCCGCGGGGCGGCGACCCGGTGGCCGCGGGGGTGATCCTGGCGTCGGCCGACGCCGTGGCGCTCGACGCGACTTTCTGCCGCCTGGTGGGGCTCGATCCGGCCCTGGTGGCTACCAACGTCGAGGGACGGCTGCACGGGCTCGGAACGTGGCTGGAGGAGGAGATCGACCTCGTCGGCGACCCGCTCGCGCAGCTGCGCCTGCCATCGTTCCAGGTCGATCGCGAGTCGGGCCTGGGCGCCCGCCTGGGCCGGTTGGGATTTCTCAGGCGAAGGCTCAGCCCCAGGCCGGTCATCGATCCGCGGCTGTGCGTCCGCTGCGGGATGTGCGTGCGCTCATGCCCGCTCGAGCCACCGGCGGTGAATTGGGCCGACGCCGGCCGCCTCCGGCCGCCCCGATACGACTACCACCGCTGCATCCGCTGCTTCTGCTGCCACGAGCTGTGCCCGGCCCGGGCGATCAGCGTGCACCGTTCGGCCGCCGGCAGGCTGTTCGCCGGCAGGAGGGCCGGATCGTGAGGCTGACGGGGTCCCCTTTTTGTGTTCGACGGGCTATTGCTTTTCGGTTAGAATAGGTGAAAAATGACCGGGCGCACGACTGCCAGGCCCCCGTGCCTGGCGGCGGGTGACTTTACCGGGCTCTGCGGGAGGCTGAAAATGGAAGCTCGCTGGAAGGTCCTCATCGCGGTCGCGCTGCTCGTCGCAGCCGTTCCCCTGTTCGCTCGGGGCAACAAGGAGCCGCCAGTGGTCGTCGAGTACCCGACCACGCCAAGCTACCTGTCCCCGAACGGCGACAGCGTCCAGGATGCGGCAAAGCTCGACTTCAAGGTCACCCTTCGGGTCAAGAGCAAGGAGGGCTACGTCCCGACCTACGGCCTGCGGGTCAAGAAGGCTGATTCGATCGTCCGCGACGTGCAGGCCCCGGGCGAGAAGTCGGACATCGGCTGGTTCATGCGCCTGTTCACGGGCTACACGGAGTTCACGCTGCAGCGCAGCCTGGAGTGGGACGGCAAGGACGACGACTCCAAGGTGGTGGCCGACGGGACCTACGAGGGCGACGTCTACGTGATCGACGCGAACAACAACCAGACCGAGATCAAGGTCGGGGATTTCGTAGTCGACAATACCGCCCCGCAGGCGACGGCGACGGCCGAGAGCCTGTTCTTTTCGCCCAACGGCGACGGCCACAAGGACTCGCTTCAGATCCGCCAGGGCGGATCGAGCGAGGATCTCTGGACAGGCACCGTTGTCGACACCGCGGGCAAGGTCGTGCGTACCTTTACCTGGAAATCCTCGGCGCCCGCCGACCAGCTCTGGGACGGCAAGACCGACGCCGGCGCCGCGGCGCCCGACGGCAGCTACAACTACGTCCTGCAGAGCGTCGACCGGGCGGGCAACAAGGCGCGCATCGACAGTCTGAAGGGCATCGTGCTCGACACCAAGCCGACGCCCGTGAGGATCGCCGTCGACCCGGGCTATTTCTCGCCCAACGGGGACAAGGTGCAGGACACGGTGACGTTCAAGCTGACCACCGACATCAAGGACGGCATCGTCGGCTGGCGCCTGGCGGTCACCGATGCGGCCAAGCGGCAGGTCTGGGTCCGCGACGAGAAGACCGACAAGGCGCCCGACACCGCGGTCTTCGACGGCCGCGACCAGGCGGGCAAGGCGCTGCCCGACGGCGCCTACACCGTGGCCTACACGGTCACCTACCGCAACGGCAACATGCCGGACACCTCGGCGAGCTTCAACCTCGACAACACGCCTCCGACTGCGACCATCGAGATCGACAACCCGATCTTCTCGCCTGTGGGCCGCAAGCCGACTGCGACGATCAAGGTCGTGCCGAGCGAGCGGGTCACGGGGCAGGGCCGGTTCCTGGACGCTGGCGGCCGCGTCCTGGCCCAGTCGGCGCCCGGCCAGACCGTCACGGAGCTCACGTGGAACGGCAAGGACCCGGCGGGCAACAGGGTTCCCGACGGGACCTACGGCCTGGACGTGACGATCACCGACCTGGCGGGCAACAGCACCCGCGTGCCGACAGCCAGGATCACCATCGACACGGTCCCGCCCAAGGTGGACGTGAGCGTCGACCACGACATCTTCTCGCCGAACGGCGACGGCGTGCGCGACACGGTGACCGTGACTGTGAGCACCAGCGAGCCGGTGTCGGGCAGCCTCACCGCCACCGAGCCGTCCGGGGGCCGCATCGGGCCGATCGGGCTCATGCGCTTCGGCGGCGAGGTTAAGCAGGTGTGGGGCGGGATCGGGCCTTCGGGCCAGCCGCTGCCCGACGGCACCTACCAGGTGATGGCCGCCCTCGAGGACGATGCCGGCAACCAGGTCAGCGTCGGCCCGAAAGCGGTCACGCTCGACCGCAGGGCGGGACGCCTGGCGCTGGAAGTGCCGGACGGCTTCGGGCCCAACAACAACGGCGTGCAGGACCAGCTCGCGATCAAGGTCAAGACCGAGGTCTACGACGGCGTCGACAGCTGGAAGCTCGCGATCCAGGACAACGCCAAGAGGCCGGTCAGGAGCTACAGCGGAACCAATACGCTGCCCAAGGAAGTCGCCTGGGACGGCAAGACCGACGCCGGCGCGACGGCGCCCGAAGGGAAATACAGCGCGGCTATGGAGGCTGTCTACCGCAACGGCAACCGCGAAGCGGCCGACTCCAAGCCGTTCCAGCTGGACGTGACGCCGCCCAAGGTGGTCGCCACGGTCACCGCCGATCCGTTCGTGCGCACCGACGGCGCGGTCGCGGGCGAGGCCTTTGCCACGCTGAAAGTCACCGATGACAGCCCGATCGCGAAGTGGACGCTGGACCTCCTGGATGCCAAGGGCGAGGTCGTCCGCTCCTACGACGGCGAGGGCGACCCGTCGGGCCAGGTGGCCTGGAAGGGCGAGCTCGCCGCTTCGGCCAAGGCTGCGCAGGACTACCAGGGCAATCCGACGCAGTACACGGAGAACTACAACCTGAGGCTGTCGGTGGCCGACGTGCGGGGCAACTCGGCGGTCTACCGGGCTGCCGTGCCGCTGGACGTGCTCGTGCTGCGCAAGGACGGCAAGATGTTCCTGCTGGTGCCGAACATCATCTTCGGCGCCTACAAGCACGAGCTGGACTCGCGAGGTGCGGATTTCCTCAGGCGCAACATGGACTCGATCAGGCGGGTGGCTGACCTGGCCAAGAGGTACCCGCAGTACGGCGTCGGCCTGGAGGCTCACGCGGAGAACTACTACAAGGGCGGACCAAGGGAGGCAGCCGAGGAGAAGATCCTCTTCCCGCTCACCGAGCGCAGGGCCGAGAGCGTGCGCAAGGCGCTGGTCGATCTCGGCGTTCCCACCGGCCGCATCAGCAGCAAGGCCTACGGCGGCAAGTTCCCGATCGCCGATGTGAAGAACCCCGACGTGTACTGGAAGAACCGGAGGGTCGAGTTCATCCTCGTTCCCTAGAAGCGCAGCGGCAGATCGACGATCGTAGAAGGGCCCCGCGAGGGGCCCTTTTTCTTGACACCCGCGGGGGCAGCGATGCAGGACGGCTTTGACAGGATCATCGAGCGCGCGGGGACCGCGTCGCTCAAGTGGGACGGACGGGGCGAACGATTCGGCCGCGAAGACGTGATCCCGCTGTGGGTCGCGGACATGGATTTCCTGGCGCCGCGCTGCGTGCGGGACGCCCTCGAGCGCCGCCTCGCTCACGGCGTGTTCGGCTACACGCGGATGCCCGCCGGTTTTGCCGAGGCGATCGCGTCGTGGCTTGCGCGCCGCCACGGCTGGCAGGCGCGGCCCGAGTGGGTCGTCCCGTGCGCGGGCGTGGTCTTCGGCCTGTACGCGGCCGTCCGCGCCTTTGCGGCGCCGGGCGACGGGGTGGTCGTCCAGCCTCCGGTCTACGACCCGTTCTACCGGGCCGTCGAGTCGGGCGGCCGCACGGTCGTGCGCAGCCCGCTGCGGCCGGCCGGCGGCAGCTACGAGATGGACCTCGCCGGCCTCGAGGCCTGCCTCGCGGCCGGCGCCCGCATGATGCTGCTGTGCAGCCCCCACAACCCGGGCGGCCGCGTGTGGCGCCGCGCCGAGCTGGAGGCGGTGCTGGCCGCCGCCGCCCGGCGCGACGCGCTGGTCGTCTGCGACGAAATTCACGCCGACATGGTGTTCCCGGGCTCGCGCCACGTGCCGATCGGGTCGCTGCCGGGGGCCGAGGAGCGCGTGATCACGCTGTCGTCGCCGACGAAGGCCTTCAACTTTCCCGCCCTGCCCGTGGGGTACGCGGTCATCGCCGACGAGAGCCTGCGCTCCCGCTTCCGCGAGGAGCTGCGCCGCATCCCGTCGCCCACGCCTTCGATCTTCGCCATCGACGCGGTGATGGCGGCCTACACCGAGGGCGAAGGCTGGCTGGAGGCTGCCCTGTCCTACCTCGACGGCAACCGCGCGGCGGTCGAGCGCTTCTGCGCCGAGCGCCTGCCCGGGGTGCGCGCGATGAGGCCGCAGGCCTCCTACCTGTCCTGGATCGATTTCAGGGGACTGGGGCTCAGCGAGAACGACCTGCACGAGCGGCTCGTCCGCGAGGCGGGCGTGGGATTGAGCCGCGGCAGCAGCTACGGGCAGGAAGGAAGCGGCTTCATGCGGCTGAACTTCGGCTGCCCGCGCTCGCTCCTCGACCAGGCGCTCGAGCGGATCGCGCTGGCTCTCTGCGGCGGCTGACGGTCGGCCGCCGCCGCGGCCGGCGCGGGGCGGAGGTCAGCCGCCGCTGTGGGCGGCGACGGTCCGCTCGTCGAGCACGTGGCCCAGCCCGGGCCCGTCGGGCAGCGCGAGGCGACCGCCGACGATGCGCTCCGCCATCATCGCGGCGATCGCGAGCACGAGCCGGTCGTCGTCGCCGTGGCTGGCCTCGCCGAGACCCGGGATCCCCTCGTCGGTGTGAACGCGCAGGAACACCCAGCCGCCACGCAGCAGGGCGTTCCTGTTGTCCTCTCCCACGCGCACCACGACCGGCTCGACGGACCTGATCTTCATGGCGCCTCCAGGGTGAGCTCGCTCTCGGCCGCGCGCATGGCCTCCGGCACCGACAGCGGCGCGGGAACGAGGCGGCACTCGCGCCACGCCTCCAGCTGATCGGCCCTGTGCCGGCTGCCGGCAACGCCCGAAGCGCCGCCTGGGATGCTCCAGAGCATTCTGCGCGCGGCGAAGTCGATCACCTGCCTGTAGATCGACACATCCCGCACCCCGAGCCCCGAGGCCGCAGCCAGGCTCAAGGACGCGACCCTGATGGTGTCGTTGTCGCCGCCCATCCCGAAGGCGGGCGGGTCGAGGTCGGCGGCCGCCTCGGGAAAGGCCGCGCTGAGTGGATGGCGGGGCGCGCAGCGGTGCACGGACTCCCACCGCCACGTCGCGGGGTCCACGGAGCCGGCCGCGGCTGCGGCCACGAGGTTGTTGACGGGATCCTCCCAGCCCCGCTGCGTCTCGAACAGCGCGGCGATCGAACCGGCGGCGAGCATCGGCCTGAGGCACTCCCACTGCCGCGACGGCCTGTCGGTGGCCGTCGTGCGCAGCGCCACCGCGCGCCCGTCGCGCGGGTCGCCGTCGATGACAACGCCGTGGCGCGTTCGCACGACCTGGACCTCGACGGCCGCCGAGCCGCGCACCTCGATCGATCCGCCGGCGATCGAGGCTTCGCGCCACCCGTGCTCCGTGAGGTAGCGTGACGGGTGCCCGGTGTCGAAGATCTCGGCGTACAGGTCCTGCGCGTCCGCCATGGCATGGGTGATGTTCCACCCCACGGCGCCGTTGAAGCCGAAGTGGGGAAAGGCCGGAAAGCCGGCAAAGGCGCCGCCTGCGGCCTCGATGCCGGGCCAGGAGACCGCGCACTGCCAGTAGACGTTTGGCACGTCGAGCGGGCGGTGGGAGTCGTTGCACAGAACCGGAGCGCCGGTGGTGGTGCGGCTGCCGTGCACGGCCCACGAGTTGGAGCCGTCGCAGGCCGCCGGCAGTGCGACCCGCCCGCCCGGAGGCAGGATCAGCGGCTCGACCGGAGGCGGACCGCCCTCGAGCTTCGCGTACACTTCGCGCCCGACACGCTGAAGGAGCTCGGTGCGGGCGAGCTTGAGGGCGATCTTGCCCATCACCGCGTGGCGCACCTTGAACACCAGGACCGAGTGCCAGGGCTCCCAAGGCTGCGGCGTCGTTGCCGTCAGGCGGAACTCGGGGGGAGGGGGCCGCCGGAGGCGAGAAACGCGTTGACTCCTTGCGCGTATGCCTCGAACATCGCCGCCGTGGTGGGCGACATCGCGGCGACCTCGGCGCGGGCCGCGTCGGCGAGGGCAAGACGCCGGAAGAAGAGGTCATCGGCTACGCCGCAAGGCCCTGCGATCGCGGCCCAGCGACCCTCGCCCCGCAGCCGGTACCACTCCATCTGCCACAGGCGGTCCTGGGCGCACGCAAAGCCCATCGCGAGCCAGGCGTCGTGTTCGCCTGCGGCCTCCACGTGCGGGATGCCGAAGGAGTCTCTGCGGATCGCAGTTCGCCCCTGCAGCCCCGCAATCCGCGTCGCTGCCGTCGTGCTCACCGCGTGGGGCGGGGGAGCATGAACTGGGCGACCGCGTCGAGCCGCTTGAGGGTCGCCTTGAGGCGGCCGGCGCCTTGGGTTCCGAACCTGCCCGCCTTTGCCAGTCGCTCGAGCTGTCTCACCGTCTTCTCGATGGCGTCAAAGGCGACGGCCAGGTGGAGGTCGTCATCCATGGCTGCCTCGAAGGCCGCGGCGGCAGACGCCACGAGCCGCAGCGCCTCGCTGCTGGTTTCGGCGCCCCGGCAGGCGAGCAGCGCCGCCACCGTTTCGTGGAAGCGGTCGAGCCGGCCGGCCGCAGCGGCGAAGCGGTCCCAGGTGAAGTTCAGCTTCTTCCGGTACCAGGCGGTCGCGGTCAGGAAGAAGCGCAGGTGAGCCGGCGTGTAGCCCCTCTTGTACACGTGCTCGGGGTAGAGGATGTTGCCCTTGCTCTTGGACATCTTCCGGCCGTCCACAACCAGGTGCTCGCCGTGCAGGTAGAAGGCGGCGAAGATCTTGCCGGAGTAGCTCTCCATGACGGCGATGTTGTAGTCGTGGTGGCGGTAGATGTTGTCGATGCCGCCGCAGTTGATGTCGATGGTCTCGCCGAGGTGCTTGATGATGATCGCGGGGTCCTGGATGTTCCAGGACGGCCTGCCGCGGCCGATCACCGTGTCCCAGCACGGATCGGCGCCCTTCTTGTGCCCGTGCCAGAGGATGAAGTCGCCGCGGTTCCAGCGTCGGCCGTCGTAGGTGTCCTTGCTGAAGCGCACGTGCTTTTTCGGCCAGCGCCTCATGTCGAGGCCGAAGAGCTTGCCGAAGCCCTTGAACTTGAGCGGGTCGAAGTAGACGTTGCCGCCGTGCCAGTAGGCGTAGCCCTTGCGGATCAGGCGATCGGTGATCCTCGCCGCCTCATGGACCGTCGTCGAGGAGCGCGGCACGACGGGCGGCAGCTTGATGCGCAGCTGCTCGGTCTCCCGGAAAAAATAGTGCGAGATGTCCTCGGTCAGGTCGAGCACCTTCTTGTGCCTGGCCTTGGCCTCGGAGATGCTCTTGTCCTCCACGTCGGTAAAGTTGATGATCCGCCTGACCTTGTGGCCGCTGTACTCCAGGTAGCGCACCACGAGGTCCTCGTAGAGGAACGTGCGGTAGTTGCCGATGTGCGGCCTCTGGTAGATCGAGGGTCCACAGGTAAAGATGCGGACCTCGCCCTTCTGGCGGGGCCGGAAGACTTCCTTGTTCCCGGTCATCGAGTTCGTGAGCTTGAGCATGCCTTCTCCCGGAGTCGTTCTGTGGAGGACAAAATAGCCTGATCGCCGGCGCGAGTCAAAACGGCCGCCCCCAAAGGCGCCGGCCCTACAGGCGGCGCAGCTGGAAGCCGCCGTCGACGTCGATGACTGCGCCGGCCGAGTAGGGAAAGTCCCCGCGCACGAGAGCGGCCACCGCGCGGCCTACGTCTTCGGGCGTGCCCCAGCGGCGCTGGGGCAGCAGGCCGCCGGCGATCATCGCATCGTACTTGGCCTTGACTCCCGAGGTCATGTCGGTGGCCATGATGCCCGGGCGGACCTCGTACACGCCGATCCCCTCGCCGGCGAGGCGGGCAGCCCAGAGCTGACGCGCCATCGAGAGCCCGGCCTTGGAAACGCAGTAGTCGCCGCGGTTGACCGAGGCGGTGTAGACCGACATCGAGGTGACGAAGACGATCTTGAAGCCGCCGGGAAGGGCGGAGGCGGACCCGGCGGCGAGCCAGCGGCGGGCGACGGCCTGGGTGAGGAAGTAGGGACCCTGCAGGTTCGTTCGGATCAGCTCCTCGAAGCTCTCTTCCGTCGCCTCCAGGATGTCCGCGCGGACGCGGGGCGCCATGCCGGCGTTGTTGACCAGGGCGTCTATGGCGCCGAGCTCGCCGAAGGCGCGCTCGACGAGCCGCTGCCGCTCGTCGGCCGCTCCGATGTCGCCCTGGACCGGCACGAAGCGCTGGTCCGGACTGCGCGCGGCGGCCCGGCATGCTTCGGCGGTCTGGCGGGCAGCCGCCTCGTTGCGCGCGTAGTTGATGACCACCGAGAGGCCCTGGGAAGCCAGGTGCTCGGCGATTCCGCGCCCCAGCCCTCGACTTGCCCCCGTGACGATCGCCGAAGGGATCCTGTCTGCCATCTTCTCACCCGTCCCGCGCCCCACTATGGGGGGAAAGCGCCGGTCGCGCAAGCCGCCGGCCCGCCGGCGGGGGCGCCCGGCGGGCCTTGCGGCCGGGCCCGCTATGGTGTACCTAGGTTCAAGGGGAGGACAGCGATGGCCAAGCAGACCACATTCCAGGAGCTTCTCGGCTGCCTCGATGACCAGACGGGCTATACGCTGTTCCTGACGGGCCATGGAGCCTACGAGGGAAGCTACCGCGTCGACCGCTGCCGCGGCTCCGACGTCAAGCACAGCCACCACCTGTTCGAGTCGTACCGCAGCGCCGAAATCTACCCCGAGCCGCCCGAAGGCGAGGCGGAGCAGAGACGGGCCGCCGAAGCCGCGATCCCGCACCGCATCGAGCACGCGATCAAGGAGCACTACCGCCGCATGCACGGCGAGGCAGGGCTCAAGGCCCGCTCGTTCGAGGTGATGCGCGTCACGGCGGACGGCCGCTACGTTCACGAGGAGCTGGACGGCGGCCAGCTGTCGGCCGGGCTCAAGCAGCTCATCCGCGACTCGCGGACCCTCACGCTCGTGGAAAAGGGCAGCCGCGCCGAGCACCTGCTGCGCGCCACCTTGGCGGGAACAGGCAACATCAGGCTGCATCCGGAGGAGCTGCACTTCAGCGATCTCAGCCCCGAGGAAAAGGAGCTCTACGAGATCGAAGGCAGCGACGAGGACGAGGACGAGGAACAAGACCTGGCCGGCCTCGAGGACAACGTGGCCGGACACCACCGGGAGTGACGGCCGGGAGGCAGACCGCCCCGCGTTGACCCTGACCCGCCCGATGGGTATGTTCTGCCCATGGCCGCGGGAGCCGTGCGCAAGCCCGAGTGGCTTCGCGTCAAGCTGACGGACAACGAGAACACGCGCGCCATCAGGCGCCTGGTTCACTCGGGAGCGCTGCACACGGTCTGCGAAGAGGCGCGCTGCCCCAACCTGCACGAGTGCTGGGGCGAGCACCGCACCGCCACCTTCATGATCCTGGGCGACGTCTGTACGCGCCGCTGCCGCTTCTGCGCCGTGCGCACCGGCCGGCCCCGCGACGTCGATCGGGCGGAGCCGCTGCGCGTGGCCGAGAGCGTGCGGGCCATGGGCCTGCGGCACGCCGTGATCACGATGGTCAACCGCGACGACCTCGCCGACGGGGGCGCTGAGATGCTGGCGGCCACCGTGCGCGCCATCCGGGAAGCGGCTGCCGACTGCTCGATCGAGGTGCTCTCTTCGGACCTGATGGGCAGCGCGGAGGCGATTCGGGCGGTGGTCGAGAGTCGTCCCGAGATCACGAGCCACAACCTCGAGACCGTGCGGCGCCTGACCCCGAGCGTGCGCTCCCGCTCGACCTACGAGAGGTCGCTGGAGTTTCTCAGGACCGTGCGCGAGATCGACCCCGGGGCGGCCACCAAGAGCAGCATGATGCTCGGCCTCGGCGAGACGCGCGAGGAGGTCCTGGAAGCGATGGACGACCTGCTCGCGGCCGGGGTGAGCATGATGAACCTCGGCCAGTACCTGCAGCCGACCAAGGCCCACGTTCCCGTGGCGCGCTACTGGACGCCCGAGGAGTTCCGGCAGCTGCGGCAGGCTGCGCTGGAAAAGGGGTTCCTCCACGTGGAGGCGGGGCCGCTGGTGCGCTCCTCCTACCACGCGGGCGCCCAGTACGAGGCCTATCGCCGGAGCCTGCACCCGCTGCACGCCGACCGGTCCTGAACCGACGAGAGGAGATCACATGTCCATCACCGTCGAAGCAGTCCGGGAGGCGCTGCGAACCGTCATGGAGCCCGAGCTCCACCAGGACCTGGTCAGCCTCGACTTTGTCCGCGACATCCAGGTGCAGGGCTCCGACGTGAGCTTTACCCTCATGCTCACCACGCCCGCCTGCCCGCTCAAGGAAACGATGAGGAGCGACTGCGAGCGGGCCCTCCGCGAGCACCTGCCCGGCATCGGCGCGATCGCCATCCGCTTCGACGCGCGGGTGCGTGCGGACAAGCGCATCGCAGAAAAGATCGCTCTTCCGATCGGCAACATCATCGCGGTCTCCAGCGGCAAGGGCGGCGTCGGCAAGTCGACCGTGAGCGTCAACCTGGCGATCAGCCTCGCCCTCGAGGGCGCGCGGGTCGGGCTGTTCGACGCCGACATCTACGGCCCCAACGTGCCGATGATGATGGGGCTCACGGAGCTTCCGCCCCAGGAGGACGGCAAGCTGGTGCCCGCCGAAGCCTTTGGGGTCAAGGTGATGAGCATGGGCTTCCTGATCCCGGCCAACCAGGCCCTCGTGTGGCGCGGGCCGATGCTGCATAGCGCCATCCGGCAGCTGTTCACCGAGGTGCTGTGGGGCGAGCTCGACTACCTGGTCGCCGACCTTCCGCCGGGAACCGGCGACGTGCAGCTGTCGCTCGCCCAGCTGGTGCCCGTCACCGGCGGAATCGTCGTGACCACGCCCCAGGCCCTCAGCGTGGGCGACGCATCGCGAGGCCTCAACGCCTTCGAGCATCTCGGCGTGCCCGTGCTGGGGATCGTGGAGAACATGAGCGGCGAGGTGTTCGGCCGCGGCGGCGGCGAAAAGGCCGCGCGGGAGCACGGCGTGGATTTCCTCGGCTCCATCGAGCTCGACGCGGAGATCTCCCGCGGCGGCGACAGCGGCCGCCCCATCGTCGTGCAGAAACCCGACAGCCCGGCGGCGCAGGCCCTCCGCGGCCTGGCGCGCCAGGTGGCCGCCCGGGTCAGCGTCCGGACCCACGGGCAGGGCTGACATCGGGCCGGACGGCGCGCAGCGGTGAACACGCGCGAGCCCTGGGTTCCGCCGTTTCCCGACGGGCTGCGACCTCTGTTCGCCGAGCAGGGCCTCGGTCTGGTCGCCGTAGCGGACGCGGAGGCGCTGCCCGACCGGGAAGCACGCTTCCGCCGCTGGATCGAGCGCGGCAGCGCCGGCGGCATGGAGTGGCTGGCGCGAGCCGCCCCTCTCAGGTACGCGCCTGCGAAGATCCTGCCCGGCTGCCGCTCGATCGTCGTGGCGGCCCTCAACTACTACCAGGAGACCCAGGCGGCCGCGCCGAACCACGAGGCCCCCTCGGGCAGGATCGCCCGATACGCCTGGGGCCGCGACTACCACAAGAGCCTCGGGCAGCGCCTGCGGAGCGTGGTCCGCGCCCTCGAGCGCCGGTGGCCGAACGAGCGCTTTGCCGCGGCCGTCGACGCCACGCCTCTCGCCGAGCGCGCCTACGCCGAACGGGCCGGCATCGGCTTCTGCGGACGCAACACGCTGCTGATCTCCAGCCGCTTCGGCTCCTGGATCGTGCTCGGCGAGATCCTCTCGACCCTGCGCTTCGCGCCGAGCGGCGGCTGCGGCGACCGCCACGGAGCCTGCCCGCCGGACTGCCGCCGGTGTATCGAAGCCTGCCCGACGCGGGCGCTCGCAGGCCCGCAGGACCTCGACGCTTCCCGCTGCATCTCCTACCTCACCATCGAGCACAAGGGCTCGATCCCCGCCGACCTCAGGCCCCTGATCGGCGACTGGCTCTTTGGCTGCGACCTTTGCCAGGAAGCCTGCCCGCTGAACGCCCGCGCGCCTGTGACCGACGTGGAGGATTTCACCAGGCTCAAGGCGGGCGCACGCCAGCCGCTCGCGCGCATCCTCGCGCTCGGGAACCGCGCTGACGTGGCGGCCGCCTTTGCCGGCTCGCCGCTTGCGCGCTCCGGCAGGCGCGGCCTGGTGCGCAACGCCTGCGTCGTGGCCGCCAACGCCGGCGCGGCCGACCTGCTGCCCGAGCTGCGGCGCCTCTCGCGCGACGCCGACCCGGTCGTGGCCGAGCACGCGGCCTGGGCGGCGGCGGCGCTCGAGGCCGGCTTCAGCCGTCGATGACGCCGCAGCCGAGGCAGACGTCGCCCTCGTAGAAGACCGCGAACTGTCCGGCCGCGATGCCGGCATCGGGCGGGTCCATGGCCACCTCGAGCGAGTCGGGCCCGGCCGGAGAGAGCGTGCAGGAGGCGAGGGCGGGCGCGTGGCGGATGCGCACCAGCAGCCGCGCTCCCGGCTGCGGGGGCCCAGCGATCCAGTGGAGGCGGCTCACGGAAAAGCCGGCGCGCGGCCTGCGCACTGAGCCGTGCGAGACGTAGACGACGTTGTCCGCCGTGTCCTTCTTCACCACATACCAGGGTCCGCCCCCCAGCCCCAGGCCCTCGCGCTGGCCGATGGTGTGGAACCAGGTTCCGCGGTGGCGTCCGAGGACTCGCCCGCTGTCGGCCTCGACGATGTCGCCGGGCCGCTCGCCGAGGTAGGCGCGCACGAACTGCGGGTAGCGGATCTTGCCGAGAAAGCAGATGCCCTGGCTGTCGGGCCGGTCCTTGTTGGCGAGATCGAGCCGGCGGGCCTCCTCGCGCACCTCGGCCTTGCGCATCGCCCCTATGGGAAAGAGCGCGCGCTCGAGCTGCGCCCGGCTCAGGTGCGAGAGAAAGTAGGTCTGGTCCTTGACCGGATCGGGCGAGCGCCTGAGCACGGGGCCGTCGGCCCGCCGCTCCAGGATCGCGTAGTGGCCGGTGGCGACCCGGTCGCAGGAATCCTGCAGCATCTCGAGAAAGGCCCCGAACTTGATGCGCTCGTTGCAGAGGATGTCGGGGCTCGGCGTGCGGCCAAGCCGCAGCTCCTCGATCGCGTAGGAGACGACGCGCTCGTAGTAGAGCCGCTGCATGGGCACGACGGTGAGGCTCACGCCCGCCGCGTCGCAGACGGCCCGGGCGTAGCGGAGGTCCTCCTCCCAGGGGCATGCGCCGAGGGAGGCGAGGTCGTCCTCGAGCCAGATCTTGAGGTAGTAGGCCGCCAGGTCGGCGCCGCCCGCTCGGCGCAGCAGGTGCAGGGCCACGGAGCTGTCCACGCCGCCGGACAGGAGGACCGCGATCTTCACCGCCCCAATGTGCGCAACCGGAGGACGCCGGGCAAGGGTCGCTTGGGCGCGTCAGGCCGGCGGCTCGCGGCCTCAGGGGCGCACGTCAGCGCAGTGACTTCAGCCCCCGGCCGGCCACCCACAACGACGGAGGGCGGCCGGCTGGGTTTGCGCTGAGTCGATCGGTCCCCTATAATGGCGCGAAGCACGAATGGTGGGCACCCTATGACGTCCGTTGGCATCAGCGACCTGGCCGCGTACGCGCCCAGGCGCAGCATGAGCGTCGAGAGGCTGATCGCGATCAGGTCGACGGGCAACCGCAAGCTCGGGCGCCTGCTGCAGGCGGCAGCACGCTCCACCGGCCAGGCCGCCTTTCGCTACCCGGCTCCGTGGGAAGACCCGGTGACCATGGCCGCCGAAGCGGCGCGGCGGCTCCTCGACGCGAACCCCGGGCTGGATCTTGCGAGGCTGCGCTACCTGGCTGCGGGCTCCGAGACAGGCGTCGACATGTCGAAGCCGATTGCGGCCTACGTCCAGGGGCTGCTCACCAGGGCGGGCAGGCCCGTGCCGAAGTCGCTCGGCACGTTCCAGGCGCAGCACGCGTGCGCGGGCGCTACCGTGGCGCTCACCGGGATCGCTGCACTGCTGGCGGCGAGCGGGCGCTCAGGCGAGAGCGGGCTGGTGCTCTGCACCGACATCGCGCGCTACGAGGCCGGCGGCACCGCGGAGATCACGCAGGGCGCGGGGGCGGTCGCCGTGCTCGTGCAGCCCGATCCCCGGCTGCTGGTCCTCGACCTGGACACCATCGGTCTGCACTCCGACGACGTGGACGACTTTTTCCGTCCGATCGGCAGCGAGACGGCGCGCGTCAAGGGCGGCTACTCGATTCACTGCTACCAGGAGTCGCTCGAGGGCGCCTTTGCCGATCACTGCCGCAGGCGGGGGCAGTCGCCCTCGGACGTGCTGCGATCCACTGATCTGTTCGCGCTGCACGCGCCGTTCCGCAACATGCCCGAGATCGCGATGAAGCGCCTGCTCCACAAGCACCTGGGCCTCGAGGAGGCCGCGGCCCGGCAGCTGCTGGCCGAGCGGGGTCTGTTCGCCTCTGTGGAAGCCGTTTCCCGCATCGGCAACATCTACTCCGGCTCCCTCTACCTCGCCCTCGCGTTCCTGCTCGCCGACCGGCTGCGGGCGCTGGGCGGAGCCATCGTCGGCAAGCGGCTGCTGGCCGCGTCCTACGGCTCGGGCAACACGACGCTCGTGATGAGCGGGACCGTGGCTGCCGCGGCGCCGCAGGTGATCGGCCGGTGGAACCTCGACGGCCTGCTCGCCGGGGAGCTGGCCGGGTCGATCGAGAGCTACCAGGGCTGGCTCGCCTCGCCGGAGCCTCCCCGCGAGTATGCCGCCGCCATCGAGGCGCTGCGCGCAGGCATCCCGGCCGGAGCCTTTTTCCTGGCCGGGATCCGGGAGGACGGATACCGTGAGTACGCCGTCAGGTAGCTCGATCGGCTCCCGCAAGAAGAAGCACGTCGAGATCTGCGTCGAGACCCCCACCTATGTCGTGGAGGTCGGACCCTCGGCTGGGTTCGACGGAGTGAGCCTGGTTCACCAGGCGCTGCCCGACCTCGACGCCGACGCCGTGGACACGCGCACGCGCTTTCTCGATCACGAGGTGGCGCTGCCGCTGTTCATCTCGTGCATGACCGGGGGATCGGCCGAGGGCTTTGCCGCGAACACCAACCTGGCGCGGGCCGCGCAGAAGGCCGGCGTGCCGGTCGGCCTGGGCTCGATCCGCATCCTGTTCCACGAGCCCGACGCCTTCGAGCACTTCCACATCAAGCCGCTGGCCCCCGACGTGCCCGTGCTGGCCAACATCGGGGCCGTGCAGGTGCGCGACATCCCCCACGCCACGGTCTTCGAGATGGCGAGGCGCCTGGAGGTGCAGGCCCTCGTCGTGCACCTGAATCCCGGGCAGGAGCTGTTCCAGCCCGACGGCGACCGCGACTTTCGCGGCCTCGAGGCGGCGATCGGGCGGCTGTGCGCGGGCTCGCCCGTGCCGGTGATCGTCAAGGAGACCGGCTTCGGCATCGAGCCGCGGCTCGCGCGCAGGCTCCTGGACCTGGGCGCGCGCTACGTGGACGTGGCCGGCGCCGGCGGCACCAACTGGGTCGCCGTCGAGTCCTACCGGCTGCCGCCCGAGCGCTTTGCCGCGGCGCGGGCGTTCGACCGCTGGGGCATCCCCACGGCCGTGCTGCTGGACGCCCTTTCGGACCAAAGGGGCAGGATCCTCGCTTCCGGCGGCGTGCGCACCGGGATGGACGTGGCCCGCAGCCTGGCCCTCGGCGCCGAGCTCGCGGGCATGGCGCTGCCTTTCATCCGCGCCGTGGTCCGTGAGGGCGTCGACGGGGCGCTGCGGTTGATCGAAGAGGTGGCGAGCGTCCTCAAGGCGGCGATGGTGCTCACGGCAAGCGCCGACGTCGCTGCGCTGCGGCGGGCGCGGCTGGTGCGGTCTGCGGCCTTTGCCGAGGCGGTCGATGCCCTGCGGTCGGAGGCTGCCGGACTGCCGCCGGGGCAGCGGCCCCCGCGGCGGCCCCCGAGTCGCAAGCCGTCGCGCGGGCGGAGCAGGTAGTGAAGCGTCCGGGCTTCCATCTTCCACCGAATCTCAGGAAACTCACCGTGGCCGAGCGGCGCGCGCTGCTGGGATCGCTGCCCGGTCTCGAAGCCGAGGAGCTCGCGGCCACGGCGGGCGAGGGCGACCTGCTCGACCTCGCAGACGTGATGGTCGAGGCGGCGATCGGGTTCATCCCCGTGCCGATCGGGGTCGTCACGGGCCTGCCGATCGACGGGGCGACCGTCGACGTGCCGCTGGCGGTCGAGGAGCCTTCGGTGGTGGCCGCCGCGACCTACGCAGGCAGGCTGCTGCGCGCTTCGGGGGGAATCCGCACGTGGGCGAGCGAGCCGGTCATGACCGCGCAGGTCTTTCTGGAGGGCGCAGGCGAGGGAGCCTGCGAGGCGGTGACGGCTGCGCGCGAGGAGCTTGAGGCCCTGGTGCGGAACGCGCTTCCGTCGCTGTACGGCCGCGGCGGCGGCCTGCGCGACCTGGAGGCCCTGATGCTGCCCCGCACGGGGCTGCTGCGCGTCCACCTCCATATCGACGTGCGCGACGCCATGGGCGCCAATATCCTCGACACGGCGGCCGAGGCAACTCGGGAGCTGCTGGAAAGGCTGAGCGGCGGCCGCGTGCTGATGAGCGTGCTGACGAATGCGGCAGCCCGCAGGCTCGCGGGCGCCAGCGTCTCGCTGCGCGAGGATGCCCTGGCTGCGGAGGAGGCGACGGGCGCGGAGGTGGCGCAGAGGATCGTGCTCGCCTCCGCCCTCGCGCAGGAGGACCCCGACCGCGCCGTCACCCATAACAAGGGCATCATGAACGCGGTGGCGGCCCTCGCCCTGGCCACGGGCAACGACACGCGGGCGGTCGAGGCCGCGGCTGCCGCATGGGCCTGCCGCGACGGCGCCTGCCGCGGCCTGAGCGTCTACAGCCGCACAGGCGGCCGCCTCGAGGGCCGCCTGGAGATGCCGATACCGCTGGCCACCGTCGGCGGGGGCGTGAACGTCAACCCGGCGGCGCGGCTGGCGTTGCGGCTGCTCGGCAGCCCGGATGGCCCGGGCCTCGCGCGCATCGCGGCAGCGGCCGGCCTCGCGCAGAACCTGGCAGCCCTGCGCGCCCTCGTGACCGAGGGCATCCAGAAGGGGCACATGCGCCACCACGCGCTGCGCCTGGCCTGGCTGGCGGGCGCGCGAGGCCCCCAAGTCCGCCAAGTCGCCGACCGGCTCGCCGCCGAGTCCTGCTACACCTCGGCCCGCGCCGCCGAGCTGGTGGCGCAGGCGCGGAGGACCTGATGGCCAGCACCGCGGTCTGCCGGGCTTCGCCGAGCCTGGCCCTGATCAAGTACTGGGGCAAGCGCAGCGTGCGGCGCAACACGGCGGCCACCACCAGCATCGCGGTCAGCCTCGCGGAGCTGGTCACCGAGACGCGCGTGACGCTCGCGCAGGGGCAGGACGAGGTCGTGGTGGGGGGCGAGCGGCAGGACCCGCGCCGCTACCGGGCCTTCTTCGAAAACCTGCGAAGGGTCACGGGAATCACCGGCCGTTTCAGCGCCGAGTCGCACAACAACTTCCCGACCTCTGCGGGACTGGCGAGCTCTTCGTCGGGCTTTGCCGCCCTGGCGTGGGCGTGCACGGCCGCAGCCGGGCTCCGGCTGCCCGCGGAGCGCGTTTCGGAGCTGGCCCGCGTGGGCTCCGCGTCGGCTGCGCGGGCGGTCTTTGGCGGCTGGGTCGAGCTGCCTGCGGGCGCGGCCAGCGCCCGGCGCCTGCACGGGCCGAGTCACTGGCCCCAGATCCGCATCCTGGTGGTCGCCGTGAGGCAGGCGGCCAAGGAGGTGCCGACGCGGGGGGCCATGGATCTGGTGCGTGCGGCCTCTCCATTCTACAGGCCCTGGGTGCGCGATTCGTCGCGCCTGGCTGCGGAGGCCGAGGCGGCCCTGGCCGCCCGCGACCTGGCGCGCCTGGGCGAGGTCATGCGGGCGAGCACCTACCGCATGTTCGCCACGATGCTCGGCGCGCGGCCGCCGGTGCTGTACTGGGAGCCGGACACGGTGCGGCTGCTGCACGAGTGCGCGCGCCTGCGCGCTGCCGGCATCGGCGCATGGGAGACGATGGACGCCGGGCCGCAGGTCAAGATCTTCTGCCTGGACGATGAGCTCGATCGCGTGGTGGCGGCGATCAAGAGCCTGTCGACCGAGTGGCGCCTCATAGGCAGCCGGGTCGGCGGCGACCCCGTGTGCGAGGTCTTATGAGCCGGCGGAGCGTTCGCTGATGCGCCTGTCGGTTCCAGCCAACCTGCTGCTGCTCGGCGAGTACGCGGTCACCGAGAGCGGCGGCCTCGGCATCGCGCTAGCCATCGAGCCGCGCGTGACGGCGAGCAGCCGGCCCGCGGCCGGCTGCCGCATCGTCGGTGCGAGCGAGCGGGGCGAGGCGTGCTGGCCCGGCTCCGAGCCCGGGCTGCTGGAGCCCGTCGTTGAGGCCGTGCGGTCGCTGCTGCGGGCGCGGGGCGTCGCTGAGCTGCCGGCCGCCGCGATCCGCATCGACTCCCGTTCGCTTCCCAAGGGCTACGGGTCGAGCGCCGCGGTGGCCGTGGCAGCCAGCGCCGCGCTGCTCGCGCTGGCGGGCCTGCGCGGCGACGAGCTGGTCCAGGCGGTCTCGCAGGCGGCGCTGGCGGCCCACCGCGCCTTTCAGGGCGGGCGAGGCAGCGGCTACGACGTGGCTGCGTCGCTGCACGGCGGCATCGGGCTCTTCGAGGGCGGCGAGGAGCCTCGGTGGACCCCGCTCGCGCTGGACTGGATCCTTCCCCTGTACCTCTTCAAGGGGAAGGCTCCGGTCATCACATCCGGCGCCGTAGCCCGCTACCAGGAGTGGAAGCGAAGCGAGCCGGCCGCTGCCGCGGACTACCTGGCGGCATCGAACCGCGCGGTGGCGGGGTTCGCCTCTTCGGCCGGGTGGGACGAGGCTGCGGCCTGGTTCGAGGCGGCGCGCGCCCTGGGGCTCGAGCTCGGCAGGGCGATCGGCGTGAGCGCCGAGGTCAAGCGGCCGGTGGCCGGCCGCGGCCTGTACAAGGCGGTGGGGGCCGGCAACGAGCTGGGTGTCCTCGTCGGGGCCTCCCGTGCGGCCCTGCCGGCTCTCGTCCCCTCGGCGCGCGGCCTCGTCGTGGAGGAGTCGCCATGACGGGCGCGAAGGGCGCGAGCGCCCGCGGCTCCGGCAGCGCCAAGCTGATCCTCTTCGGCGAGCACGCGGCCGTGCACGGGCACCCGGCCGTCGGGCTCGCTCTGCCGGGCACCACCGAGGTCTCGCTCGACCTCGAGGGCCGCCAGGAGTGGACCTTCTCGGGCATTCTCGAGAACGACGTCTCCCGCGTCGCCTCGATCCTGGCTCTGCTCGAGCGCTTCTTCCCCGCGATCATGCGCCGCGGACGCGGCCTGATCCGCATCGAGTCGTCGATCCCTCGCGGCGTCGGGTTCGGCTCCTCGGCCGCCCTCTCCGTGGCCTTTGTCATGGCTGGGCTCTCTATGCTGCGCGGCAGGCTGCGCTACCCGTTCCGGCGGAGCCTGTGGCGCCTGGCCAACCAGACCGAGCGGCTCTTCCACGGCACTCCCTCCGGCATCGACACCGGGCTGTCGCTGCTCGGCGGCATGCACGCCTTCTACCCGTCGCCGCTGGGCCTGCCCCGCGCGCGCAGGATCGTGAGCCCGCCGCTGTACTTCGTCGTCGGGGCGGTTCCCAGGCAAAAGGACACGCGGACGCTCGTGGCCGAGATCACCGGGCGGGTGCGGCGCGGCGACCTGCACGTGATCGAGGCGCTTGCCCACCTCGGGCGCCTCTCGCGGATGGCGGTGCGCGTGCTGGTCGCGCGCGATCCCGCGGCCGTCCTGCAGGTCGGCCGCCTGGCCGAAGAGGCGCAGGCCGTGCTCGCCTCCCTCGGCCTGAGCTCGGAGCACCTCGAGGAGCTGCTCAAGGCCGGCCGCGACGCGGGCGCGCTGGGCGGCAAGCTCAGCGGCGCCGGCGGCGGGGGCGCCTTCTTCCTGGTGGCCCGCGACGAGGATCGGGCGCGCCGCGTCGCAGAGCACGTGCGCAGCCGCGCGCGGGAGCTCGGGCTGCCCACGGTGGATACGATCCTGCCGGTCTCATGGCTCGGCGCAGCCGCGCGGCGCCTGGATTCCGGTTCCTGAGGCGACGCCGGTCGGCGGCCGTCAAGCAGCCGGGGACCGCGGCGGCGTCGTGGTGCCCGAGCCGCCGGCGGGAGCGGCGAGCGAGCCCCGGTGGACGAAGCGCGCGGGCAGCAGCACGCGCTTGTGCGGGTTGCCCTGGCCGAGGACGTGGGCGTCGATGAGGGCGAAGACCTCGTTGACCAGCAGGCGCATGTCCCACTTGAAGGTCGCAAGCGGCGGGTTGACTTCGGCGGCCAGGTGGATGTCGTCGCAGCCGATCACCGAGAGGTCCTGCGGAACCCGCAGCCCCAGTTCCCCGAGCCGCTGCATGAGACCGAGGGCCATCCAGTCGTTTGCCGCGAACGCCGCGGTCGCCCCGCCGGCAGGCCCGGCGATCGCCGCGACCTGCTCGCCGAGGGCGTAGCCGGAGGCGTAGTTCATCTTGCCCTCGATGGTGTGGAGCTGCAGCCCTGCCGCCGCGGCCTGCTCGGCGAAGCCGCGCTTGCGCTCGGCTGCCGACGGGTAGTGCGCGGGGCCGCTGAGCAGGACCACGTGCTTGTGGCCGAGCTCCGCCATCACGCGGGCGGCCTGGACGCCGATGCGGTAGTCGTCAAAGGTGACCTGGCTGATGTCGAGGGAGTCGGGGTAGCACTGCGTCGAGACGATGTGGCGGTAGTTGCGGCCGAGCTCGCCGAGGATGCGGCCGTCGCACAGGCCGACGATGATGAGGGGCGCTTCCGACGGCTCGAGCTTCTCCCCCTCGGGGTGGATGACCCGCAGGTGCATCGACTCGGTGGCGAGTGTGCGCGAAAGCTCCGAAAGGAACTCGTTGTAGAAGGGATCGTGCGGCTTGATGTCCGCAGCCACCAGCATGTGCACCGTGTCGATGCCCGTGCGCGGCAGGATGTAGGTGCCGCTGCCGTGGCGCCGCATCAGCAGCCCTTCGTCGACCAGGCTCTTGATGGCGGCGCGCAGGCTGAGGCGGCTGACATTGAGCCGCTTCGCCAGCTCGCGCTCGGCCTCGATGCGCACAGGCTTGGGGCCGCGCCGCTCGTAGGCCAGCCTGCGCAGCTGTTCGGTGATCTCGTCTCTCAGCAGCGGTTTGGCGATCATGTTGGGACGCTCACGATGTTGACGGAGTGAGGCGGCACTTCAGCCTGGACCCGGCCCTTGCGCGCGCCCAGGGGCTGCTCGGCGCCGAGGCTTACGCGATCGGGTGCCCCGACGTCGTTGAACGAGTCGGGCGAGGGGGCAGTCACGCTGCGCATGGCGGCGCGGGAGGGCTCGCCGCTTCCCCTCACTTCGATCTCCACGGGCACTGCCGCGTCGGGGCTGCGGTTGGCGATGCACAGGAGGATCTCGGCGCCGCGGAGGGCCGCGACCACGTCGAGGTTGGGCACCACCACTGCGGAGCCCGCGTCCTGCACGTAGAAGCTGCCGGAATCGGGGCACCAGCAGTCGACCACCGCTGCTGCGGCGATCGGCGCGTAGAGCCTGAAGACGTGCCACGTCGAGCGGAGAACGAGGCCCGCCGGATGCGTGAAGATCGCCCCCCGCGTGTTCACCGTCGGCGAGAAGTTGGCCATCCGGACGGTCCGGCAGTGGCGCAGGCAAGTGTTGAGGAAGCAGGCGCTGAACACGGCGTCGGCCATCGTGTAGGTCTCGTTGCGGTCGTTCTCGTCGCGGGGCGCCAGGTATTCGGCGGGCGTGAGGCCCGTGTTCACATTGGGGTGGTGCCAGCCGCGCAGGTTCCACTCGTCGAAGGCGATGCGGATGCGGTCGAGGCGCCCGAGCGCCCCGAGCATGTGCTCCACCGAGCGGATGCGCGATTCGACCGCGGCAGTCCTCGCGACGCACACCTCGTAGGGCGACGGGTCGTTCTTGAGCTGCAGGCGGTCCCAGTAGCCGTGGATCGACACCCAGTCCAGGAGGTCGCCCGCCTCGCGCAGCAGGGCCGCGTTCCACTCCAGGTCGGGCACGCTGGCTGCGAACAGCTCGATC
The DNA here is from genome assembly GCA_964552235.1 of uncultured Spirochaetales bacterium. Classification (GTDB taxonomy): domain Bacteria; phylum Spirochaetota; class Spirochaetia; order SZUA-6; family CAVTHK01; genus CAVTHK01. The sequence goes on along the minus strand of CAZKGO010000054.1, from coordinate 8,524 downwards.
GACGGGTCGACGCGGCGCATCATCTTGGCTGTCTCGCGCACGAAGCGGCCCCACTCGGCCGGTGTCTTGGAGCCCATCTCGCCCGGCAGGTAGTTCTCGTTGCCGATGCTCCAGTAGCGCACGCGATACGGGTCGGGGTGGCCGTTGGCCCGCCGCAGCCTGGCCCATCGCCCCTCGCGCTCGAGGTTGCAGTACTCGACCCACGCGGCCATCTCCTCCGGCGCGCCCGTTCCGGCGTTGCCGCAGATGTAGGGCTCGGCATCGACCTTGCGGCAAAAGGCGACGAACTCGTCGGTGCCGAAGGCGTTGCTCTCCTCGACGCGCCAGGCCTTGTCGAAGGCGGGCTGCCGCGGCTGCCCCACGCCATCCTGCCAGTGATAGGCCGACACGAAGCAGCCGCCGGGCCAGCGGATCACCCGCGGGCTGATGTCGCGGATCGCCGAAACGACATCGCTGCGGAATCCGTCGGCATCGGCAAGCGGTGAGCCGGGCTCGTAGATGCCGCCGTAGATCTGGCGGTGGAAGTGCTCCAGGAAGTGGCCGAAGAGGCGGGGGTCAGCATGCCCGATGACGCGGCCGGGGTTCACGAGAATCGTCGCCGTGCGTGCAGCCTTCATCGTGGGTGAGTGTACCACTTGCATACCTCTTGTCAACAGCGACCATGTGCCAGACAGGGATTTCCGTACGAATGGATCACCGTTTATGGAGCTAATAGAGGTAATATCGCGGCCCGGTGCGCAGCTTGCACAATTCGAGATGACACCCTCAACGGCAGCCCAGTATCCCCTTGACTTGTGGTATGGCAGTGGTATCATGGCCAAAAGCATAGCCGGGTTTACCGGGAGAGGAGGGCGCAGCAGTATCGAGGGGGTGAGTGTCGCGGTGCGGCATTCGCCTGAAAACGGAGTAGCAGGAGGTGGGTACATGATGCTACGGAAAATGTTCCTGTGCGCAGCGTTGTCCATCTGCGCGCTCGCCTTGTGGGCGGGCGGACAGCCGGACAAAGCCGCCGAAGCGGCCAAGGCCGAAGTCGCGCCGGGAGTTCCGAGGGCCGAGACCCTGATCCTCGAAGACCCGACGGGGCGCAACGTGCCCGCGGACGACTTCAACCGCTGGCGGCCGGGAATGCAGACGTACTCGAGCGGCCTGCAGCAGCTGGCCCTCGACGCCCTGTGGTACATCGACCCGGACGCGGGCATCAACAACCAGGTGTGGGACAACTCTCTCGCCGCCGAGCGGCCGATCTACAACAAGGACTTCACCCAGATGACGGTGAAGCTCCGGCAGGGCCTGTACTGGAGCGATGGCGTGGAGTTCACGGCCGATGACCTCATCTATACGGTCGAGGCCCAGAAGAACACGCCGGGCATGGCCTACACGGGCCAGTTCCAGACGTACGTGGATCGGATGGAGAAGCCGGACAAGTACACAGTGATCTTCTACCTGAAGAAACCGAACTCCCGCTTCCACGGCACCTTCACGGTGCGGTGGAGCGCCTGCTTCATCATGCCCAAGCACGTCTTCGAGAAGCAGCCGGACATCAGGGCGTTCAAGTTCAATCCGCCCGTGAGCCTCGGCCCCTACGTGCTCAAGGACTACGACCCGAACGGCAACTGGTACCTCTGGCAGCGGCGCGAGGACTGGCAGCGCACCTCGCTCGCGCGCTTCGGCATGCCAGCTCCCAAGTACGCGATGTACGTAGCCCCTGGCCCGAGCGACAAGAAGGTCATGGCCCAGACGGCCAAGAACCTGGACGTGATCCACGACATCGCGCCCGAAGGGATGGTGACTCTTGCCAAGACCAACCCGACCTCCAGGGGCTGGTTCAAGAGCTTCCCCTGGGCCCATCCGGATCCCACGCTGCCGATGGTGATCTTCAACCACGAGAAGTACCCCTACGAGAACCGCGAAGTGCGCTGGGCGTTGACCCTGTCCCTCGACATCGTGCGGATCGCCATGGCCTCCTACAGGGGCACGGCCACCATCTCGGCGATCCACATCCCGCCGACGGGCATGCACCCCAAGCACTACCACGGGCCGGTGGAGCCGTGGCTGATGGAGTTCGCGCCCTTCGAGATCGACGGCAAGCCGTACAAGGCCTACGATCCCGAGGCGAGCCTGCGCATCGCCGAAGAGGCGCGAAAATCCTTCGGCGATCTGGTGCCCAAGGATCGCAACGAGATCCGCAAGGCTCTCGGCTACGGGTGGTGGAAGTACGACGTCAAGACTGCGGAAAAGCTGCTGCTGAGGAACGGCTTCAAGCGCGACGCCAAGGGCATGTGGCTGCTGCCCAACGGCCAGCCGTGGAAGATCGCGCTCCTGTGCGAGGGCGAGACGCGGGCGGTCATGAACCGCGGCGGAGCGATGATCGTCGAGTGCTGGAAGGAGTTCGGCATCGATGCCACGCTGGACGTGCGCGACAATGCGACGCGCGCCAGGCTGCAGCCGATCGGGGAGTTCGACGCCAACTTCTCGTGGATGATCGAGACCTGGGGAGGCCACCCCGACCTGTTCTGGTTCCTGGAGTCCCTGCACTCCAGCCTGTACCGGAAGACCGGTGAGGTCATGGTCTTCAAGAACATGATGAGGTGGAAGAACCCAGAGCTCGACAGGATCATCGAGCAGATCCAGAGGCTCGACTTCGACGATCCCAAGGTCGTGGATCTCGGCATCGAGTTCGTCAAGCTAGCGGCCCGCGAGATGCCCGTTATCCCCATCATGTCCTACAACGTGTTCGCGGTGTGCGACGAGACATACTGGACGGGATTCCCGAACGCTGAGAACCCCTACACCAACCCGGTGGCCAACTGGGCCAATACGAAGTACATGTTCCCGATGATCAAGCCGAAACAGAGGTAGGTACGGCTGGAGCCCCTCCGCGGCGCGAACGCTGCGGAGGGGCTTTGTTCTGCTGGGGGTTCCTCAGTGCGCAAGTTCTTTCTTCGCTACCTCCTTCCCCGCATCGGACAGTACCTGATGGTGATCTTCCTGGGGGTCACCCTGACCTTCGTCATCCCGCGGGTTTCTCCCACGGATCCGGTGGAAACCCAGGTCCAGCGGGTGATGGCGCAGGTCCAGCTCGATCCCGCCAGCGTGGCCCACCTGCGCGAGGCCCTGACCGAGCTCTACGGGCTCAAAGGCAGCTCCTGGAGCCAGTACCTGGCGTTCTGGGGCCGCCTGTTCCGGGGCGATCTCGGGCCTTCGCTGTCGACCTTTCCCACGCCCGTGGTCTCCCTGATCGCGCAGGCGATGCCGTGGACCCTCGGCCTGCTGCTGACCTCGGTGCTGATCTCGTGGATCCTGGGGAATCTCCTCGGCGGCCTGGCCAGCTACTATCCCGACAGCGGCATCATGCGCGCCGTCGACGTGGTGAGCCAGGCGGTGCGGCCGATCCCGTACTACATCATGGCCTTCGTGCTGCTGGTGATGTTTGCCTACATCATTCCGATCTTCCCGTTCTCCGGGGCCTACCCGCCCGGGACGCGCGTCCGCTTCACCCTCAAGTTCGTGCTGACGGTGCTCAAGCATTCAGCCCTCCCGGCGATCAGCCTGGTGACTGTCGGCATCGGCGCCTGGTTCATCGGCATGAAGTCCCTCACGTCCAACATCATCTCCGAGGACTATGTGGTCTACGCGGAGACTGCCGGGCTGCGGGAGGGCAAGATCCTCTTCGGCTACGTCATGCGCAACGCGCTGCTGCCGCAGATCACGGGGCTCGCGCTGCAGCTCGGACTGATCTTCAACGGAGCGCTCATCATGGAAGTGGTCTTCGGGTATCCCGGAATGGGCATGCTCACCCTCCAGGCCGTGATGGCCAACGACTACAGCCTGATCATGGGCATCACGCTCTTCTCGATCATCGGTGTGGCCACGTCGGTCCTCGTCCTCGACCTGGTCTACCCCCTGTTCGATCCGCGGGTCCGCTACCAGTAGGAAGGCCGAACGATGCTGAGAGTCATCCTGGATCTGCTCAAGCACGACGGCCGGTTCCGCGTCGCCTTCGTCTTCCTGGCGGCCGTGCTGCTCATGTCGATTCTCTCCGCCGTCTCGCCGTACGATCCGGGCAAGACGTTCAAGGTGGCCGCAGACCTGCCGCCTTCGTTGCAGCACCTTTTCGGCACGAGCTCGCGGGGTCAGGACATCTTCTGGTGGATGACCTTCGCTGTGCGCAACTCGCTGTTCCTTGGGCTGCTCACCGCGGCGATTTCGCGCGTCATCGCCATCCTGGTTGGGTTGACGGCCGGCTACCAGGGCGGGGCCGTCGACCGCGTGCTCATGTCGGTCAACGACAGCTTTGTCGTCATGCCCATCCTGCCCGTCCTGATCCTGTTGAGCTTCCTCATCAGGGGCAAGATGAGCCTGGCGATGCTCGCGCTGATCATGGGTCTTTTCGGCTGGCCCTGGGACGCGCGCCTGATCCGCGCCCAGGTGCTCAGCCTCAAGGAGCGCTCGTTCACCCGAACCGCGGTGTACTCCGGCACGGGATCGTTCCGCATCACGTTCAACGAGCATCTGCCCTTCGTGCTGCCGGTGGTGTTCGCGACCACGATCAACAACATGCTGTGGTCGATCGGGATGGAGGTGACCCTCGGGGTCCTCGGGCTTTCGAACGTGGTCCTGCCGACCCTCGGCAGCACCATTTTCTGGGCCAACCAGCACCAGGCCCTCGTGGCGGGCGTCTGGTGGTGGCTCGCGGCCCCCGTCGTCGTCGCGATCGTGCTCTTCCTCGGCCTGTACTTCCTGTCGCAGAGCGTGAACGAGTACATCGACCCGCGCACGCGCCTGCGGCGGATCGGAGCCTGAGCATGGCACTGCTGAGCGTCGAGAACCTCCGCGCCTACTACAGGACCGAGGCCTACGGCATCCACCGGACCGTCAAAGCCGTCGACGGCGTCTCCTTGGAGCTGCAGCCCAACGAGATCTACGGAGTGGCCGGCGAATCGAGCTGCGGCAAGACCACGCTCATCAAGGTGATCTCAGGGACGATCAAGCCGCCGCTGCGGGTCGAAGGCGGCCGTGTCCAGTACCAGTTCGGCAAGTACACGGTCGACATGCTGCATGTCGACCAGGACGAGCTGCGCCGCAGCATCCGCTGGAAGGAGATCTCGTACGTGATGCAGGGCTCGATGAGCGTGCTGAACCCCGTGCGGCGCATCATCCGCACCTTCGAGGACATCGTCGACACGCACCAGCGCATCACCGACAGGGCGGCGTTCCTCCGGCAGATCCGCGAGCACGTGAACAGCCTGGGGCTTCCGACGGATGTGCTCGATGCCTATCCGCACCAGCTGTCCGGCGGGATGCGGCAGCGGGTGGCGATCGCCCTCGCGACGGTCTTCCACCCGAGCCTGATCATCGCCGACGAGCCGACCACCGCCCTCGACGTGGTGGTCCAGCGCGGCGTCCTGCACCTGCTCAAGGACATCCAGGCCGAGAGCCGCAACACGGTCCTGCTGGTCACCCACGACATGGCGGTGCACGCCAACGTGGCCGACCGCGTGGCGATCATGTACGCCGGCCGCCTCGTAGAGGAGGCGCCGACCGAGACCATCTTCAACGCGCCGCGCCACCCCTACACGCAGCACCTGATCGGGTCGCTGCCGATGATCGGCGACAAGTCGAGCAAGGCGAGCCTGGGCGGGTCTCCGCCGAACCTGGCCAATCCTCCCGAAGGCTGCCGCTTCCACCCGCGCTGCCCCCACGCGATGGACCTGTGCCGCGCGCAGGCGCCGGAAATGGTCGATCTCGGCGGGGGGCACCGCGCCGCCTGCCACCTGCTCCGGGAGGCCGCCCGATGAGCGACGCGCGGCTGCTCGACGTCCAGCACGTGACCCGCGTCTTCCACATCGGCGGCTTGATCGGCGGCAGCCGCCTGGTGGCGGTCAACGATGTGTCGTTCTCCCTGGATGCCGCGAAGCCGGAGATCTTCACGCTGGCCGGCGAGAGCGGCAGCGGCAAGACCACGCTGGCGAGCCTGCTCCTCCACGACCTGGCGCCCACGCACGGACGGGTGCTGTTCGAGGGACGCGACGTCGCCGCGATCCGCAGCCGCGGCGGACGCAAGGAGCTTATGAAGAAGGTCCAGCCGGTGTTCCAGAACCCCTTCGAGACCTTCAATCCCCTGCGCCGCGTCGAGGAGTACCTGTACGACACCGCGCTCAACTTCGGGATGGCTTGCGACCGGCGCTCCGCCGCTCCGGTTGTCGACGCCGCTCTGCGGACCGTCGGCCTGTCGCTCGAGGAGGTGAGCAAGCGCTACCCCCACGAGCTGTCCGGCGGCCAGATCCAGCGCGTTTCCGTGGCCCGCGCCCTCATCCCTCAGCCGCGCCTGATCCTCGCCGACGAGCCCGTCTCCATGGTCGACGCGAGCCTGCGCATGGCGATCGTGAACGTCTTCAAGCGGCTGCGCGACGAGCAGAAGGTGAGCGTCCTCTACATCACGCACGACCTGGCCACCGCCTACTACATCAGCGATCGGATCGCGATCATGCTGCGCGGCTTCGTGGTGGAATCCGGCTCGGTGGAAGCGGTCCTGGACCGGCCGCTGCATCCCTACACCCAGCTGCTCAAGGAATCGGTGCCCGAGCCCGCGCCCACGGAACGCGAGTCCTGGGCCAGGCGCATCACCCTCGGCGCCACCGAGGTCAAGGAGTACGGCCGGGTCGGCTGCAAGTTCGCCGGCCGCTGCCCCCACGTCATGGAGATCTGCCGCAGAGCGGATCCGCCCGACGTCGAGGCTGACAGCCGGACGGTCAAGTGCTACCTGTATGGGGACAAGCGGGAGCGCGCGGCTCCCGGGAAATGACAAGAGGGCTCCGGCGAGAACGCCGGAGCTTGTGACCTGGAAGAGGACTTCCAGGTCGGGGGAGTTCACATGAACGAGATCACGTTGGACGTCAAGATCGCGAAGACCAAGATCGACCGCAACATCTATGGTCACTTCTGCGAGCATCTCGGACGCTGCATCTACGAGGGCTTCTGGGTCGGGGAGGACTCGAAGATCCCCAATGTCCGCGGCATCCGCAAGGATGTCGTGGAGGCCCTCAAGAGGATCAAGGTGCCGGTGCTGCGCTGGCCCGGCGGCTGCTTCGCCGACGAGTACCACTGGATGGACGGCATCGGGCCCCGCGAGAAGCGGCCGACGATGATCAACACCCACTGGGGCGGCGTGGTGGAGAACAACGCCTTCGGCACCCACGAGTTCATGGACCTCTGCGCCCAGCTCGGCTGCGAGCCCTACGTCTGCGGCAACGTCGGCAGCGGCACCGTTCAGGAGATGTCGCAGTGGGTCGAGTACATGACCTTCGGCGGCAAGAGCCCGATGTCGGACCTGCGCAGGGCCAACGGCCGCGGCGAGCCGTGGCGGCTCAAGTACTTCGGCGTCGGCAACGAGAACTGGGGCTGCGGCGGCCGCATGACCGCCGAGTACTACGCCGACCTCTACCGCCGATACGGCCTCTACGCCCGCAGCTACGGCGACAACCAGCTCTACCGCATCGCCTGCGGCCCGAGCAACGACGACTACCACTGGACCGATGTCCTCATGGAAAAGGCGGGCAACGACGGACTGCGCGGCGGCAAGCCCTTCATGGACGGGCTTGCGCTTCACTACTACACCTGCCTCAAGCGGCTGCCCGACGGCAACCGCGAGGGCTCGGCCACCCAGTTCGACGAGCGGCAGTGGATCGAGATCGTGGCCAAGGGCCTGTTCATGGACGAGCTGGTGCGCCGCCACTCGACGATCATGGACAAGTGGGATCCACAGAAGAAGGTCGCACTCGTGGTGGACGAGTGGGGTACCTGGTTCGCCGTCGAGCCCGGGACGCACCCGCGCTTTCTCTACCAGCAGAGCACGATGCGCGACGCCATCGTGGCGGCGACTCACTTCGACATCTTCAACAGGAACTGCGACCGCGTGCGCATGGCCAACATCGCCCAGACCGTGAACGTCCTGCAGGCGATGATCCTGACCGACAAGGAGCGGATGCTGCTCACGCCGAGCTACTACGTCTTCGAGATGTACGCCGTGCACCAGGACGCGATCATGGTGCCGCTGGACATCCGGAGCGAGCGCTACGCCCTGGCCGGGTGGGATGTGCCGGCGGTCTCCGGCTCGGCGTCGGTCGATGCGGCGGGAAAGCTGCACCTGACCCTGAGCAACGCAAACCCGAACAAGGACATCGCGCTCAAGGTGTTCGTACGGGGTCTCAAGGCCTCAACGGCAAGCGGGCGGCTGCTCACCGCTCCCGCCATGACCACGCACAACACCTTCGACAAGCCCGACTCGGTCAAGCCGAAGGAGTGGAACGGGGCCAGGACCACGGCCGAGGGCCTGGAGATGACCCTTCCGAAGATGTCGGTCGCGGCGCTCGAGGTGACCTGAGACCCTGCTGCGGGCCGCCGTTGCAGCGGCCCGCAGCGCATCAGACGGGGAACAGGTTCCCGTCGCGGTCAAAAGGCCAGGGGCGCGGCCCCTCGAGGATCTCGACGTCCTTTCTCCCGCGCGCCTCATCGAGCAGCGTCT
>CAZKGO010000053.1:0-33109 GCA_964552235.1 uncultured Spirochaetales bacterium | reverse complement strand
GCCTGCTGCTCCGCTTCGACGAGGACGAGGCGGCCGGCATCATGACGCCCCGCTACCTGGCCGTTTCCCGCTCGCTCACGGTCGTCCGCGCGATTGCCTGGGTGCGCAGGCACGCCGCAAAGACCGAAGCGCTGTACGATCTCTACGTCCTGGACAGCCTCAAGCGGCTGGTCGGCGTCGTGTCGCTGCGGAGCCTGCTCGGGGCCGCGGACGGCCAGACGGTCCGCGATGTGATGAGCGACAGAGTCGTCTCCGTTCGCGAAGACACCGACCAGGAAGAAGCGGCGAGGACGCTGCAGGTCTACGGCCTGGCCGCGCTTCCCGTCGTCGACGGCAGGAATCGGCTGCTCGGCGTCATCACCTTCGACGACGTCATGGACGTCCTCAAGGAGGAAGAGACCGAGGACGCCTACCGCATGGCGGCGGTCGGAGGCGAGGCGGCGAACTACATGGAGAGCACCGTGTGGGACCTGGTGCGCCGGCGGGTCCCGTGGCTCGGACTGCTGCTCATCGCGGCGACCGCCACGACCAACGTCCTCTCCATGTTCGAAAGCCTCTTCGTCGCCGCTACCGTGTTGACCCTGTTCATCCCGACCATCATCGGCACCGGCGGCAACTCCAGCACGCAGGCCTCGACCCAGGTGATCCGAGGGCTGGCCACCGGCGACATCCACCCGCGCGACCTGGGGCGCGTCATGGCCAGGGAGCTCGCCGTCGGGATCATGCTGGGCGCCGCGATGGGAGCGCTGATCTTTGCACGTTCGCTGCTGCTGCCGCCTGCCGTCGAGTGGCACGAGGCCGCCACGGTCGCGATCGCGCTGGCCTTTGTGGTCGCTTTCGCCACGATCGTCGGAGCCTTTTCGCCCCTGATCATCCGCAGGCTCGGCATCGACCCGACGGTCGTTGCTGCGCCGCTGATGGCCACAGTCATCGACCTGGCGGGCCTGACGATCTACTTTGTGGTCGCCCGGCTGCTGCTGGGCCTGTAGAGACCTGCGGCCCGGACAGAGGGAGGCGTCGCGGGCCGGCCGAGGCACGCAGACGGGCGGCTTGACCAGCAGCCGTCCGTGCGGATAACTGACGGGTGCCATGAGCAACATTCTTGGTTCCCTCCCCATCGGGGAGAAAGTAGGCATCGCCTTTTCGGGGGGCCTGGACACCAGCGCCGCCATCTACTGGATGCGCCAGAAAGGCGCCCTCCCCTACTGCTACACGGCGAACCTGGGCCAGCCCGATGAAACCGACTACGACTCGATCCCCAGGCGCGCCCTCGAGTGCGGGGCCGAGAAGGCCCGGCTGATCGACTGCAGGACGCAGCTGGTCCGCGAGGGCATCGCGGCCCTCCAGTGCGGGGCCTTCCACATCACGACTGCGGGCCTGCCTTACTTCAACACCACGCCGATCGGGCGGGCGGTCACCGGCACCGTGCTGGTCGGCGCGATGCGCGAGGACGGGGTCCACATCTGGGGCGACGGCAGCACCTTCAAGGGCAACGACATCGAGCGCTTCTACCGTTACGGGCTCATGGTGAACCCGAGCCTCAGGATCTACAAGCCCTGGCTCGACCAGGCGTTCATCAACGAGCTGGGCGGACGCAAGGAGATGTCGGAGCTGCTGGAGCGGGCCGGCCTGCACTACCGCATGAGCAAGGAGAAGGCCTACTCGACCGACTCCAACATCTGGGGCGCCACTCACGAGGCCAAGGAGCTCGAGCTCCTCGTCCACAGCATGAAGATCGTGGAGCCGATCATGGGCGTCGCTCACTGGCGCTCCGACGTGGCGATCGCCGCCGAGGAGGTCACGGTCGGCTTTGACGAAGGCGAGCCGGTCACGCTGAACGGCCACAACTTCGGCACGCCGGTCGAGCTGGTGCTGGAGGCCAACCGCATCGGCGGCAGGCACGGCCTGGGCATGAGCGACCAGATCGAGAACCGCATCATCGAGGCCAAGAGCAGGGGCATCTACGAGGCGCCGGGCCTGGCCCTGCTGCACATCGCCTACGAGCGGCTGATCACCGGCATCCACAACGAGGGCACGATCGAGCAGTACCGCGACATGGGCCGGCGCCTGGGGCGGCTGCTGTACGAGGGCCGGTGGTTCGATCCGCAGTCGATGATGCTGCGCGAAACGCTGCAGCGTTGGGTGGCGCGGGCGATCACCGGCGAGGTCGCCCTCGAGCTGCGCCGCGGCAACGACTACACGATCCTCAACACCGCGAGCCCGAACCTCACCTACGACGCCGACCGCCTGACCATGGAGAAGAACCAAGGCGCCTTCTCCCCGCAGGACCGCATCGGGCAGCTGACCATGCGCAACCTGGACATCGCCGACAGCCGCGCCAAGCTGATGGTGTACGCCAAGGCCGGCCTGCTGGCCCCCAAGGCGTTCGAAGGGCTGCAGCTCCTCGAGGGCGCCGACGAGAAGGATTGACGGCGCGCCCGCGGCGGGCGAACGTTGAGACGGCCGCAGCCTTCAACTATTGGTGCAATTCTGGGCACCGTTGGCGTCGGTGAGGGCCGGAAGTGGCGGCGGAAGAGGGTCTGCAGGGCGTTGGGTTCGCGAGGCTGGCAGCGGCGGACAGTCGCCGGGGGCGCGGCACAGGGGATCACGCACAGGACAACGGCGATGGGGACCGGCCCGCGCGGCAGCGCGCCTTCGGCGCCTGGACCTCGGCCTGGTCGCAGTCAAAGGCGTGGCGGCGGGCGAAGACCGGGTTGCCTTTGACGGTGCCCGGGATGTCGCCGCGGACGCGGTTGGGGTCGGTGTCCATGCCCGCGACCCTCTTCTCCGCCGTCCCGGCGTTGCCCAGCCTCTTGCTCATCTTGGCCTGGCCGTCGGCGCCGGCGACTCGAAGATCCCGAGTACTTTCTGGATTCGAGCGGCAGGAGGGCCGAGGTCTGGCTCACGCCGATGATGTCCCGCGATCCTCAGGACTTCGGCGCCGAGGATCTTCGGCTTCGACACCGGGTTCGTGTGCACGTTCCGCGGGATCGGCGAGGTGCGGCCGGATGACCGCGGCGGCCTGTGGGAGCCCTGCGTGTTGAACGAGCTGCACGCCTGCCTTGAGCACCGGTCGCTCCACTACTGGCGCGACAAGCGGGGACACGAGATCGACTGCGTGCTCGCGGCGCGTCGTGGGGCGCCGATGGCGATCGAGTGCAAGTGGACACCCGACGCCCTCGAGCCGTCGGGTGTCCTCGCGTTCCGCCGCCGGGCGCTGGGGTTCGCCGCGGCGCCGGGATAGGCGACCGCGTGGCGACTGCAGTCGGGCAATCCGGCGCGGGATCGGCTATACTGACAGCCGATGAGCAGCCACCTCGACGGCCTCACCACCGAGCAGCCGAACCCCGCCTCGCAGGGCATCGACACAAAGAGCACGCGGGAAATACTAGCGATCATCAACGCCGAGGACCACAAGGTGCCGCAGGCCGTGGCCGCGGCGATCGACGCGATCGCGGGCGTGGTCGACCGCGTCGTCGACGGCTTCCGCAGGGGCGGGCGCCTGTTCTACATCGGCGCGGGCACCTCCGGAAGGCTCGGCGTGCTCGATGCGGCCGAGTGCCCGCCGACCTTTGGCACGCCCCGGGAGATGGTGCAGGGGATCATCGCAGGCGGGCCCGAGGCGCTCGTCCGCTCGATCGAAGGGGCCGAGGATGACGAGGCGGCCGGCGGCCGAGCGATCGACGAGCGCGCCCTGGGTCCCGCCGACGTGCTGGTCGGCATCACGGCAAGCGGCCAGGCGCCCTACGTCATCGGCGCAATGAAGCGGGCCCGCGAGCGCGGCGCGGTGGTCGCGGCCCTCAGCTGCAACCGCGGGTCGCGGACCTTCGCGCACGCCGATCATGCGATCCTCGTCGACGTCGGCCCCGAGATCGTCTCCGGCTCCACCCGCATGAAGTCCGGCACCGCGGCCAAGCTGGTGCTCAACATGATCACGACCGCGGCCATGATCCGCATGGGCAAGGTCTACAACAACCTGATGGTCGACCTGACGCCCGTCAACAGCAAGCTCGTGCGCCGCTCGCAGCGGCTGATTCGCATCGCCACGGGCTGCGACGAGGAGACCGCGGCGCGGGCCTTCGAGGACTCGGGCCGCAAGCCCAAGACCGCCATCGTGATGGTGCTGCTGGGATTGAGCCGCGAGGACGCCGAGAGGCTGCTCGAGCACAGCGAGGGCCGGATCGGAGTCGCGGTGGAAAAACACGGAGGAGGTCAAAGATGAAAGTCACGACACTGTTGGTCCTCGCCCTGGCGGTCGCCGTGCCGGCGGCGGCGCAGTCTGCGGACAAGTTCGCGACGCCTGCGGGCGAGCTCACGATCACGTTCCTGGGACATGCGACGCTGATGCTGCAGCTCGGCCCCACGGTGGTCCACGTCGACCCCGTCAGCCGCTACGCGGACTACGCGAAGATGCCCAAGGCGGATCTCATCCTCGTCACCCACGAGCACGGCGATCACCTCGACGCGGCCTCGATCGCCAAGATCCGCACGCCGCAGACCGAGATCGTGGCCAGCGCGAACGCGGCTGCGAAGATCGCCGGGGCCCGCGTGATGAAGCCCGGCGACACGGCCACGCTCAAGGGCATCGGCATCGAGGCGGTGGCCGCGTACAACACGACGCAGGGGCGCCTGCAGTACCACCCGAAGGGCCGCGGCGACAACGGCTACGTGCTCAGCGCCGGAGGCAAGCGCCTGTACATCGCCGGCGACACCGAGGACATCCCGGAGGCGCGGGCCCTCAAGGGCATCGACATCGCCTTTCTTCCCATGAACCTGCCCTACACGATGACCCCCGAGCAGGTGGCGGATCTCGCGAGGGCGATCAGGCCCAAGGTGCTCTACCCGTACCACTACAGCGAAACGGACCCGGCCAGGCTCGTGGCGCTGCTTGCCGGCGAAAAGGACATCGAGGTGCGCGTGCGGGCGCTGCAGTAGCGGCGCCCCTGCTTCCCTCCCGTTCTCACGACCGCAACCTTCATTTTGACAATTTTGGACTTATCGTATATAGTGGTGGAAATGGGCGAGGGATTCATTCGCTTCTATTTCAACCACATATACAACCCTGTCTACGACATCACCACAGCCACGCTCAGCCGCTACCGCGCTCTTCAGCAGCGGTGCCTCGCGCTCCTGCGGCCCGAGGGCGCCCAACGCGCCCTGTGCGTGGGACTCGGCACGGGCAATGAGCTCGTGATGCTCTTCGACGCGGCTCCCGGGCTCCCGGTGGTAGGGGTCGATCTGTCGCCCTCGGCCCTCGAGCGGGCCCGCAGAAAGACGCGAGGGATGGGCCGGCCGGAGCTCAAGGTCATGGACGCGCGCACCCTCGGATTTCCCGACGCCGCCTTTGACCGCGCCCTGTGCGTCCACGTGCTGGACTTCGTGGATCCCGTCGACAAAGTCGTCTCTGAGCTCATGCGGGTGCTGCAGCCCGGCGGCCGCTTCGTCATCACGATGCCGTCGGACAAGGAGGACGCCTCCATGGGCGGCGCGCTCTTCGGAGACCAGGTCCGCAGCTCGCTGAGAGCGGGCAGGCACCCGCTGCTGCTGGTGGCCGAGCTGCTGCTTCTCGTGCCGGTGGGGCTGCTGTACATCCCGCTGCTGTTCCGGCCGCACCGCAAGGCGTACACGCGGCAGCAGGCCCTGCGGCTGTTCGAAGGCCACCGCCTGGAGAGCCTCGAGATCGAGGAGGAGCGCACCTACCAGGACTGGATCCTGTCGGGTGCCAAGGGATGAGGCATGAACCCCGAAGACATCATCTACTGGCGGCTCACCGATGAGGAGCGCTGGCAGCGCTACTGCGGATTTCTGCACCTGGGCGTCGCGGAGTTTCTCGAGGTCCAGCACGGGCTGCTGGCCGACCAGCTGCAGCGGGTCGGCGCGAGCCCGCTGGGCCGCAGGATCCTCGGCTCCGATCCGCCCAAGAGCGTCGAGGAGTTCCGCGCGCGCGCTCCCCTGACGACCTACGACGACTACGAACCGTCGCTGAGCAGCCGCGACGAGAGCGTGCTCGCGGCCAGGCCGCTGCTCTGGTGCCACTCCTCGGGCAGGGGCGGCCGCTTCAAGTGGATCCCCCACAGCGTGGAGATGATGGACGCGACCGCGAGGAACGTCTTCGCGATCTGCCTCCTGGCCTCCGCCTCCCGCCGAGGCGAGATCAACGTGGCCCCCGGGCTGCGATTCCTGACGACGCTTCCGCCGGAGCCCTACACCTCGGGGGCGCTGTTCGCCCATTTCTGCAGGCGCTTCACCGTACGCCGGCTCCCGCCCGAGGAATCGACGGCAGATCTCACGTTCCAGCAAAAGGTCGCGCGGGGCTTCGAGATGGCGATGCGCGAGGGCTTTGACGTCGCAGGCGCGATCGCAAGCGTGCTCGTCAAGATGGGCGAGCAGATGGCGCACGGCAGCTCGGGGCGCCTGTCCTGGAAGATGCTGCACCCGCGGACGCTGGCGCGCCTGGTGCGGGCCCTGGCGCGCAGCAGGCGCGAGGGCCGCCCCCTGTATCCACGCGACCTGTGGCACCCCAAGGGCATCCTGGCCGCCGGGCTCGACATGGAGATCTACCGGGACGAGATCACCGGCTACTGGGGCGTGCCGCCTTTCAACGCCTACGTGGCTACCGAGGGAATGATCCTCGGGATGCAGGCGTGGAACAAGCGGCACCTGACTCTCATCGCCGATTCGGCGTTCTACGAGTTCCTGCCGCACGAGGGCGACACCTCCCGCGAAACGCCCCTGCTCATCGACCAGCTCGAAGAAGGTCGGCTGTACGAGCTGGTGATCTCCCACTTCCACGGCATGCCTCTGCTGCGCTACCGCCTCGGCGACGTGATCCGCGTCGTGAGCCTTGGGGATGAGGAGGCCGGCGTCGCCCTGCCGCAGATCGAGATCCAGCGCAAGGTCGGAGACGTGATCCACCTCGCCGGTCTCTGTTCGCTCGACGAGCGAGTGCTGTGGACCGCGATCGCCGGCACCGGTCTCCGTTACGCGGACTGGTCGGCGCTCAAGGAGTACGACGGCTCGCGGACGTTCCTGCGGCTGCTCATCGAGCTGAAAGAGGAGCGCGGCGCCTCGGAGGTCAGCGCCCTCCTCGACGCCCGCCTCAAGGAGGCGGACGTCGACTACCGCGACATCGAGGGCTACCTTGG
Organism: uncultured Spirochaetales bacterium; assembly: GCA_964552235.1. Classification (GTDB taxonomy): domain Bacteria; phylum Spirochaetota; class Spirochaetia; order SZUA-6; family CAVTHK01; genus CAVTHK01. Next base: position 25,964 of record CAZKGO010000053.1, on the reverse strand, counting down.
GGAGAACCCCGTGCGGACCACCGTGCTGGGACCCGGCTCGTTCGCCCGCTACACCGAGGCGATGATTCGCGCCGGCGCGGACCTCGCCCACATCAAGCCGAATCACATCAACCCTCCGGCTGCGGTCCTCGAGCGCCTGCTGGGTGTTGCCGAGATCAGGGACAAGGAGCACGCGTGACCACCGCGGGGGTGCTCGGCTACCTGCTGGGGCCTCTGGTCATCGCGTCCGCGGCCCTGGTGCTCGTGATGCTGGCCCTCCACGCGGGCGGCCGGGAGCGCAGCCGCCGCGTGTTCCTGCTGCTCCTGCTCAGCCTCGAGCTCTGGCTCATTTTCACGTTCTTCATGCGGATGAGCCCGGACACTCGGACCGCCGCGCTGTGGGACCGGGCGGTCAGCTTCTGGATCCTCGCGCTGTTCGTCACCTACTTCCATTTCTGCTACGTCTACACCGGCGGCGGGCACCGCTGGCCCATCGTTGCGGCCTACGCTTTTCTCGCGGCCGCCGGGTCGTTCGCGCTGCTGACCGACCTCGTCATCGAACGGATGGTCGTGGCTCCCTACGGCTACGCTCCCGTCGTCGGCCGGATGGGCATCCCGATCCTGGCCGGAAGCCACCTGCTGATCGGGGCCGGGATCTTTTTCTCTCTCAGGGCCTACCGCGCGGCCGCCGGCAGCGAGGATCGCAGTCACTTCCTGCTGCTCGCCGTCGCCGGCCTGTTGCCGCTGATCGGCAGCGCGGTCGACGGGTTTACGGATCTTCCGCCCGTCGGGGTCTGGACGAACCTGGCCTTTTCCGCGATCTGCACCCTGGCGGTCCTGAAGTATCGCCTTCTGGACATCCGCGTCACGGCCCGCCGAGGAGCCAGCCGCCTGCTCGCCGGCACGATCGTCGCCCTTCCGTACGTGGGCGCCATCGCCATGCTGAGCACCGCCATACGCCAGCCTGTGGCGTGGTGGATGTACGCCGGCGGCGTGCTGCTGTTCGCCATTCTGCTGCGGCCGCTGTACGGCTCGGTGCAGGAGCTGGTCGACCGGCTGTTCTACGGCCAGAGGTACGATCACCTGCTCGCCCTGCGCGACTTCGGCCGCGAGGCGAGCAGCGCGGCGGGGATGCGGGAGGCCGGCTCGCGCCTCACAGAGCTGGTGCGGGGCGCGCTGCAGGCCTCGACCGCCCTGCTCCTTCAGCCGACAGCCGACGGGCTTGCCCTGGCGGCCTCCTCCGATCCCCAGGCGCCGCGGCTGCGAATCGACGGTCCTGTGGCGCGCTGGCTGCGGAAGCACCGGGCCATCCTGCCTGCGCGGACCATCACGGCAGATCCCGAGCTGCGCCACGTTCCGGCCGCCGAGCGCACGGAGCTGGACCTGATGGGCGCCTCCGTGCTGGCCCCGATCTTCGCTCCCCACGGCGCCCTGGCGGCGGTGATCGTCCTGGGGCCCAAGCAGACCGGCGCCCCGTACACCACCGAGGATCTGCACGTCCTGGACGCCGCAGGCACCCAGGCGGCCATGGCGCTGGAGACCAGCAGACTCTACGCCGACGCCGAGAAGTCACGCCGCACCCTCGAGGCGTGGCTGCAGGGAGTGCCGGATGCGGTCGTGATCGTCGATGGCGGCGGCGTGATCCGTTTCGCGAACAAAGCGGCCGGGGAGCGCCTCGCGGTGCGGGCCGGCCACCACTGGGTGCTCGAGCGGCGCGAGTCGCCCGGACACGCCAGAGAGACCATCCTGGGAAGGGAATACGAGATCGCGTCGGCGCCCCTCGTGGAGCCCGACGGCTCGAGCGGGCTCATCTGCGTGCTGCGGGACATCACCGAGCGCAGGGAGCAGAAAAGAGCTCGCGCGGAGTGGGAGCGCCGCGCCCGCATCACGAGCCACCTCGCCTCGATCGGAGAGATGGCCGCCGGGATCGCCCACGAGATCAACAACCCGCTCACGGCTGTGATCGGCTACAGCGGCCTGCTCGACGCGACGAGCCTCGACCCCGAAGGCCGCGAGGCGATCGAACAGATCCGCAACGGCGCCCGGCGCGTCGCCGCGATCACGCAGCGGCTGCTGACCTTTGCCCGGCAGAAAAAGCCCGAGCGCCGCGCCGTCAAGCTCAACGACATCGTCGGCTCGACGCTCGAGCTGCGCTCCTACTCGCTGCGCACCAGCAACGTGAACGTCGAGCTTGACCTCGCCTCCGACCTGCCCGACACTGTGGCCGACGCCCAGCAGATGCAGCAGGTGCTGCTCAACCTGGTGGTCAACGCCGAGGCCGCCATGAAGAGCGCCCACGGCGGCGGCCGGCTCACCGTGCGGACGCGGCGCGCGGGCGACTGCGTTCAGATGATCGTCGCCGACGACGGCCCGGGGATCCCGGCGGGACTCCAGGAGCGCATCTTCGATCCGTTCTTCACGACCAAGAAAGTAGGCGAAGGCTCCGGCCTCGGCCTGAGCATCTGCCACGGCATCGTGAGCGAGCACCACGGCACGATCACCGTCCGCGACGCGCCGGGAGGCGGGGCCGAGTTCTGCGTCGAAATCCCGGTGGTCGCCGCCCGGCCGGCCGCCGAGCCCGCGGCGACCGAGGCGCGGACGCGAAGCGCCGCCGGGCAGTCGGGCGGCAGGGTGCTGGTCGTCGACGACGAGCCGGCCGTGCGCCGCCTGCTGGAAAAGATCCTCTCCTGCGAAGGCCACCGGGTCGAGAGCGCGGCCGACGGCCGCGCGGGATTCGAACGGATTCTCTCGGGAGAGTACGACGTCGTGCTGCTCGACGTCCGCATGCCCGGGATGAGCGGCGTGGACGTGCACGAACGGGTCCGGCGCGACCAGCCCGGGCTCGAGCGGCGGATCGTCTTCATGACCGGCGACGTGATGGCGGCCGAAACCCAGGACCTCATCACGCGGACCGGGGCCCGCTGCGTGACCAAGCCGTTCGACGTGCCGGAGGTTCTCGCCCTCGTGCGCGACCTGGTGCGCAGCCGGGCGGACTGCTGAGGCCGGCCGCGCCCCGGCGCGTCCTGCGCGCGAGCTCAGCCCAGGAACAGCATGTAGACCAGCGTGTTCGCCAGCGTGAGGGGCACTCCGACGCGTGCGAACTCGAGGAACGTGAGGGTCTCGCCCCGGCGCTCGGCGTTCTGGATGATGATCACGTTGCTCGCGGCCCCCAGGATGAAAAAGTTGCCCGCGATCGTGCTCCCGGCAGCCAGGGCCGCGAGCGCCCCCAGCGGCGCGCCGACGCTCTCCAGCAGCGGAAGCAGCATCGCCACCAGCGGCACGTTGGACACGAGCTGGCTGCCGGCCACGCTCACGGCCAGGACCACCGGCACCTCGGCGAGGTGCCGCCTGGCGCGGCCGAGCGCCTGCTGGAACAGGCCCGAGTCCCACACGCTGCGCATCAGTACGAACATCGCGGCAAAGAACACCAGCGTGCTCCAGTCGAGATCGCGCACCAGCGCCCACCGGCGGCGGCTGGCTGCCAGCACCGCGGCGATGAGCAGGTTCAGCAGGCTCGGCAGGGCCAGCCAGCGCGCGAACGTCACAAAGGGATTCGGAATCCCGCCGGCGAGGGCGATCAGCAGGTTCTGCGGGTTGCCGATCGGGCTCGGCACGCTGCCGATCGTCACGGCAAACGCGAGGGCGAGCAGCATCCCTTTGGGCGCGAGGCCGCGCTCGCGCGCGAGCGCCAGCACCACCGGGGTGCCGACGATCGCGGCCGTGTCGTTCATCAGCAGGGCCGAAGCGGCGCCCATCGCCGCCAGCACGAGCAGCACGACCGCGTTGGCCGACCGCGCTCGGGCAAACAGACGCGAGGCCGCGCACGCCAGGTAGCCGCTCTCTTCCAGCGCCTGGCCGACGACGAACATGCCGGCGAGAAAGAGCATCACGTCGAGGTTGATGGCGCGCAGGGCATCCCGCGGCGCGATCTGGCCGGTGGCGAGAACGAGCACGGCCCCGCCCAGCATCACCTGCCAGATGCGCAGGCGCAGGGAGCCGATGCGCCGCGCCGCAGTCAGCGCGATCACCGAGCCGAGAACAGCGATCGGGATCGGCTTCATGCGAACCAGCGGTTCCAAGCCACGACTTCGGAGGAGGGCTTGCGCTCGCGCGGGGCGTGCTCCTGCTCCCTGTGCTTTTCGTTGAGGTGCTCTTCGGAGCCGGGATAGCCGATGTTGATGAGCGTGAGCAGCGTCATGTCCTGCGGAATGTCCAGGCTGCGCTTGATCAGGACCGGGTCGAAGCCGGCGATCGGGTGAGCGATCAGGCCCTCGCGCGTGGCCTGCAGCATCAGCGCCAGGCTTGCCATGCCGGCGTCGAAGAACGCGTAGTCGCGGCCGTCGTCGCTGCGGCAGTCGAGGTCCACCCGCGTGAGCACGAGAACGATGAGGGGCGCCTCTTTCGCCCAGTAGTTGCCGCGCGAGAGCCCCTCTTTGACCTTGCCGAGCACCGGCTCTTCGCTGGCCACGACGAAGCGCCACGGCTGGTTGTTCATGCACGAGGGGGCCCAGGTGGCGGCCGTGAGCAGCCGGTCAATCACCTCCGTCGGGATCGGTCGGGTGTCCAGCGCCCGTCGCGCGCGCCGCGCCGCAATCTCGGCAACGAGGGCTTCCATGGGGCCTCCTTGGTACTAGGGAGCGAGCTCGTACTCGACCGTGTACACCAGCGGCTTGCGCAGCAGCAGCACGTCGAGCAGCGGAATCTCGAAGCGGACCGCGTCTGCTTCGATGCGGCCGCCCTGCTGAGAAATCACGCGGCCGGGCACACGCACGATCGCTTCGATGCGCGAGGCGCGCACCCACTTCGGCGCCTCGCCGCCCACCGTGAAGGCGAGCACGTCGTCGTACTCGGCCTCGGTGTAGGGATCGGTCTCCTGCGGCCCGAGCACCTCGAACAGCTCGTTGTCCGAGCCGGGCACCAGCGGCTTGATGGCGGCGTAGGTGGCCGCGTCCAGATGCACCCGCAGGGTGCGCCTGCTGCCGCTGCGCTCCAGCGCGATGAGCTGCGGACCCTTCGCTGCGGTGGAGCCGGCCAGGGCCGTGATGTCGGCGAGGGCGAGGGTCATCTCCAGCCGCTCGCGCGACGGGATCGCGAAGCGCGTGACGCTCAGGCCCGCGAACGACGCGGCGCCCCGCCTGATGGCCTCCTCGTCGAAGAGGCCGGCGGCGCCCGCCCTTTTGAGCCCGAGGGTCTTCGCTTCCTCGTCCATGGTCTCGACCCAGTCGGCAAAGGCGGGCTGCAGCCGAACCTGGACGCTCACGGTGGCCGAGCCGTCGGAGCCTACGTCGATCTCCTGGCGGGCCGCGCACGAGAGGACGAAAAGACAGAAGAGCAGCGAAAGAAGGGCTCTCACGGCAGCAAAGGTAGCCCGCACAGCGGGCCCGCGCAACCATACGACGTGAAGAGCCTCGCTGCCTCCGCGGACTCTCCTGGCGAGCACGCGCTCGGCGGTGGCGAGGATTCCGTGGACCGCGGCCGGGCCGAAAAGGCAGACATCGGTGAGCTGCCCGGGGCTGGCCCCTTCGAGCGCGGGGAATACCCCCCGGTCGGCGAGCGACAGCGAATCCTGCACGAAGCGCTGCAGAGGCAGGCTTCGCAGGTGCCGCAGCTCGACCGTCGCCGAGGCCGGCGATCCCGGTCCGCCCGGGCAGTTGGGGTGGCCGTAGATGCCCACGAATCCGCTCGCCGTGAGAGGACGAGTCACGAACGGCTCGTTGGGATGGTCTGCCTGCCAGCGCACGACGCGGTCGTGATGCTCGTGGCGGGGATCGGGGCGGGCGATGAGCACGACGGCTACACGCCTTCCTGCTCTCGCAGGCGATCGATGAGCTCGTCGGTGATCGTCGTGCGATCACCAGTCGCGCGACGGAGAACCGGCCAGCCGCGCTCGTCGGGAGCAAACCGGCCGCGCGTGGGCAGGGAACGCCGCAGCGCGGCGTTCGACCTGAGGCTTTCCTCGAGCGACTCGATCAGGAGGGCGCGCGGGGTCGTTCCGCGTTCGGCTGCCCGTATCCTGGCCAGCCGATAGAGCGCATCCGGCAGATCGACCGTGATCTTTATATCAACCACCGGCCCGCCGCCGCCGAGTCGCGGACGCGGGCGAGGGCCCGCTCGCGGCCGAGGTCGAGCAGCGCGCGGGCGCCCGCCTCCTCCAGCGGCGGCAGCCCGCCGACCTGCTCGAAGAGGCTGTCGCGGCGGTCGAAGGCCATGCCCGCGTACTGCGAGAGGATCGAGGCGCCGACCATCGCGCGTGCGCCCCGGCGGAACGTCTCGGCGTAGCGCGAGAGCACGGGCCCGGCCAGATCGTCGACGAACGGCTGGCCGAGGCGGTTCATCTCGGTGCCGATGTTGATCGGCAGGCCCATGCCCTCGGCCTCGGCGACAAAGGCCGCGAGCTTTGCCTGCCTGTCTGCGGCGTCCTTTTTCAGGTTCCAGTTGCGGTCCGGGACGATGTTCACCGCGGCCACGCCCTTGGCAACCATGCACTCGAGCAGGCGCCGCGGGTCCCGCTCGCCGCCGCTCGATCCGTCGAGAAAGGCGAACATCGGGATCGCGCCGCATGCGGCCACCCACCGCACGAAGTCGCCGACCGGCGGAAAGGTGCGCTCGGTCGGCGCCTCGTAGCCGAGGCCGCCGCGCTTGGCCAGACGCGAGCGCACCTGCTCCTCGAGCGCGGGTGGATCGGCGAGCAGCGCGCGTGCGCGGCCCGCGTCGACGGCAAGGACGCCGGCCCAGAAGGCCGCGCGCTCTTCGGCGCCGGGGAACCGCTGCTCGGCGCGGTTGCAGTAGGCGCGGATGATGTGCCGCTCGGTGGCGTTGCCGCCGGGGGTCAGCGGAAGCACGTCGCGGCCGTAGTCGACGGCGATCTCGCCGAGCGCCGCGTTCACCCGCGCCACCAGCTCCTCGTTGCGCCTGCGCGCCTGGCTTCGAAAAGCCGCCAGCGTGGCCGCCTCGGCGCTGCCATCCTCCGGCTCGCGCACGAACGCAGCGCCCATCATGTAGGTGACCCCGTGCTCGCCCGGGGAGTTGATGTCGACGTCCGAGAACTCGCGCAGGTACGCGCGCGTCTCCAGGTGCACAGCAGCGCGCAGGCCCAGCAGGCGGCCGGCAGCGAGGAACTCCTCCATGCCGTCGAGCACGTCGAAGTCGCAGAGCGCCGCGGCGTACAGCCCCTGCCGCCTCGCCTCTACAGCCGCATGCGACGGCGACCAGCCGAGGGCGTTGAAGGAGTAGAACGAGTGCATGTGCATGTTGACGTTGCCGCCGGTGGCGGCCGAGCGAGCCAGGGGCGCAGCCGCCTCGAGGGCTGCGCGGCGCTCGGAGGCAGCGTAGGAGTCGAGGCGCGTGAAGCCTTCCTTTGTTCCTCTATTCATTAAGCGCTTCCGGGGCCCGCTCCCAGGGCCGGGTCCGCTGCCAGCGCGAGACCCAGGCTTCGGGCATCACCTGGGCGAGCCCTGCCATGTCGCCGAGGTAGCGGTCGAGGGCCGAGCGGCGGAACTCGACCCCGGAAACGAAAAAGGGGTTGGCCGCCGCGTACTCTTCGCGGACCAGCGGCTCGAGCAGGTCCCAGTCGTTGGCCACGCTGCCGCCGACGATGAACAGCCGCGTGTCGAGGAGCGTGGTCACGGTGACGAGGGCCCGCGCGAACATGCGGGCCGCCCGGCCGATGATCTCCTGAGCCTTTGCATCGCCGGCGCGGCAGCGGCGAAAGACCTCGAGGGTGTCGACGCCGCCGCCGTACTGGCGCGCGATGGCGGGGCCGGAGACGAACGACTCGAGGTTGGCGGCCTGCTGCCAGCCCTGGTCGGGGCCCCGCTCGTGGTCGAGGGCCATGAGGATGTGGCCGAGGTGGACGGCGTTGCTGTTCTTGCCGAGAAGCAGGTGGCCGTCGACAAAGGCTCCGGCGCCGATGCCCGTGCTCCACGTGACGTAGACCATGTCGGGCTCGCCGCGGCCGGCGCCGAAGAGGCGCTCGGCCATCGCCGCCGTGACGCAGTCGTTGCCCACCTCGACTCGGGGATAGCGGCCGCGCAGCTCGTCCTCGAGGGGGATCGCCTTCCAGCCGTTGGGGATCGGGATGCGGCTCCAGCCGAGGCCGCCGCAGAGGTTGGGGGCGACCACGACGCGGCTGCTGCCGCGGCGCTCGAAGGGGCTCGCTGTGCTCACGCCCACAGCCTGCACGTCGCCGCGGGAAGCGCCCGCCGCCTCGCAGGCGCGGGCGATCATCGCGTCGACCTGGCGCGGCACGGTGCGCTCGTCGCCCTCGAGGCAGGTGGGCCGGCGCACCTTGGCCAGGATGCCGTTGCGGTTGGAAACGCTCGCGGTGACCTTGGTGCCGCCTATGTCGACCGCGGCGAGAAGCTCGGCCATGACGTGCGTGGTCCTACCACGGCCCGCCGGGGGCGTCAACGGGGCGGCCGCGGGTGCGCTGCGCCGCGCCGGGCGCCTGCTCCGCCAGGGCATCTCGCTGCTCGTGCTCCCCGAGGGACACCGGACCCGCGACGGCGGTCTCGGCCGCTTCGGCCGGGGCGCCTTCAGCCTCGCCGTGCAGAGCGGGGTGCCGGTGGTCCCCGTGGTGATCGCGGGAGCTTTCCGGGTGCTGCGGACAGGGAGCCGGCGGGTCCAGCCTGGGCCGGTGCGGGTGATCGTGGGAGAGCCGTTCAGCCCGCAGGAGTGCCGCGAGGCGGGCGTCGAGGGCCTCCGCGATCGGGCGCGCGAGCGCATGCAGCGGATGCTGGCGTCGGCCGCCTCCTGAGCCGGTCGCGGCTGCTGGAGCCCGTCGCTCAGCGCCCGGCCCATGCGTCCGCGGCCTCGTGCATCGGCCCGCGCAGCGCGCGGAAGCTGGCGTCGTAGAGCCGCGCGCCCGCCTCGTACCCCGCTGCGTTGGCGGCCCGCGGCTCGTACGTGCGGGCCACCCGCACCATCGCAGCCGCGGCAGCAGGAATGTCGGCGTGCAGCCCGAGGCCGGCAGCGGCCAGCACCGCGCAGCCGAGCAGCGGCGCCTCCGGCACCTCGGTCAGCGCCAGCGGCACCCCGCACACGTCGGCCAGGATCTGCATGAACAGCGGGCTCTTCGTGGCGCCGCCGCACGCCACCAGGCGCGCCGGACGCACGCCCGCGGCGGCAAGGGCCGCCAGTATCCCCCGCAGGCCGTAGCCGACGCCTTCCATCAGCGCGCGCCAGATCTGGGCGCGCGAGGTGGCCAGCGACAGGCCCCACACGGCGCCTCGCACGCGCGAGTCGGTGTGGGGGGTGCGGTTGCCCTGGAAGTTCTCCAGCACCACGACCCCGCCTGCGCCGGGAGCCTCGCGCGCCGCCTCCTCGTCCAGCACCCGGTAGGCGCGCTCAGGCGGCAGCTCGCGGGCGCACTCGCGCCTGAACCACGCGAGCACCGAGCCGGCCGAAGCCTGCCCGGCCTCGACCAGATCGAGACCCGGCACGATCGCATCGGGAAACGAGCCGAAAAAGCCGGGCGCATGCGCCGGCTCCCGCGCCAGGCCCGCCACCACGTTCGAGGAGCCGGCGATGAGCGCCATGTCGCCGGGGCCCGTCACCCCGAGACCGGGCAGGGCGGCGAACGCGTCGCCGGCGCCCTGCACGACCGGCAGACCCGCGGGCAGCCCGAGAGCGGCCGCCGCCTCCGCTGTGAGCGCGCCGAAGCGCTCGCCCGCGGGCACGACGTCTGCCGGAAGCCGGCCGGCGAGGTCAGGCAGGCCCACTGCGGCGAACAGGTCGAGCGGCCAGCGCCAGGCGCGCCTGTTGTAGAGCCAGCGCTGGGTGGCTGTGTTGAGAGCGAGGGCGAGGCGGCCGGTGAGGCGAAGGTTCAGCCAGTCCAGATACTCGACCAGCTTCGCGGTCGCAGCCCACGTCTCGGGCTCGTGGCGGGCGAGCCACAGGCTCTTGGGCAGCATCCACTCGGCGCTCACGCCCGAAGGCGTGTACCGCAGCGCCGCGTGGCCGGTCGCGGCCACGGCGGCAGCCTGCTCTGCGGCGCGCACGTCCATCCACAGCAGCGCCGGCCGCAGCGGCTGCCCGCCGGCGTCGAGCGGCAGGAGCGTGCAGGTGGTGGCGTCGGCACAGAGCCCGACGACGCGGCCGGCCGGCGCCCGCTCGAGGCACGCGCGTGAGGCGCGGCAGAGACTCGCCCACCAGTCCCGCGGATCCTGCTCGGCCCAACCGCTGCGCGGGTACTGCGTCGGGTACGCCTCAGCCGCTGAGGCGAGGAGCCTTCCCTCTATGTCGAAGAGAGCGACGCGCACGCTCTCGGTGCCGCCGTCGATCGCGAAGATCTGCGCCGTGGGTTTCATGGCAGCGATGGTCGGATCGAATCGCTCGCGTGTCAACGCCGCCGCCGCGCGGCCCCCTGATCCGCGCTTGAAAGAGAGCCGATCAGGATATAGGTTGAAGGTATGCGCTGGCCCGGGGGCGTGTCGCTCGTCCTGGTGGGGGTGTTCTGCGTCCTCTCGCTGTCGGCGTGCGACTTTTTCACCGCCTCAGTGTTTCCCGACTACCTGCCGCGCCTCGAAGGCTCCCTCGATCTGCAGGCCTATCTCGCAGACGACGACGAAGGCGGCGGGTCCCGCCTGGAGGTCTTCCCCGACCTCGCCGCCGGCGGCAAGAGCGACCTTCTCTTCCTGACGATCTGGCGGCCGGGCGTGGAGCCGCGTTTGCTCATCCTGGACCAAGACCTCGACATCGTCGGCGACTGGGACCAGCTCACCGCTAGCAGCGCCCTGGGCGGCGGCAGCTTCGGCCGCACCGCCCTGATAGACGCCGGCTACCGGTACGTGATCGGCAGCATCGCCTTCGACCCGGCGACCCTCCAGCCGGTGCTGTACACGGGGGCGCCGGACAACCTGGCGGGCGTCACGAAGTTCGACGCCTCGCCGGCCAACAACCGCACCTACCTGTTGTGGGTCGACGGCGACTCGCCGCAGCTCAATGTCGCGGGCTGGAACGCGGCCTGGGGCGCGACGACTTCGTACGCCGCCGCCCTGACTTCGATGTCACTGTCGATGTACGCGGAGCGAGCGGCGTGGGACTCGACCAACGGGCACTGCTACGTCGCCTTCGGAACCTATGGCAACGTGATCATCCTCCGGCTGCCGGCAACCGAGTTCGAGGCGGGATCTCTGGTGCCGCCCCTAGTCGACAACTACCCTCCCTTTGTCATCCCGAATGCCCAGGCCGAGTCGGTGCAGTTCACGCAGGGCGGCGTCGTCGTGAGAACCCACGACGGCGAGCGGCAGCTCTGGGGCGAGGGCGGGCTGCTGGAGACCTACGACCCGGCTGAGGACGAGGGCGACATCTTCGAGGCCTACTCTCCGCTGGGCGAGCGCTACTACGCCCTGGATCGGAAGCAGAAGGTTCTGCGCAAGCTCGCCGTCTGGTGGTAGCCGGGTGCGCTTGCCAGTCTCCGCTCCTTGGGCCACAGTAGGCTCATGCGCACTGCAGTCTGCAACGAGCTCTTCGGCAAGCTGTCCCTGGAAGAAAGCTGCCGCCTGACGGCCGCCCACGGGTTCGCCGGCATCGAGATCGCCCCCTTCACCCTGGACCCCGATCCCACGCGGCTCTCTCGCGGAAGGATCGCCGAGATCCGCAGGACGATCGAAGATGCCGGCCTCGCCTGCGCCGGCCTGCACTGGCTGCTCGCTGCCCCCGCGGGCCTGCACGTGACCGGCGACGACGCGGCGGTGCGCGCCCGCTCGTGGGACGCCCTCAAGCGGATGGCAGCGCTGTGCGCGGGCCTCGGCGGCAGGGTGATGGTCTTCGGCTCGCCCAAACAGCGAACGGCCGAGGGTGTGCCGCTGGAGCGGGCGCGGGAGCGCTTCGTCGAGGGGCTCACGTCCGTCGCACCCGCCCTCGAGCAGGCGGGAGTCAAGCTTCTGGTCGAGGCGCTGTCGCCCGACCAGACCAACCTCGTGAACACCATGGCCGAGGCCCGCGAAGTGATCGCGGCCGTGGACAGCCCGTGGGTGCGAGGCATGTTCGACTTCCACAACGCGCGACAAGAAGAGGCCGCACCGGCCCGCCTGCTCGAAGAGGGCTTCGAGCTGATCGAGCACGTCCACTTCAACACGGTCGAGGGCCGCCAGCCCACAGAGGCGACAGCGGCCTACAGGGAGGCCTTCGACGTGCTGCGCCGCAGGGGCTACAGCGGGTGGGTGTCGCTGGAGATCTTCCATTTCGACCAACCCCCGCGGCAGGTGCTCGAAGAGACGATGAGCACCCTGCGGGCGCTCGGGGCCTGAGACTCGCGATGTCGACTGTCGCGGCGCTGCTGGTTGAGCTCGCCACGATCTTCTACCGGGTGGTCCTGCCGATCCTGCTGGTGGCCGGCGCCGGCTATGCGGTCCAGAGGGTGGTCAGGCTCGACATCGCCTCGCTGTCGAACCTGCACTTCACCTGCGTCATGCCCGCCATGGTCTTCACCTCGATCGTCGGCACGGAGCTCAAGGGTTCGCAGGCGATCTTTATCGTGCTCTTCGGTTTCGCCTGCATCGGCCTCACCGGCGTCCTGGCCTACGCGGTCACGCTGGCGATCCGCATGCGCCGCGACCTGCGCAACGCCACGCTGATGACCGCCATGATGCACAACTCGGGCAACTACGGCATCCCGCTGCAGAACCTGGCCTTTGCGGGAACGGGAATGTCGGAGCTCGCGGTCTCGATGCAGTCGTTCCTGCTGATCACCCAGGCGATCGCGACCTTTACGGTCGGCGTCGCGCTCGCAGCAGGCGGCCGGCAGCGGGTGAGCCTCGGGCAGACGCTGCGCCAGATCAGGCAGTTCCCGCCGCTGTACGCCGTGGCGGCGGGCATCGTCGTGGCCGCCGCGCGCGCGTGGCTGGGAGGAGCCGGGGCCGCCCTGTTCGACCCCTTCTGGCAGGCGCTGCTGATCATCAAGAACACGTTCATCGGCCTCGCCGTGCTCACCCTGGGCGCCCAGCTGGCCACAATCCGCATCGCGCGCAGCGAGTACCCGGTGGCGCTGAGCGTGGCGATGCGCCTGATGCTTTCGCCGCTCGTGGCCTTTGCCCTCATCCGGCTGCTGGGCGTGTCGGGCTTCCTGGCCAAGGTGCTGATGATCGGCACCTGCAGCCCGACGGCGGTCAACGCCCTTCTGATCTGCATGAAGTTCGACAACCACCCGGACTACGTGGCCCGCGCGGTGCTCTTCTCGACGCTGCTGTCACCGCTGACGGTCACTCCCGTCATCTACGTCGCGCGGCTGCTCTTTTCCTGAAGGCCGATGCGGGGTATGCTCCCGCCATGGACTTCTATGACCTGGTGCGCGGACGCGAGAGCATCCGCAGCTACGACCCGCAGCGCCCTCTCGACCGCGCGACCCTCGAGCGCATCGCCGAGGCGGGACGCCTGGCCCCTTCGGCCTGCAACCTCCAGCCCTGGCGCTTCGTGGTAGCCTCGTCGCCCGAGATGCTGGCCAAGGTGCGTCGCTGCTACTCGTCGTCGTGGTTCCGCGACGCGCCGCACGTCCTGGCCGTGGTCGGCGACGTGCGCAAGGCCTGGACGCGCAAGGACGGCTACAATTCCATCGAGACGGATCTCACGATCGCGATGGACCACATGATCCTGGCCGCGGAGTCGGAAGGTGTCGGCACCTGCTGGATCGCGGCCTTTGACGCCAAGGAGCTGCGCGCCGCCCTCTCGCTCGCGGAGCACGAGCGGGTCTTCGCCATCACGCCGCTCGGCTACCCGCGGCCGGGCTTCAAGAAGAGGGGCCGCAAGGAACGGCGGCCTCTCTCCGAAGTGCTGCAGATCGTGTAGGCCGCCCGCGCCCACCTCTTGACAGCAGCCTTTTTGTGTATATCATTATGTATACAAAATAGTCTACATGGGAGGAGCTGCCATGAGCGGGTCCGCGCAGGCGAAGAAGTACGGCCCCCTGTGGGTCGCAGGGGACTGGAACGCGTTCTTCGGGCTCTTCAGCAACGTCCTGATGAACGTGATGGTCCTCACCGGGCTCATGCTGTACGTGATCAAGATGCCGGCGGCGATCGTCTTCGGCAAGATCGTGCCGGCGGTCGGCATCTCGCTGGTCATCGGCAACATCTACTACGCGTGGATGGCCAGGCGCCTGGCCGCCAAGGAGAAGCGCGACAACGTGACGGCTATGCCCTACGGCCCGAGCGTGCCGCACTACTTTCTGGTCACGCTCCTGATCATGCTGCCGGTCGTGATCAAGACCGGCGACCCGGTGATGGCCTGGCGCATCGGGCTCGCGTGGGCCTTTATCGAAGGCCTGATCGAGGTCTCCGGCGCGGTGTTCGCCCGCATCATCAGGCAGTACACGCCGCGGGCGGCGATGCTCGGGACGCTCGCGGGCATCTCGATCGCCTTCATCTCGATGACCCCGGCGTTCCGCATGATGGAGGTGCCCTGGATCGGCTTTGTCTCCTTTGGCATCATCCTGATCGCCTGGTTCGCCATCGTCGACATGCCGTGGAAGATCCCGGGCGGCCTCGTGATCATCGTCGTCGGCACGGTCATCGGCTGGCTCACGGGACACATGAAGCCCCAGCCGCTCGTCGAGGCTGTGCAGAACTTCAGGCCCTACCTGCCGTCGCTTAACCTCGCCGATGTGTTCCAGGGCTTCCGCGAGTTCGGCCCGCTGCTCGCGACGGCCATCCCCATGGGCATCTACAACTTCACCGAGGCGATGAACAACATCGAGAGCGCCTCGGCCGCCGGTGACGAGTACAGCGTTGCGGAGATCTGCGTCATCGACGGCGTCGGCACCCTCGCGGGCGCCGCGCTGGGAAGCCCCTTCCCGACGGCGGTCTACATCGGACACCCCGGCTGGAAGAGCATCGGCGGCCGCATCGGCTACTCGCTCGGCACCGGAGTCGCCATCGCCGTTGTCTGCCTCCTCGGGATCCTGCCGATGGTGCTGGCCATCATCCCCGTAGTGGCGGTCCTGCCGATCCTGCTGTACATCGGCGCGGTCATCGGGGCGCAGGCCTTCCAGGCGAGCCCGCTCAAGCACGCTCCGGCGATCGTCCTCGCGCTGATCCCGAACTTCGCCTCCTGGGGCAAGAACCTGGTCGACGGTGCGCTGTCGGCGGCGAACACTGACGCGGGCAAGGTGGGCATCCAGGCCCTCGAGAACGGCGGCGTCGCCTACAAGGGCCTGGAAATCACCGCAGGCGGCGCGGTGCTGGTCGGCCTGGTGTGGGCCGCCGTGGCCGCCTTTGCCATCGACCGCAAGTGGAAGCAGGCCACGCTCTACTCGCTCCTCGGCACCGCGCTTTCCTTCTTCGGCATCATTCATGGCTCCCGCATCGCCATCGCGGGCGCGTGGGAAGCCGCGATCGGCTACGCCATCCTCGCCGTGGTCTTCTACCTGATGAGCTTCGTGAAGAGCGCGCAGCCGCTGCCGGGAAGCGACTCGTAGGAGGCCGCCATGGCGAAGCTTTCCGTCAAGGCGGAGCCCTACGCCTTCGAGTTCGAGCCCGAGGCGACGGCTCTGCTCGTGATCGACATGCAGCGCGACTTTCTCTACCCCGGCGGGTTCGGCGAGATGCTCGGCAACGACGTCTCGCAACTCGCCCGCGCGATCGCGCCCACGCAAAAGGTGCTCGCCGCGTTCCGCAAGGCGGGGCTCAAGGTGGCGCACACGCGCGAAGGCCACAGACCGGACCTCTCCGACTGCCCGCCGAGCAAGCGCCGCCGCGGCAGGCTCAAGGTCGGCATCGGCGACGACGGGCCGATGGGGCGCATCCTGATCCGCGGCTTCGAAGGCCACGACATCGTCAAGGAGCTTGCGCCGATCGAGGGCGAACCGATCATCGACAAACCGGGCAAGGGCGCCTTCTACGCCACGGACCTGCAGACGATTCTCGAGAACTGGGGCGTCCGTTCCCTTGTGGTCTGCGGTGTCACGACCGAGGTGTGCGTCAACACCTCGGTGCGCGAAGCCAACGACCGGGGCTACGAGTGCCTCGTCCTCGAGGACTGCGTCGGCTCCTATTTCCCGGAGTTCCACAAGGCCGGCATCGCCATGATCAAGGCGCAGGGCGGCATCTTCGGCTGGGTCTCCCAGTCGAGCGCCCTTCTGCCTGTCCTGGAGGGACTGAAGAAGAAGTAGGCGCCCCCGCATGAAGCATCTGCCGGCCCGCCTCGTGGAGTCGCTGCGCAGGAAGATACTGCTGTGGGAGTACCCGCCCGGCCACCGCCTGATCGAGCAGGAGGTGAGCGCCGAGTACGGGGTCAGCCGCGTGCCTGCCCGCGAGGCGCTGCTGACGCTGGCTGCCGACGGCTTCGTGGAGAAGCTGCCGCGGCGGGGCTACCGGGTGCGCCAGCTCGACGTGAAGCAGGCGAACGAGCTCTACGAGCTGCGCCTCGCCCTCGAGCTGTTCGTCGTCTCGCGGCTCGCAGCGGCCCCGCCGCCCGCGCGGTCGCTGCGGGAGCTGGCCGCGGCCTGGAGCCCTCGAGCTGCCAAGTCCGTCGCCAGCGCCGAAGAGGCGGCCCGCCTGGACCGCGCGTTCCATGAGACTCTCGCGGGCCTGCTCGGCAACGCGACGCTGCTGGACCACCTGCGCGCGATCAACGAGCGGATCCACATCTTCAGGCTGATCGAGTTCGCGGCCCTCGACCAGGTCGAGAGCACGGGGGTCCAGCACCGGGCGATCCTGGCAGCGCTGAGGGCCCGCGACGCTGGGGCGGCCCGGGCCGCGATCGAGGATAACATCGAGCGGGCGCGGCGCAAGGTGGCCTCGCTCATCAAGGAAGCGCTCGCGCGCTCGTACCTTCGGTAGGGAGTATGGAGAACAAGATCGTCCTGCAACCGTCGAGGCTCGCCCACAAGGACCTGCTGCCGACGCGGGCGGCAGACCGCGTCGTCGGCTGGCTGGACCTTCTGTGGCTGTGGCTGGGAATGGCGGCCCAGATGGGTGTCTTCCTGCTGGGCGCCTCCTTTGTCGGACGCCTGACGCTGGTGCAGGCGCTGGCCGCCGTGCTCATCGGCAACGTGGGCGCCTCGGTCGTGCTGATCCTGGTGGGCGACATCGGGATGGAGCACGGCGTCAACTTCGCCACGTTCATCCGCGCGCCTTTCGGCTACCTGGGAAGCTACCTGCCGATGATCGTACGCGCCGTGGCGGCCATCTGCTGGTTCGGGATCCAGACCTACTTCGGCGCCACGGCCATCGACCTGATCGTCAAGCATTTCTCAGGCTACTCGAACACGCCTCTGTGGTTCTTCCTGTTTGCCGCGCTCGAGATCGCCGTCACGGCCAGCGGGATCCGCGGGATCAAGGTCGTGGAGAATGCGGCGGCCCCGGCGCTGCTCGTGTTGTGCCTCTGGGTAACGGGGATCTTCGCCTCGCGCGCCGGCTGGCACGGTCTGGTGACGCACCCGGTCGCCGATCCGATGCCCTTCTGGGTCGCGGTCACGGCCAACCTGAGCTACTGGAGCACAGTGGCCCTGAACATCCCCGACTTCACGCGCTTCGTGAAGGCGGGCGAGCGCAGGCGCAGTTTTGTCGGCCGCAACCGCCACAGCGTGCTGGGTCAGGCGCTGGGAGCGCCGCTGGGCATGATCGTCTTCGCCCTGGTCGGCATGGTGGGCAAGATCGCCACGGGTTTCGGCAACCCGGTGGAGTCGATCTACGCCGCGCTGCCGACGGCCTTCTTCATCGTCATCGGGCTCATCATCATCCTGCTCGCCCAGCTTTCGACCAACGTGGCTGCCAACCTCTTTGCTCCCGGCTACATCCTGAACGCCATCGGAGCGCCCAGGATCAGCTTTGCCGGCGGCGTCGTGATTGCCGGCACCGTCGGCATGCTCACCTTCCCCTGGGTGCTCATCCAGTTCTTCCTGACCTACCTGCCCACACTTGGCGCGCTGCTGGCTCCGGTGGCAGGCATCATGCTTTCGGACTACTACTTCGTGCGCCGCAGGCGGCTCGCTGCCGCGGACCTCTACCGCGAGGGGCAGTTCCGCTACTGGCACGGCATCAATCCCGCGGCCGCGATCGCCTATGCGGCCGCGGTCGCGCCCGCGCTGCTCGCGCTGCGCTATTCGTGGCTGGTCGCGCTGCCGATCTCCCTGTCCGTCTACGCGGCGGCGATGCGGCTGTGGGTGCTCCGCCGCTGGCCTCAGGCGGAGGCCGCCGTCGCTGCCGCCTCCGGCGCCGGCCTCGCCACGACCGCGGGCACGGAGTGGGACTTCAGGCTCAGCTGAGACCCGGCGCGCCGCCGCGACTCGCCTCGCCGCCGACGGCCAGCAGCCGCTCGGATAGCCGCGTGAAGCGGCGCAGCCCTCCGGTGTGCGAGACGGCGCGGCGCAGGGCGCGGCGGGAGCCGACCACCACGGCGAGCCGCCTGGCCCGGCTCACCGCCGTGTACAGAAGCGTGCGCTCCAGCATCAGCGAGTGCTCCTCGAGCAGGGCGATCACCACGGCCGGGTACTCCGAGCCCTGGGCCTTGTGCACGGAGACCGCGTACGCGAGGGCGAGCTGGCTCACCTCGCCGCGCCGGTAGACGACGCGATCGGCCTCAAAGGCGACGACCAGCCGGTCCGCCGCCGCCTCGACGATCCGGCCCACGTCGCCGTTGAAGACCCGCTTGTCGTAGTTGTTCCTGGTCTGCATCACGCGATCGCCGACCCGCAAGCCCCGGCCGCGGGCGCCGAGCGCGGCTCCCTGCGGGTTCAGCGCCGCCTGCAGCAGGGCGTTCAGCCGCTCGACGCCGGCTTCGCCGCGGTTCATCGGGGCCAGCACCTGCGTGGCTTCCCGCGGATCCAGGGCGAGCAGGCGGGGGATGCGCTCGGAGGCGAGCTCCACGATCGCGCCGGCGGCCGCCGCTGGATCGTCGCGCTCGAGAAACACGAAGCTGCTCTCGGCGAGGCTGCCGGCCGCTTCGGGCACGGCTCCGAGCAGGATCCTGTGCGTCGCGGTGATCAGGTCGCTGCCCTCGGCCTGGCGGAAAATCTCGGAGAGCTCGACCGTGGGCACGCGGCCGCTTTCGATGATGTCGGCCAGCACGCGGCCCGGCCCCACCGACGGAAGCTGATGCCGGTCGCCGACCAGCAGCAGCGACGCACCGGGCGGCAGGGCGGCGAGCAGGTGGCGCATGAGGCCGACGTCGACCATCGAGGCCTCGTCGACCACTACCAGGTCGCAGTCCAGCGGCGCCGAGGCGTTCCTGCGGAACCCTTCGCGCGGAGCGTACTCCAGCAGCCTGTGCAGCGTGGCGGCCTCTCTGCCGGTCGCCTCGCTCATCCTGCGCGCGGCCCGGCCCGTGGGTGCGGCCAGCGCGACCCGGAGGCCTGAGGCGACCGACAGCAGGGCGCGCAGCACCGTGGTCTTGCCGGTGCCGGGCCCGCCGGTGATCACCGCGATCCTGCGCGAGAGCGCGGTCCGCACGGCCTCGGCCTGCCGCTGCGTGAGGGCCGGGCCGGGCGCGGCCGCCAGGTTGGGGGCGGGCCGCTCAGGCGCCGCTGCCGCGAGCAGCCTGCGCACGCCCTCCGCCACCCCGACCTCGGCCCGATGCAGGCCCGCGAGGTACACGCAGCGATCGCGCTGCTGTCCCTCCTCCGGCTCTTCGACCACCAAGCTGCCGCCGGCTGCGAGCGCCTCGATCAGAGGCGGGATCAGCCTGCGGTCGACCTGCAGGAGAGCCTGGGCGTCCTGGGCAAGACGATGAAAAGGAAGGTAGACGTGGCCGTCCTCGGCGCCTTGCTCGAGAACATGGAGGATCGCAGCGCGGACGCGCTGCGGCGAATCCTCGGGCAGCCCGAGGCGGGCGGCCAGCTCGTCGGCCGTGGCGAAGCCGATGCCCTCGACCCGCTCGGCCAGCATCCAGGGATTCTCGCGCGCGAGGTCGGCAGCCCCCGGGCCGAGCGCCTCGCGTGCGGCAGCGGCCAGCGCCGGGCCGAGGGACTCAAGCGGGTCCGAGGGCATCGGCGCCTCAGCGGGAAGCGCGCCACTCGGCGCGGAAGATGGCCCGCTCCCATGCGCCGCCGCCGCCGTGACCGAGGCCGTCGCGCGTGAGCGACAGCCCGTGGTCCGCGGTCAGAACGAGCCTGCGGCCCGCTTCGGCGCAGGCGGCGACCAGGGGCGGCAGGTCCCGCCGCAGGATCTCGGCCAGAATCGCCGCCATCTCCGACAGCCGCAGCGTCTGCCTATGAGCCTCGCGGTCGAGGATGCTGAGCCGCGCCACCAGCGCCGGGCCCGGGGCGAGGGGAAGCAGGCGCTCCTTGAGCGAGCGCTCTTCGGTTCCCCTGAGCGACACCAGGGTGATGCCGCGAGCGTCGAGCCCCTCCTGCGGGTCCCCGGTGACGCCGAAGAGGCGGCCAAGCGAATCGTGCGTGGTGGCCGCGGCCTCGAGCCGGAACCAGCCGCTGGAGGCTCCCTCGGGAAGCGGCACCGCTGCCAGGGCTTCGATCCAGACGTCGGGGGAGGCGCCGTCGGCGATGATCACGACCGCCGCATCGTCGAGCGACAGCGGCTCGACGGCAGGCAGACCGGCGAGCCAGGGCTCGGCGCCGCGGCCGATCTCGGCGAGGAGAGCGTGGAGCGCGCTCTTGAGCTCCTCGGTGCTCCAGGAGTCGGCCAGTAGCCGCTCGGCCGGCAGCCGTGCCGCCAGCCGCTCGGGCAAGGGCCGGCGGCGGCGCCCGGCGAGGGCGGCCAGCGCCTCCAGGCGAGCGGCGATCTCGGCGGCGATGCCGGGATCGGCGTGGGCGCAGGCAACCGGTGCCGCGCCCGCGCGGGCCTCGGCTTTACCGCCTAACACCTGTTCGGCGAACAGGAGCCAGGCCGCGCGCACCGCCGAGGTGTGCAGCCTCTCCGACCGAATGAAAGCGAGCGCCTCCCGCGGGTCGCGGCCGCGCAGGGCCTCGGCCACGCGCTCGGCCGGGAAGGCGGCTTCCAGCTCCCGCTCCCAGGCGCGCGCCTCCTCGGCGGTGGGCGAGAGCGATCCCGCCTCGCGGCCCAGCAGCTCGGCGTGCGCCAGGGGCCAGAGCGCGGTCCTGCCGCCGGCTGCCGGCCGCGCGGCATCGGCGCCCGCCTCTCCTTCGACGGCCACCAGCTCGTTCTCGCGGGCGCCGCCCAGCCAGTCCGAGACGATCGCCTGCAGCCTCTGGGGCGGCAGCCTCCGTCCCGCGAGCCTGCCCGCCAGGTCGGCCAGCGGCCTGCGGTGGATCGGGATGCGGCCGGCCAGGGCCCGGCCCAGCTCGGCCACCGCCTGGGCGTCGAGAAGCCCGGGAAGGCGGCCGGGGCTGAGGCCGCCGCCCTCGACCGCCTCGGCCAGCCGCGCCAGGCGCCGCGAGGTGGCGGGCGCCGCGTCTTTCAGCGCGAAGGCCCGTGCAGCCAGCGCCTCCTTGACCCGCGCTGCTGCGAGGATCTCTACGTAGCCGCGCAGAAAGCCCTCGATGCGCTCCTCGGGCTTCTCCGCGGCCTCCGGGACGGGGGAATCCTCCGGCACGAAGCCGCAGCCGCACAACGGCGAGCGCAGCAGCTCCTCGCCGAGGTTCCTGCGGCACTGCCGCCCCTCACCCGCAGCCATCTCGCCGAGAAACCGGTCGAGCCCCGCGGGCCTGTCGAGGGCCTCGACGCCCGCCAGGCTCTGCAGCAGGGCGAGGGCCCTCTGGCCCGATCGGGAGAGGGCGGGCCGCTCCAGGGCCTGGTAGTAGCGGCCGTGCGCCGCCGCGTAGCGGCCTGCGTAGGCTTCGCGAAAGGCGGCAAAGACGGCGGCCAGGTGCGCGCCATGGTCGGCGACGATCGACACTTCGGGGCTCTCGAGCAGGGCGAGCACCGAGTCGCGCAGACGAGCGATTTCCGGGTCGCGGCCCGCGGCCTTTTCGACGGCGGGGTGGCCGACGTAGTGGCTGACAAAGACCAGCTCCTCGGCCTTTTCCGAGAGAAAGCGCGCGAGCCGTTTCAGGTACTGCACGTCTTCGCCCGAAAGCCCGGTGCCGCGCCAGGCCGCCAGGAATCGCTCGAGTCCCTCCTTGGCCGGCAGCGACACGGCGATCGAGTCGACCAGCACCTCGACCGCCGCGAGCCTGCGCTCCACCTCCTCGAGCTTGAACGCGCGGAACGACGAGTACTGCGAAATCCTCGAGAGGGCGCGGCGCACCCCCTCGCAGAGCTCGCGGCCGGTCTCCTTGAACCGCACGACCTCCTTCCACGCCTCCCTCTGCTGCTTGAGCCCGAAGCTCTCCGCCGGCGCAGCGGCTGAGATGAACGTGCACTCGGCCAGCGTCGCGCGCTCGCCTTCGGCGATCAGTTCGCCAAGGCGCAGCTCGTCGGCCTTTTCCACGGTCTGAAGGGAAAGGTAAGCCAGGGGGATCGCGCGGCCGCCGCGCATCGCAGTCAGGAGCCCGCCGATCGCGAGCGCGGCCACGAGGAACACGGCGGTGTCCTGGGGCAGCCCAAAGGGGCCGCCGCGCAGCGCAGCGATCACGTCCGGGGCGGGGGTCGGCTCCGCCGTCCTGATCAGAGAAAAGACGAAGGCTAGGAGCGGGTAGCCGCCCACATCCGGCGAGAAAAGGTAGGAGTTGCGCCTGACCTCGACGAGGCCCAGCGGCCGGGCGAGCGACTCGATCGCGGCCGAGAGGCCGCGGGACTGCGCCTCCGTCAACGACAGGCTGCCCGGCGTCACGAACTCCGCCAGCAGCTGCTGGTACAGCCGCGGCGAGGGAAACAGGCCGCGAGGAGCGACCTCGGCGAAGCGGGGATAGCGGGCGGCCAGCAGGGCTTCGGCGGCCGCGGCGAGCAGGCCTTCGAAGCGGCGCAGCTGCCGCGCGGCCGCGTCGAGCCGGATGCGGCCGTCGGAAAAGGCGCCGGCGTACAGCGCCTCCAGCGCGGCCTGCGCCGCCGCGGGCGCCAGGCGGGCCAGGCGCTCCTTTGCCAGCGGCGCGAGCGGCAGGTCCGCGGGGCTCGCGGGCGCCAAGCGCGAGGCCGCGATGCGCGTCGCCAGGTAGTCGCGCAGCACGCCGGTCTTGGCCGGCTTCGGGATGAGCCAGAGGGCAGCGTGAGCGGACAGGCCGCCGTAGCCTTCAGCTTTGACCTGCTCTTCGAGGGCGAGAGCCACGGCGCAGTCGAAGCGCTGCTCTGCCGCATCGTAGGCGAGGCGGTCGGCAAAGGCGCGCGGGTCCTCGCCGTGGAGAAAGCGCACGAGCACGCGGCGGCTGCTGCCGTTCCAGGTCACCAGGCGAGTCGCCCCATCGCCCCACACGGCCTCGCCGGGCCACGACTCGCTTTCGGGCAGCTGCGCGAGCGGCTCGATGAGCAGGCGCGCGTCATCGGGTGCGATCTCCTCGAGGCAGGCGCGCACCCGCGCCTCGAGCAGCTTGCCGGGGTCCTCCTCGGTGGCGATCGCGTAGACTGCGTGCAGCGGATCGCCGGAGGCCGGAAGACTGCGCGAGAGAAAGCGGCTCTCGCGGGCGACCGGATCGAGGATCGCCTCGGAGACGAATCGCGCGTTCAGCGACGGCGACGGGGCCTGTAGGCTGCAGGAGGCGAGCTCGGCCAGCCGGCTCACGTCGGGCTGCGGGGCGGTGGGATGGATGCGGTAGAGCACGAGGATGCGCACGAGGCGGCGCGCCAGGGCCCGGTCGTCCTCGCTGCCGATCACCCGCTCGATGGTCTCGTCGAGGTGAGGCACGATGTGGCGCGGATAGCGGTGGAACGAGGAGAACTCGGCCAGGCGCTGGCTGAAGTGCTCGTAGATCGCGTCGGGGCCCAGCAGCTCGGAGGCGGGCCGCTCGAGGATGCCCGCGATCCCGCGCCTGGGGTCGCCGGCGATGCGCGAGTGCACAAAGTCCACGATGCCGCGGTGCTGGGAGAACAGGTCGCCGAGACCATCGAGCAGCGCGAGGGTTTCGGGGTGCACCGGGTAGGTGGCCAGCAGCTGCTCGAGGGGGACGGTGAACGACGGGAACTCCCGGCTGAAGCGCTCGTGGATGCGGGCGATCTCGGCCTCGGCTCCGGGCCTGCGCCGCACCAGGCGTCCGGCGATCAAAGCGCGCACGTGGAGCGTCGAGAGGGCGAGCTTGACCGGGTAGCGGTCCTTGATCTTGCGCAGGATCGCCTGGGAGAGATCGCCGGTCGCCTCGATGCTCTCCTGCACTGCGGCCACGATCCAGAGGGGCTCGCGGCCGGCCAGCTCCCCGAGAAGCTGCAGGGTGCGGGCATCCTCGTTGAGGGCCTGCGGGTCGGGCTTGGAGCGGAGGAACTCCGAAAGCTCGTCGATGAGCAGCACGAGGCCGGCATAGCCCGCCTCCCGCACCGAGGCGAGCAGACCCTCGAAGAGGGCGAGCCGGTCGCCGGCGGCGGCTGCGACCGGCTGGCCGCGCGCCCGCCCGAGCCCCCGCTCCACGGCCTCCACGACGATCGTCTCCAGGGGCGTGCTCGATCGGTAGTTGACGAGAGAGATGTCGACGGGAAGGTACCTGCGGCCGCCGCCGGCCAGGCGGGCGAGCCCTGCGTGGTGGGCGCTCAGGCCCGCGCCAGCCTCGCCGCCGGCCAGCCACGCGTAGAGGGCCGCCAGGAAGTGCGACTTTCCGGAGCCGAAGTCGCCCTGCAGAAAGTAGCCCTGGCCGCGGCCGGCCATGAGGGCCTCGGCGATCACGGCCACGTGCGAGACGATCTCCGGCGTGAAGACGAAGCTCGAGGCGATCTCGCCGGCTGCGGTGCGGCCCTCCTCGAGCCGCACCACGGTGCGGACCTCGGGCACTTCGACCAGGTCGCCGATGCGCAACGGGCGGCTCACGGCTGCTTCTCCTCGGCGGCGGCCCTCAGCCTCCTGATGCGGCCGTGCAGGCTCTTGATGTCGGGGTGCGCTGCGAGCAGCTCGCCGTAGAACGAGGCCGCGCGCTCAGCTTGGCCGACCCGCTTGCAGGCGGCCTGGTAGCTGGAATGGAGGTAGACGTCCCGCGGGTCGGCGCGCAGCAGCTCCTCGAGCAGCGGGATCGCTTCGAGCTCCCTCCCGCTTCGGGCCAGAATGAAGACGCGCTTTCGCTCGATCTTCGACTGCGCTGCGCCGGCTTCGATCTTCTCGTATTCCCGCAGCGCGCTCTCCGGCCTTCCGGCCCTGCGCGCGAGCGATGCGTAGATCTCGCGGTAGACCGGGGGCAGCGACGGGATGCGCAGCGTGCGCTCGAGGCGCTCGAGCACGGCCTCGAGCCCGTCGCGCTCGACCTCGAGCTCCGTGAGCTGCCAGAGCGCATGCGGGTCGTCGGGCGATGATTCGAGCCACTGCCGGCACGCCTCGAGGGCCTCGTCGCGCCTGCCCGAAGCGGCCAGGGCCTTGACCTTCCAGGGATACGATTGCTCCGCGCCCAGGTTCCACTGCCCTATGAGCGCGAGCATCTCCTGCCAGCGCTTGAGGCGGCCGAGGCACTCGAGGGCTCCGCGCCGCGCCCTCGCAGAGGCACGCGCGGCCGAAGCCGACGCGCCGGTCGCGTTGGAGAGCGCCTCGAGGTAATGCTGGAGCGCCTCCTCGTCCCTGCGCCGGCCCATGAGCGCGTCGGCTGCCGACAGCAGCGCCCAGGGGTTGCCGGGAGCGGAGGCGAGGGCGCGGCGGGCGGCCTCCAGAGCGCGTGCATGGTCCCCCGCCCTGTTCAGGGCAAAGGCCTGCTGCGTGAGCCAGAACGCGTCGCCCGTCGGGGCGCGCAGCTGCTCGCGCTCGGCGAGCGCGCAGGCGTCGGCGAAGCGGCGAGCCTTGAGCAGCCTCTGGAACTCAGCGAACGCCTCGTCCATCCACTGCTATGGTAGTACGGACGGGCCGCTGCCGTGAAGTGGCGGCGGCGCTTCCGCTGCGCTCCAGTTTCGTGCGCAGGCTCAGGCCGCCGCGCCCCTAATCGTCGAGCACGCCGCTGATCGCCAGGTCGTAGTCCGGTCTGCTGCCGTCCCACTGCGGGTAGTTGGTCTCGGGGCCCAGCTCGAGGCCCCGCTCATCCGCCCACTCCTGCATCCAGCCGATGGCGTCCTCCACAGGCTCCCGCTGCGGGTTCTGCGCCA
>CAZKGO010000052.1:0-34279 GCA_964552235.1 uncultured Spirochaetales bacterium | reverse complement strand
GGCGGCCGCGCCGCCTGCGGCGAACTGCCCGAGCACGCTGTGCTGCGCGTCGCCGAAGACCCGGCGCTCGGAGAGCACAGTTCGGCCTTCGAAGGCCTGAATGCGGACCTTGAGCACCTTGCGGGCGATCGCCCGCCTGATGTCCTGCAGCATCTGGTCGAAGATCTGGAAACCCTCGAGCTTGTACTCGAGCAGCGGGTTCTTCTGGGCGTAGGTCCTGAGGTAGACCGCCTCGCGCAGCGCCTCGAGGTTCTCCAGGTGGTCCTGCCAGCGGGCGTCGATGTCGCGCAGGTACTCGTAGCGCACGAACATGCCGAAACTCTCGCGGCCGAGATCGGCCTCCTTACGCTCCAGATCGCGCCTGAGCTCCTCGAGGATGCCTCGCCGCAGCTCCTCGATCCCGATGCCCTGGTCGACGGCGAAGCCCGGGGTGTAGTAGAAGTCGGCGTGCAGCGCCGCGAGGATCCGGGCGACGGTTTCGCCGGTCGCTTCGCGGCTGGAGCCGATCGCCTCGTCGACGATCTCCTCGGCGGTGGCATACACCCGTTCCAGGAGGTGCTCGTCCTCCAGGATCTCGTCGCGGCGCTGGTAGACAAAGCGACGCTGCTCGTTGAGCACGTCGTCGTACTCGAGCAGGTGCTTGCGGATGTCGAAGTTACGCTCCTCGACCTTCTTCTGGGCCCGCTCGATGCTCTTGTTGATCCACGGGTGGAAGATCGGCTCGCCGTCGCGCATGCCGAAGCGCGCCATCAGCCCCTTGAGGTTCTCGCCGCCGAACAACCGCATCAGGTCATCGTCCAGGGAGATGAAGAAGCGCGAAGAGCCGGGGTCGCCCTGGCGGCCCGAGCGGCCCCGCAGCTGGTTGTCGATGCGCCGCGCCTCGTGGCGCTCGGTGCCGATCACGTGGAGGCCGCCGAGCCGCTTGACCTCTTCGTACTGCCCCTTCCAGCGCTCGCGCTCGGCGGCGAGGGCCTTCTCGTAGTCCTCGCGCGTCGCCTCCGTTCCCGCGGCGCGCCGCGCCCGAAACTCCGGGTTGCCGCCGAGCTTGATGTCGGTGCCGCGGCCGGCCATGTTGGTTGCGATGGTCACGGCCCCCCTGGAGCCGGCCTCGGCGATGATCATCGCTTCGCGCGCATGGTTCTTGGCGTTCAGCACCTCGTGGCGGATGCCGCGGGACGTCAGCACGCGCGACAGTCGCTCCGACTTCTCGATCGAGATCGTGCCCACCAGGATCGGCTGCCCGGTGGCATGCACCTTGGCGATCTCGTCGCAGATGGCCGCGATCTTGTCGCTCTCGTTGAGGAAGATCACGTCGTCGCTGTCGTTGCGGACGACCGGCCGGTTGGTCGGGATCACGACCACGTCGAGGCCGTAGATCTCGGCGAACTCGTGGGCCTCCGTGTCGGCCGTGCCCGTCATCCCCGCGAGCTTGCGGTACATGCGGAAGTAGTTCTGGAACGTGATCGTGGCCAGGGTCCGGTTGCGCTGCTGGACGCGGATGTTCTCCTTGGCCTCGATGGCCTGGTGCAGCCCGTCGGAGTAGCGGCGGCCGTAGAGGATGCGTCCGGTGAACTCGTCGACGATCTCCACCTTGCCGTCCTGGACCACGTAATCCACGTCCCGGTGAAAGAGGTGGCGTGCCCTCAGGCACTGGGTGACGTAGTGGATGTACTCGAAGTTCTCGTGCTCGAACAGCGACCCGCGGATGATCGACCGCTGCTGCAGCAGGGCCTCGGCGTGATTCATGCCCTGGTCGGTGAGGGTGATCCGCTTGGCCTTCTCGTCGATGCGGAAGTCGCCCTCGGCGTCCTCGGGATACTCGCCGGTATCGGGGTCCTTGGCGCATTCGACGAGGGCGGTGACCAGGCGATTGACCTGCATGTAGACCGCGGTGTCGTCCTCGGCCGCGCCCGAGATGATCAGCGGGGTGCGCGCCTCGTCGATGAGGATCGAGTCGATCTCGTCGACGATGCAGTAGTTGTGGCCCCGCTGCACCTTGGTCGCGGGATCCCACTTCATGTTGTCCCGCAGGTAGTCGAATCCGAATTCGTTGTTGGTGCCGTAGGTGATGTCGCAGCGGTAGGCGGCCCGGCGGGCGTCGGTGTCCATCTGCGAGAGCACGAAACCGACGCTCACGCCGAGCATCTCGTAGATCGGACCCATCCAACGGGCGTCGCGTTCGGCGAGGTAGTCGTTGACCGTCACGATGTGCACGCCCTGTCCCGGCAGGGCGTTGAGATAGGCGGCGGCGACGCTGCAGATCGTCTTGCCTTCGCCGGTCTTCATCTCCGTGATGGCGCCGCGGTGCAGGACGATGGCGCCCATCAGCTGCACGTCGAAGGTGCGCTCGCCGAGCACCCTGCGCCCCGCCTCGCGGGCCATGGCAAAGGCTTCGGGGAGAATCTCGTCGAGCGACGCCCCTGCCGCAAGGCGTTCGCGCAGCTTTGCCGTCTCCCCGCGGAAGTCCCCGCTGCGAAGCTGCATGCAGCGCCTTTCCAGCTCGTTGATCCGGCGAACGATCGGAATGAGCGACCGGGCATCCCGGGTGCGCTTGTTCCCGAGGAGCCGCTCGACCACCTGAAGCATGGTCACAGTGTACCCTCGCTGCGCAAACGTTGACAAGCTCGGCTGTCGGCGACTACACTCCGCGACGCAGGAACAGCCGATGTACCCGCCGCGACGCGCCCTCGCCCTGGCCGCCCTCGTTCTGGTTTCGCTGGCTTCCTGCGCCGCGAGGCGCGCGCCGACCCTGCCCCGCGAGGAGCTGTTCTCGCTGGCTCTCGGCAACATGGAGAACCAGATCGACCTGTTCATGGTCGAGGGACGCCCCTTGAAGAGGCGCAACCTGGTCTACCTCAAGGGCGGGCGCATCTACATCGTCAACGGCAGCGCCTCCAAGATCATGGAGTTCACCCCGTTCGGCGACCTGGTGTTCCTGCTGTACAACGCCGAGACCAATCCCCAGCCGGTCATCCTCCCGCCCGCGGTCACGGAGGGCGAATCGCCGAACAGGCGCGCGCAGAGCTACCCCTTCGCCGACCCCGGGCTCATCGCCGTCGACGGAGAGAAGCGGCTGTACGTCGAGGATCGGGTCGGCCTGCTCCAGGGCCGCTTCGACGAGAGCACGGGCACGACCCACTACGCCCACATCCTTCGCTTCGACCGCAGCGGCCGGCTGATCGACTACCTCGGCCAGGAAGGGGTGCGCGGGACCCCGTTCCCCTTTGTGGACGCGATACGCATCACGGGTGGCGACGAGCCTGTGGTAGTCTGCCGCGTGCCGCCCGCCCGCTGGATCGTCTACTGGTTCACCCGCGAGGGCTCGCTGCTGTACCGCGTGGAGTTCGACCGCGACTACCTGCCGGCGCCGCAGGACGCGCTGCCCTTTCTCGAGGGGATCTTCGCCGACTACGTGCGCCGCGAGTTGCTGCTTGCGGTCAGCTACTACAAGGAGGAGATCAACGCCTCGACCCGCACCCCCGAGACGTGGCTGCACGTCGCCACCAGGATTCACCGCTTCGACCTCGGCCGGGCGGAGTACCTGGGCCACGTCGAGGTGCCCGACGCGGGGGTCCGCCGCGAGCAGGTCGGCGCCTCGGACCTGGAGATCCCGTCGCCCCCTTATGAGTTCCTCGGCAACACCCGCAGCGGGCACCTGTTCTTTCTCAAGCCCGAGGACGCCAATTCCTACCAGCTCCTCGTTTTGGACTCGCGGGGCCGCGAGCAGGCTCGCCGCCAGCTGACAGTCGAGGAGCACGAGCTGTACTTCAAGAGGCTCGCGCTCTCCGAAGAGGGCGTGCTCGTGGCCTTGCTCGGCCTCTACGACGGAGCCCGGGTGGTCTGGTGGCGGGGCGATCGCCTCACCGAGGGATCGGCGGATGCGCGTCGCTAGCTCGCTCGAGATGGCTGCGGTCGACCGCTCGGCGCAGGCCGAGTACTCGATTCCGGCGATCGTGCTGATGGAGAACGCGGGAGCCCGCGCCTTCGAAGCCCTCAGGGCCGAAGGCCTCTGCGAGCCGGTGGCGTTCGTGGCGGGCAGGGGCAACAACGGCGGAGACGCCCTGGTCATGGCCCGTCACGCACGCGTCGCCGGTCTGAAACGGCTTTCAATCGTGTTGGCCGCAGACGCGCCCCGTGCCGGTTCGGAGCCTGCCGTCAATCTCGCCGCCTGCCGGGCCCTCGGTATCGAGGTGCTCGCTCTGCAGGACCGGCGGGCGCGCTCGCGGCTGCAGGAGGCCGCCTGGATCGTCGACGGCGTGGCCGGCACCGGCCTGGAGGGGCCGCTGCGGCCGCCGCTGGACCAGGCCGTGCGCGCCATCAACCGCGCCCCGGCAAGAAAGGCGGCCATCGACATCCCGAGCGGGCTGCGCGACGGCTGGAGGCCCGAGGAGCCGGTGGTCGGCGCCGATCTCACTCTCACGATCGGGCTGCCCAAGCGCTGCCTGTACCTCCCGCTGGCCCGCGCCCGCTGCGGGGCGATTCGGATAGTGGACGCGGGATTCCCGCCGGCCCTGCTGGAGGCCGACACGCTGCGGGGCGAGCTTCTCGAAGCCGCGGCGCTGCCCCGTCTCGTTCCCGCGCTCGAGCCGGATACCTACAAGAATCGCCGCGGTCACCTCGCGGTGTTGGCCGGCGCGCCCGGCACCAGCGGAGCGGCCTGGCTCGCCTGCCACGCGGCAGCCCGCGCGAGGGCCGGGCTGGTCACTCTGTACGTCCACCCGCAGACCTACGGTGCGGTGGCGGGCGGCTACCGGTCGGTGATGGTGCGCCCGGGCTCGCCCAAGCCTCTCGAGCTGGCGCGTTACGACGCCTTTCTCGCGGGACCGGGATGGGGCGCGAGCGCAGAGCGCCGGGCCGAGCTGGCGCCGCTTCTGCGCAGCCGCCTCCCCGGCGTGCTCGACGCCGACGCGCTGCCGCTGGCAGCCGAGATCCTGGAGCGCGACGGCATCGCCTGCGGGCCGAACCGCGTCATGACGCCGCACCCGGGCGAGGCGGGCCGGCTGCTCGGCTGTCCGGCGTCGCAGGTCCTCGCCGATCCCCTGGCCGCCCTCGAGGAGGCTGGTGGCAGGTTCGGCTGCGTGATCGTGCTCAAGGCGCACGTGACGACGGTCTGGTCCCCGGGCGGGCGTTTCGCCGTGCTGGACAACATGAACCCGGCGCTCGCCACCGGCGGCAGCGGCGACGTGCTCGCCGGAACGATCGCCGGCCTGCTCGCCAGCGGCCTCGATGCCGAAGCGGCGGCCCGGGCCGGAGTGCTCGCCCACGCCCTCGCGGCCTCGCGTGCGGTCGCCGAGGAAGGGCTCATTCTCGCCGAGGACCTGATCCCGCGGCTGTCGCAGGCGTTCGCCTACTGCGCCGGGGCGCGGACCCCATGGCCAACGGACTGAACTTCCACTACAAGCGCGACGAGCGCCTGGCGATGCGGAGCGCTCCCTCGTCCGGCCAGCCGGAGCGGGGGGGGCCGAGGGGCAACCGGCGCTCCTTGGTCCTTCTTCTCAATCTCGTTCTGATCGTGGCGCTGTTCGCGATCTATGCGCGCTCGCAGGCGCGCGCTGCCCACACCGCCGAGCTTTCCGGCTGGCGGTTCACGCTGCGCGGCGTGGCCGCAGGCGACGACGTGCTGGCCGTCGTGGAGGGCACCTCGGTCGCTGCGACGGCGGCGCGGACGGGGGCCGGCGACCAACGGCTCTTCGTCGTCCTGCGGGCCGGCGAGGCGGAGCTGCGGCTGTCCGAGTTGCTGCCTGCCGGGGGAGGCTCGATCACGCTGAGCGGCCGCCTCATCGCCTCGGGAGGCGCCCGCGACCTCTCGGCCGAACTGGCCATCGGAGGCGAGAAGAGGACGCTGCGCCGCCTCCTCGACCGGGACTGAGGCGGCCGGCCGGGGCGGCAAGCAGGCCAGGATGGGCCGATCCTTGCGGATTTGACGCTGCCCGGCGGTTGGGCTTATCCTCGAGCGTGCCGGGGGACAGATGATCCAGATCTATGCGCTGTCGGTGTTCGCCAATGTGCTCACGGGACTCCTGGTGGCCTCGGAGGCGGGGGAGGGCAAGGGGTTCTTCGGCGGCCTCAGGACGCTCCTGGAGGACAACAGCCTCAAGTTCAACCTGGGATTGCTTTCGCTGGTGATCGGCCTGCTCAAGCTGCTCGGCCCGATCGAGGGGGACGTGCCGATCATCGGCGACCTCCTGCCGGCGGCTGCGGGGTTCGGCACGGGGGCGATCCTTCTTTTCGACTTCTTCCGCGCCTCGTCAAACGTGCAGAGCGCGACCGTGGAGCGCCTGGAGGGCGGCATCCTGGCGTACCGCAAGTACGTCGGGCTTGCAGCCGCCGCCGCCGGAACGCTGCACTTTCTCGTTCCCGCCGTCCCGATTCTCTAGTGAGCCGATCGCTCCTGGTACTGGATTTCGACGGCGTCATCTGCGACTCGATCGACGAGTGCTTTGTCAGCTCGTGGGAGGCCTGGAATCGACTCGAAGGGCGATCCCCGCCGGCGAGCCTCCCCATCGAGCTTCGCTCCCGCTTTGCCGCGCTGAGGCCGTTCGTCCGCTCGGGCGAAGACTACGTCGTGATCCAGCGGCTGCTCGCCGAGGGCAGGCCGGTGCGGACGCAGGGGGAGTTCGACGCGGCCCTCGCAGCCGAGGGGGCCCAAGGGATGAGGCGGCTCAAGGATCTGTTCTACGCGGCCCGCGGCGGCCTCCTGGCCTCGGACAGGGCCTACTGGCTGTCCTTGAACCGGGTCTACCCGCACGTGCGCGCGCCCCTGGCCCGGGCGGCGGGCAGACCCGACGTCCTGGTGCTTTCCACCAAGAAGAGCGAGTTCATCGCGGAGATTCTGGCAGCAAACGGCATCGTCTTTCCGCTCGAGCGCATTCTCTACACCGCCTCGCGCGCCAAGGCCGCCATCGTGGCCGACATGCTGGCTGCCGACGATCGCGCCCTGCTGGTCGACGACCAGATCGACCACCTGGTCGCGCGGCGGGATCCGCGCATCGAGGTGCGCCTCGCCCTGTGGGGGTACGTCAGACCGGAGTGGCTGCTGCAGCATCCCGGCGTGCCCCGGGCGGCGGCTGAAGACTTCGAGCGCCTGATCGCGCCCTGGCTTACTCCCCCTCGGCCAGCAGGTGCATGAGCTCCTCTTCGGAGACCACAGGTACGCCCTCGTCGCGGCCCCGCGAGGTCTCGGCGACCTGGCGGTCGAGGTCCCTTGCCATGTCTTTGACGCTCTCGCGCATGCGCTCGTAACGGGGGCCCTGGGCGGCCAAATGGGCGGACATGGGTGTGCGGTCCTCCAGGATCGTGTCGAGTAGATCGGCGATCAGCACGGCGAGAGCCCGCAGGTCGATGAGCACCTGCAGCCGCTCCTTGCGGAACGAGGTCTCGCGCAGGCTGCGGAAGATGCGGCCGCAGGTCGTGGCGACGAAGTGGACGTCGCGGTCGATCGCCTCGGCGAAAAGGTCCGGATCGACCGGCTGCCTGAGATTGTGGATGAGCGTGCCGACCTGGGCGTTGAGGTAGAGGAGGTCAGCAGGGTAGTTAACCTTCTTCGACATCCTCTCCAATGGTCGGCCCGCGGGCCGGATCGCTTGACAGACGGGCAGCCGGATCCGGCTCTGTCGGCCTCCGCAGGTCCGGCGCGGCCGTCGGGGGTGACGCCGGAAGCGGCTGCTGGGCTGCACACGGGGCGAGCCCGGAGCGTCCGCCCTCGGCCAGATCGCCTGTACGCTCCGGGCCACCCCCGTCGCTGACGCTCCGGGCCTTCGGGCGACATCCATGTCGCTTGACACCCGACGGGGGGCCGCGTTATGGTCCTGGATACCTCTTTATCCGCCCCGCCAGAGCGGATCGTAAGGCGCGGATGATGCGCGCGAAGTCCAGAGGGAGGAGCTCTTGTACAAGTACGAAGCGGTATTCATCTATCCAACCGGCGCGGAAAAGCTCGCCGCCGGCAAAGAATCGGTGGCGCAGGAGTTCGCCAGCGCGGGGGTCAAGGTCCTGAGCGAAGAGGACATGGCCGAGCGCGATCTGGCATACCCCCTGCAGGGCAGCGACCGCGGCCACTACATCCTGTACAACATCGAGGCCCCCGATCAGGCGGTCGGCACCCTGGAAAGGGTGCTGCGCATCAAGCCGGGCATCCTTCGGTTCCACTTCTACAGGCACGACCCGAAGATGCGTCAGCCGAAGACCCCCAGGGCCTGAGCATGGCCGACATCAACAGGGTCATCCTGGTCGGACGACTCACCCGGGACGCGGAGCTCAAGTACACCTCCGGCGGCTCGCCGGTCTCCAAGTTCGGCATCGCGATCAACCGCAGGCGCAAGGTCGGCGACCAGTGGGAAGAAGAAGCCAACTTCTTCGACGTTGTGGTCTGGGGTCGCGTCGCCGAGGCGTTGAGCCAGTACCTGGTGCGCGGCAAGCAGGTCGGCATCGAGGGCGAGCTGCGCCAGGATCGTTGGGAGCAGGACGGGCAGAAGCGCAGCCGGGTGGAAATCGTCGCCTCCAACATCATGCTTCTGGGAGGCCGGGGCGGGGAGGGCGGTCCGGGACCCGCGCCGAGCCGAAACGCCGGGGCGGGCGGTCCCGCGCCCGCCGCAGGACCGGACGATTTCGAGGATGACGTCCCATTCTGATTCCCAGCGCCGCGCCTGCGATCACTGCAATGCGCGCGGCTTCGAGGAGGCATTGTGTCTGACGAGAGCATGAGAACGGAGCGGCACGAACCGGCCGCTGATGCGCCCGGCGAACGGCCCCCAAGGCGGGGCGGCGACGAGCCCGAAGAGGGCGGTCGCGATGAGCGCGGGGATCGCGGCGGGCGTGACGACCGGCGCGGCCGTGGCGGCCGCTACCGGGTCTACTTCCGCAAAAAGGTATGCAGGTTCTGCGCCGGGCGGATTTCAATCGACTATCTCGACGCGGCCGCGCTTCGTCGCTTCACGACGGAGCGGGGCAAGATCCTGCCGGGCCGCATGACCGGCACGTGCGCCAAGCACCAGCGGGTGCTCTCTCGCGCGATCAAGCGGGCGCGGTCGCTGGCGATGCTGCCGTTCGTGTCGAGGTAGCGGGCCGCGCAGAGGATGAACCGGCGAGCGCGAATCTGGGTGCGGCTCCTCGCGAGAGCCGCCCTGGCCGTGGCGGTGTACCACGGGGGGATCGTAGTTGCGTTCCTCACCATGGTGGCATCCCGCTGGTCGCTCGTGCAGGTATCGCTCCACTTCGCGTTCCTGCTGGTGCCGCTGCAGGTGGTCTACCGGCGCAACGGGCCGCGGGACTTCCTAAGGGTCTCGGCTCTCGCGTTCCTGCTCCTGGCGGGGCTGCGGGTCGCTCTCGCCGCGAGCGCTCTGGGCGACCTGGCCCGCCCGGCCCACCAGAGCGATGTCGTTCGGGCCATGCTTGCCCCCCTGCCGGGGGTGCTGTATCCGTTGGTGTCGGTGGAGCTGGTGACGGTGCTCGCGCTCCTTGCCGGGCTTGCCTGGGTCAACGTCTACGGCCCGACCATCGTTCCCTGGCGCGCCGCATACCGGATGCTGGCCGCCACGGCGGCCGCCAGCGTGCTGGCGCTGGCCACGATCGTGCTCCTGGCGGGCAACCACGCGTTTGTCGAGAGCCTGCAGCAGCTGTTCGGCAACTTTCTCGAGGTTGCCCGTTCGGCGGCCGCCAGGGCCGAGATGACAGTCCCTCAGCTGGGCCAGGGTGCGTCGATGATGCAGGCCTACTGGGACTACCTGTTCGGGAGCCTGGTGTTCGGGTATTTCGTCAACCTGGCGGCTGCCTGGTACCTCGGCAACCGCATCGGGGCGCGCAGCAGGTACCAGAAGAGCCTGGCCGCGTTCAGCCTTCCCGAGGTGTTCGTCTGGCCGCTGATCGCCTCGTGGACCGTCGTGCTGATAGGGCGCTTCGTCAAGCTCGGACACCTGAGGGCCTTCGCCCTGAATGCCGGCCTGATCCTGCTGGCCCTCTACGGGGTGCAGGGGCTCGCGATCATCGAGACCCTGGTCGCGCGCGTCAGGCGGGGGCCGGAGTCGCGGCGATGGCTGCTGATCGCGGTGCTGCTGGCGCTCTTCGTGCCGGCGCTGGGCGTGCTGGCGCTGGTGGTGATCCCCCTTGTTGGGGTGTCGGAGATCTGGATAAAATACCGCATCGAGAGGAAGGAACAGACCGATGAAGGTGAAGGTGATACTTAGCCAGGACATCCTGAATCTGGGCGAAGAAGGCGACGTGCGCGAGGTGGCGGCCGGCTACGCGCGCAACTACCTGCTGCCGAACAAGCTGGCGCTGCGGTACACGCGCAACAACCTGCAGATGTTCGAGAGCCGCCGCGAGCACATCGAGAAGCGCAAGGAAGTCAAGCGCACCGAGGCCTCGGGGCTGGCCGAGCGCCTGGCGGCCGAACAGCTCACGTTCACCATGCCCGCCGGCGAGAACGGCAAGCTGTTCGGCAGCGTCAACGCGGCCATGATCGGAGAGGAGCTCGGCAAGCGCGGCTACGAGATCGAGCGCAAGCGCATCGAGGTGCCCGACAACCACATCCGCCAGGTCGGCACCCACACGGTCAAGGTCAAGCTGTACGGGCAGCAGGAAGCGCCGGTCAAGGTGGTGGTCGAAGCCGCCTCGGTGTAGGATGCGACGTGGCGACGCTCAAGGACCAGGGCCCGCCTCACAACCCGGAGGCTGAATCGGCCTGCCTGGGAGCGCTGCTGCTGGCCCCCGAGAGCGTCGCCGAAGTCATCCAGTACATCCGCCCCGACGATTTCTTCAACGGCCGCAACCGCCGGGTGTTCAACGCGATCCTCACTCTCTACAACCGGGGAGACGCCATCGATCTGCTCACGGTCACCGAGGCGCTGCGCGCAGCCGGCGACCTGGAAACCGCCGGCGGCCCGGCGTATGTCTCAGAGCTGACCTCTACGGTGCCGACGGCCGCCAACGTGGGCTACTACGCGCGGCTGGTGCAGGACGCGAGCACGCGCAGGCGGCTGCTGTCGATCTCGGCGGACATCGCCTCTCGCGCCCACGACGAGACCGTCGAAGCGCGCGAGACCATCGAAGCGGCCGAGCAGCAGATCTACAAGCTCAGCGACGACCGCTACGCCGGCAGCTACGTGCCCGTGCGGGAGATCATCCCGGAAACGATCGCGACCATCGAGAAGCTCTACCACACCAAGGAGAGCTACACCGGCGTGCCGTCGGGTTTTCCCGATCTGGATTCGCTCACCAGCGGTTTTCAACCCTCGGAGTTCATCGTGATCGGGGCCCGTCCTTCGGTGGGCAAGACGGCGCTGGCGCTTTCCATGGCGGCCAACATGTCCATGCGTTACGGCAAGCCGGTGGGGTTCTTCACCCTCGAGATGTCGCGCAAGGCCATCGTCCAGCGCCTGGTCTCCAGCGAGGCGCGGCTGGATTCTCACCGCCTGCGCAGCGGCATGCTCAAGCCCTCGGACTTCCACAACCTCACCGAGGCCGCAGGGCGGTTGTACGAGACCCCGCTGTTCATCGAGGACTCGCCGAACCTGTCGATCCTCGACCTGCGGGCGATGGCGCGGAGAATGCGGTCGCAGAACTCGGTCGAGATCATCTTTGTCGACTACCTGACGCTGATCACCTCGGAGACCAAGGACCTCCAGCGGCACGAGCAGATCGCCGAGATCAGCCGGTCGCTCAAGGCGCTGGCCCGCGAGCTGGACGTGCCGGTGATCGCCCTGTCGCAGGTCCGGCGCGAAACCGAGGGCAAGGCCCCGAGTCTCGCCGACATTCGTGAGAGCGGCTCGATCGAGCAGGATGCCGACGTCGTGATCTTTCTCCACAGGGAGCGGCACGGCGGGCGCGACGCCGAAGAGGAGCAGGCCGACGTCGAGACCGATCTCATCGTCGCCAAGCAGCGCAACGGCCCCGTGGGAACGGTCAAGCTCGCCTTTCTGCCCCAGTACACGCGCTTCGAGAACTGGACGCGGGAGCGGCACTGAGCGGAGCGGGCCCGGCTCAACGCTCGATCAGGTAGCGATCGGCGCCCTGGCTGTGGACGCGGTCCTCCTGGGGGAGCACCGCGATCCAGCTGGAGTCCATGAACAGGTACAGGTCGGCGAGCAGCTTGCCGCTGCGCGTCTCCCAGAGGCTCACCGTGCGGTCGTGGTTGACGGCCGTCACGAGCCCTTCGCCGGCGGCGAGCTCGCGCGGAACGTGGGTGGTGGTTTCGAAGCGGGTCACGCGCCCTTCTTCCCACTGCTGGACCCCTTCGAACCCGATCGACGAGTACAGGCGCGTGCCGTCCGGGTCCAGGGCCACCGAAGCCGCGGGATCCTCACCCGCGTAGCGGAGGATGTCCCGGGATCGTTCGTACCCCGCGCCGTCGTGGAGCCGCACCGCCGTTCTGCTGCCGCTGCCGTCCTGTTCCAGCGCTACGGAGAACAGTCGGGCGCGTCCCGGATCGGCGGCGAGGGCGTAGCTGAGAAACGCGGAGTCGGGCAGGGGCACGGTCTCGCCGGTGCGGGTGTTGATGCGGATCAGCGGGTGCTCCAGGCGCGACAGGCGCGTGCGCGCGCCGATGAGCACCTGGTCCGAGAGCCAGGCCACGGCGCGGGTGCCCGGGGCGCTGTAGTGATAGAGGCTGCCCAGGCTCCAGCGGTCGATCATCTGGATCGAGCCGTCGGCCTCGAGGGTGACAAAGGAGCCGGCCCCGGCGGGAGAGACCTCCAGCAGCGGCGAGTCGAAAATCTGCGGGCTCACGCTGCGGGCGCCCGTGGAGGCGATCCCGCGCCCCGGCGGCTCCAGGACATGGATGTCCAGGCCTCCGCCGCGGCGATCCCAGACCGCCAGCGTGTGCTCGTCGAGAAAGCTCACCCCCGGTTCCGCCTTGCCCGCCACGGCGATGCGCTCGACGCGGTATTCCTTGACCAGGCTGCGAGTGCCGAACAGACGCGGCGCCGTCGTGATCTCGAACAGCCAGATGCCGCCCGGCGTTGCCAGCGCGGTCCGCTGCCCCCAGGCGGCCACGGCGGTGGGAGCGGCCAGATTGCTGCGTGACAGCTCGTCAGGGCTGCCGTACAGCGGCAGCCTCACGATCGAGCCCCGCTCGTCCCCGACGTAGGCCGCGGTCTCGCCGGCCGCGAGCGCCGTGAGGGTGCCCGTCATGGCTGTCAGCTGCGAGACGCCGGGCGCCTCGATGCGCGCGAGGGAGCCCGACCAGTGGGACCACTGGCTCAGGGCCGTGCGTCCGTCCGCCGATCTTGCCAGTGCAAAGACGCGCGAACCGTCGGGAGTGGCATCGAGGGTCAGGAGGTCCGGATGGCCCTCGCGGGCCAGCAGAGCCCCCGTGGCCACGTCGATCACCGCGATTCCGCTCTGGGACCTGGCAACCATGGTCCCGAGGTCGTCGGTGATGCGGCGGGGCGACAGGTCCGCGAGGGTGTCGACGTCCTTGATCTTGTCCCCGCTGACCAGCTCCCAGTAGGTGATGCGCCCCGAGGGCTGGTAGGTCATGAGGTTGCGCTCGGTCCGTGAGAACGCCACGAACGAGACGATGCCGAAGCCCTGCCTGAGGTAGGGTTTCGGGTACCCTGTCCGGGCCTCCAGGATCGTGACGCTCTGCCAATCGGCCCGCGTGTAGAAGAGGTAGGTCCCCAGCGTGGAAAAGCCCACGTGCAGCGGGATGTCCGGCAGGTCGACGGCGTACAGGCGGGCCTTGCGCGACCAGTCCCACACGGTGATGCGCGCCGTGCGGGGAGTCGGGTTCTCGACGGCCGCGATCAGCGAGGATTCGGGAGCGATCGCCAGGCGCTGGACCGCGATGCGCGAGACCGCAAGCACGGCCTCCTGGCGGCGCGCCTTGAGGTCCCACACGCGCACCGCCCCGTCGGTGCTCGCGCTGGCGAGAATCTCGCGCCTGGAGTCGAGGGCCAGCGCCGTGATCGCGCCCTGGTGACCGGTGTCGATCGACAACGGCGCGGCCGCTGCCGCGGCGAGGATAGCGAGCGCGGCGGCGGCCATGCCGCGGGAGGGCCGGGGCGGATCAGAGCGAGCGGTAGATCCGGTTGATCGACACGTACGGCGGCTGAAGCATCTCGCGGAAAGGATCTTCCCCGGCGATCTCATGGAGTCTCTCCTTGGCCTTGCTGTAGGTCGCCTCGGGGACGCGCGAGAGCGCGACCTCGCGGTCCTTGAGCCCCTCGATCTGGAAGCGCAGGCGGCCGTCGTCCTCGCGCCCCACGAACAGCACGCGCACGTCGCTCTGCTCGGCACCCTCGAGGGCTCTGCTCAGCAGATAGTACTTGACGACCTCGACGGCGGCGTCATCGAGGCCGCAGCGCCAGATCCGCAGCTTCTCCACGAGCTCGGGGTAGCCGATCGCGACGCGCTCGGCGTCGCCGGGGTCATAGCTCAGGGTCCCGCGGGCAAAGGCGTTGCGATCGAGCTCCGGCACGAGGAACACGTCAAAGCCCGCGCGGGAGCGCACCCGCACCGGGAGCTCCGGCTTGAGCAGCGTCCCGCAGTGCGGGCACTCGACGCTCATGAATGTGCCCTCGAGGATCTCCTCGGCGGCGGCCGGTGTGGCGTCGAGGTCCACGACCTCAGGGAAGCTCGCCTCGATCCGCTGCCCGCAATAGCACTCGATTTCTCTCACGGCACCCGCCCCACGTAGAAAAGTATATCGCTGGCCACCGCCAGGAAGATGAGGCCGAATACCACGATCGCTCCGATGAGCTGGAAGCGCCACAGCAGCCGCGGCCCCGGCTGCCTGCGGGTGATGGCCTCGGCCGCCGAGATGACGATCAATCCGCCGTCGAGCGCC
Organism: uncultured Spirochaetales bacterium; assembly: GCA_964552235.1. GTDB lineage: Bacteria > Spirochaetota > Spirochaetia > SZUA-6 > CAVTHK01 > CAVTHK01. The sequence goes on along the minus strand of CAZKGO010000052.1, from coordinate 19,497 downwards.
GGCAGCGGCAGCAGGTTCATGATGCCGATGGCGATCGACAGCAGCGCGACGAACTGGAAGAACGCCACCAGGCCTTCGCCCAGGCCTAGCCTAAAGCCAAAGGTCGCAGCCTCTCCCACCATGCTCGTGATGCGGATCGGCCCTGCCACCACCTCGTCGAGCTTGCGATCGCGCATCCGCACGAGCTGCCGCAGGCCCGACAGCGACATGCCGATGATCTCGCCGGTGCGCTGCAGGCCGGTGACCGCGGCGGCCGCCAGCCCCAACCGGGGCGAGGGAAACACCTTTTGCGCGAAGCCGATCCCGATGTTGATGCGGCTGGCGGGGCCGGGGTCGCGCAGGAGCGACGTGGTGCGTGAAGTCTCGTCGCGCCGGTAGCCGATCGAGGCCTCGATCGCCCCGCCGGCGAAGATCGCCTCGAGGGCGGTGTAGAACGCCAGGTCGTGCGGGATCGGCGTGCCCTGCACCTCCGTGATCAGGTCGCCCGGCCTCAACCCAGCGAGGTCCGCCGCCGAGCCCGGCTCGACGCGGCCCACGCGAGGCTCCACCCACGCGTAGACGCCGATCCGCCCCAGCCGGCTCTCTTGGTCCCGTTCGGGCACCACGGTGAGGGTGAGCGTGCGGCCCGAGCGCTCGACGCCCAGCAGCAGCGGCCGCTCCGGACTGCGGCGCACGGCCTCGGAGAACTCCCAGAAGCTCCGCACCGGCTCGCCGTCGATGGACACGATCAGGTCGCCGGTCTGCAGCCCGGCCCTGTCGGCGGGGTGGACGGCCGCCTGCCGCTCGTACTCCGAAGCCAGCACGATGCGGCTGTCGGTGGAATGAATCCGGAAGCCGATCCACCAGATCAAGGTCAGGACGACGACGGCGAAGACAAAGTTGGCTGCCGGGCCCGAAACCGCCACCAGGATCCGGCGCCAGGGCGGGGCCGCGAGGAACGATCGCGGCTCGGAGCGCAGCGCCGTCATCTTCTCCTCGCTCATGTCCCCGCGCAGCATCTCGCCTTTCATCTTGCAGTAGCCGCCGATGGGGAAGACGGCGACCTGGTAGAGCGTTTCGCCCCGCCGGAATCCCACCAGGCGTCTGCCCCATCCCAGCGAGAAGACCTCGACCGCGATGCCGGCGGACTTGGCCGCCGCGAAGTGGCCGAGCTCGTGGGCGAGCACGATGATGCCCAGGCCGAGGATTCCGAAGAACACCGTACTCACAACCGTCACTGCGTGCTCCTGTCCAGGGAGGGCTATCGGCCGAGCAGCCCGATCAGAAGGTAGTACAGGGGAGCGGCCAGCAGGAGCGAGTCGGCCGAGTCGAGGAGCCCGCCCCTGCCCATCATCAGAGTGCCCGAGTCCTTGACCCCGGCCGAGCGCTTGAGCGCGCTTTCGACCAAGTCGCCGAGGATGACGGCCGCTCCGACGAGGCTGCCGATCAGCAGCGCTCCGGCCAGGCCGCCGGGCACCGACGCCGGCCAAAGCAGGAACGTCACGACAGCGATGGCAAGCGAGGCGGCCATGCCCGCCGCGAAGCCGGCAAGGGATTTGCCCGGACTGACGGCGAGCCCCATCGGGGTGCCCAGGAACGACCCAAAGGCCCATGCGGCCGAATCGTTGCCGAACACCAGGGCGAAAAGGAACAGCAGGTGAAAGGAGGCGTTCTCGGCCGTAGAAACGCGCGAGATGAAGAGCATGAAGAGGCCCGGGTACAGCACGACGAGCACGGAGGCGACCGCGCGCCCGAGCAGCAGCTCCAGGCCGCTTTCCTGGTCGAACCAGAGCCCCCGCAGCAGCACCAGGGCGACCGCCGCGGCCACCCAGATCAGCAGGTGGGCCTCGCTGATGAGGCCGAGGGCCTGCAGATACGAGGCGGCGGGAAGGCTCGCCCCGACCGCCGGAGCCAGCACCCGAAAGGCGGCAAAGCCGCGCCGTTCCAGCATGTCCCGCACCTCGAGCGCCCCCGCGAGGGTCAGGACGGTCACCGTCACATTGATGAGAAGGAACCGGGCCTGCGTGAGGATGTACGAGAACAAGAACAGCATCGGCAGAAAGATCGCTGCGAGCATGAAGCGTTTGAGGAGCTTCTTCATCGTTTGCCGCCAAAGGTCCTCTTGCGCTGCTGGTAGTCGCCGATCGCAGCCGACAGCTGCTCGGCGCCCCAGTCGGGCCAGCGCACGGGACTGAAGAACAGCTCGGCGTACGCGCTCTCCCACAGCAGGAAATTGCTCATCCGCTGCTCGCCGCCCGTGCGGATGATCAGGTCCGGCGGCGGGAGCTCGGGCCGGTCGAGGTGCTGTTCCAGGTCTGCGACCGAGAACGCGTCCGCGGCATGGCCGTTGCGCCGCAGCGCCAGCCATCGATTGACCGCCCGCACGATCTCGTCGCGTCCGCCGTAGTTGATGGCCAGGTTGACGGTCATGCCCCCGAACGATGCGGTCGCCGCCTCGACGCGCTCGATCTCCCGAGCGACCTTGGGGGGCAGCCGCTGGATGTCGCCGGAGTGGATCACCCGTATCTCGTGGGCGCGGTAGAAGTCCAGCTCCCTGCGCAGGTGCGTGCGGATGAGCACCATGAGGAAGTCGACCTCCTCGCGGGCGCGGTTCCAGTTCTCGGTGGAAAAGGTGTAGAGCGAGAGGTGTTTGAGGCCCAGTTCCGACGCCGCCTTGACCACGCGCTTGGCCGCCTTGAGGCCCTCGCTGTGGCCGTAGGTGCGCGGCTTGCCGCGACTGGCCGCCCATCGGCCGTTTCCGTCCATGATGATGCCCACATGAACGGGGAGCGCTCCGGGATCGATGTCCGCCATCACACCTCGAGGATTTCCTTTTCTTTGGCCTCTAGGAGCCTCGCGACTTCCGCGATGTACTTGTCGGTCAGCTTCTGCACGTCGTCCTGGGCCCTCTTGGACTCGTCTTCGCTGATCTGGGAATCCTTCTGCAGCTTCTTCAGGTCCTCGTTGGCGTCACGCCTCACGTTGCGGATGGAGACGCGGCTGGCTTCGGCCTTGTTGCGGGCGAGCTTGACGTACTCCTGCCTGCGCTGCTCGGTCAGAGGCGGGATGCTGATGCGGATCACCTTGCCGTCGTTGCTCGGATTCACCGAAAGCTCCGACTTCTGGATCGCCTTCTCGATCTCGGCGAGCACTGCGCGGTCCCACGGCTGGATCACGACCAGCCGCGGCTCCGGCACGCTGATGGTGGCCACCTGGTTCAGCGGCGTCTGCTGGCCGTAGTACTCGACCCTGATCTTCTCGAACAGGGCGGCGGACGCCCGGCCGGTGCGGATTCCGTTGAACTCGTCGCCGAGGGCCTGGATCGCCTTCTTCATCTTGTCTTCGGACTGCTTCTTGACCTGCTGTATGCTCACCCTCGCCTCCCGTATGACCTACTGGCCCACCTTGAAGTAGAGGTACTCCACGATCTCGACCTTGCCGCCGACCTTCTTGCCGAGATCCTCGAGGATCTTGGCGACCTTGGTCTTCTCTTCCTTGACGAAGCCCTGCTCGAGGAGGCAGATCTCGCCGAGGTGTTTGTTGACCTTGCCCTTGACGATGCCCGCGAGCACATTGGCGGGCTTGTCCATTCCCTCGACCTGCTTGCGGAAGATCGCCTCCTGCTCGGCGAGGTAGGCGGGGTCGACCCGGTCGCGGGAGAGGTAGGCGGGCGCGAACGCCGCCACGTGCAGCGCCATGTCGAAGGTCGTCTCCTTGACGCGCGGGTTGGAAGCCAGCGCCGGATCCGAGAGCCGGAAGCGCAGGATCACGCCGATGCGGCCCTCGCCGTGGATGTAGTCGACGAGCATCTCGGCGGGGGCAGCGTCGATGACCTTGTACCGCCGCAGGCCCATGTTCTCCTTGATGATGCCCGCCGCTTCGGCGACCATCGCCTCGAGGGCGCCGACGTCGGCCTTGGCCCCCTCGGCGATGAGCTTGTCGACGATCCTGCCGCCCAGCGTGACAAAGTCGCTGTTGCGGGCCACGAAGTCGGTCTCGCACGAAAGCTCGACCAGGGCCCCGCGGCTGCCCGCGAGCTTCGAGAACACGCGTCCCTCGTTGGTCGTGCGTCCCATGCGCTTGGCGGCGGCAGCGAGTCCGGCTTCCTTGAGCAGTTTCTCCGCCTGGACCATGTCGCCCCCGGCATCCACCAGCGCCTTTTTGCAGTCCATCATTCCGGCGCCGGTCTTGTCGCGCAGCTCCTTGACGGCTGCGGGTGTAACGGTCATGGCAGTCTCCTGTTATTCGTCGTAGAGCTTGTCTTCGTCTTGGACGTTCTTTTCCAGCAGCACCTCGCTGGAGGCGGCAGGCACGTCCTTGCGCTTTTCCTGCTCCTGGGGCGTGTAGTTGGAGTAGTCCTCTGCCGTGAAACCGGCGGCCTCGGCAGGAGCCTCCTCGCCGACGACTGCGGCTACGGGCACGGTCTCGACTTCGGCGGTGCGTCCGGCGGCTGCTGCCGCCGCTCCCGCCTCGGCCAAGGCAACCTCCTCGTCCTCCTGGAGCGTCTCGATGACCTCGAGGCCCACCTCGTTCTCGGCGTCGATGACGGCGTTGGCGATGATCTGGGTGAACAGCGTGATCGCCCGTATGGCATCGTCGTTGCCCGGAATCGGGTAAGTGATGCCCTCGGGGTTGCAGTTGGTGTCGACGACCGCCACGATCGGCAGGCTCATGCGCTGCGCCTCGGCCACGGCGATGGCCTCCTTGCGCGTGTCGATCACGAAGACGATCCCCGGGAGCTCCTTCATCTCTTTGATGCCGCCCAGGTTCTTCTCCAGCCGGGCCTTCTCCTTGTTGAGCTGGGAGACCTCTTTCTTGGTGAGGTTCTCGAAGGACCCGTCGACTTCCATCTTCTCCAGCTTCTTCAGGCGTAGGAGCGACTTCTTGATCGTGGCGAAGTTGGTGAGCATGCCGCCCAGCCACCGGTTGTTCACGTAGAACATGCCGCATCGCTGGGCCTCTTCCTGGATCGCCTGCTGCGCCTGCTTCTTGGTGCCGACGAACAGCACGCTCTTGCCCGCCAGCACGGTCTGGCGAACGGCCTCGTAGGCTTCCTTGATGGCTGCGATGGTCTTCTGCAGGTCGATGATATGGATCCCGTTGCGCTCGGCGAAGATGTACTTCTTCATCCGGGGATCCCAGCGCTTGGTCTGGTGACCGAAGTGCACGCCCGACTCGAGCAGGCTCTTCATTGTGACGACGGCCAAAGCTCTCCCTCCTCGTGGCGCGCTCCCGCGCCACGGCGCCCCGTGTCGAGGCGCCCCCTTCTCGTTGTTCTCGTGCCTTTCGCGCCCGCAGCGCGAACGCGTCCAGGCCGGAAGATGCGGCGGAACCGCTCAGAAACGGTAGCCGCCGGCTCTCAAGATGCCATAAAACGTCTCCAGCGGCAAGCCCACCACATTGCTGTGGGAGCCTTCGATGGATGTCACGAACAAGGCTGCGCGCCCCTGGATTCGATAGGCCCCCGCGGCGCCGCGCCACTCGCCGCTTGCCAGGTACCAGTCGATCTCCTCTGCTGCCATTTTGCGGAACCGGACGCGGGTGGTGGCCCGGCCGGTGTCGATGCGGCCCGTGGCAGCCGAGTAGAGCGCCAGGCCGCTGTGCACGCTGTGCTCCCTGCCGGAAAGCCGCTGCAGAAACCGTCGCGCCTCTTCGAGGCTCGCGGCCTTGCCGAGCGGTTCGCCGTCGGCCTCGACGAGGGTGTCGCAGCCGAGCACCCAGCCGAGGCTGCCGCGCGCCGGCAGCACGGCGCGGACCTTGCGCTCGGCAAGGACCAGCACCTGGTCGGTGAGCGCCGCGGGCAGGTCCGCCTGCTCGTCCACGCGTGGGTCGCGGGAGCGGAACGGGATTCCGAGGCGGCGCAGCAACTCCTTCCTGCGGGGCGACGTAGAGGCGAGAAGAATCGTTTCCATCACAGCCGCCTCGCCAGGATGGCCGCTGCCGCGCCGCCGACGAGGCTGCCCGGGTTCACCCGGACGGTGAGCGCCACGACGTAGAGGTCGAAGAGCTCGAGGCGCTCGCTGGCGAGCGAAAACGGAAGCCCCAGCAGGCGCTCCAAGACCTCCCAGGCCAGGCTGCCGGCCAGGGCCCCGAGAACGACGATGAGCACGATGAGGGCGGGGGAGGCCTTGCGCGAGCTTGCCATCCTGGGCGCGGAGTTTAGGGACCCGCCCCCTGCCGGTCAAGAGCGGGGCCGGCCCGCGGGCGGACGGCCGTCACGCCCGAAGCGCGCCGCGGTGGCGCGGCCGTCGCGTTCGAGGCGCTGGCGGATCTCCAGCTTCTCACTGTCCGGGTTCGGCTGGGTGGGCACGTCGTCTGGAAAATCCTTCCAGGCGCGCAGGGCGAGCCGGCCCGCCCGGGCCACGGTTTCGTTGATCTTGCCGAGGTCGTGGGTGCGGCCGTAGAAGCTCACCTGGCTCACCGGCACGCCCTGCCAGTCGTAGCGGTAGAAGCTGATGGTGTAGGTGTCGTTCTCGGCAATCGCGTCGTTGGATTGCCAGCCGAGGGAGGCCATGTGGAGGCGGATGTCGTAGGGATCGATGAGGATGCGCTTGCCCACTGACTGCCATTATACTATACACGCGTATGGTGATCAACCCGGAACGTCGGCCCTACGAGCCGACAACGACGCCGGACATTGCGAAATTCGCACTCGGGATCAGGTAGCATGATGCCATGCTGGCCTGCCCGGCCCGCAACGGAGGGTCCCATGCGCTACCGGATCGTGAGCAAGCAGCCCAACTCGAAGATGTGCCTGGTGTGCGGCCTCAAGAACGAGCACGGGCTCAAGGCCTCCTTTTTCGAGACCGAATCCAAGGAGCTCATCGCGCTGTTCCGGCCTTCGGACGAGCACCAGGGCTATCCCGGCCGGCTGCACGGGGGAATGGCCGCGGCGATCATCGACGAGGCCATCGGCAGAGCGATCCAAGCCGGCCGGCAGCAGCAGGTCTGGAACGTGACCGTCGAGCTGAGGACGCGCTTCAAGAAGCCGATACCGCTGGGCTGCGAGCTGCGCGTCATCGCCCGGATCACTCGCGAAGGCAGCCGCTTCTTCGAAGGAGAGGCGGAGCTGGTTCTGCCCGACGGCCAGGTGGCGGCCACCGGCGAGGGCAAGTATCTCAAGGTCGACCTCGAGCGGATCGGCGATTTCGACGAGCAGGCGAACGAGTGGCGCGTCGTGCCCTCCGACGCCGATCCCGAGGAGATCGCGGTTTAGGGTCGAGGTCGGCAGGCGGCATTCTCAGCTCTGCTGCGGCGGCGCCATGTGGTGCCGCAGCGCGTACGCCGCCAACTCGACGCGTGACTGGCAGCCGGTCTTGGCGTAGATGTGGCGCAGGTGGTTCACCGCGGTGAAGTAGCTGATGTCGAGCTCACCGGCGATCTGCTTGGTGGCAAGCCCGCGGGAGGCCAGCGCGATCACCTCCGCCTCGCGGGCGGTGAGGTCGTCCGGCAGCCCGCCCTCGAGGCGTGCCGCGATCTCGGCGAGCCGGCGGTCGAGACCCTTGAGGTTCAGCTTGGCGCCGAGCGGGCGCGCTTCGTCGACCAGCTCGCGGGCGCGGCGCAGCTCGCCGCGGCGCAGCAGGAAGGCGGCGTAGTCGATGCAGGTCGAGTAGAGCTGACGAACCAGGCCGCAGCGTCGGCAGAACCCCAGCGCTCGTTCGAACCGGGTCCGGGCCTCCTCCGGGCGGTCCAAGAGGTCGAAGAAATAACCGAGCAAGCTGTCGATCAGGCACGGCCCTCGTTCAGGACACCACTCTCCAGGCGCTGAGGCGAGCTCAGGCATGCAGGCTTCGGCCAGCAGGGCCAGGTCGCCGCGCAGGGCACCGACCAGTCCAAGCCCGGCGAGCGCGGAGACCCGGCCGAGGGGGCTCAGCTCGAAGGAGAGGGCGCGCCTGGCCAGGGTCTCGATTTCGCCGAGGCGGGTGTGGTCGTCGAGCACGCGGCTCACGAGCACGGCTTCGGCAGCGCGCGCGGCCAGGCGATCGGGGTGCAGGTAGTGCTGCGGGCCCGCTCCTATATCGGCCAGCATCTCGGCGGGCCTCCTGTAGATGGGGAGCAGAGCCGGCTGGCCACTCAAGCTCTTGATAAATCCGATGTTGGGTATCCACGTGTCTTCGGCCCTGAGGCGACCGAGCTCCGACCACCTGGCAGCGCTCGCGGCGCGATCGCGGTCGGCCTGCTGAAGCTCGACCGTCCACAGGCTCGGGCGGAAGTCCCCAGGCCCGCGCAGCTCGCGGCTGAGCCGCTCAGCGCCGGCGTGGTCGCCGAAGACCAGTTTCCACACTGCGAGGCGGCCACCGAACAGCAGCTCGAGGTCGCGGTCACCGATCTCGCAGGCGATGCGCAGGGCCGCAGCGCCGTTTTCCAGCACTCCCGCCGGTCGCAGGTTCAGGTAGTCGAGCCAGGCCCATGCGTAGAGCACGCGGGCTTCGAGGCGCCGATCCCCGAAGCCGCGAGCAAGCTCCAGCGACCTGGCGATGCAGCCCTGCGCCCTGTCCGCATGCGCGTAGGACAGGCTTTCGCCGAGCACGCAGAGCAGCCGGGCTGCGTAGTGCGAATCGGGCGGCACGAGTCCCACCGCCCGCTCGCGAAGCTTCAGGATCGGTTCCCGAGGGAGACGGTCCGCCCCGTGCGGGTAGGCCGCGAACTCCGCTGCCTCGACCGCACGGTCAACATCGCCTGCAGCGACATAGAGCTCGAAGGCTTCGGCCAGGCACGGGGCGACCTCGAGGAACCGCGTCAGGGCGAAGAGCGCCCAGCCCCGGAGCATCGCGAGCCTGGCCCGCTCGGCTGCAGCGAACTCGGCGCAGGCGGCGGCGCTCTCGAAGTGGCGCAGCGCCGTGTCGTAGGCGGCGGCGTCGAGAGCCCGCTCTCCGGCTTCCAGCGCGTAGCGGCATGCTTTGCCTGCATGCTCGGTGCCGGCGTTGCCGAAGTGCCACGCGAGCAACGCCGCGTCGGCGTCCCGGCCGGCGGCTCGCAGCGCCTCGAGCGCCTCGCCCGCGGCGAGATGAATGTCGCTGCGCTGCGCAGGGGTGAGGTCCGCGGCGATGGCGCGCTGCACCAGCTCGTGGCCGAAGCGGTAGCGGTCAGCGCCGGTTTCGACCAGCAGTCCGTCGTCGACGGGGCCGGAGAGGCGACCGCGCGTCTCGGCAGCGCTCGAGCGCGTCGTCGCTGCCAGCAGGCCGAGGTCGACCTCGCGGCCCAGCACGGCAGCCGCCCGCAGGGCCTGCAGCGCGGGAGGCTCAAGGCGCGCGAGCCTGCGGCTGATCAGCATCGCGACGCCCCGCGAGGTGCCTTCTTCCCAGGCCTCCTCCTCGGGGCCCTCCTTGTCGGGGTCCGCGCGGGACGCGAGATGGCGGACCGCCTCCACCACCAGGAGCGCGTTGCCGTCGGTGTGCCGGTGGACGGACCCGGCAAGCGAAGAGGCGCGCTCTTCGCCCAGCTCGGACTCGACGAGAAGGCGGACGTCGTCTTCGGTGAGGCTGCCGACGGAAACGGACCGGTACCACGGAAGCTTGGAAAGCGAAGCGATGATCGCGGGAAGTACCGGGTGGTGGGCTGCGCGGCGCTCGACGCAGGTGCCGATGAGCAGCAGGCGGCTGCGCTCGAGCTCGGCGGCCACCGCCTCGAGGAGGCGCAGCGTGTCGGGATCGCAGTAGTGCAGGTCGTCGAGCACGACCACCAGCGGCGTCGCTTCGGCGGCCCGGTGAAGAAACGCGCGCATCGCGGCAAAGAGACGGTAACGCGTCTCCTGGGTGGGAGGCTCCCGCGCGACCCGAACGCCGAGGGTCTCGAGAGCGGGAATCAGGCTCGCGATCTCGTGGGCGCCGGTGCCCATGAGCTCGCGCGCCTGCTTGAGGCCGCGCTGGTCCGCGTAGCGGGTGATGATCTCGGCCCAGGGCCAGTAGGGCGGCGAGCCCTGGTCGTCGTAGCCCTGTCCCCAGAGTGCCACGGCTCCCGCGCGGGCAGCGCGGGCTGCGGCTTCGCGGGCAAGCCGGGTCTTGCCCGCGCCGTGGTCGCCAAAGATGACGACGACGGCACCCTGTCCTTCGGCCGCCGCCTGGGCCAGCGCGCGCAGGCGCGCGAGCTCCGCGGCCCTGCCGACGAACGGAGAACCTGCTGGTGCCTTGGACTCGGCTTTTTTCACTGACTCCACAATTGTAGGCGGCCCGGTCCCGGGGCCGCAAGGACGCCGCCCGCCCTCGCGGCATGGCAAGTTCTTGCCATCGGGAGCCGGCGTTCACCAGTCGGCGTCGAGCGGGATGAGCGAGCCTGGCCGCAGCAGCACGGGCGCGACGGCCTCGGGCCCCGGCAGCCGGGCTGCGCGCGCCATCGCAGTCCACAGCGGCCACGAGGCCTGCAGCGCCCGTTCGTTCGGCGCCTGGAAGAGCAGAAAGGCGAGATCCGGTCCCGGAGCTACAGCCAGAGCGACCGCACCTCCCGCGCTCCTGCCGCGGATCACCGCCGCCGGCCTGCCTGCCAGCCGCGCGCTGCCGACCACCTCCAGCTCGTCGCGCAGGCCCACGTAGGCGGCAACCGCGGCAGCGACCTGCAGGTGATCGCCGCGCCAACCGTCGGCGGACTTCTGATCGGGCGTGACCGTGCCGAGGGACTCGAAGTCGCTCCAGGCCAGGCGCCACAGGGCGACGCGGCACCCCCTGCGCGGCGCGTCGATCGAGGATCGCGCGACGTCGCAGGGCAACTCGCACGCCTGTACGACGAGCTCCGTGCGGGCTCCTGCGCACCACCCGCGCGGATAGCGCAGCGAGACGCCGGCCTCCTGGTCGACGACCGAGTGCGCCACCGGGGTCCATGCGCGCCACGCCGGCAGCACAGCGGCGAGCGCCGCCAACGCCGCGGCCTTGAGCGCCAGCAGCGTCCTGCCGGCAAGCCGCCCGCGGCCGCGCGCGAGCGGCTGCGCGTCGCTCGCGCGCAGGGAGTGCAGGCAAAGCGCACAGCCGAAGCCTCGCATGTTGACCTCCTGCGGGCTGACGGAGGAAGTCTGGTCGTGGCGAGGGGGCGCGCGAAATGGCGAATGCTAGCCGGTCGCGCTTGTCGTTCGCATTCAAAACGGGCTGCGGCTGGTGGGCGGGGCGCACGCTGTCGTTCGTGATCTGCCGAACATCTGCCGCCTGCTCAGCCGTCACGACGACGGCGATCCGCGGTCTGGTGGCAACCGCGATTTCCTTGTGCGCGCGGCCAGCGCAGTCAGGCTGTGGATCAGGATCGCTGCGGCCAGCGCAGCGCCGAAAGCAGCGAGCACGCCGAGAAAATCGCCCGCCTGTTCCGGGTCAACCAGAAGACCGACGGCGAGGCTTGCCATGACCGTGCCGCCCAGCAGCTTGAGCAGGCGGCCGCCGCGCTCCTGCAGCCTGGCCTGCCGCAGCGTGACGACGGCGAGCGCGAGCACACCGATCTCGTCGGCAAGGAAAACCAGGAGGTAGAGCACCAGCAGCGCGACGAACAGGGCGCCGTCGATTCCGCCGCGCGCCATGATCTGCGTCCACAGCACAGGCAGGCCCGCCGTGCAGGGCAGCTCCATGAGCGTCACCCCTGCGGCCATGACCGCCGTCGCCGCCAGCATCGCGGGGACCGAGGCTCTGCGCCGCATGATCCGCCGCACGCTCTCGGCGATGGCGGATCTGCCCCCCTCGCTGATCGTGAGCGACAGGCCCCTCTTGAACCAGAAGTAGTCCTTGATGTTGATGGCTGCGAACACCAGCGCGAGGAGGGCGATAGCAGCTCTTATAGGGCCCACAAAACGGGCCAGAAGCGCTGCCTTGAACAGGCCGAGCACCACCGCCCCGTAAAGTGACGCCGAGACCGCGAGAAAAGTGACTCCGACGGCAAAGACTCGCCCGCGCGACCCCGTGTGCACGATCACCGCGAGCAGGAATGTGATCACCCAGAGCGAGCAGGGATTGAAGCCGTCGACGAGCGCGATCAGCGCCGTCGCTGCCCAGGCGCTCAGCGTGTCCGCTTCGACGCTGCCCAGCAGCGGCACCTTGATTCTTGCAGGCTCCGCAGCAGCGGGCGGCGGAGCCCCGGGGGGCTGCGCCACCGCCGCCTCGATCTCACGAGCCTGCTGCTCGGAGTAGCCGACCCAGAACCTGTCTCCGTAGAAGAAGAGCGGCAGGAACGGCTTCGCGACACCGTAGCGGCGCACCGCATCGCGAAGAGTGTCCATGTTCGCCGGGTTTTCCGAGATTTCGAGCCGTTCGATCCGAAGCGCGGGGTGCGTCGCCTCCAGCCGGCGCAGGAACGGCTTGGCCCGGTCGCACGCGCTGCATCCCTCCGCCCAGAAATAGAGCAAAGTGCCCTGAGCATGAAGGACGGGTGCAGCGAGAAGCGCCGCCGCGACGAGCAGCAGGCCGCTCGTGGCTCCCGCAAACCGTCGCGCTCGTGGCGCGTTGAGGCGACTCCGCCCGACGCCCGCCGCGCCTGCCGCCCGTCGCGACCTGGGCCGCGTCATGCCTACCGGACTGCGACCGGTCGCGCACGAGAGCATCCTCTACTCCTCGAAAGTTGCGATCGGGCGGAGTCTTACGCGCCATCAGGAGGCGGCGGCGCAGGCCCGGATCCGGTGCGGGGGTCCCTCGCAGCCTCGCTATCCCGCCGACCCTGCCGCAGCAGGCGCGGCTGCCGCGGTGAGCACAGCCGCCGCCCCTCAGAGCCGCGGAGCGGCTCTGGTGAGCGCAGAGTGCTGATGCGACAGGTTCTTGCGCACGATCGTCTCCAGCCCATCGACCACCTGGCCCATGCACTCGCACGCCAGGGAATAGTACACGGTGGTGCCCTGCTTGCGGTCCTTGACGAGTCCCGCGCTCTTGAGCAGCGACAGGTGCTTGGAGACTGTGGAGGTGTCGGCACCGATCATGTCGGTGAGATCGCACACACAGTACGGTTTGGCCTGAAGCTTCTCGACAATAAAGATCCGCGTCGGGTGCGCGAGGGCCTTGAGGATGCGGGCCAGCACCTCGGCGCGGACTCTTTCGCTCGCGCTCATCGGCTTCATGTCTGGGAATATGACCAACTTCGCCCGCACCGTCAAGCGCGGGGTACGTGGCTTGACCCGCTGCGGGAGCGCTCGGCCCGTGCGATCAGGTCGATCAGTCCTTCGCGGACATCAGCGGGAAGAGCCGAACGGGCGACGATGGAACGGGCGTCGGGATAGGACAGTCCTCTGATGCGCTCGCCGACGCGTTGCAGCGCTTCGCGGTCGGACAGCATCACGTCGCCGCCCAGCACGGCTTCCCCGATCGTGTCGCCGAAGCAGCCCCGCAGGCTGAGCAGGCCACGGGCTGCCTTGACGACATACAGCTGCTGATAAGCGGCGTCGTCACCGAGCGTCCACTCGGGCCTGCCGTACTTGAGGCGACGCAGTCTCCTGGCCTCCCGCAGCTCGGCAGAGCGAAGGCGTTCCTTGCGCAGTTGCAGACCGAAGTGCCTGCGAAAGGTGTCGGCAAAGGCGTCGTAGGCCTCGGCAATCGATACGGGTCGCCCGCACTTTCGGCTGAGGGTTGTCAGCCCTTGCTCGAAGCCCGTGAACCCCTTGTCCGGGTACTTTGCGGGCAGGAACCGCAGCACGCTGGCGATCCGCCCCAGGTCCGTGCCTACGAGCAGCGTGCCTGTTTGGGATTCGGCTTCGCCCAGCCTCGTGTGGCTCGAGCCGTAGATCTTGCGATCGCCGACGACCACGTCGTTGGCGCCCCTCATGCGGCCCTGCACTCCGAACTCGCTCAGAAAGTCGCAGACCAACGCGGCGAAATCGGCGTAGACTTCATCGTCGGTGCGCCCGCCGAGGAAATCGCCCTGCCGATACAGCACCGTGAACATGAAGCTCGCGGGATCCTGGTACACGGTGCCGCCCAGGTTGTGGCGCCGCATCACCTGCACGCCCAGGCGGGCGGCCGCGGCGAGGTCCACCGTGTCGCGGGCGCGCTCGCAGTAGCCGACGAGGGCGCTCGGCCGCACGCGCCGCAGCCGCAGGGTCGGCGGATAGCACGGGTCGCAGTCCGCCAGCCGCATCATCGCCTCCTCGAGGGCGTAGTGCAGCGCGGGCTCGACGATGCTATCCTGGATCAGGCGGAACGAAGAACTCACAGCGTTCTCGCTCGCACTCGGGATTGCGGTCGTGGAAGACGCAGGATATGGACGGCGGCAGGCGCAGGCTCAGACCGCACCAGCGCTGGAGGCGTTCGTCGAGCAGCCTGAGCGACAGGTACACGCTCTGCTTGCAGCAGCGCGGCCCTCCGGCCTTGGCGAGCGCGGCGAGCGCCGCGGCGGTGAGTTCCAGCACGCGGGCACGCTCGGCGTCGGAGCGAAAGCCCGCCTTGGTGAGGCGGGAGAGCAGCGCGCCGGCCGAGGCGCAGGCCCCACAGATTCCCATGGAGCCGCAGCCGCCGTAGGGCAGGCCCTCGGTGCGCCGCACCAGGGCGTCGTTCGCACCATCGGGCCACCTGAGGACGCCGCGATTGCGCAGCACCGTGGCTGCGACGGGTCCCACGACACAGTGGTGTTCTATGCTGTGCATCGGAAACGCGGGATGCTTGAGGAGGTTGTTGAGCACGACCAGGGCATCCGTTTCGCTCGTGTGGGCGAGATAGCGAAGGAGGATCTCCCTGGCCCCGGCTATGCGGCACTCTTCGCAGACGTAGTGCCCCTGGGGGCAGGCGAGCTCGGCCGGCTCTTCCCGGCCGCAATAGAGGCAGTGCCCCTGCACCGGCTCCTCCGGAGGGGCCAGGACCGAGCCGCAGATCGGACAGAGGAAATCGCTCACCGCGTTCCCTGCTCGTCAAGGCGGCGATCGATCGCCTCCAGCTGTTCACGCACCGCCCCCTTGACCCGCTGGGGCTCGGGCGGGAGGCTGGAGGCGATGAGCAGCCCTCCGACCAGGAGCGACGGAACGCCCATGGTCTTCGCGCTGGCCTTGAAGCCCTGAGAAGCCTCGACGGGAACGGGCCGGCCGCGGTAGTAGAGCCTCACTGTCACACGATCGGCGAACTCCGCGGCGACGCCCTCGGCGATTTCAATGAACCGGCGGCACCTGAACGTGGGAGGAGCGGCAAGATAGAGTTCGATGAGCACTCGTTCACCCTCCGCCATCGAGCCCTCCGGCCTACTCAGTCCACCTCCGCGGCGCCCGCAGCCAGCGCCAGAGCGATCTTCTCGGCGGTCAACGGCATGGATTTCACGCGCAGGCCGGTGGCGTCCTCAACCGCGTTGGCCAGGGCGGGCGCCACGGGAATCATGGGGTGCTCCCCGATCCCTCGCGCGCCAAAGGGCCCGTCCCGCTACGGCACCTCGACGATGATGGGAACGACTTCATCCGGGATGTCCAGGCTCGTCGGGATCTTGTAGTCGGCAAAGCTCGCATTGAGCAGCCTTCCCTTTGCGTCGAAGCGCATGTCCTCGTAGAGAGCGGTGGCCATGCCTTGCAGAAAGCCGCCGACGATCTGCTGCCGCACCAACTCAGGGTTGATGGCGCGTCCGGCGTCCAGGGCCTCCGCGGCTTTCAGGACGCGGACGCGGCCGCTTTGTCGGTCGACCTCCACGATCACCCCGCAGGCGCCGACGGTGTAGTGCACGTCGGGATGACCTCCCTGTCCGGTCTGCGGGTCCGTGGCCGCCGAGGTGAACTCGGGCATGAAGGTGCCGCTGCCCATGATCGGCCCGCCTCGATAGGTGCCGTCCTCTGTCTGGATGCCGGTCACCACGAAGTCGCGCAGCGACAGGGTGAAATCCGCGTCCGTGCGGCACTTCACCTTCTCATCCTCGAGGTACAGCGAGTCTGTTTCGTAGTGGAAGGCGCGGTGGACCACCTCGAAGATCCGCTGCCGTGCCTCCAGCGCGGCCCGCTTGACCGCGTTGCCGCACGACCAGGTGACGTGAGATGCCACGGTCTGCCACTCGTAGGGCGTCTGGTCCGTGTCCGGCGTCTGCACGCGGATCCTGCCCACGGGCACGGTGAGGATCTCCGAAGCGATCTGCGCCATCACGGTGAGAAAGCCCTGCCCGATCTCCATGCCGGAGACCGGAAGGTTGAGGCTGCCGTCCTCGTTGAACTTGAGGAAGGCCGCCGACGACGTGTTGGGCGGCATCGCGGGGGCCTTCCAGAGCAGAGCCACGCCGCGGCCGATCGCGCACCCAGGCTTGGTGCGCTCCCGGGGAGCCTCGGCGGTGATCTCCGCAGCCACTCGGTCGAGGCACTCGATGAGCCCGTTTTCATTCATCTCGCCGCCGTAGGCGACGGTGTCACCGCGCCGCAGGGCGTTGAGCCGGCGCAGGTCCACGGGGCTGATGCCGAGCTTGCGCGCCAGCCGCGACATGTGCGACTCCACTCCGAACATCATCTCCGAGTAGCCGAAGCCTCGGTACGGGCCGCCCGGAGGGAGGTTGGTGTACACGCACAGGGAGTCGACCTTGACGTTGGGAATGCGGTAGGGCCCCGTGGCTGACAGCGCCGAGGCGTTGACCGCGTTGGCGTTGTACTCGACGTAGGCGCCGGCGTCCCACGTGTTGGTCATCTCGAGGGCTGTGAGTGTGCCGTCCTTCCTGGCGCCGATCTTGATCCGGGAGACGACCGCCTGACGCATGTAGGTGTTTGTGAACTCCTGGGCCCTCGTCCAGCGCACCTTTACCGGATGACCCGGCACCGCGGTGGCGAGCGCCGCGGCGAGAATCTCCATGCTGACCCCCGCCTTGCCGCCGAACCCTCCGCCGACGTAGGGGGTGATCACCCGCACCGTGCTGTGGCTGTAGCCGAGATCCGAGAGAGCCTCGGCGAACAGGTGCCGCTGCGTGTAGGGCGACTGGGAGGCCGCCCAAACCGTGAGCCTGCGGCTCGCGTCCACCAGACCCACGGCCACGTGGGTTTCGATGGCGCAGTGAGCGTACCGCGGAACACGGTAGGTGTCCTCCAGCACGACGTCGGCTTCGGAAAACCCCGCTGCGACGTCGCCCTTGCGGATGGGGCGGTGATGGGACAGGTTCGAGCCGGCGTGGGGGTAGAACCAGGGCACGTGCGCATAGCCGCCGAGCTCCGGGTGCACGACAGGCGCCTGCCCGCTGCGGGCGTCCACGGGGTCGAACACGGCCGGCAGTGGCTCGTACTCCACGGGTATCAGGGCGAGGGCCCTCTGAGCCGCGCGAGGGTCTCGGGCTATGACCGCCGCCACCTGCTCGCCCACGAAGCGCACCCGCTCCTGGGCGAAGATGTAGCGGTCCTTCATGTACAGGCCGAAGCGGTAGGGGAAATCTCTCCCCGTCACGACCTTCACGACTCCGGGCGCTTGCGTGGCGCTGGAGACGTCGATCCGCTTGATCAGGGCGTGGGCAAAAGGAATTTCCAGGATCGCCGCGTGCAGCAGCCCAGGGCCGAACTCGAGGTCGTCCACGTAGCGTGCCGCCCCGCCCACCTTGTCCAGCCCGTCGACCCTGACGGCGGCAGTCCCCACGACCCTGAGCTCGCTCATCGCTTTGCCTCCAGCGCCGCCGCGGCATCGAGCACCGCGTCGACGATGGGCGTGTAGCCCGTGCACCGGCAAAGGTTGCCCGACAGAGCCTCGGTCACCGCCTCGCGATCCACCGGGTCCCCCGACGAGAGCAGCTCGCACGCGGTGACAGTCACCCCTGGCGCGCAGAATCCGCACTGGAAGGCGTTGCGCGAGAGAAAAGCCTCCTGCAGCGGCTCGAGAACCTCCGGCGGCAGTCCTTCGAGCGTCTGCACCGAAGCCCCCTCGACCTCCACGGCCAGCACCAGGCAGGACCGCACGCTCCTGCCGTCGATCAGCACGGCGCAGGCCCCGCACTCGCCGCGGCCGCAGCCGTACTTGGGACTCTTCACCCCGAGCTTGTCCCGCAGCGTGTCCAGCAGGAGGTCATTGGGCTGTACCCGTACTTCTGTCTGGACTCCGTCCAAACGGAAGGTCACCGTCCTTTCCATATCCTCGCCTCCTGACACGGAGCGGTTCGGGACTGACAGACCCGCTCTCAGGGTCGACCTTGTCCAGCCGCGGCGTCGAGCCATGTCTGCCACTCGTCGCCAGGGGGCTGCCAGGGCTCGTCCAGAAGCGTCACATCCACGCTTTGCGCCCCTGGCAACGCTCCGACTGCCTCGCGGACCTGCTCCACG
The DNA here is from genome assembly GCA_964552235.1 of uncultured Spirochaetales bacterium. Classification (GTDB taxonomy): domain Bacteria; phylum Spirochaetota; class Spirochaetia; order SZUA-6; family CAVTHK01; genus CAVTHK01. Next base: position 1,385 of record CAZKGO010000052.1, on the reverse strand, counting down.
ATCCAGCCGGCCAGCGGGCAGCCGGGGGCCGTCAGCACGAGCTCGATCGAGACGGACCCGTCGTCCACGGAGATTCGACGCACCACGTTCAAGTCGATCAGGCTGGCGCCCAGCTCCGGATCGATCACACTGCCGAGCGCTTGCCCTACGCTTTGCTCCGAGAGCGCGTTCATGCTCCCTCTCCTTCCTGCAGCATGCCGCGAATGATGATGTCCACCGCACCGTCTTCGTCGAGGCCCCGGGCCATCAGGGTCTCCAGCTCCCTGCGATTGACGCTGCCGATCGCGGCCTCGTGCGTCACGTGAGCGCGATCGTCGCGAACCACCACGACCGGCACGTTGCGCGCAGTTGCCTGGCCCCGCACCACCTCCGTGCAATCCATGTGGCCGCGAACAAAGGGGGCGTTGCCCTCTGCGGTGGTGAAGACCTCGCTGACGGCGTGGTCGCGCACCGCGATGCGCGTGTTGGTGAGCCCGCGCGCACCGTCGCCGTTCAGACGGAGCGTCTCGTTTACCCGCAGGAGGTCGTCTGAGAGGCCGTAGGCCCTGGTGGTGAGCTCGGCGATTCCGTTCCGCCCCACCTCCACCGCGTAGTCGAAGAGCAGCTTTCCTACGCGGCCCTGCACCAGGGTGACGCTGTTGATGAAACGGCCTTCGTCTTCCACTGTGACCTTGGCCTCTGGCAGGACTTCGATGCCGCCATGGGGGCCGTGGAAATGCGATTCGCGGTAGGTCATCGTCGCGCCCGCTCCGACATGGATGCGGGCCTGCATGACGTGCTTGAGCCGGACGGCATTCGGAAAGGTGCAGTGCGCCAGGAACTCAACGCTGGCGCCGGCGCCGATGCTGTAGTCGGCAACGATCTCCTGCACGCCCTCGGCGGGCAGCATCCCGAAACACAGGTGAACAGGCCTGGCTATATGCGCTGCGGGCGCGACGCTGATGCGCGCGCGCACCCCGCTCGGCAGCTCCTCGGCTTCGAAACCGACTCCGGGGATCTCGTTGGCGGCCAGCACTCGATTGCCACTGACCACCAGCACCGCGGCTTTGGGAGCACCTAGCCCGGCTTTCTCACACGCCGGGTGGTTTTGCGCCGGTGGGCCTGTGGGGGACATTTCGGGCCGGGCGTGAGGCATCGCTGTGGCGGTCGAGGGGTAGAAGTCGCGGTTTTGGCGCCGGAACATCTTCTTGCGCTGCTTCTGTCGGCGGTTTTGGGGACGGCGGGCACCGCAGAGGACAGACCTATCCCTGGTGAATCAGCTCGACCGGTATTGGGTGGTCAGGAAGTGAGTGCGGCGAACGCCCGACGGAACACTGCCTGATAGGGATAGCTGCCGGCGAGGCTGAAGACCACGCGCCGCACGCTCACCTTGATGATGGCTCCGA
>CAZKGO010000051.1:17797-34390 GCA_964552235.1 uncultured Spirochaetales bacterium | reverse complement strand
ACCCTCGGCCACGACCTCGCCCGGCTGCTTCTTCCACGCGAGGATGACGCAGCTCTCCACGGTGTTGCCCTGCCGGGGCATCACGACTGCCGTTGCCACAGGCGCCTCCTCGAGTGCGACCTTCTCATTGCTGCCCCTCTTCCTTCATAATGTTTTCGTATTGCTTGCGAAATATCCTATCTCACTTGCGAAACCAGGTCAAGGGAACCCAATCCTCACACCACTTCCACCTCGACTCCTGCCTCGCGGAGCCGGCGCGCACCTTCGTCGGGGAAATCCGAGTCCGTGATCAGGGTGCTGACCGAGCCGATCGGCGTGATGGTGACAAAGCCGGTCCGTCCCCACTTGGAGGAATCGGCCACGAGGACCGTGCGCTCGGCCTTTTCGACCATGCGCTTGAGGACCGCGGCCGCTTCCGGGAAGTAGCTCGACAGGCCGTGCTCGACGGTGAAGCCATCGGTGCCGACAAACGCCAGTCGCACGTGGAAGCTCTCCAGCTGTGCCAGCGCCACGGGCCCGACGAACGCCTCGGTTTCCGGGCGGAAAGCGCCTCCCACGACGGTCAACTGCACCGCGGGGTTCGCCCTCGCATAGGGGATCACGAGGGCGGAGTTGGTCACGATCCGCACGTCGCGCCTGCCTACGAGGTAGCGCGCCACCAGGGCGGTCGTCGTGCCCGCTTCGATCATGATCGTGTCGCCGTCGGTGACCAGCGCGGCCGCCCGCCTGGCTATCCGGTGTTTCTGCTCCGCCCTGTGCTTTTGGCGTTTCAGAATTTCCGGATGAAAGGCCGGGGAGGCGCCGCCGCGGCTGCGCAGCACGAGCCCCAGGGATTCCAGTCGAGCGAGGTCCGCCCTGACCGTGACAGCGGAGACACCGGTGGCCTCGCTCATGCTGGTGACGCTCGTGCCGGGATCCTGCGCAAGCAGGTCGAGGAGCGCCCTTTCTCTTTCGGAGAGGTTCTCAAACATGATGCAAACAGTTTCGATATGGAGCCGAGGCTTGTCAAGGGGATCGATGGGCCTGTGAACCGCCAGGTGGACGCAACTTGGCGACAGGCCGGTCGCCTTCACGAGGCTCCCGGATTGACAATCCATAGGCGGTCTGTTATAACAAGACAATAACAGAGGAAGGGGCCACGATGCGGGCCCGGCCAAGCAAGGCGCATATGCGGCGCCGCGCGCAAGCTCGCCCGTTGGGCGAAGGCATATTTCGAGCAAGGGAGGCTCTGAAATGAAAGCAAGAGCACTCGCGCTTCTGGTGGTGCTGCTGGTGCTGCCGATGCCGGCGTTCGCAGCCGGACAATCGGCAACGGCCGCGGGCAAAGTGGTCGAGATCCGCTACATGAGCCCGTGGGTCGAGACCGACCCGAACGGCCCCGTGTTCGGCGCCATGGTGCGGAAGTTCAACGCCGAGCACCCGAACATCAAGGTCGTGCCGGACCTGCTGCCGTCGGCAAACCTGCGCACCAAAATCACGGTCGAAATGGCGGCCAACAACCCGCCCCACGCCGCGTGGTCGATCCTGAGCTACGCCCGCGAGTTCACCAGGGCGGACAAGCTCATGGACTGGGCCCCGGTCTACGAAGATCCGAAGCACAAAGAGTACAAGGAATGGTTCGACGAGAAGGTGCTCAAGACCCCGACCTACAAGGGCATCATCATGATGTCGCCCTTCGAGGCCCACGTCGACGGCTTCTTCTACAACCAGGCGCTGTTCGACAAGCTGGGGCTGACCGTGCCCAAGACCGGCGACGAGCTGCTGGCGGTCGCGAAGAAGAGCAAGCCCCAGGGGATTGCCGCGAGCGTGACGGGCGGAAAGACGATGCGCTTCGCGTGGCTGGCTTCGATCCTGCTGGCCCGAACCGGCGGCTTCGCCAACGCCCAGGCCCTCGCCCTCGGCGACGCAATGGACAAGTGGAACGACCCGAAGTACGGCTTCCCCCAGGCCATGCAGAAGTTCAAGGCCTTTGTCGACGCCGGCGGCTATCCCGAAGGCGTGTTGGGCATGGACCAGAGCGAGTCCTACCAGGTGTTCGGCAAGAGCAAAGCTCTCACTTACTACGAGGGCCAGTGGGTGCCGGCCCAGCTCAGGACCGCGGGCGGCGATGAGTTCTACAAGAACGTGCACCGGGCGAACTTTCCTAGATTCACCGACATGCCCAATGGCGACCCCGACATCGTCACCGGCGGCATCATTGCAGGCCAGATCGTCGCCAAGCAGTACTCCAAGGCCGAGATCGACGCGGCCGTGCTCTGGTGCAAGACGGTGTCGAGCCCGGAGCTGATGGTGCGCAACATGGAGCTGGGCAACAACATCTACGCCGGCAAGTCGGCCTGGGACGACTCGAAGTCGTTCCCATGCTGGAAGGAGACTGTTGCTGCGTTCCGCAGCGCGCCCCGCTTCATCCCGTCCATGGACACCTTTGCCCCGCCTCCGGTCGACCTGGCCATCAAGCAGACGGCCATGCCGGGCCTGATCACGGGGCAGTTCACCGTCGAGCAGGCGGTTGCCGAAGTACAGAAGGCCGCTGTAGAGTACCTCAAGACCGTCAAGTAGCGTTTGGCTGCATCGTGGCGCGGGGCTTGCCGCCCCGCGCCCGCACTGTTTTCCCGCGAGGTGTCACGGTGGGCGACACGGTCGGCGCGAGCCCTGCGGCAGCCCAGCTCCGGATCCACAACCCGCTGGCCAAAGCCGGCATCTACGCGGTCCTGACCTTTGTTGCGATCGTCGTCCTGCTGCCCCTCCTGTGGCTGTTCATGTCGTCGCTGAAGTCGCTCGAAGACCTGACGCAGAATGTGTGGGGGCTGCCCAAAAAGGTCGAGTTCCAGAACTACGCCTTTGCCTGGAAGCAGAGCAACATGGCGGTCTACCTGCGCAACAGCTTCACCGCGACCCTGGTGGCCATCCTGATCAGCACGACCGCCACGACCACGATGACGTACGCGCTGGCCCGCTTCCGGTTCCGGATCAACAGGCTGATCTACTACTTCGTGATCGCCGGAATGATGATCCCCATCCACTCGGCGGTCATCCCGCTGTACCTGATCGCTCTCGAGTGGAAGCTGCAGAACAACCTGGTGGCGCTGGGCTTCATCTACGCCGCGTTCCGCATCCCGGTCTCGGTCTTCATCCTCGAGAGCTTCATGCTGACCATTCCCAAGGAACTGGAGGAGTGCGCCATCATCGACGGCTGCGGCTACTGGAAGATCTTCTGGAAGATCATCGCCCCGCTGTCTCGCGACGGCGTGGTGACGGTCATGGTGCTGACCGCCCAGGCGACCTGGAACGAACTGCTGGTGGCGATGCTGATGCTCAGCAAGCCGATGGTCAAGACCCTGCCGATCGGCGTTATGGGCTTCCTCACGGAGTACGTGAGCAACTACCATCTGCTGTGCGCCGGGCTGATCCTGGCCCTCATCCCCAACCTGATCTTCTACGCCTTCATGCAGGAGAAGATCGAGAAGGGCATGACCGTGGGCGCGGTCAAGGGGTAGAGCCGTGGAGATGAACGCCAAGGTCAGGCGCAATCTCGCGATCGCGCTCTTCCTTCTGCCCGGCGGTCTGGTCTACGTGCTGCTGGTGGTCAATCCCCTGGTGCAGGCTTTCATCCTGGCCACCTACCGCTGGAGGACCCTGAGCTCCCGCGTGTACGTCGGGTTCGAGAACTTCGTGACCGTCTTCAACGACAATCTCTTCTGGATGTCGATGAAGAACAGCCTGATCTTCATGGTGGGGACCACGGTGCTGCAGGTGCTCCTCGGCTTCATCCTCGGCTACTTCCTGTACCTGCAGCTCAAGGGCTATCGCTTCTTCAAGACCGTATACTTCATCCCCGTGGTCCTGGCCACCGTGGCCGTCGGGTTCGTCTGGGGCTACATCTACAGCCCGGGCTTCGGCCTTCTGAAGCCGGCCATGGAGTTCCTGGGGATGGGCGACCGCTACAAGTCGCCTCTCGCCGAGCCCGGCATGGCTCTGGCGGCGCTCATCATCGCCCAGGTCTGGCACTTCTTCGGCATCCAGGTGATGATGTTCAACGCGGGCTTCATGAACATGCCTCAGGACGTCATCGAGATGGCCTCGATCGACGGAGCCTCGGGCCTGAAGATGATCTGGCACATGGTTCTGCCCCTGGCCTGGGAGATCACCAAGACCGTCGTCATCCTGCAGATGATCGGGGCCCTGCGCTCCTTCGACCTGATCTTCATCATGACCACCGGCGGCCCCAATCACGCCACTGAGGTGCTGCCGATGCACATGTTCGTGCACGCCTTCCAGAACTTCAACATCGGCCTCGGCGCGGTCGTGGCGGTGGTGATCTTTGTCGTCGCCATGAGCCTGACCATGATCATGCGCGCGATCATGCAGCGGGAGGCGCTGCAGTACTAGCAGGCGAGGCCGCCTGCCGGCCACAGTGACCGACAGGCGGCTATCAGCGAGGCGGGCGATCCCCTACCCGTACAGCGGCCCGAAGTTGGCGCAGGCCCTGTAGTCGGCGCCCGTGAGGTCCATCACGCCAAAGTGCGTCCAGGCGCTCGGCCTGAAGACCTTCTCGTCGGGCACGTTGTGCATGCAGACCGGGATGCGCAGCATCGAGGCCAGCGTGATCAGCTCCGACCCGAAGTGCCCGTAGCCGAAGGCCCCGTGATTGGCTCCCCAGTTGCCCATCACGGTGTAGACGTCGTTGAAGGGGTACTTGCCGGTGAGGCGCGGCACGAACCAGGTCGTCGGCCAAGTCGGGTCGGTGCGCTCGGTGAGGGTCTTGTCGACGTCGGCGGGCAGCTCGACGCTCACCCCCTCGGCGATCTGCAGCGCCGGACCCAGTCCCTTGATCAGGTTGATGCGCGCCATCGTGACCGGCATGCCGCCCCGCGTGTGGTACTCGGTGGAGAAGCCGCCGCCCCTGAAGTACCCCAGCGACGCCGGGCAGAAGGTCGTGGCCGCGAGGCACTTCTTCACTTCGTCCTCGCTGAACTCCCAGAACGGCTTCATCACCGGCTTCCCGTCGCGGGTCTGCTGGCCCGTGCCGTCGAGAGCTGCGGAGCCGGAGTTGATCAGGTGCAGGAAGCCGCCGGCCGCATCGCCGCTCGGCGCCTTGCCCGTGACCCGCTTGACCGCGTCGGGGCTCCAGTAGGTGCGCACGTCGGCGAACACCTGGGCCGTGCCCGTGAGCAGGTGCGAGAACAGCATCGTGAGGCCGTTGAGGTGGTCGTTCTCGGTGGCGCAGATGAACGGCTCACGGATGCCGTTCCAGTCGAACGAGCTGTTCAGCATCGTCTCGAGGAAGTCGCCGTTCGGGTAGAAGTCGGTCCACTGCCTCTGGCCCTGGAAGCCGCTGGCGATCGCGTTGTGGCCGTTGGCCTCCTCGCCGAAGCCCATCTGGGCCAGCTTCGGGTTGCCGATCATCAGGTCGCGGCCGATGATCGCCATCTTGGTGACGAACTCCCAGTCGTGAGCCTTCTTCTCGTCGCTGAACTTCTTCGCGTTGTTGTCGCGCCCCACGCGGCAGTTCTTCTTGACCCACGCCAGCGCCTTGTCGTACTCGGCCTTGTCGTAGATCCCCTGCTCCATGCGCCGGATGAACTCCGTGGCGTCGATCATCTCGTAACGCATCCCCAGGTAGCTCTCGAGTAGCGGCGGGTCGACGATCGAGCCGGCGATGCCCATCGAGACCCCGCCCATCGCCAGGTAGCTCTTGCCCCGCATCGTGGCCACGGCGATGCCCGCGCGCACGAACTGCAGGATCTTGGCCTTGACGTCGTCGGGAATCGTGGTGTCGGTGAGATCCTGCACGTCGCGGCCGTAGATCGAGAAGGCCGGCAGCCCCTTCTGGTTGTGTCCCGCCAGGGTGGCAGCGAGGTAGACGGCGCCCGGCCGCTCGGTGCCGTTGAAGCCCCAGATCGCCTTGGGGATCATCGGATCCATGTCCATGGTCTCCGACCCGTAGCACCAGCACGGCGTGACCGTCAGCGACACGCCTACGTCCTCGCGGGCGAACTTGGCTGCGCAGCGGGCCGCTTCGGCAACTCCGCCGATGCACGAGTCGGCGATCACGCATTCGACCTTCTCGCCGCTCGGGTGGCGGACGTTGTCCGAGATCAGCTTCGCCACGTTGTTCGCCATGCCCATCGTGACGCTCTCGAGGCTTTCGCGCACCCCGCCGAGACGGCCGTCGATCGCCGGCCGGATTCCCACTTTCGGGAGCGAGCCCGCAAGCCTGTATGCCATTGTTGCCCTCCAAGCGACAGTTTCTTGGAAGCTATTCTACATCGAGGTTGCGCTGCCCGTCACGCGTCCGTCACGCCGCAGCCCCCGGTCAGAGCTCCTCGTGCGAGACAACCACCTGCCGGCCCGAGCGCGGGTGGGGGAACTCCAGGCCGCAGGCATGGAGGAACAGCCGCGCAGCCGCCGGCGCCTCCGGCGGCCCGTACAGCCGGTCGCCAACGATCGGCAGCCCGACCGACGCCAGGTGCACGCGCACCTGGTGGCGGAACCCGCTCGCCAGCTCCGCCAGCACGCGCAAGGAGGGCCCGGCCGCTTCGATCGCGAGCAGCCGGGTGGTGTACAGCCGCCGGCCCGCTGCCTGCCCAGGCGCGATCGCGGCCACGCGGCGGCGGCCCGGCCCCCAGGCGCGGAAGGCCGACACCACCGACACCGGCAGCGTCGCGGCAGCCGGATCCACGGGCGCCATGAGCAGCTCGCGCGTACCCTCGGGGGGCCGGGTCGCCGGCGCCGCCAGGGCCCGGTAGCGCTTCACGAAGCGGCCTTCGCGGCCGGCTGCCTGGAGCGCCTCCCATCCCGCAAGGGTGCGCGCCACCAGCACCAGGCCGGAGGTGTCCTGGTCGAGCCTGTGCAGCAGGCCCGGCTCGACCGGCTTGAGCCCCGGCACCCGGACGACCTCGGGGAAGCGCGCCAGCACCCACTCCAGCAGCGTCCCGGTCTCGCCGGCCCGCAGCGGGGCCGTATGAAGCCCCGCGGGCTTGACGACCGCAACGAAATCGAGGTCCTCGAGCACGACCGCCGGCTCTGCCACCCGGCTACAATAGGCGCGCGGCCCCGCGGCGGCAAGGCCCTGCCCCGCCCCGACGCCTCCTAGGACCACCCAACAGGTCCAACGGCGGCTCGGGCCCGGCTGCATTGCGAAATTCGCAATCCGCCGGCCGGGGGCGTTTCCGCGGAAACGCCCCGGTTCCGCCCGCGCCTGCCGGCCCGCGCCCGCCCGGCCGAGCGATTGCACAACGGAAACGAATCGATTAGCCTCGCGTCAGGACGAAAGAGGAGCGTATGGGCGAAGTGAGGTTCGGCATCATCGGGGCAGGGACCATGGGCAAGGGGCACATCGACACCTTGCGATCCGGCGCCATCCGCGGGGGCCGGCTTGCCGCGGTCTGCGACATCGACCCCAAGGCGCTCGCGCCGCACCGGGACGTGCCCACCTTTGCCAACAGCGACGAGCTGATCGGCTCCGGCAAGGTGGACGCGGTCCTGATCGCCACGCCCCACTACTTCCACACGACGATCGGGATCGCCGCCCTCAGCGCCGGCCTGCACGTGCTGGTGGAAAAGCCGATCTCCGTGCACAAGGCCGACTGCGAGCGCCTCATCGCCGCACACCGCGACCCGAAGCAGGTGTTCGCCGCCATGTTCAACCAGCGCACCCACCCGGTCTTTCAGAAGATCCGCGGGATGATCGCAGCCGGCGACCTCGGCAGCATCTTCAGGGTGAGCTGGATCATCACCGACTGGTTCCGCACCCACGCCTACTACGCATCAGGCGGCTGGCGAGCGACCTGGCGCGGCGAGGGCGGCGGCGTGCTGCTCAACCAGTGCCCGCACCAGATCGACCTCTGGCAGTGGCTGTTCGGGATGCCGCGCCGCGTGCACGCCTTCGCGGGCTTTGGCCGGCGCCATCCGATCGAGGTCGAAGACGAGGTCACGGCCTACTTCGAGTACCCGAACGGGGTGACGGGCACGTTCGTAACCTCCACGGGCGAGTACCCCGGTTCCAACCGCCTGGAGATCTCCGGCGACCGCGGCCGCCTCGTGCTCGAGGGCGACCGGCTCATCCGCGACGGCACCCTCGTGAGCGTCACCGAGTACAACCGCACGAGCCCCGAGAGGTTCAAGGGGCCCGCACTCTGGAGGAGCGAGCAGCGCGCCCTTTTCCGCTCCGATCAGCACGCGGGCATCATCCAGAACTTCGTCGACGCGATCCTCGAGGGCGCGCCGCTGATCGCGCCCGCCGATCAAGGCATCCACTCTGTCGAGCTTGCCAACTCGATGCTCTACTCGGCCCTGGAGGGGCGCACGATCGACCTGCCGCTCGACGCCGCGGCCTACGAGAGCCGGCTCCAGGCCCTCATCGCCGGCAGCCGCCTGCCGGCCGGCGCGCGCTGAACCTGCAAGGAGAACTGCGATGGAAGACACGGTGCTCGGCGTCAACATGTACTCAACCCGGGTGTTCACCCAGAACCTGGCCGACCTCCGGGTGGCCCTCAAGCGGGTGGCGGCCATCGGGTACAAGGCGATCCAGATCTCGGGGTTCGGCCCGATGGACCCAAAGGACGTCGCCGCCGTGGTCGAGGAGAACGGCCTCACGGTCGCGGCCACGCACATGGCCTGGCCGCGCTTCCTCGCAGAGCGCGACGCCGTCATCGGCGAGCACAAGCTCTGGAAGTGCGAGCACCCCGCCATCGGCGGCCTGCCCAAGGAATACAACAGCCTCGACGGCCTGCGCCGCTTCGTCAGGGAGCTGCCGCCGGCGCTCGACGACCTGGAGCGTGAGGGCCTCGACTTCTCCTACCACAACCACAGCCACGAGCTCGCGCGCTGGGACGGCAAGACGTGGCTGCAGCGGCTGCTCGAAGAGGCCGACCCGCGCCTGAAGTTCGAGATCGACATCTACTGGATCCAGCACGGCGGAGGAGACCCGGCCCTGTGGCTGCGCAAGCTCGCCGGCCGCACGCCCCTGCTGCACATCAAGGACATGGCCGTCACGCCTGAGCGCGAGCAGCGCTTTGCCGCCATCGGCGAGGGCAACATGAACCTCGATCCGGTCCTCCGCGAGGCGCGAGCCGGCGGCGTGCGCTGGTACCTGGTCGAGCAGGACCAGAGCTACGGCAGGGACCCGATCGACGAGCTGGCAGTGAGCTACCGCGCCTGCCGCGCCCTCGGGCTCAAGTAGCAGGGCGGCGGCGCGCAGCCTTCTTCTTCACATACTCTCCAAGTCCTCTTCTTGCTATGCCGATGCCGCCTGCGCTATCGTGAGCGCCCGGAGGAGACAATGAAAAAGAAGAAAGGCTTCGAGATAAGACTGGCCGTGCAGATCCTGTTCTTCGTGCTCGTCGCGGCCATCTCGGTCAACCACGCCCTCGGCGAGGCGACCAAGGCGATCCCCGTTCTGTCGAACGCGTCGCTGCACGCGCTGTGCCCGTTCGGCGGCGTCGTGTCGATCTACCAGGTCGCCTCGGCGGGCACGTTCGCGAAAAAGGTGCACGAGTCGTCGTGGGTCCTGATGTGGCTGGGATTCGTGCTGGCCCTGCTGTTCGGCCCTGTGTTCTGCGGGTGGGTCTGCCCGATGGGGACCGTGCAGGAATGGGTGAGCAGGCTCGGGAAGCGCCTCTTCGGCCGCAAGTTCAACGGGTTCATTCCGGCGCGCTTCGACCGCTGGCTTCGCTACCTGCGCTACCTGATGCTCGCGTGGGTGCTGTACATGACGGCCATAACGGGCAAGCTCGCCTTCGAAGCGATCGACCCGTACTACGCCCTGTTCAACCTCTGGTCGAGCGAACTCGCGGTGAGCGGCGTGATCATCCTGGCGGTCGTGCTCGTCGCTTCGCTCTTCGTCGAGAGGCCCTTCTGCAAGTACGCCTGCCCCTACGGCGCCGTGCTGGGGATCTTCAACCTGTTCCGCGTCTTCAAGATCAAGCGCAACACAGCGACCTGCATCGACTGCAAGCTCTGCGACAAGGCGTGCCCCATGAACATCAACGTGTCCGGCGCGGGCGTGATTAGGGATCACCAGTGCATCACGTGCATGAAGTGCAGCTCCGAGCGCGCCTGCCCGGTGGCCAAGACGGTGCTGCTGACCACCGGCAAGATGGCCTGAGGGAGGAACGAAGATGAAGGTTACAAGCCCCGTCCTGGCGGCGACCGTGGTGGTCGTGCTCTTCGGCGGCATCGCGGTTTCCGCTGCTCTGAACATGTGGAGCACGAGCCCGGAAAAGGAGCCGATCAAATACACAACGGGTGAGTTCGCGGGCCAGGCCAACCCCGCCGACATCCGCGGCTCCTACCTGTTCGCCGACATCGAGAAGGCCTTCGGCGTGCCTGCGGACATCCTCGGCAAGGCCTTTGGCGTAGCGGCCGACCGCGACCCGGCGCAGTTCCAGGTCAAGGAGCTGGAGGCCGCCTACGGCGGCAAGCTGCCCGCCGGACAGGAGATCGGCACCGACTCGGTGCGCCTGTTCGTGGCCTACTACAAGGGCCTGCCGTTCAGCGCCGAAGACGACACGATGCTGCCTGCGGCGGCCGCCGCTGCGCTCAAGGCGCTGGGAACCCTCAAGCCCGAGCAGATCGCCTGGATCGACAGCCACACCTTCGACACCGCGGCCCTGGCTGCTGCCGCAGCCCCCGCGGCAGCAGCGCCGGCCCCTGCTGCAGCCGCGCCCGCGGCCCAGACGACGCACACCGAGACCACCGATGATCGCGCGATCAAGGGCAAGACGACCTTCGGCGACCTCATGCTCTGGGGCCTGAAAAAGGAGCAGATCGAGTCTGTGCTCGGGATGCCGATCGGGGCGCCGGGAGTCCCGGTGCGGGATTTCCTCACCCAGAAGGGGCTGGAGTTTACGACCTACAAGACGAAGCTCCAGGAGCTCGTCGACAAGCTGCCCAGGTACTGACGGTCGCGGGCGGGCCGGCGGCGGCTTCCGTCCCGGCCCGCAGCGCTGTATCTTGAAGGCATGAGCCGTCGTCCCGCAGAGGAGCGCGTCGTGATCGCGCTCCTCGCAGCCGTCGCCATGATCCTGTCGCTGCTGTCGCTGCTGCTGATCCACGGCGAGCGGCGCCGGGAGACCCTGCTGCTGGAGTACGAGGCCGAGCGCACGGCCGGGAACCTGCTCGACGCCTTTCGCGACGGCAGCCTTGAGGCGCAGAGCAGCGCCGCCGCAGTGATAGGCTTCGGGCTGTACAACGCGGCGGGCGACGCGGTGGCGCGCGTCGGCGGCGCGCCGGCTTGGTTGGGGCCCGACAACAACGCCGGCAGGGTGCACTTTCGCCACGACGCCAAACGCCGAACGGTGACCCTCGTGAGGCCGATCGGCATGATGTCGATGCGGCCGATGATGGGCATGCCCGGCTCCCGCAGGTCCGGCTTCGGCCAGCCGGGGATGCCGCGGACGCCTCCGTCGGGCGCGCCCGTGTTCCTCTTTCTCGAGATGGCCACCGAGGAGCACTGGCGTCTCGAGCGGCGCTTCCGCGCCGCTGCGCTGCTGGCCCCCGTGGCGATCGCGGCCATGGCCGCCCTGGCGGGCTACCTCTACTGGAAGAACGCCGAGTACCGCAGGCGCATGGCTGCCCAGGAGCAGTTGGCGCGCCTGGGCGAGGTCGCGCGCACCCTCGCTCACGAGATCAAGAACCCGCTCGGCGCGATCCGGCTCCAGGCCGGCATCCTGCGCCGCACGGTATCCGGGGAAGGAGCGCGCGAGATCGATCTCATAGACCAGGAGGTCTCGCGCCTGGCCCTGCTTTCCGACCGGATCGCCGCCTTTCTCCGCGACCCCAGGGGCGAGCCTCACCCCGTCGAGATCGCACCCTTTGTCCAGGGACTGCTCGCGCGGTTTGGCGAGCGCGTGAGCTTTCGCGCCGGGACCGAGACCGCCGGCGCAGCGATCGCCTTTGACGGCGACCGGCTGCGCTCCGTGCTCGAGAACCTCATCACCAACGCCCTCGAGAGCGGCGCGACCGAACCGCCCGAGGTGACCGTGAGCGCAGCAGGCGGCCGCGTCGAGGTCGCGGTCGCCGACCGGGGCACCGGCATCGCCGACGACGACGCGGAGCGGGTCTTCGATCCCTTTTTCACGCGCAAGACCACCGGCTCGGGGGTGGGGCTCGCCATCGCCCGCCGTTTTGCCGAGGCTGCGGGCGCCGAGCTGCGCCTCGACCCTCGCCCCGGCGGAGGGACCATCGCGCGCCTGGCGGCCCGGAGGGTGAGCGCTTGAGGGTGATCGTGGTCGACGACGAGAAGAGCATCCGGGAAGCGGCCGTCCGCTACCTGGCCCTCGAGGGCATCGAGACCGTGACCGCGGACAACGGCCTGGCTGCCCAGCGGCTGCTGCTCGAGGAGGTGTTCGCCGCGGCGATCGTCGACGTGCGCATGCCCGGCATGGGGGGGCTGGAGCTGCTGCGCTGGGTGCGCGAGGAGGGGCCGCGGGTGCCCGTGATCATGATCAGCGCCTTTGGCGAGGTCAGGGACGCGGTCGAGGCGATGAAGCTCGGCGCAGCCGACTACCTGGTCAAGCCCTTCGACGCCGACGAGATGGTTCTGCGCCTGAAAAAGGTGGTCGAGGCCCAGGAATTGCGCGACCGCGTGGTGCAGGCCCAGGCCGGCGGCGCGCAGGAGCAGGACTTGGCCGGGTCGAGCCCCGCCATGCGCAGGGTGCGCGAGATCGCCTCGCGCGTAGCCCCGACGCCGACCACAGTCCTGATCACCGGCGAGAGCGGCACCGGCAAGGAAGTGGTGGCGCGGCTGATCCACAGGCTGTCGCCGCGAGCCGACTCGCCCTTCGTCGCGGTGAACATCGGGGGGCTCCCGGAGACCCTGCTCGAGAGCGAGCTCTTCGGCTTTGAGAAGGGCGCCTTTACCGGCGCCGACGCGCGCAAGCCCGGGCTGCTCGAGATGGCGGGATCGGGGACCCTCTTTCTCGACGAGATCGGCGAGATGCCTCCGGCCCTCCAGGTCAAGCTGCTGCGCGTGCTGCAGGAGCGACGCCTCACCCACCTCGGCGGCACGCGGCCGATTCCGATCGACGCGCGCATCGTCGCGGCCACCAACCGCGACCTCGAGGCGAGAGTCAGGGCGGGCAGCTTCCGCGAGGACCTGTTCTACAGGCTCAACGTGGTGCGCATCGAGGTGCCGCCGCTGCGGCAGCGCAAGGAGGACATCCCGGAGATCGCCGGTGTGCTGCTGCAGCGGCTCGCCCGCAGGCTCAGCAGGCCGGCGCCGACCCTGGGCGACAGCGCCCTGGAGCGCCTGCTCGCCCACCCGTTCCCGGGCAACATCCGCGAGCTGGAGAACCTGCTCGAGCGCGCCATGATCTTTGCCGAGGGCGCAGTGCTCGAGGGGCGCGACCTGGACCTGCCGGCGGCTGCCGCCGCCGCACGGGAGCCGCAGCCCGAGACGCTGGCCAGCATCGAGCGGCGCGCCATTGCCGCGGCGCTGCATCGCTGGCAAGGCAACCGCACGCGCGCCGCCCAGGAGCTCGGCATCGGCAGGCGCACCCTGCAGAACAAGATCAAGGAGTACGGGCTGGAGTAGCCGGCCGGCCGCCGTGCGCCGGCTGCGCGAGACGCCGGTCTTCGACCTCGAACTGTCCCATCATGCCGAAGTCCTCGTGCTCGAGCAGATGGCAGTGGTACATGTAGACTCCGGTGTAGTCTCTGAACTCCATGATCAGCCGCACCGTGTCGCCCGGCCAAAGCAGCACCGTGTCCTTGCGCCCCGCGAGCGTCGCGGGAGGCGGCGCCCCGTTGAGCGAGAGAACCTGAAACTGCACGTTGTGCATGTGGAAGGAATGAGGGACCTGCATCATGCCCATGCCGCGGTTGGAGACCTCCCAGATCTCCGTCGCTCCAAGGCGCACGCGCTCGTCTACGCGGTGCATGTCCGCGTGGCGCCCATTGATCGTGAGCTGCCCTCCGGGGCCCATGGTAGAAAGCGCGAAGGAGCGCACGCGCTCGGCGGCCGCCTCATCGATGCGCGTGATCGGAGCGAGGGCCGCGGGTAGGGAGAGGGTGGTCGCCGCCGGCCGGCTCGCGACGATGGTGAGGGCGCGCAGCTTTCGCCCGCCGAAGAGCTCGGCCTCGAGGAAAAGGGGGCTCGCGGCGGTCCTGCCGCCGAGGTCCACGAGCACCTCAGCGCGCTCGCCGGGAGACAGCACCACGGCTTCGAGCTCTACCGGCTGCTGGAGAAAGCCGCCGTCGGAGGCGACCTGGTGCATCCGCACTCCTGCGGAGAGCGTCAGGCGGTACACGCTCGACGAGGAACCGTTGAGCAGCCGCAGGCGCAGCAGGCTCGCGGGCGCCCGCAGCACCGGCTCGATCGCGCCGTTGGCGAGCAGCGCGTTGCCGATGTAGCCGTGCATCAAGTCGGACATCGCGGGGCGGTAGCGCAGCTGCCCGTCCTCGCCGATGCGGCGGTCCTGCAGGATCACGGGGATATCGTCGACGCCGTAGCTGCGCGGCAGGGGCAGCCGGTCCGACACTTCGTCGTCCACGATGAACAGCCCGCCCAGCCCGCGGTAGGCCTGCTCCGCGGTCTTGCCGAACAGGTGCGGGTGGTACCACAGCGTGGCCGCCTCCTGGTCGATGACGAACTGCGGCCTCCAGGTCTCGCCCGCGCGGATCACCTGGTGAGGGCCCCCGTCCATCTCGGCCGGAACGTGAAGGCCGTGCCAGTGGATCGTGGTGTCCTCTGCCAGGCCGTTGCGCACGGCGATACGCACGCTGTCTCCCCGCCGCACGCGGATCGTGGGCCCGAGGATCGGTCCGTTGTAGCCGAGGGCTGCCGTGGGCCTGCCCGCCATCAGCTCGATCGTCCCGGATCCAGCCTCGAGGCGAACCTCTGCGTGCCCGGGCCTCGGATCCCGGTCCTCGACCAGAGGAGGTATAGGAAGGTCGCGGCCGGGGGATGGGCCGCCCTGCCCATGCGAAAGAAGCGCGGCCAGAAACAGCGCCGCTGCTGATGCCGTTTTCATGATCGGAAAGATAAGCTTTTCCCGACCGTCCCGGCCACCGGCCCAACCGGGGAGTCGAGCGCCCGCGCGGCAAGACGGCGTTCGACCTTTTCTCAGCCGGCCGTGACCCTCCGGGTGAACTCATCGCGGTAGGCGTCCAGGCCGGGCAGCTGCCGCAGCGCCACCGGCGAGAGCTCGATGTCGAAGAGGCCGGCGACCTGCGACGGCTCCAGCCCTTCCTTGGCCACCTTGGCCGTGATCGCCGTGCCGAAGGCCGTGGCCTCTTTCATGCTCGTCAGCGACACCGGGGAGCCGGGCGCCAGGGCCGCGAGGAGGGCGTTGTACGACTCGTTGCGCCGGAATCCGCCTTCGACGTAGAGCGGCTCGCCGGCCCGCATGCCCGCCCTGCGGAGAGCCACCTCGGTCTGGAGGGCGAGCGAGATGATCAGGACCGGCCTCGCGACCGCCGGGTCGCGGAACAAGCGCGGCACCACCTCGCCCTTCTGCACGGCCTCGAAAGGGATCACAGCCCCGTCCTCGACGATGCGGGCCCGCGATCCCGTGAACTGGCCGGTGCCCGGGTACACCTCGGGGAGTATGAACAGGCGCCGCTCGCGCAGGATGCGGCCGTAGAGCGCGGGGTCGAAGTCCGAGGTGCCCTCCGAGCCGGCGATCTTCTTGAACAGGGCGAGGTAGGCGTCGAACTCCATGCCGCCGCAGAAGATCGCGGTCTTGACCGGCCGCGAGAAGGCATCGAGGTTGTAGAACACCACCTTCCCGATGTCCTCGTCGTCGAAGCGCGGCGAGGTCGAGGGCTTCATGACCACGCACCACGTGCCCGTCGAGTTCAGCACAAAGTCGCCCCGCGCCTTGATCAGGTAGGGCAGCAGCGACGCATTCGAGTCGTGGATGCCCATCGTCACGATGGTCGAGGGGTCGAGGCCCGTACGCCGCGCCGCGCCGGGGGTGATCGTGCCGAGGGTGTCCCACGAACGCTGCACCCTGGACGGCAGCCGGTCGACGATGCCGAGATCGCGGGCCACGCTCGACCACTGTCCGGCGCCGAAGTCCCACAGGTACGTGTGACAGCCCACAAAGGTCGCCTCGGCTCCGACGCGGCCGGTCAGCCGATGGCCGAAATACTGCGGGTAGTTGAGAAAGTGCCGCGCCCGGGCAAAATCCTCGGGGAACCGCTTCTTGAGAAAGTAGATCCCCTTGCCCACGTTCAGAAGCAGGCTGAAGCGCGGCGTGGCCGTGACCCGCTGCAGGTGCTCGCTGGCTCCGAAGAGGCGGTAGAACTCCTCGTTGAACTCCTCCCCCGGGTCGGTGGTGTAGGAGATCACGCCCGGGACGGCCCGGCCGTCGGCGTCGACCGCTGCAAAGGTGGCGCCGTGGGTGCAGACCGCGATCACCCGTATCGGATGGCGGCGAGCCTGCGCGGCAAGCTGCTCGAACAGCCATGCGTCGATCGCATCGATGTCGTCCATCTCCACGTCGTCCCGGCGGACCGGCGGAAAGCTCGCGTAGGTCGACTCCAGGAGCTGGAGCCGCGAGTCGAAGACGAGCAGCTTCTTGTTGGTCTTGCCCACGTCGAAGACCGCGATGCAGTAGTCCATCCGCCCCTCCTCCGCCGCCCCGC
>CAZKGO010000051.1:0-17697 GCA_964552235.1 uncultured Spirochaetales bacterium | reverse complement strand
CGCCCCGCAGCCCGAGCCGCCCGTCCTATGCGAGCATGATCTGGCCGCCGGTCACGGGAATGGCCTGCCCGGTCTCGTAGCGCTGCTCGACGGCGTACAGCAGCGCCCGGAACACGTCGTCGACCGTGCAGCCCCTGCCCATCGGCACCAGCGACTCGTAGTGGCGGCGCACGTCCTCAACGGTACGGGCGCCGGGCACCTTGCCTGTCCGCAGGTACTGGACGAACAGGCCGTCCTTGGGATCGGCCCACAGGGGGCCGTCAAAGAAGTTGCCTGGACAGATCGCGTTGACCTTGACGCCGTGCTCCACGAGCTCGAGGGCGAAGCTCTGCGTAAGCCCGATCCCGCCGAACTTGCCGCCGGCGTAGGCCGAGTTCTTCCTGCTGCCCGCCAGGCCGCTCTTGGAGTTGATCTGCACGATGTCGGTCAGCCAGTCGGCGGCAAAGCGGTGCTGGATGCGCATGATGCGCGCGGCCGCCCGCGCGCTCAGAAAGTAGCCGGTGTAGTTGACACGCGTCACCGCCTCGAAGGCCGCCGGCTCGATCGCCTCGAGGTCGCCGGCTCGCAGGATCCCCGCGTTGCTCACCAGCAAGTCGAGGCCGCCGTACTCGAGGGCCGCGGCGCCCACCATGGCCCAGGTGGACGCGTCGCTCGCGACGTCCGCCCGCACGGCCAGCGCCCGCCCGGCTCCGCTCGTCGCGGTGATCTCGCAGGCCCGCCGGCGGGCCTCGGCCTCGTTGAGGTCGGCCAGGACCACGTGCGCGCCCTCGGCCGCAAGCCGAACTGCCAGCCCGGCGCCGAAGCCCTGGGCCGCGCCGGTGACCAGGGCGACGCGCTCGGCCAGCCGCGCGCCCTGGCTGCCGCCCCGGCCCGCAGCCAGGCGCTTGCGGAAGCGCTCGACCTCCCAGCCGGAGATGAAGCGCACGAGTGATTCGGGCATCGGCTGGGCCCCGCCGAAGCTCTCACCGTAGCAGGCGATGCGCAGCGCGTCGCGGAAGAGCGCCCAGGAGGTGTCGGCTTCCTTCTTGCTCGACCCCCACACAAAGAGCCCGAGCCCCTGCACGGCCACGACCCGCGGGCTCGCGCCCCAGCGCTCGCGGTAGGCGGCCACGGCCCGCTCGCAGGCGCCGTACTGCCGCTCGAGATCGGCCTCAGCCGGGATGAACAGCGGCTTGCGGCCGCAGTAGACCATGTGGTCCGGCGTGAACGGCTCGTCGAAGAGCGAAAAGGCCCCCTCGTCGGCGACCCTCATGGCGATCTCGCCGCCGGCGCGGAACACCACGATCGAGCTCGGGCTGTCGCCCTTGAGCAGCATTCTGAGGGCCGGCGCCAGGCGCACGGCGCGCTCGCGGTCAAAGGCCGCTTCGCCCTCGTCGGGCAGCCGCTCGACCCTGCCTCTCACCGCGCGCATCACCTGGTCGGTGAGCCGGCGAATGCCGGCCGCGTCGGAGGCGGCCACGAACAGGCCATGGTTCTGGATCAGGACCAGCGCGGGCCCGCGGCCCCTCCTGGCGCGCCAGGCCTCCATCAGCCTGCGCATGTGCGCGGCGAGCACGTAGCCGGGCTCCATCGCCTCGACCCACAGCAGCTCCTCGCCAAAGAGCTCGCGCGCCGCCCGCTCGCCGTCGCGGCCGCAGGTGAGCCCGTTGACCACAGCCGGGTGGGTGTGCACGACCAGCGGCTCGGGAAAGAGGTCATGGAGGAGCGTCTCGACGCTCGGCCGCAAGGTGGAGCCGGGCGCTCTGGCTGCCACCAAGTCAGCCAGCACCTCGGCCTCGCGCTCCTGCGGCTGCGGCGAGTAGCTGCGCCCCCACATCGCCGCCAGCTTGTCCCTGTCCATGGCGACAAAGGTGGCATCCGAAGCCTCGGCCAGGCTCGTGCCCGACGCCTTGACATGCAACAGGCCGCCGATCTTGACCGAAGTGTTGCCTCCTCCGGCGAGCACGAAGTCGGGGTCCCTTCCGTAGAATCTCGAGATCTCGTAGAGCCCCTCAAGGGCCTGGTCCATCGCGCTCACCTCCGTCGCGGCAGCGGCCATCTTAGCCGATGCCCCCCGGGATGAAAAGGCGCAGGGGACCGATGCCGCCGTGTTTCGACGGTCCGCACGGTGGCGGTTCCCGATCCGGCGGGGCTATAATTCAGCCATGTTGCTGAACTTCGCAAAGGCGAGCGGCCCGATCGGGCTGCGGCCGGCCATGGCCAACCGCCACGGGCTCATCAGCGGCGCCACCGGCACCGGCAAGACGGTCACGCTGCGGGTGCTCGCCGAGCAGCTGAGCTCGATCGGCGTGCCGGTGTTCGTCGCCGACATCAAGGGCGACCTCTCGGGGGTTGCCCTTGGCGGCGCCTCGGACCCGCGCTTCGTCAAGCGGGCCCAGGATCTCGAGGTCGAAGGCTACTCGCCGACCGCCTATCCCGTCGCCTTTTTCGACCTCTTCGGCAAGGCCGGGCACCCCGTGCGGACGACGGTATCGGAGATGGGGCCGCTGCTGCTCGGCCGCCTGCTCGCCCTCAACGACACGCAGGCCGGAGTGCTCAACCTGATCTTCCGCGTGGCCGACGACCAGGGACTGCTCCTGCTCGACCTCAAGGACCTGCGTTCCGCGGTCCAGTACGTCGGAGACAACGCGGCGCAGTACCGCACCGAGTACGGCAACATCAGCTCGGCCAGCGTCGGCGCGATCCAGCGGGCGCTGCTCGCGGTCGAGGACCAGGGCGGCGAGTTCTTCTTCGGCGAGCCCGCCTTTACGGTGACCGACCTGATCCGCGCCGATGCGCAGGGCCGGGGCGTGATCAGCATCCTGGCCGCCGACAAGCTGATGCAGACGCCGGTGCTCTACGCCATGTTCCTGCTGTGGCTGCTCGCCGAGCTGTTCGAGGAGCTGCCCGAGGTCGGCGACCTGGACAAGCCCAGGCTCGTCTTCTTTTTCGACGAAGCCCACCTGCTCTTCGACGACGCGCCCAAGGTGCTGGTGGACCGCATCGAGCAGCTGGTGAGGCTGATCAGGTCCAAGGGCGTCGGCGTCTACTTCTGCACGCAGAACCCCATCGACCTGCCTGACACGGTCCTCGGCCAGCTCGGCAACCGCGTGCAGCACGCGCTGCGCGCCTACACCCCCCGCGACCAGAAGGCGGTCAGGACGGCGGCGGAGACGTTCCGCCAGAACCCGAGGCTCGACACCGAGCGCGTTCTCACCGAGCTCGCCGTAGGCGAGGCCCTCGTATCGGTCCTCGACGAGAAGGGGGTGCCGACTATGGTCGAGCGCGCCCTGGTCTACCCTCCCCGCAGCCGGATGCAGCCGCTCTCCGAAGCCGAGCGCACGGAGGTGCTGCGCGCCTCGCCGCTCTATGGCCGCTACGAGCGGACGATCGACCGCGAGTCGGCCTACGAGGTGCTCAAGGAGCGGGCAGAGGAGCGGCAGCATGGGGAGGCCGCGGCCCGAGAGGCCGCGCAGCAGGAGGCCCGGCGGCGGGAGGAAATCAAGGAGATGCAGCGGCAGCTGCGGGAGGAGCGGCGGCGCGGCAGCAGCACCTACTACAGCCCCGAGTACTCGCCGACCTACCGCAGGAGGACGCGCTCACGCGCGACCAGCACCGAACAGATCCTGGGGTCGCTGGCGCGCAGCGCTGCCACAACGCTCGGACGCCAGCTTGTGCGGGGGCTGCTGGGGTCGCTGCGCAGCCGGCGGTAGGGAGCGGTCGGGAGCGGGATCCTAGTACAGCTCCTCGAGCACGTAGAACATGTTCTCCTGCGTCCCGAAAACGATCCACTTGCCGGCGACCACGGGCGCGCTCAGCATGGCGCCTTCCAGCGGCAGGCTCCACAGCATCTTCCCGTCGCGCGCCGAAAGCACGATCAGCTCCGGTCCCTTGCCGTCGCCGGAGTCGATGCCGAAGTAGACGCGGTCGCCGGCGATCGTGGGGGCGCTGGTCGTGGGCGAGCGGAACTGCCGTTTCCAGGCCAGGCGTCCGGTCGCCTTCTGGAACGCCCGCACGACCGTGTCGCCGCTGGTGTAGATCACCTTGTCGCGCCAGAGCGCCGGCGCCAGGTAGTCGAGCAGGTCCAGGTTCTGGTCAAAGAGCCTCTCCGGGTCCGCCTCGGCGTAGCTGCCCCAGTCGGAGACATCGGAGTAGGTCCATTTCTCGGCGCCCGTGCGCCGGTCGAGGGCGTGGTACTTGAACTCCCACCGGTCGCCCCAGTCGCCCGCGGTGCTGTAGTACAGGCTGTTGCCGTCGAGCGCCGGGAACGAGTACCAGGTGGCGCCGTCGTTGAGCGTGTCGATCACCCAGAGGTAGGCGTAATTCCTGAGGTCGTAGGCGCCAAAGCTCACCGGCCTGCTTGTCGGGCCGGGAGCGAAGTACATCACGTCGTCGTAGATCTGGAAGGTGTGGTAGTACCAGACCGGGTTGGGCACCTCGTGGACCTCCACGCCCTGGGGGGTCAGGAGAAAGGTCGCGCCGCCGTCGCTGGTGAACATCACGTGGTCGCCGTAGCGTACGATCGTCGACTGGACCGTGCGGCCGGTCTGGAACGACCAGCGCAGCTCGCCGTTCTTCTGGTTGACGGCGTACACCTTGCCGTCGTTGGACCCGAGGTAGATCGCCTCCTTGTCCGCGGCCGCCACCGAGTTGATCGCTGCCTCAGTCTTGAACACCCAGCGCATGAAGCCGCTCTCGATGTCGAGGGCGTAGAAGTTGCCGTCGGTCGAGCCGAAGTAGATCGTCCCGTCCTTGACCACCGGCGGGTTGAAGGCGCGCAGGCGGTTGCGGTCGATCTGCAGCCGCAGCTTCCACTTGACGCCGAACGGGGGGTAGAGGGCGTTGGCGGTCGCCCCGCGGCCCTGCTCGCCGCGGAACATGATCCAGTCGCGCCGGCTGCGGCAGCCGGTGGTGAGCGCCACGGCGGCGAGCACCGCGAGGACGACGGCGGCTCGGGAGAGTCTCACCATTGGTAGTAGAGCCCCCTCAGGCTCACCGTGCGCCGCAGCAGACCGCCGGCCCCCTTTCGCCTGGCCTTGGCGAGCGCCTGCTCCCACGCAGCGCGCAGCGCCGCCCACAGCTCCTCGTCGCCGTCGGAGCGGCTGCGGTAGTACAGCCTCGTGTAGAGCGCCGCGAACTCGGCCAGCAGGGCATGGCGGGCTGAGTACTCCAGCGGCGTCTCGGACGGGATCTTGACCTCGTAGCCCTCGGCTGCCAGCCGCATCAGCAGCAGGCGGTAGAGCGCGCGCAGGCCCCTGCGATCGTTCCTGCGCGAGAGCAGCCGCAGGACGATCTCGGAGCCGTAGCGATACAGGTAGACGACCGCGACCCCGGCCAGTGCCACGATCCCCACGATCCGGGCCAGGAGCAGCCAGGGAAAGGGGGGGTTGTGCTCGACGTCGCGTTCCTCGATCAGCGGGATGACCACGTCCATGTCGTTGGCGTCGCCTCCGGGGGGAGGCGGCAGGGCAAAGGTCGTAGTCTCGAAGTCGACCCAGCCGTACTCGGCGAGGTAGAGCTGGACCCACGAATGGCGGTGGGCGTTGGTGACCAGGAACAGCTCTTCGAGCGGGATCTCCTTGAGCAGCCGGATGCGCTCCTTGAGCAGCAGCAGCCCCCGCACGTGGGCCGGCGTCTGCAGGTCGCTGGAGGCGAGCCAGCCGGTGACCACGCGCGACGGGATGCCCGCCAGGCGCGCGAGGATCGCGGTCGTGTTCGAAAACTCGGTGCAGTCGCCGGTCTTGTCCTCGGTGAGGAAGCGCTTCATCCGCTCGACGGAGACGTCGTCGCTGAACCCGATCTCGTACTGGTGGCCGCCCCAGCCGCGCAGGATCGCCTCGATGCGCTGCCAAGGCGTCGCCTCCTTGCCGAGGAAGCCGGCGAGATGCCCGAGAAAGTGCTCGGCGTCGGCCTGGGCCAGCGGCACCTTGAGGTACTCCCTGAGGGACTCCTTTTCCATCTCGGTCAGCTCGGGGGCCTGGCCCCACTCCTGAGGCCCGGTCAGGCTCACCTGCGAGGTCACACGGTAGGAGTAGTTGAACGGGTAGGGCCTGCGATCCAGCACAGTGGGCTCGATGGTGAACGGCTTGTAGGCCGTCACCCGGTCGGGGATCGTCGACAGGTACGTCTGCTCGACCGGCCCGCGATCCTTGTCCAGGTTGAATCCCTCGTCCTGCCAGGTCTCGAGAAGGCGCTGGGTGGTGAGCGGGTTGAGCCCTTCGTCCTCGAAAGGCCGGAACCCGGCCTCCGCGTCGAGATGGCCCCAGTAGGAGTCGGCCGCGTAGACCGGGTCGTGCTTGCTCGCCACGATCATGACCGCGTACTGCTTGCCCTCCTGCCCCTCGCCCATCCCGTCCTGGCCCCACTGGTCCGCAGGCACGCCCTCGAGCCCGGGCTTGCCCTGCTCGCCCGGCTGCCGGCCCTCCCTGCCCTCACGGCCGCTGCCGTCCCGGTCGTTGCGGGGCCGCCGCGGCCGCAGGTTCCCGCCAGGCCGCCCCTCCTTCTCGTAGTCGAGGGGTATCGGCTCGGGATCGGGCTCCGGGCGCAGCTGGTTGAACACCACCGAGTGCCTGACAAAGTCCGGCGGCAGCAGCACGGCCAGCAGGATCACCGCGGGCAGGAGCACGCCCCCGAGCAGCAGCATCTCGCTGCGCCGGCCGGTCTGGCCGCGAAACGCCGACAGGTACAGCAGCAGCCCGTGGGCGAGAAAGGCAGCCAGGCTCACGATCAGGATCGTCTGCGTCAGGCCGGCGGCCGACTGCGCCGTCGTCTCGGATGCGCGGGAAAAGGAGATGACCTTGTAGTAGACCACGGCGAGGAGGAACGGCTCGATGAACGCGATCTTCCGGCCGAGGGCCCCGGTGTGGAACACCAGGGCGGTGAGGGCAAAGGCGCCCGCGCCGACGGCGAGGATCTGCAGCGCCTGCGGGCTGAGCCCCGTCACCAGGATCTGCGCCAGGACGATCGGCGCGGCCGCCGCCAGCAGCCAGTGCAGGAGCCGCAATCGCGGCGGCGCCAGCAGGTAGGCGACGAGAACCTCCAGAGGCACGACGGCGAACCACAGCACCCATCCGGGCCGGTCGTAGGGTATGACCACCGCGGGGTGAACCGCGGGCAGCGCCACCGCGATCAGGTACAGGACGAATCGGGATACGAAGAGCAGATGGATCACCTCTGCCTCCTGTCGTACGGCTCTAAACGAGGCGGACCGCCAGCGGCAGCTCCTGCCTGCGGGTCCGGCTCACCGACACCAGCTGCGCGGCATCGCGCCTGCGCGCGAGCACCCACCGGCCCGGAAACAGCGGCGAGCGTCCTCCCAGCACCCAGGCCCCGAACGGCACCTGGACCGCGGCCGCGGTGCCGGCTGCGCCGGCCTCCGCAGTGACGGTGCGGCACAGCCACACCTCTGCCTTGCGGTAGAACGCCAGCGCCTGCGGCAGCATCCTGTCAAAGGGCGTCGAGAACACGAACACCTCGCCGCCGTCCTCGCGGCCGGCGTCGCTGCCGGGGTCGCCCTGGCCGGACATCAGCGCCAGGTCCTGGCCGAAGCCTTCGATGTCGTCTTCGCTGTCGAGCTCGAACACGCCGCGGCCGGTGAGCACGCGGAACCGGTACTTCGGGTTGTCGCGTTTCTGCCGCCGCAGGAACGTCAGCAGCCAGCTCTTGAGAAAGTCGATGTGCACGACCGTGTCGAGGCAGTCGCGGCTGCCGCCGGTGTAGGGACGAAACTCGACCTGCACGACCTGGGTCTTTTCCTGCGTCACCGGAGAGATCCGGGTCACCAGCTCCTGGAGGCGGCTGGAGGACTTCCAGTTGATGTCGCGAAAACGGTCGCCCGGAACGTACTCGCGCATGAAGTAGCGCTCCTCGTCGGACTGGGAGTGCCTGCTGGTGTCCTCCTCGCCGTGGATCGCCCGCAGCGGAGCAGGACGGATGTCCGGGAACGGCGGCGGCTGCACGACCATGGTGCGCACGTGATCGGGCCCGAAGCGCGCGCGGCTGAGCCCGAACAGATCCTTGACGGAGAGGCGCGCCGTGAGCTCGAGCAGCCCGCTCACGGGGAAATCGAGCAGGAGCGGCAGCGACTGCCCGTCGCGCGAGGAGACTTCCTGCAGGATGCCGAGCCGCGCCCGTTCGCCGGCGCGCAGGCTCCCCCTCAGGTCCGCGTGCAGGCGGAAAAAGGGCGCCATCGGCGCGCGCGCACACTCGATGCGCTGCTCGCAGCCGCCGGTGCGCGCGTAGACCGGCCGCGTCGAGTCCCACTGCACCGGCAGGTCCGCGCGGGCGTTGGCCTGGATCCGCCCGGCGATCGAGAGCATCAGCAGCGCCAGCAGGGCCACCAGGCCGATGGCGAGGGCGTAGGGGTTGCGCCCCGCGAGCCCCTGGATGATCAGCGGCACGAGAAGGGCCAGCAGAAGGCTGCCGGCCGAAGAGAACGGCCAGTGGTACGCCACCCAGCGGGCCGCAGCCGCCGCCCGCGCGGGGCGCGGCTGCCGCCGACCGGCCCGAGCCTCAGCCATGGCGAAGACCCGCTCCCAGCGGCAGCCCGTCACTCATCCCGCGACCGGACCGGCCGGTCGACCGGAACCTTCGCCATGACCTCTTCGACCACCGGCACGGCCGACTGCGACGGGTCCTGCATCACCAGCCTGTGGGCCACCGCCGGCACGAGGATCTCCTTGACGAGATCGATGCTTACGTAGTCTTCGCCCCGGACCAGCGCCAGCGCCCGCGCCATCCGCGAGAGCTTGACCCCGGTACGCGGGCTGCCTCCCAGCTGCACGTCGGGGTGGACGCGCGTCTGGCGCACGCACTCGACGATGTAGGCGATCACCTCCGGGTGGATCTCGACCTCGTCCACCAGCGCCTGCCAGCCGGTGAGCTCGCCCGAGCTGATCACGGGCGAGAATCCCGCCCAGCCGTCGTCGCGGCCGTGCTGCCGGATGATCGACGCCTCGTCCTCCGGGCTCGGGAACCCGATCGAGATCTGGAGCATGAACCGGTCCAGCTGCGGGGCCGGAAGAGGGAACAGGTGCGCTCCCTTGAGGTTCATCGTGGCGATGATGAAGAACGGGTCCGGCAGCGTGTAGGTCCGGCCCTCAATGGTCACGGTCTGCTCTTCCATCGCCTGGAAAAAGCTGCCCTGCGTCTTGGGAGTCAGCAGGTTGATCTCGTCGCAGAGCACGAAGTGGGCAAAGATCGGCCCCTTGTTGAACACCATCTGGCGGCCCAGGCCGTCGAGGCGGTTGTAGCCGAGGATGTCCTGCGGCAGCAGGTCCACGGTGCACTGGATGCGGCTGAACTGCTCGACCTTGATCTCGCCGTCGCTTGCCGGTCGATCCTGCCAGCCGATCGACTGGGCGAGGGCGCGGGCGAGGGAGGTCTTGCCGACGCCGTGGCTGTCGGCGAGCATCACGTGTCCGCCGGCGATCTTGGCCGCGATGATGTACTCGAGCTTGCGGGTGTCGATGTAGATGACCCGCTTGATGTTCTCGACGAGCTTGCGCGCGCCGACGCTTACCTGCACCAGGTCTTCGCGCCGGGTGCGGGCGAGGGTGGTTTCCGCCATGCTACTGTGAAAAATAGACACAATCCGGGGGGCCGTCAAATCACCAGTCAAATCGGGTCCGGCCCCGCACCCGACACCGGGCTCAGGAGATGCCGACGAGCGCCTTGATGTACTGCGACCGCTCGTAGGCCTCGGGGTGCTCGCTGCGCTCCTGGCACAGGAGGCCGTTGAAGTCGGCGATCGCTCCGTATCCGCGGCCGTCCATCCAGGCCGACAGCGCTCGCAGCATCTCGCCGATGCGTCCCAGGCCGTTGCGGTACAGGGTCGAGCACACCTGCACCGCGCGGGCGCCGACGAGCAGCTGCTTGATCACGGCCTCCCCGTCGTGGATGCCGGTGGCCGCGGCAAAGTCCGCATCCTCGATGTCGCCCGACAGCAGCGCGATCCACTGCAGCGAAGGCCCCATCTCCGCCGGGGTAGACAGCATGCCCGCCGCCTTGAGGCGCAGCTTCTCGATGTCGATGTCGGGCCTGTAGAAGCGGTTGAACAGCACGAAGCCGTTGATCCCTTCGTTGGCCAGCTTGCGGATCATCGAGGCCAGGCCGGAGAAATGGGGGCCGAGCTTCATCGCGATGGGAATCGACAGGCGGCGGCGGACCTTGCGCGCGATGTCGAGGTAGACCGCCTCGATCTCGGCGCCCTCGCGTCTGACGCTGGCCGGCATGATGAACACGTTGAGCTCGAGGGCGTCGGCGCCGGCTTTTTGCAGGCTCACAGCGTAGTCCATCCACTCTCTCGCGGTGACGCAGTTCAGCGAGGCGATCACCGGGACCGGGACCTTCGCCTTGACCTCCTTGAGCATCGCCAGGTGGTCGTTGAGGTGCACGTCCTTGCCCATGCGGGTGAGGAAATCCAGCGCCTCGGCGTGGGCGTCCACCTCGGCTCCGTTCAGGTCCTGGCGGGTCTCGACGACGATCTGCTCCTCGAACAGCGATTTGAGCACGATGGCGCCCGCGCCCGCCTCGGCGGCCTCGATCACCTTGGGCGCCGTGGCCGTCAGCCCGGAACTGGCGACCACGATCGGGTTCGGGAGCTTGAGGCCGATGTACGTGGTGGACAGATCCGCCATAAGCCCTCCTGCAGAGCACCGAAAACAGGCTGCCAACTTAGAGAAGAAGGATGCACGTGTCAAGAATCGTGGCTCGCGTCGTCCTCCGGCGTCGATCCCTCGTCCTTGACCCCCCCCTCTCGCGAGTGGTAGCCTGTCGGTGCCGTTCTCCGGTGCCGCCGGAGAGAAGGTGGGCATGTGCTGAAGTTCCCCCTGTTGCACCCGCAGATCCTGGAAGCCCTGGGACGGGCGGGCCACGGGTCGCAGATCCTGATCGCCGACGGCAACTACCCCTTTTCCACCACGCTCGGACCGAACGCGGCCCTGGTGAGCCTGAACCTGCGGCCCGGCCTGGTGAGCGCCACCGACGCCCTCGAGGCGATCGCGTCGGCGGTGCCGATCGAGGCGGCCGCGGTCATGGCGTATGCCAAAGACGGCCCGTACGCCCTCTCCGCAGACCCGCCTGTCTGGGACGAGTTCCGCCGGATCCTGGAGGCGGCCGGTTTCCGGCAGCCGCTGCGCCTCATCGAGCGGCTGGAGTTCTACGAGGCGGGAGCGCGGGAGAGCGTGGCCCTGGCCATCGCCACCGCCGAGCAGCGGATCTACGCGAACATCCTGCTGACCATCGGCGTGGTGATGCCCGCGCGGCCGGCATGACCGCCACTGCGCTGTCGACCATGGAAGAACGAGAGCTTCCACGCGCCGAAGACTACTTCGACTACATCGGTCACGAGCTGGACCACGAGAAGATCCGGCGCAGCCCTCACTACCGCTACATCATCGGGGGCCTCTTCGACCGGCAGAAGATCGACGACCAGGGCGACGTCGTGCGCATGCGCCTGGGCGTCCGCCCGGGCCTGTTTACCCGCGGCGCGCTGTTCCGGGACGTGGAGCTGCGCGGCGTCGGGGCGCACCGCAGGCTGGCGGCCGACCCCAACGCTGTGGTGGCCCTCGTGCCTCGCCACCGCACGCTCTACGACTACCTGCTGCAGATGCCGCTCCACCATCGCTTCGTGAACCCCGAGCTGATGGTGCTGGCGGGCGGCAACCTGTTCGTTTCCAAGTACGACTACGACCTGCGCTACTTCGGTGGCTTCATGTTCCTGCGCGAGGACACGGTCCTCGGCCGCAAGTCCAAGGGGCTGCCGCCCGTGCGGCTGTCGATCAAGCGCTACATCGACGAGGTCTTTCCCGCCTACCTCAAGCAGCAGATGTTCGACGGCGTGGGTCCCGGCCGGATCAGGCGCGACCTGATCCTTTATGCCGGCCAGGAAAAGAACCCGGAGACCGGCAAGCGCAGCGGCGGACGGACCAAGACCGGCCGCATCCGCGCCCTGAGCCCGATCTTCTTCGACAAGTTCAAGAGCCTGGCGCGCTCCAGCGAAACGGCTCTCTACATCGCCCCGGTGAACGTCTCGTTCTCCAAGTACCCCGACGCGCCGTTCATCGCCCACCCGGTGCAGCACGCCGGTGTGGGGGGCGTCGTCAAGACGATGCGCTACGTGGGCGAGCAGCACTTCGTCATGAAGGCCTACCCCCACTTCGCCCAGCGGCACTACGACGCCGAGCTGGAGGCGGTGGCACGCTACGGGGAGCCGGTGCGCTTTACCGGCGAGGGCATCGACGGCGTGCGCGACACGATCGCCTACGCCCACGAGGTGCAGAAGCGGATCGGCCGCATGGAGACGCTGTTTCCGGCGGTCTTTGTCTACCGAGCCCTCGACACGGAGCACAGCCTGCCCCTCGAGGCGCTCGCCGACAGGGCGCGCCGCCTCTACGACAGCTACGGCGCCGCGGGCGTGGACGTGTCACGGCTGTCGGTGCGCCCCGGCGAGATGCTTCCGGCCGACGAGCTGGTCGACCGCGCCCTGCTCACCCTCAACTGCAACCCTTCGATGCTGATCTGGGGAGTGCGGCACGACCGCTTCCTGAGCATGAAAGGCGGTCGCGTGATCTCTCACGACCTCAAGGTGCAGGCCTGGTACGCCAACAACATCCGCCACCTCGACCCCTGAGGGGCCGCGATCACAGCAGAGTCGCCGCCACGGCCGCCAGCAAGCTGCGCTCGCTGCGCAGCAGCGTCATGTGGCCGTGTAGCAGCTCGGCCTTGAGCCGCTCGGCCGTGTAGGTGAGGCCGTTGCTCGATGAATCGAGGTACGGGTTGTCGATCTGGTAGGGATCGCCGGTAAGCACCATCTTGGTCCCCTCGCCCGCGCGGCTGATGATCGTCTTGACCTCGTGGGGCGTGAGGTTCTGCGCCTCGTCGACGATCACGTACTGGCGGGGAATCGAGCGGCCGCGGATGTAGGTCAGCGCCTCCATCTCCAGCAGGTTCTTCTGCTGCATCTCCTCGACCTTGCGCTGCACCGTCGGGTAGACCGACTCCTCGCTTCCGTTGCGCTCGCGCAGCAGGAACGTGAGGTTGTCGATGATCGGCTGCATCCAGTGGATCAGCTTCTCGTCCTTGGCGCCCGGCAGGTAGCCGATGTCGCGACCCAGCGGCATGATCGGCCGCGTGACCAGGATCTTGTCGTAGCTTCGGTACTGCACCACGCTCTGGAGGCCCGCGGCGATCGCCAGCAGGGTCTTGCCCGTCCCCGCTTGGCCCACCAGCGTCACGATCTGCACCGTCGGGTCCAGGAGCAGCTCGAGGGCCATCCGCTGCTCCTTGTTGCGCGGCTTGATGTTCCAGGCGCGCTCGTACTGCGAGGACAGGTGGGCGAGCGTGTTGCCGTCGCGCACCCGCGCCAGGCCCGTGTGCTTCTCGTTGGTCTCGTCGCGCAGCAGGATGA
Organism: uncultured Spirochaetales bacterium; assembly: GCA_964552235.1. GTDB lineage: Bacteria > Spirochaetota > Spirochaetia > SZUA-6 > CAVTHK01 > CAVTHK01. The sequence goes on along the minus strand of CAZKGO010000051.1, from coordinate 4,310 downwards.
ACTCGTTGGCGAACAGCTCGACGTCGGAGAGCTCGATCACCGTTTCGGCGTAGAAGCGCTCGACGACCTCTCGCGGGACCGTCAGCTCGCGGTAGCCCTGCCACAGGTCGTCAAGGTTCACCTTCTGGTTCTCGAAGTCCTGCGCCTCGATGCCGAGGGCGTCGGCCTTGATGCGCGCGTTGATGTCCTTGCTCACAAAGATCACGCGCTCTCCGCCGCGGTGGTGCTGCCAGGCCACCCGCACGATGCGGTTGTCGGGGACCCTGGCGTCCAGACCGTCGTCGCCGCCGGCGTCGCTGTTGACGATGCGCAGCAGCCCGCCGTTGGCCATCGGCACCCCCTGGCCCAGGTTCCCCTTGGCGCGCAGCGCATCCAGCCGGCGGATGACGGCGCGGGCGTTGCGGCCCAGCTCGTCGTTGCCCTTCTTGAAGCGGTCCAGCTCCTCGATGACGGCCATCGGCAGGACCACGATGTTGTCGGCAAAGCGCTCGATCGAAGTAGCGTCGTGAAGAAGAACGTTCGTGTCCAGGACGAAGATCTTTCTCATATCGGCACAGGCTCCACCGCAGAGTGCGGCGACCGCGCGGCCTCGTATCGACGCGCGCTCTTTCGGCGGTCGGCGTCGCCCGGGCCCCGCGGCGCGGCGGCTACAGGTAGCCCTTGAGCTCCTCGACGGCCGGCTCCTTTTCCGTGACGCCCGTGCCGCGGACAGCCTTGCGGAACACGTTCAGGCACTCCTCCTGGTCGAAGTGCTGCTTCATCTCCTCGACGAGCTCCAGGATCCGCACGTCGTTCTTGATGTTGTAGATGCGCTTGCCGTCGTGGAAGAACAGGCCGCTGAGGCGCTTGATGTACTCGCCGACGGTCCCGGTGCGTTTCTCGGTGCGGCGCTCGGCCTGCTCTGCCCGTTTGGACTCGCGCTTGAGCTCGCGCTCCTTGCGCTCGATGTCGGTGCGTTTCATGGCCATACCCCGAGCCCTCCTGCCGTAGAGACACGGCCGCCGGTAGTATAGCAGCTAAGGCCGACTTCGATCTACAGCCCGCAGCTCGCGCGCGCCGCCCGGCCGCCCGCCGACGTTGAAGCGCATGCCCACGCTCGCGGCGAACGAGCGCCACCACACCTCGTTCAGCCGCGTTTCCCCCACCGCCCCGCCGATCCAGAAGGTGCGGTCGGTGCCCGCGGCTGCCATGGCCAGGGTCGCCTCCGCACGCAGGCAGAAGCGAGCGTCGAGCGAAACGGGGATTTCGCACGCCGCTTCCGCGCGGAAAGCCTGACCCCAGGAGCGGTGATCGAAGCTCTTGGGGTGCTCGAAATCGGTCCTGAGATTCCAGTCCGCCCAGGCGTAGTAGCCGAGCAGGTGATAGCTTGCCGCCAGGCGCGCCGTCGACCCACCGCGCGTCGCCAGAAGTCCCTCCGCCCCCACCCAGGGCCCCCACCAGGTCGCCACGTAGCTGCTGTCCAGGCCGGGGAAAGGCCCCAGCGCGACGCCCGATGGCGGCAGCGAGATCGTCTGGTATCCGTCGCTCATGCCGAGGCGCTGCTGGGCCACCTCCACGCCGAGCAGCGGCAGAGCGCTGAGCCGGCTGCCGCGGCCGAGGCGGTAGCCGAGAGCTGCCGACAGCTCCCAGACCGCGCCCTCCGAGGCGTCGTTGTCGGAGCGCGAGTACTCCCCCTCCCGGTCATCGTAGAGAAAATCCGAGTCCTGGTTGTCGCCCCTGAGGATCCAGCCCACGCGGGCCCGCGCCCGTCCCTCGATCGCCCGCGACAGCACCCCCGCCGCTTCGGCCTCGAGTCCGACGATCCTGAGGTCGGTCCAGGTGAGCTCGGAGAGGACGTCCGGATCGCCGTCGCTGTCTGCGATGTTCCACCCCAGCTCGTCGAAGCGCGCAAAAGGCGCGATGCGCACATCGAGCCGCTGCGCAGCCACGGAAGCGGCAGCGATCGAAGCCAGGAACGCAAGGGCCAAGGTGCGGCGTGCCATCTTCCCAGAATATAGACCCCTCGGCCGCTTTGACGAGCGGTTCGGGCCCCTGTAGACTCGACAGCCGCACACCGCGAGGAGGCATGCCCGTGTCCGTCAAGTGGCCCCCGATCAATCCCTCCCTGCCGTGCCTCTGGCACGGCGGCGACTACAACCCCGACCAGTGGCTGCACGAGCCCGCTGTGCTCGAAGAGGACGTGCGGCTGATGCGCCTCGCCGGCTGCAACGTCATGAGCCTGGCGATCTTCGCCTGGGCCGCCCTCGAGCCCCAAGAGGGCCGCTACGACTTTGCCTGGCTCGACGCGACCTTCGAGCGGCTCCACCGGGCCGGCATCCGCATGATCCTCGCCACTCCCTCGGGAGCGCGGCCGGCGTGGATGAGCCGGCGCTACCCGGAGGTGCTGCGGGTCGGCGCCGACCGCCGCCGCATCCTGCACGGCATGCGCCACAACCACTGCCTCACCTCCCCGCTCTACAGGACGAAGGTCGCGGCCATCGACCGCGCTCTCGCAGACCGGTACGGCCGCCACCCTGCCCTTCTCCTCTGGCACCTGTCCAACGAGTACGGCGGCGAGTGCCACTGCGAGCTGTGCCAGGAGGCGTTCCGCGGGTGGCTGCGGCAGCGCTACGGCGGCGACCTCGACCGCCTCAACCGGGCCTGGTGGTCGTCGTTCTGGAGCCACACCTACACCGCGTGGGAGCAGATCGAGTCGCCGGCGCCCCACGGAGAGCGCGCCACCCACGGCCTCGCCCTCGACTGGAGGCGCTTCGTGACCGCCCAGACCGTCGATTTCATGCGGCAGGAGATCGAGGCCGTGCGCAGCGCCTCGCCTGCGGTGCCCGTGACCACCAATCTCATGGGCACCTACACCGGCCTCGACTACTGGCGCCTGGCCCCGCACCTCGACGTGGTCTCCTGGGACAACTACCCGTGCTGGCACGGCGTGGGCGATATCCCCGGAGGCCGCGGCCGCTGGGACCGCGGCGGCAGCGACTGGCGGCTCGCGGCCGACATCGCCTTCGTGCACGACCTCAACCGCTCGCTCAAGGCCGGCCGGCCGTTCCTCATGATGGAGAGCACCCCGAGCGTCACCAACTGGAGCTCGGTGTCCAAGCTCAAGCGCCCCGGCATGCACCTGCTGTCGTCGCTGCAGGCGGTCGCCCACGGCTCCGATTCAGTTCAGTACTTCCAGTGGCGCAAGGGCCGGGGCGGCAGCGAGAAGTTCCACGGGGCGGTCGTCGACCACGAGGGCAGCGAGCACACGCGGGTGTTCGCCGACGTGGCCTCGGTCGGGCGCTCGCTCGCGCGGCTCGCCGCTGTGGCCGGAAGCTCGGTCCCTGCACAGGCGGCCGTCGTGTACGACTGGGAGAACCGCTGGGCCATCGACGAGGCGCAGGGGCCGCGCAACGACGGGAGGAAGGGCTACGAGGAGACCTGCAAGGAGCACTACCGCGCGCTGTGGAAACGCGGGATCCCCCTCGACGTCGTCAACGAAGAGGCTTCGTTCGAAGGATATCGCCTCCTGGTCGCCCCCATGCTGTACATGGTGCGCCCCGGCGTGGCGCAGCGGCTCGAGCAGTTCGTGCGGGGCGGCGGGACTCTGGCGTGCACCTACATGAGCGGCTGGGTCGACGAGAGCGACCTCTGCTTCACGGGCGGCTTTCCGGGACCCTTGAGGAAGCTGCTGGGCATCTGGGCCGAAGAGATCGACGCCCTCTACCCCGGCGAGCGCAACTCGGTGGTCTGCGAGGCCGGCAACGCGCTGGGCCTCCGGGGGCCGTACGAGGCGCGCGAGCTGTGCGAGCTTGTGCACCTCGAAGGCGCGCGCAGCCTCGCCTCCTACGGGCAGGACTTCTACGCCGGCAGGCCCGCTCTGACCGTCAACGCGGTCGGCAGCGGCCAGGCGTGGTACATGGCGTCGCGCAACGACCAGCGCTTCCTCGACGACCTCTACGGCGCCCTCGCGCGGCAGCTCGGGCTGCGCGGCGCCATCCCCGCCGAGCTGCCCGATGGCGTAAGCGCAGCTCTGAGGAGCGACGGCGTGAGCGACTTCGTCTTTCTCATGAACTTTGCGCCCGCTCCCCGAACGCTCGATGTCGGTGCCGAGGCCAGGGAGGACATGCTCGATGGCGGCTGGGTTTCCGGCGCCATCGAGCTCGCGCCCTACGGCGTGCGCGTGCTGAAAGGGCCGGCGGCGCACGTTGACAGGCGGGGAAGCGGGCGGTAGACTCGTGTTCTGTCGGGCAGCTAGCTCAGCTGGATAGAGCGTTGGCCTCCGGAGCCAAAGGCCGTGGGTTCGAATCCCGCGCTGCCCATTTCCAATCCTC
>CAZKGO010000050.1:0-34544 GCA_964552235.1 uncultured Spirochaetales bacterium | reverse complement strand
GACCACCGAGATCTACACTCTTTCCCTACACGACGCTCTTCCGATCTTTGCGGATTTCGCGGGCGGCGCTCTGCCTTCCCCCTGGATACTTCACGTACCCGCTCGAGCGGACGCTCAGCCGCCCGTGCTCCTCGAGGATCGAGCGCAGCTGCTCGAGGCTGATGATGCCGTCGCTCGAGTAGCTCATCACGATGCGGTCGGCGTCGACGGCGTCGAGCAGCTCCCGCAGGGCCTCGGGCGCCCGCGCCCGCACGCAGTAGTCGGAGCGCGTGGCCGTCCAGTCGGCGCGGATCGCCGCCTTGAAGCGCAGGCGGCCGTCGGGGCCCAGCTCGTCGCTGACCGGCGGCCGGTCCCAGAGGGCGATCGTGTTCAGCAGGTGATAGTTGCTGCCGTACTGGTGCTTGTTGTACGGCGGGTCGAGGTAGCAGAGGTCGGCCGAATGCGCACGGGCGGTTTCCGTCGCCTCGGCGCATACGACCCGCGCCGGCTCGCGGCCGTCGATGAGAACCGGCGGCTCGAGCAGGATCGGGGCGAGGATGCGCCCCAGCGCCTCCCGGCCGTGCCCGCCGAAGCCCTTGTGGCACGCCTTGAACACGCCGGAGGTGTTGGTGTGGGTGGCGGCGCCGTACAGCAGCCCGGCGAGGAGCACGGAGCGCTCGGCAGCCGCAGCCTCGTCGCGGGCCCCCGCGGGGTACAGCTCTTCGATTCGGTTGCGGATCGCGTCGATCCTCAGGGCGTTTTCCGCCGTGTAGAAGAGGCGCTCGCGCCGGTAGTCCGCAGTCGAGGTTTCGCGCGGCGCGTAGTGGCGGGCGACGTAGCGCCGCTCTTCGGGAGGCGGCGGCAGACCGTTCATCTCGGCGAGCACGGCCTCGAGGCCGCCGCGGCCGGCGAACAGCCCCGGCAGCCGCCGGCTGTCGAGGCACAGGTGGCAGCGGTTGATCTCGGCGCTGAAGGGCTCCCAGTCGCCCGCCGTCACCCGCCAGCCGCGCACGCGAGCCAGGCGCGCCACGGCTCCGCTGCCGGCAAAGGGATCGAGAAACGAGCGCACGGGCCGCTCGCCTTCTAGCTCCTCGAAGACCGCGCCGAGAAACGGCAGCAGTCTTCGCTTGTTGCCGATGTACGGGATCAGCTGGCGCTTGAGGTAGGCGTCTTCGGCGGCCGACCATCCGCGGATCACGGCGGCATGGTACCCCTCGCCCGTCGCCTTGGTCGAGCGCCCCGCGGACCCGTCGGTGCCCGCCCTTGCGTCGCAGCGCGAGGTGTTGCTACGCTGACCCATGCCCGCAAAGAGACTGGACGCCCTCGCGGCGGAGATCCCGGGAGCGCGCCTGCGCGGCCGCGGCGACGTGATGGTCCGCGGCCTCGCGATCGACTCGCGCGAGGTCGGCCCCGGGTGGCTCTTCGCCGCCTTTCCGGGCATCCACACCGACGGCCACCGCTTTGTCGCCCAGGCGTTCGAGCGGGGCGCATCGGCCGTGCTGCACTCCGCCGACGTGGCCGAGCCCCCTCGCGGCCGCGCCTGCGTCCGCGTCCCGGACACGCGCGCCGCGATGTCGGCTGCGGCCGCCGCCTTCTACGACCACCCCCACCGCTCGCTGCGGGTGCTCGGCGTAACGGGAACCGACGGCAAGAGCACGACGGTGGCAATGATCCAGCAGCTGCTCGAGCTGACCGGCGGCAGGAGCGGCTTCTTCTCCAGCGTCGACATCCAGACCTCGGGGCCGCCGCGTCCCAACCCGATCCACACTTCGACGCCCGAGGCTCACGAGGTCCACCGGATCCTTGCCGAGATCCGGGACGCCGGCTGCCGGTTCGCGGTGGTCGAGGCCACGTCGCACGGCCTGTCGCCGCGCACCTCGCGCCTGGCCGACGTGCGCTTCGATGCGGCGGTCCTCACCAACGTGACCGAGGAGCACCGGGAGTTCCACGGCAGCCTCGAGCAGTACCGCCTGGACAAGGCGCGGCTGTTCGCCAGCCTCAAGGAGGGCGGGGCGAGCTTCGGCGTGGCCAACAGGGACGACCCGCACTGGCGGCTGTTCGCCGAAGCCGCGGCCGGGCACCCGACGCGCACCTACTCCCTGGTCGATCCTCTGGCCGACCTGCTCGCCCTCGACGTCGAGACCGGCCTCTGGGGCAGCCGGTTTCGCCTGCGGGGCGCCGGCGTCGACGCCCCCGCCAGCCTGACCCTGCCCGGCAGGCACAACGTCGAGAACTTCCTCGCCGCGCTACTGGCGGTCTCGGGCTGCGGCGCGGCCGCGCCGGCCGACCTCGTGGCCCTCGCCCCGCGCCTTACGCCCCCCCGAGGGCGCATGCAGCGCGTCGACTGCGGGCAGAAGTTCGACGTGTTCGTGGATTTCGCCCACACGCCCGGAGCCTTTGCCAAGGTGCTCGGCTTTGTCCGCGGCCTCGCCCGCGGACGGCTGATCGTGGTGTTCGGCTCCGCCGGCGAGCGCGACGTGGAAAAGCGGCCGGCCCAGGGCCGCATCGCCTCCGAACTCGCGGACCTGGTCGTGCTCACCGACGAGGATCCGCGGGGCGAGGACCGCATGCAGATCCTGCGCCAGATCGCCGCGGGGGCGAGCGGGCCCGCGGAGGTGCTGCTGGTCCCCGACCGCCGGGAGGCGCTGCGCACCGCGCTCACCGCGGCGCGGGCGGGCGACGTGGTGATGTGCCTCGGCAAGAGCCACGAAAAGACGATCGAGTACCCGGGCGGTCCGCTGCCCTGGGACGAGACGGCGGTCGCGAGCGAGATCCTGCGCGACCGCCTCTGATCGGTCGCCGGCCGGCTGCCGGCGCTACCAGTGGCCCCACGAGCTGATGTCGCGCAGGGGCTTGCGCGGCCGGGGCTCGGGGGTCTCCTCGGCGTAGCCGAGCACGAGCAGGATGACGACGGGTATCGAGAAGGGCACCGACAGCGCGTCGTGGACCAGCTGCTGGTCGAAGGTGGTGAGGAGGCAGCTTCCCAGGCCCTCGCGCGTGGCCTGCAGCAGCATAAAGGCGGCAGCCATGGCCAGGTCCAGGGGAAAGGAAAGCTGCCCGTTGGGCATGCGGTAGTCGACGTTGGTGGGGCAAACGGCGATGATCGCGCCCGCCTGCCGCACAAAGTCCTGCTCGAACGCGGCCCGGGCCAGGTCCCGCTTCAGCGCGGGCTTCTGCACTACGACGAACCGCCACTCCTGCCGGTTCTTCGCCGAGGGAGCGAGCTGGCCGGCCTTGAGGATGCGCTCGAGCTTCGCCTTCTCGACGGCCCGCTCGCTGAACCTGCGCACGCTTCGCCGCCGGACGATTTCCGGCAGGACATCCATGGCGTTCCTCCTCGGCTCTGCTCTGCGAACCGGCCTGCGGCTGCAGGGCCGCGAACTGCCGCGCGCCGATCCTCCGTCCGGCCCCCGCCCCGACCGGGCTGTGCGCGCCCCGGCAAGGGGCCCGGTACATCCCCCCACGCTTCGCTCCGGGGCCAAACCGCCCGTACCTTGACTCCACGCGGGCGGGCTCCTATTCTCGGTGCGGCTATGCAGCGGGCCGCGCCCTTCATTTTTCTTCTCCTATCATTGTCTCAACCCTCGTGGCCTGACAACTCGCGGCTGCAGTTCGAGAGCGATCTGGCGGCCATCGGGGCTCTCTCTCCCCGTCCCGAGGGATCCGAAAACGCCCGGCGGCTGGTGGCCCTGCTTCGCGGTCGCCTCTCGCAGATGCGGGTGTCGCACAGGACCCTCGACTTCGAGGATTCGGAGGATGCCCATTCGTTCGCCAGCTCGCTGGTCGCCACGATCGAGGGCGAGCGGCCGGACACCGTCCTGCTCTGCGTGCCGATCGACTCGGCGCCCGAGGCACTGCCCGGACGCGATGCGTCGATTGCGGCGGCCCTGGCCCTCCAGATCGCCGAGCGGGCGGCCGCCTCACGGCCGCCGCTGACGATGCAGATCCTGTTCCTGGGAGCCGAGCACGGAGCCGGCGACGCCTACCCGATGAGCAGCCGCCTGTTCCTCCGCGACTACTATCCCGAGCGTCCCGTGCTCGCCGTCTACCTGAACCTGGAGGCCAGGCCCGAGCGCGTGCTGCTGCGCGCCGGCTCCGAGGGACTGGTCGCTCCCCTCTGGCTGGTGCAGCGCACCCTCGCCGCCCTCGAGCAGGCTGGAATCGATGCCCGCATCGACGGGACCGAGATCCAGCTGGCCCGGGCCGGGCTGGCGAAGGTGCGCACCCCCATAGGACCATTCCTGCGGGAGGGCTGCCCCGCGATCGCGATCGAGGGCGACTACGGGGCGGCCGCCGCCGATGGCGGCGAGAGCGCCTGGGCCGAGGGCTTTGTCGGCTTCTGGCAGAGCTTCGCGGCTGCCAGTCGTGACGGCATACCCTCGAGCTGGGATCGCCACTACCTGCTGCTGCGCATCGCGGGCCGTCTGCTCGTGGCCTCGGAGCGGTCGTACCTGCTCCTGCTGCTCGTGGTGTTTGCCGCGTCGATCGGCTACATGCAGGTCGCGCGCCGGCGCCTGAGCGAGGACATCGTGGTCACGGGCGAGCACATCTGGCTGCTGCCGATCCTGCTCGCCGCCACCTACGCGTTCCTGCTGGCAGGCACGGGGCTGGTCCATCTGGTCCACGCCGTGCGCGGCGTTCGTGATCTCTGGACGGCTTCGCCCGGCCTGTTCCTCGCCCTCAAGATCGCTGCCGCCGCGTCGCTGCTGCTCGCGGCCGCCCGCCTCCTGCCGCGCTTCGCGCTTCTGTGGCTGGCGTCGGTCCCGCCGCGCTTCTTTCCGTCGGCCGCGCTTCTGCTGCTGTTGTTCGGGCTCATACTCGTGGGGGTGAGCGACGTGTCGCTGGCCGCGGTCTTCCTGTGGCCGTTCCTGCTCGTGTTCGTCTACGAGGCCACCCGCTGGACGTGGCTGCGGCTGCTCACGCTCGTCCTGGCGCCCGCCAGCATCGCCGCCATCGGCCTGGCTCTGGTCCTGCGGCCGGGCAGCGCCGCCAGCCGGATTCTCCTGCTGACTCCGGTGCTCGGGAATTTCGTCCTGGCGGTCCTGCTGCTGCCGTACGTGCTGCTGCTGCTCGACCTGACGCTGTCCGCCGAAGCGCCGCGGCGGATCGCCGGCTTTCTGCGCCGCACTGCGGCGGCGCCCGCGGGCGTTCTCGTCGGCGCGCTGCTCCTGGCCGCGCTGGTCTTTCCGCCCTTTGGCCCAGGCCGACCCCAGCTCATCGAGGTCACGCGCTACGTCGACCTCGTGGCCGGTCGCAGCCGCATCGAGGTCTCGAGCATCGCGCCGCTCGGGACGATCCGCTACGCCGATTCCGGCTCGGTGCGCACGATCAGGACGCGGGCGCGCTCCAGGCTCCTGCCGGCCGAATCGCCCGGGGAGCTGCTGCAGGTCCGGTCTTCGAGCGTGCCGGTGCTGGACCGACAGAACGTGACATTCTCGGTGGAGCCCGAGGGCAGCCCCGAGAGCATCGAGGTCGCGGTCCTCTCGCCGGACCGGTTCCTGCTGTTCGATTCGAGCTTCCCGGCCACACGGGAGGAGTCGGGGCGGGTCTACTCTCTGCACATCGGCCGCTACCCGCCCGTCCCCCTTTCGATCGAGCTGACCCTGCCTCAGGGATCGCGCTTCACCCTGGCGGTGCGCCTGACCTACGACAACATGCCGACGAGCGTGGAGCTGCCCGGCCGCCACCGGGTCGTGCGAAGCCGCATGATCGTCGACGAGGGGCTGGACTTCCGCACCTGAGCAGGCGGGCGCCCGATCGAGCCCGGCCCGGCGAATCCTCCCCCGGCGGCACACCCCGCCGGGGGACAGCCCGGCGCCTGGCGCGGCTTCTTGCACCGGCGCCGCCGAAGTGCTAATCCGTAGCTGATGGGCTGCACGATCTTCCACGTGGACCTCGATGCTTTCTACGCGTCGGTCGAGCAGCGGGACAACCCGGCCCTGCGAGGCAGGCCCGTCATCGTCGGCGCGCTGCCCGGCCGCCGCGGCGTGGTGTCCGCCTGCTCGTACGAGGCGAGGCGCTTCGGCGTCCGCTCGGCCATGTCGATCTCCGAAGCCGCGCGACGATGCCCTGCCGCCGTGTTTCTGCCGGTTCGCATGGAGCGCTACGCCGAGGTGTCGCAGGCAATCATGCGTCTGCTCGGCGAGTACGCCCCGCGCATCCAGCAGATCTCCGTGGACGAGGCCTTCCTCGATCTGTCGGGAACCGAGCGGCTGCTCGGCGCTCCCCTCGAGGTCGGCCGCCGCATCAAGGACCGGGTGCGCGAAGCCGAGCGCCTCACGATCTCGATCGGCATCGCCCCCAACCGCTACCTCGCCAAGCTCGCCAGCGAAGCGGGCAAGCCCGACGGCCTCGTCGAGATTCGCGAAGGCGAGGCGATCGCGTTTCTCGACGGCCTCGAGCTCAAGGACCTCTGGGGCGTGGGCGCAAAGACCCTGGCGCGCCTGCGCGAGGCCGGCATCGGCACGGTGAGCGAGCTGCGCGCCCTCTCCGAGCCGCAGCTCGCGTCGCTGTTCGGCCGGGGCGCTGCCCGTTTCCTCTACAGTTGCGTGCGGGGAGAGGACCCCGGCATTCACACCGAGACTCCCCGCAGCCGCTCGCTGAGCCGCGAGATGACCTTCGAGCACGACACCTGCGACCGCGAGCACCTGCGGACGGCTCTCCTCGAGCTGTCCCAGCTGCTGATGCAGCGCGTCCTCGACCAAGGCGACCCCGGCCGCACGCTCTTCCTGAAGCTGCGCACCCACGACTTCAGGACGACGAGCGTCCAGACCTCGCTCGGACGCTGCCCCGCGTCGGCGGCCGACATCCACAAGGCGGCGCTCGCTCTCCTCGACCGCCGCTGGGACGGAGTCACGCCCGTGCGCCTGATCGGGGTGGGTCTCGCGGGCGCGGCCGGCAGCGACGAGCCGACCCAGGGCGAGCTCTTCGAGGAACCGGCAGACCGCAGGCGCAGGATCGAAGAGGTGGCCCTGGATCTGAAAAAAAAGAAGGCCGCGGGCCTGACGCGCGCCAGCCTGCTCGGCCGCGGCGGCCGCGGCGGTCTGCGCGAAGCCCGCGGGCCGACGCCCGACGGCGGGGCGGGCAAGCGACGCCGCTAGCCCGAACGCTTCTTGTGCGGCACCGCGAAGTAGCCGAGCCGCCTGCCGAGCATCAGCCGCGTCTGGGCATCGAGGGCCGGCAGGCTGCCGAGCAGCAGCGAGGTGATCGGCAGGAACAGCAGCCACTCCAGCGGGTGCAGCAGCAGCCGCCACAGCGGCGCCCTGGGCGCAGCGCGGCGGGTGGAGATCAGCAGCGAAATGAGCACCAGAAGCGCCAGGTAGACGCCGCTCAGGCTGAAGACGGTTCCCGACAGCCGCTGGAAGTTGAACACCGCGAGCGCCGAGCTTCCGGCCAGCCGCGCACCGAGGCTCGGCAGCCAGATGATAAAGTTCAGGATGAAGGCCCAGGTGGCCCAGGTGACGTAGTTGTCCAGGAGCTTCAGTGAGGCCATCAGCTTGCGCCTGAAGGCGAGCCCGCGAGTCGACAGCAGACCGCGCAGGGCGACGGCCACATTTTCGGCGCCGAAGGCCCAGCGGCGCTTCTGCTTGTAGGAGATGCGCATCGTGTCCAGAAACGTTTCGCCCTCGGGGGCGTCCATGGAGACGGCGACGGGAATCGGCACCACGCGATAGTCGCCGCTGAAGTACAAGTAGCGCTTCCAGTAGCCGGCGGCGTCCTCGGCCACCATGTCCACGGGCCAGTAGCCGGCCTCCCGCAGGGCATGCAGGCTCATGCTGTGGCTCGAGAACGATACCAGCCAATCCATGTTCGTGCTCTCGATCAACTGGACGACCGTGGTGCTCAGCTCGGCGATGCGGACCGGCGCGGGCACCGACCAGAGGTTCTTGTCGAAGACCGGGATCGGCTGGAAGCTGGCGCGCAGCCTCTCCGGGCAGGCCAGGAACGCGTAGGTGAGGCAGGCGAAATACCCTGGCGGGACCACCGTGTCCGCATCGAAGCACGAGAGGATGACCGAGCGCAGGTCGCGGCCCTGCGCCTCCAGGCAGGCGACCACCTGGCGGGCCGCGTAGGTGTCGTTGGAGGCCTTGCCTGCGATCTCCCCGGGCAGCCCGTCCGGGTGTACGATCAGCATGAAGTCGGCAAAGCGATCGCGCCAGGCCCGCTGGACCTCGCGGCAGGTCGCCAGCGCTTCGGGCCCCCCCCGCTCCTCGACACCGAGCGCGATCACGATGCTTCGCTCGCTCGACAGCGTGCTGGCGGCGATCGCCCGGATCGTCTCCTCGTAGACGGCCTGGGGCTCCCGGTACACGGGCACGAGGACTACGTGGAGGATCTGCTCCAGGGCCGGCAACCGCTCGCCTGCGACTTCGCGGGCCAAGGCGCGGAGGTTCTGCCGGTGCCGCCGCTGCGAGATGCGCTCGCGCAGGCCCGAGACGCGAACGGGGTGAGACCGCGGCGGGTCGTAGAGATCCCGGATGCGAGCCAGCCAGTCGGTCCGCCGCTCGATCCAGAGCTGAAGAAACCCCAGCGTGAGGAACAGGGCGACGTAGGAGACGCGGAACACGTAGTAGTAGAGGAACGCCACCAGCAGGACCGACCCGACGATCGGAGACAGAAGCGACACCAGGGCGAGCCCGAGAATGATCGACCAGCTGATCATTCCGGGCAGCATGTCGAAGAACCTCTGGAGCAGGCGCGCCCGCCGTTCGGCCGGCCAGGGGGTGTAGGCAAAGCTCATCTCTGTTCTCCCGGCACCAGAGCGGGCGGCCACAGGCGCAGCAGCTGCACCTGGCCCGGCTCGGGCGCCGTCAGGATCACGCCGGCCGGGTCCAGCACCGGACGGACCCCGTCGGAGGCCGCCTCGGTGACGCCGACGGGCTCCAGCAGAGTGCGCTCGCCGAGGACCCCCGCGAGAACGGCCCGTTCGGCGGCGATCAGCACCGCATCGCCCTCGCGGATCGGGACCACGGTCTCGACGGGGCTGCCGGCCTGCAGAATCCAGCTCAGCGCCGGCTCCCGCGTTCTGGCGCCCTGCCGCCGCGCCTCGGGCTCGATCCAGGGATCGTCCAGCCTCCCGACGCGGTCGGCGCTCCAGACGATGATCCGTTCGCGGACCTCGTCGAAGACCGCGCCGTCGACGCCGGTCACTTCCACCGAGCGCGCGCGGGTCAGCAGAAAGACCGAAGAGGCGGCCTGCACGACCAGCACCGCGCCTTTCTGGGCGACAATGGTTCCGGCTTGGTCCGCGCCGAGCCTCGACAGCGAGCCCAGGTTGAAGCTCGAGACGGCCCTGGGCGCCAGGAAACGCCCCTGGTGATACAGCGTCCCTTCGCGGTCGAGGAGCAGCACGCCGCCGGCAGTGAACCCGGTGGCCACCACCGGCGCGGCCGTGACCAGGAGGGTCCGGTCGCCCGCACCGCTGCGCTGCACGACCTTCCGGCCGTCGAGGAACATCACGGCGCGCTCACGCCACGAGCCGGCAAGAGCGGCCACTCCGGCGGGCAGCCCGAACGGAAGCGTCGTGGAGCTCCAGCCTCCGAGCGCCGATTGATCGAGGAGCATCGCGTAGGAGCCGGCGTCGCCATCGAGCTCGACGAGAAACTCGGCGTCCGAGAGCAGGGGAGTCACCCGCGCCACGGTCCCGCGCAGCGGGGTTCCGCGCAGGGGCGCCAGCCGACCGGCGGCGAGATCGAGCACGGCCAGCCGCGCCGCCTCATCCCCGTCGAGGCCGGCCAGCAGCACCGAGGAGCTCACGAGGCTGCGCCGGGCGCTCTTCAGAAGCGGCCACGGAAGGTTCAGGCGCGTGACCGCAGGCGGGCCGCCGGGCAGCCCGCGCAGGGACGTGACCTCGCCCGCAGCGACCTCGACCGAACCGCGCCACGAGGCGCCCGCGGAAGACTGGATCTCGAGCTCGTGGCGCCCGGGCTGCAGCTCTTCGACGACCGCCGGAGTGAGCGACTTGACCAGCTGTCCATCGACGACGAGCTGGCACCCCTCCGGCCGCGTGGTCACCTCAAGCGCCCCGGTCTGCACGAACGGCGTGCTCCCCGCCGGCCGGACCTTGATTCCCGCAACGTCGAGGATGATGAAGGGAAACGTACAGAGGTACAGCGCGGTGGCGAACCAGAACACGATGCGCCGCATGGTGGCGAGTCTGCGGTAGACGAACATCGGTTACAACAGACTACCTGCCGCTCCACCCGGGGGTCAAGCCGGAGCGCTTCGCGCTCCGGCCAGGGGACGGCGACCTCGCCACCCTACGCCTCCGTACGGGTTTTTCTTGACTCCCTTTGCCCAAACTAGTTATTCTGCCCCGAATCCGAGGAGACACCATGGAATCGATCCGGCGCCGGTTGGATGACCTGGCACGCAGAGACGCCGAGGCCCTCAAGATGGGCGGCGACGACCAGGTCGACAAGCAGCACAAGCAAGGCAAGCTCTCGGCGCGGGAGCGCCTCGGGTTGTTCTTCGACGAAGGCAGCTTCCAGGAAATCGACCGCTTCGTCACGCACCGGGCGACCCGCTTCGGGATGGACAAGCAGGTGATCCCCTCCGATGGCGTGGTGAGCGGGCACGGCCTGGTCAACGGGAGGCCGGTGTTCGCCTTCTTCCAGGACTTCACCGCCAGGGGCGGCTCCCTGGGCGAGATGCACGCGGCCAAGGTGTGCAAGGTCCTCGACCTGGCCCTCAAGGCGGGGGCGCCGGTCGTCGGCTTCAACGATTCGGGCGGGGCGCGCATCCAAGAGGGCATCGACTCGCTGCGAGGCTACGGCGACATCTTTTTCCGCAACGCGCGCGCCTCGGGGGTGATCCCCCAGATCTCGGCGATCATGGGGCCCTGCGCGGGCGGTGCGGTCTATTCGCCGGCGATGACCGACTGGACATTCATGACCGAGCGGACCAGCTACATGTACATCACGGGTCCGGCGGTCATCAAGGCCGTCACGGGCGAGGACACCTCCCACGAGGACCTCGGCGGCGCCTTCGCTCACAACACCAAGAGCGGCAACGCCCAGTTCTCGGCAGCTACCGAGCAGGACACGATCGCCCAGATCAAGCGCCTGCTCTCGTACCTGCCCGGCAACAACATCGAGGATCCGCCGTTCGTCGCCCCGCAGGACAGCCCGACGCGTCTGTGCCCCGAGCTCGACGAGATCGTTCCGGACAGCGCCAAGCTGGCCTACGACATCAAGACGGTCATCTCGACCGTCGTCGATCAGGGCAGTCTCTTCGAGGCGAGCGCGGCCTACGCCCAGAACATCGTCACGGCGTTCGCCCGCATCGACGGCTACCCGGTGGGGGTCGTGGCCAACCAGCCGACCGTGCTGGCCGGCTGCCTCGACATCAACGCCTCCGACAAGGCCTCCCGGTTCATCCGCTTCTGCGACGCCTTCAACATCCCCCTGGTGTCATTCGTCGACGTGCCCGGCTACCTGCCCGGCGCGCAGCAGGAGTGGGGTGGGATCATCCGCCATGGCGCCAAGCTGCTGTGGAGCTACTCCGAGGCGACCGTACCCAAGCTGACGGTCATCACGCGCAAGGCCTACGGCGGCGCCTACATCGCCATGAGCTCGCGGCACCTGGGCGCGGACATGGTCCTGGCGTGGCCGACGGCCGAGATCGCCGTGATGGGGGCCGAGGGCGCGGTCAACATCATCTACCGCCGCGAGATCGAGGCGGCCGAGGACGCCCAGGCGGCGCGGCGGCAGAGGATCGAGGAGTACGAGAACCTGCTGTACAACCCGTACATCGCCGCCGAGCGCGGCTACATCGACGCGGTCATCCGGCCGGCGGAGACCCGAGCCCGCCTGGTGGCGGCGCTGCGGCTCATGCGCGGCAAGAGCGAGTCGCTGCCGCCCAAGAAGCACGGGAATATCCCGCTGTAGGAGCCGATGATGGACCCCGAGCTGCTTGCGATCCTCGCCGCAGTCGCGCGCTGCGTCGAAGAAACGAAAGGTGCCGAGGCGGACAGCGCGGCGGCCGCCAGGCCCGTCGCGCCTGCGACGAGCCTCTGGGCGCTCAACGGCAGGCAGAGCATTATGCGCATGCGGGCCCTCATGCAGCAGCGGGCGCTCAAGCGCTGAGCGGCCGCGCGGCGATGGGGCGGCGAATCCTGCGTCTTGCGGCGGTCGAGTCGACCAACCGGTACGCGCTCGGCCGGTTCGCCGATCTGCCGCACGGGACTGCCGTCGTCGCCGATCGCCAGACGCGGGGCCGCGGCCGGCTCGGGCGCTCCTGGCAGTCGTCGGTCGTCGGCAACCTCTACGCGAGCCTCGTGGTCAAGGCAGCGGCGGCGGACCAGCACCTGCCTCGCGGCTTCTCCAACCTGACCCAGTACACGGCGGTGGTCCTGGCGCGCGTCGTCGAGCGTCTCGGCGCGGAGGTCGCCATCAAGTGGCCGAACGACCTGCTGGCCGGCGACCGGAAGCTCGCGGGCGTTCTCGCCGAGACGGCGAGCGAGGCCGGCCGGGTGATCGGGGCGGTGGTGGGCATCGGGGCCAATCTCGCCATGACGGCCGAGGATCTCGCCCGGATCGACCGGCCCGCCGCTTCGCTGAACCTCGTCCTCGGCCGGCCGGTCGACCGGGACGGCCTCCTGGAGGCGATTCTGCAGGAGTTCGAGCGGGGGTATGCTGCTTTCATGGAGGAGGGATTCGCCTCGATCCGGGCCGAGTTCCTTGCGCGGACCCCTTTTCTAGGCCGTTCGATTTCAGTACACTCGCTCCAATCCTGGATAACCGGCACGGCCTGCGACATCACGGACGACGGATCCCTGGTGGTGGTCACGCCGCAAGGCCGGGTGTCGCTCACCATGGGGGATGTGCAGTGATCGGGCAGCAGGTGATTCTGGTACTCATCGGGGTGGCTGCGGGCGTGACGGCCTCTCTGGTGACGGGGCTCGCGGTCAGGGTCGCTCTGGGAGCCCGGCCGCAGCCGGCGCCGGCGGCAGTCGTGCAGGCGCTGGCGTCCGCCGCGCCCGGGGCGGATCACGAGCAGGAGATAGCGATCGCCCTGGCGGCGATCTCCGGTCTGCGGAAACCAAGTTAGTCGAGAGGTTGGGACGACATGGCCAAGAAAAAGGTCACCGTGATGATCACCGCCTTCCGTGACGGCTTCCAGTCGGTTTACGGAGCGCGGGTGCTGACCAAGGACTTCATTCCGGCGCTCGAGGCCGCCGTTCATGCGGGCTTCGACTATTTCGAGATCGGCGGGGGGGCGCGCTTCCAGTCCGCCTACTTCTACTGCCAGGAGGACGCCTTTGCCAGCATGGACGCCTGCCGCAAGGCGGCGCCCAAGGCGAACCTCCAGACCCTGGCGCGAGGCGTCAACGTCGTCGGCCTGGAGTCGCAGAGCAGCGACATGATCAAGCTGCACGCCGAGCTGTTCAAGAAGCACGGCGTAACGACGATCCGTAATTTCGACGCCCTCAACGATGTCGACAACCTGGACTACAGCGGCCGCTGCATCCACGAGGCCGGCCTCAAGCACGAGGTGACCGTGAGCCTGATGGCGCTGCCGCCCCACCTCAGCGGCGCCCACGACGCCCCCTTCTACATCAAGACCCTCAAGGGCATCGTCAAGGCGGAGATTCCCTTCGACTCGGTCAGCTTCAAGGACGCGTCGGGAACCACGACTCCCAAGGTGGTCTACGACACCGTCAAGGAGGCCCGCAAGTTCCTGCCCTCGGAGATCCCCATCCACTTCCACACCCACGAGACCGCCGGCATCGGCCTCGCCTGCTACCAGGCCGCTCTCGATGCCGGAGCGGCGATGATCGACCTGTCGCTCGCCCCGGTCTCCGGCGGCACGTCGCAGACCGACGCGATCGTCATGTGGCACGCGCTGCGCGGCACCGACTACGACCTGGGCTTCGACTACGAAAAGGTGCTGGAGGCCGAGGAGGTGTTCAAGGACTGCATGAAGGACTACTTCGTGCCGCCTGAGGCCCTCGCGGTCGAGCCGCTGATCCCGTTCTGCCCGCTGCCCGGAGGAGCCCTCACGGCCAACACCCAGATGCTGCGCGACCACGGAATCATGGACAAGTTCCCGCAGGTCATCGCAGGCATGGAAGAGGTCGTGGCCAAGGGCGGCTTCGGCACCTCGGTCACGCCGGTGAGCCAGTTCTACTTCCAGCAGTCGTTCAACAACGTGCTGTACGGGCCGTGGAAGAAGATCGCCCCCGGCTACGGCCAGATGGTTCTCGGCTACTTTGGCCGCACCCCGGTCAAGCCGGACCCCGCCATCGTCAAGATCGCCTCGGAGCAGCTCAAGATGGAGCCCACCAAGGAAAGCCCCCGGCTGCTCAACGACCGCGATCCCAAGAAGGGCCGCGCCGCGGCCGTCAAGATGCTGCAGGCGGCGAAGCTCCCCGAGACCGACGAGAACGTCTTCATCGCCGCCACCTGCGGCGACAAGGGCATCCAGTTCCTCAAGGGCGAGGCGACGCTCGGCATCCGCAAGAACGAGCCTGCAAAGGCCGCTGACGGCCGCCAGCCCAAGGGATACACGGTCGCCGTCAACAACCGCACCTACGCGATCACCGTCCAGGGCGACACCGCCACGGTGAACGGGCTGCAGTACCGCTTCAGCGTGAAAGAGGGGATCGCCGCGGCCCCGGCTGCCGCTCCTGTCGCTGCCGCTCCCGTCGCCGCTGCCGCGCCGGCGGCTCCGGCGGCCGCGGCTGTGGCCGCAGGCACCCCGGTCACGGCTCCGATGCCGGGCGCAGTGGTGCGCGTCGTCGCCGCGGCGGGCGCCCGCGTCAAAGCGGGCGACACGCTCCTCGTGCTCGAGGCGATGAAGATGGAAAACGAGATCAGGTCGCCTCGCGACGGCCGGGTCGCGCAGATCGCGGTCACGCAGGGCGCACAGGCGAGCGCCGGACAGCTGCTCGCCGTCATCGAGTAGGAGCAGCAGCGAGAACGGCGCCCGGCAGAGGGCGCCGTTCTGCATACGGAGGAGACATGGCTTCCCTCACGCCACTGCAGGAGGCGAACGCGGCGCTCGCGGGCACCGTCGCCGAGCGCCTGCTCTCGCGCTACGGCAAGCGCGCCTACTTTCCCAAGGGAATCATCGCGCAGAGCGCAGAGGCCGGACGGAAGGCCAAACGCTTCAACGCCACCGCTGGAATGGCCTTTGCCGAGGGCCAGCCGATCGCCCTGCCGTCGATCCGCAGCGCCGTGCCCGAGCTGTCGCCGTCGGAGCTGGTGGGCTACTCGACCACCTCGGGCGAGCCGAAGTTGCGCGAGTTGTGGAAGGTGCAGATGGTCGAGAAGAACCCGGCTCTTGCCGGGGTGTCCACTTCCCTTCCCCTGGTGACCTCCGGCCTCACCCACGGCCTGTCGATCGTCGGCGAGCTGTTTCTCGATCCCGGCGACGTGGTCGTGATCCCCGACCTGGCCTGGGAGAACTACCGGCTCATGTTCGAGGATCGGTGCGAGGCGCGTTTCGTCACGTACCCGTTCTTCACCCGCGCAGGCGGATTCAACGCGTCGGGGCTCCGCGAGGCCCTCGTGCGCGAGGAGCCCCGGGGCAAGGCGGTCGTCCTGCTCAACTTCCCGAACAACCCCACGGGGTATTCGCCTACCCGTGACGAGGCTCAGGCGATCGTGCACGTGCTCGGCGACATGGCCGAACGAGGCCTCGCCATTCTGGCGGTCATCGACGATGCCTACTTCGGGCTGTTCTTCGAAGAGGAGACGTGCAAGGAGTCGCTGTTCGCGTACCTGGCGGGCCTTCACCGCAACCTCCTCGCGGTCAAGATCGACGGAAGCACGAAAGAGGACATGGTGTGGGGCTTCCGGATCGGCATGGTCACCTACGGGGCCAGGGGCTTCGAAGCCGGGCACTACGCGGCGCTCGAGAACAAGACCATGGGCGCCATACGCGCCACGATTTCCATGGCCAGCCGCCCCGCCCAGGTGATGCTGATCAGGGCCATGCAGACGCCCACATACCGCGAGGAAAAGGCTGCGGCGGTGCGTCTCATCGAGGCCAAGTACCGCAGGGTCAAGCAGGTGATGTCGGCCCGCCCGGCGCCTCCCGTTCTTGAGCCGCTGCCGTTCAACTCCGGCTACTTCATGTGCTTCCGGCTCAAGCGCGGGACCGCGGAGCAGCTGCGGCAGAGGCTGCTCGACGACGAGGGCGTCGGCACGATCGCCATGGACGAGCGGCTGCTGCGGATCGCGTTCTCCGCCGTGAACCCCGACCAGATCGAGGAGCTGTTCGCCACAGTCTACCGGGTCGCGCAGGCGCTGTAGGTCCGTCGGCTCAGCGGATGGTGGCCAGCATCAGCGCCTTGATGGTGTGTTTGCGGTTCTCGGCCTCGTCGAAGGCCCGCGACTGCGGTCCGTCGAGCACTTCGGCCGTGACCTCGTTGCCGCGCACAGCCGGCAGGCAGTGCAGGAAGATGCTGCTCTTCTTTCCCGTGGCGGCCATCAGGCGATCGTTGACCTGGTAGGGCCCGAGCAGCTCGACCCGCTCCTTCTCCTTGGCCTCTTCCCCCATCGAGACCCAGACGTCGGTGTACACGGCGTCAGCTCCCCGCACGGCCTGGGAGGCGTTGGCGGTCACTTCGACGATGCAGCCGGTGCGCACGGCCTCGGCACGGGCGTAGTCGACCCTCTCGGCCGCCGGCTGGAGGCTCGGCGGCGCCCCTATGGCGATGCTGACGCCCATCTTGGCGCAGGCGATGAGCAGCGACGTGGCGACATTGTTCCTGCCGTCGCCGATGTAGGCCAGACGCAAGCCTTTGAGACGGCCAAAGGCCTCCTCGACGGTCATCAGGTCCGCGAGGGCCTGGGTCGGGTGGTACTCGTCGGTGAGGCCGTTGTAGACGGGGATCCCGGAATGCGCGGCCAGGGCGTCGGCCGTCGCCTGCTTGAAGCCTCTGAACTCGATGGCGTCGTACATGCGCCCGAGCACGCGGGCGGTGTCCTCGACGGTCTCCTTGCCGCCGAGCTGGATGTCGCTCAGCGACAGGAACGAGGTGTGGCCGCCTTCCTCGCCGAAAGCGGTCTCGAAGGCGCAACGGGTCCTCGTCGAGCGCTTCTCGAAGATCAGGGCGAGGGTCTTGCCCTCGAAGCGCCTCATCACCTTGCCCGAGCGCCGCTCCTTTTTCACCTTGCGGGCGAGATCCAGGAGGAAGCGTATCTCGGCCGCCGAGTAGTCCTTGAGGGTGAGCAGGGATCGACCTTTGAGGTTCATCAGGGATGCTCCTTGCCGCGACGGGTCTGCCCGAACGTGCTCGTCCTGGGGTCGCCAGCGCTGTTGGCGGCAGAATACACGAGGCCCGACCAGGTGAACAAGGGCGGGCCGCTACGGCCGGGCCTCGCCGCGCAGCCTCCCCTGCCAGGTGTCCCGCGCGGCCATCTCCGCGTGCAGCCGCCGGTGGAAGGTGGCCTTGTCGACGGGGCTGCGCGGCAGGGCCAGCCCGCCGGCGGGGCTGTCGCAGGTGAGCCGCAGGACGATCGTCGACTGGGGCAGGCGCTCCAGGGCCCGGATCACGTACTCCAGGTGCCTCTCGGGACAGTAGAGCGGCACCTCGCCTGCCCGGGCTTCGGCGAGCAGGGGGCTGCCCCGGGGGATGTGCAGATCGTGGATCTTGATGCCGTCGGCCCGCAGCCGGCAGACCAGATCGATCGTTGCCTCCACGTCGTCCCAGTCCTCGCCCGGCAGCCCGAAGATCAGGTGAGGCGCCACCCGCAGGCCGCGCTCGCGCAGCAGGCCACAGGCGTCCACGAAGGCCTGGACACCGTGGCCGCGTCCGAGGCGGCGGAGCGTGCGCTCGCTGGCCGACTGGAGGCCGAGCTCGACCCAGACCTCCCGGTCCGGTCTCTCGTACTCCGCCAGCAGGTCGCAGCGCTCCCTGTCGATGCAGTCAGGCCGGGTCGACACCACCATCCCGCAGAAGTCGGCGGCAGCGAGCCCGGCGTCGTAGGTGGCGCGCAGCGCCGCCGTCGGGGCAAAGGTGCCGGAAAAAGCCTGGAAATAGAGGATGAAGCGCCGCGCGGCATAGCGTCGCTGCAGAAACCCGATCCCTCGCGTCACCTGGCTCCGCAGCGAAGCCAGCGCTTCGGGGGAGCCGGGCCGGCCGGAGCCGCCTTCGGCGGGGCCCAGATAGGGCGCCCGGGAGCCGCCTTGGCCGCAGTAGGTGCAGCCGCCCTCCCTGCGGTCGGCGCCCCTGTTGGGGCACGAGAAACCCGCGTCCACGGCCACCCGGTAGACGCGCTCGCTGTAGCGGCAGCGCAGGTACGAGGAGTAGCTGGAGTAGCGCGGCTGCGAGTCCACGGGTCGAGTTTGTCGCTTTTCCGGCCGTTGCTCAACATGCGTCAGGGCCGCAAGCCGGCGCGCTCGCGCGCAGGACGCTCCCGCGGAAGCGCCAGCCGCCCCGGCGGCCTTTTCTTGACAAGGCCGCGAGCGATCCCTACAGTTCGCCACCGAACATGAAGCGCGCTTTGCTGCTGCCCGCCTTCCTGATCCTGGCCGGATGCTCCGCGGTCTCCTTCTCGACGGTCTCTCTGCTCACGGACCGCAGCGAGATGGCGGCCTACGCCGAGGTGTTCAACGCCACCCAGCGCGATGTCAGGGTCGAGCTGGTCTACAGCCGCGACCCGGCCGCCGCCGTGCGCAGGGGCGGCACGGGCGCCGACGCCGTCGTGGCCGAGTCTCTGGCCGGCCCGGACATGCGCGAGCATTTCCGGTCGGTCGGCGACCTGTTCGGACCGGGCCGCCTGGATCCGCGCCTGTTCTACGCGAACCTCCTCGAAAGCGGCCGGCAGGACAAGACACAGTACCTGATTCCCCTGTCGTTCAACCTGCCGCTGGTCGTGTACAGAGCAGCGACCCTGGGCGAGGATGTCCCCGGCAGCTACGTCACGATCGACTACATCCGGACCAAGGCAGCCGAGTTCGACGCGCGCAAGAGCAGGATTGCGCGCAAGGTCGGGTTCTCACCCCTCTGGGAGCCCGCGTTCGTGTACTACGCGGCGGCGCTGGCCGGAGCGGCGTTTCGCTCGAACGACGGCCGCTCCGTGCAGTGGGACGAGGCCGCGCTCGAAAGGGTGCTGAACCGCCTGCGCGAATGGATGGGCGGCCTGGACGCCGAGGGGCTCAAGGATTTCGACGCCAAGTACCTCCACATGCCCTATTATCGCCTCATCGAGGACGGGCGCATCCTCTTCTACCTGTCAGACTCGCGGGAGTTCCTGGCCATCCCGCTGGAAAAGCGGCAGAACCTCGATTTCCGGTGGCTGGGGGAAAACGACCGCATTCCGGTCTGCGAGGAGATCGTCCACGCGGGCTGCCTGCGCGGCTCCCGCAACCCGAGGGGAGCACGGAGGTTCCTCCTGTGGCTGTTTCAGCCCCAGACCCAGATCCGCCTGATGGAAACCAACCATTTCAAGCGCTTGCCGGGGGTCTTCGGGGTCGCCGGGGGGCTGCCGGCACTGGTCTCGGTGGCCGAGAACGACCTTCCCCAGCCTCATCACTACCCTGCCTTCGTGGGTCATATCCCGCCCAGGGAAATGCTCGTTGCTCCCGGCCTGCTGCCAGCCGGATGGCGGGCCGTCCGGGACTCGGTCGTCCTTCCCTGGCTCGCGGAGGCCGTCCGGGGCGGAGCTGCGGAGGTCCCGCTGCGCCGGAGGCTGGAGGCGGCGGGCCTGAGGTAGGGCCGGGGGCACCTTCGGCGCCTCGAGGGCCCGGTTCCGCTCCGCTTCGCCGGGCTTGGGGGCACCTTCGGCGCCTCGAGGGCAAATACTGTTTGACATACCGTCCCCGGAAGGTTACACTACGCGAACATAGAATAGTCACGTTCGAGGTTTGGAGGTAGGAGTATGGCGACAGTAGAGATGAAGAGTCTGACGAAGATCTACCCGGGCGGCGTCAAGGCGGTCGATTCGGCGAACATCACGATCAACGACCGCGAGTTCGTCGTCCTCGTAGGTCCGTCAGGGTGTGGCAAGACCACCACTCTCCGCATGGTTGCTGGCCTGGAAGAGATCACCGACGGTGAGCTCTACATCGACGGCAAGCTGATGAACGACGTGGCGCCCAAGGACCGAGACATCGCGATGGTGTTCCAGAACTACGCGTTGTACCCGCACATGACGGTGTACAACAACATGGCGTTCGGTCTGAAGATCCGCAAGTTCCCCAAGCAGGAGATCGACGCCCGCGTCAAGGAGGCGGCGGCCATCCTGGACATCGAGGAGCTGCTCGACCGGCGGCCCAAGGCCCTCTCGGGCGGCCAGAGGCAGCGCGTGGCCGTCGGCCGTGCCATCGTGCGGCACCCCAAGGTCTTCCTGTTCGACGAGCCGCTGTCGAACCTGGACGCCAAGCTGCGCGTGCAGATGAGAGCCGAGATCTCGGCCCTCCACAACCGGCTCAAGGCCACGATGATCTACGTGACCCACGACCAAGTCGAGGCCATGACCATGGGCGACAAGATCGTCGTGATGCGTGACGGCGTCATCCAGCAGATCGGCGCCCCTCTCGAGCTGTACAACCACCCGATCAACCGCTTCGTCGCGGCGTTCATCGGCAGCCCGCCGATGAACATCATGCGCGTGGCCATCCGCGAAGACGGCGGCGGGGTTGTGGCCGACGAGGGCAGCTTCCAGATCAGGATCGAGGGCAAGCACCTCGACGAGCTGCGGCCGTACTTGGGCAAGGAAGTCTACTTCGGGATCAGGCCCGAGGACCTGGTCTACCAGGAAGCCGGGGCCCGCGAGAACAACATCAAGGGCAAGGCTGAGGTCGTCGAGCCCTTGGGACCCGACATCCACATCTACGTTTCCACCAAGAACAACCAGCTGATTGCCCGTGTTCCCCCGCGCTGGGACTTCAAGGTCGGCGACGAGCTGAACTTCATCCCGGACAAGACCAGGCTGCATTTCTTCGACATCGACACCGAGAAGGCGCTGTCCAGCTGAGCTGCGTCAGACAGAACGCGAACAAGCAGAGAGACCGGCCCGCGCCGGTCTCTCTTTTTTTGCGTTCGGGTACACAGGCCACCGGCCGAATCAGAACTCCACGGGCAGCTGGCCGTCGTTGCGCCTGGCGTACTCCTTGGCCACCCAGCGCACCCGCCCCATTCGGGCGGCCAGCTCGCGGCGATCGGCATTGAACTGCCGCCAGAACTGCTCGGCCGTCAGGCCCGGCCGCAGATTGCCGCGCCCCAGGCCTTCGTTGTAGTAGCCCTCGAGCTCGATGAGCCGGTAGTAGACGCGTTCGAACAAAAAGAGCGTCTTGCGCAGGCGAAGCAGGTCGCCCACCACCGCCCGCTTTTCGCGCATAAGATCCATCGTGCCGCCGACCGCGCCGCTGCGCTCCTCGCGGGCCCACTTGGCGAGCACCGCGGAGTTCCTGACCAGGTCCTCGTAGGCGCTGTTGAACTCGCCGAGCAGCCGCTCGTAGCGCTGGGCGTAGGAGCGGGTCACGAGCAGGGCGTTCGCCCGGAAGGCCTCGATCCGGCCGGCGATCCACTCGCGCCTGAACTGCTGGAGACTCGACACCGCCACGGGGATGGCGCGGAACGTGCTCTCTTCGATCCGCAGCTCGACGACCTGTCCGGGCTCGCAGAGGAGCTCGCCGCCCTTGGTTTCGTCCGAGCAGGCGACCGTGCCTTCGGAGGTGGTCACGAGCACGTCGCCCGCCGGCGACAGCGCCACCTCGAAGTCCGTGCCGCGCGCGCCCATCGTCGCAGTCTCGGTGCGAACCGCAATCTCGCGGCCGCCGCCGGCCTTCTTGACCTTCAGTCCTATCGATCCTGCCATCAGGCCGAGCGTCGTGGAGCTGCGGCGCTCGACGCGGTCGATTTCCACGTAGAAGGTCGTCCGCGCAGCGACGCGCATCTCCGCGGCGGCGCCCTGGCCGGAGGCGAGAGCGATCGTGACCTGTCCGTCCTGACCGGTGCGGATGCGGTCCAGGTTCTCGATCGGAGCCCCGACATCGAGATCTGACTCGGTGAGGGTCTGCTCGCCTCGCAAGACTTCGACTATGCCGTCGAGAAAGATGATCTCCCCAACCTTCTCGGCGAGAGCGGCTCCCGCCACGCCCGCGATCAGGGTCACGCACAGCAGGCTCTTCTTGATCATGGTCCTCCCTCCGGCGGTTGCCGCCTGTCTATTGTAGCACCTCCGGGCGCGTTGCGTCGGCGAGGCCGCAGCGGAACCGAACACTTGCCCGGTGGAGCGCAGCGGAACCGGGCACTTGCCCGGTGGAGCGCAGCGGAACCGGGTTGACACGGGCGAGCGCGGCCCATACGATCGGGCGATCGCTTTTTTCCGGAGACTCCGTTGACCACCAATGTCGCCCTTGTCGGCTGCGGAACAGTGGGTGCTGCCGTTGCCAGGCTCCTGACGCAGGAGCAGGACATCCTCGCCGCCCGCACGGACTGCCGCATCGAGCTCACCAGCGTCGTCGACCTGGACTTCTCCAACGCCCGGGCCAACGGGATCCCCGAGAGCCTGTTCTGCAGCGACTACCGCAAGGTGCTCGCGGACCCGACGGTCCAGGTGGTCGTCGAGCTCGTGGGCGGGCTCACGGCGGCGAGAGACGTCATCGGTCGGGCGCTCAAGGCGGGCAAGCACGTGGTCACCGCCAACAAGGCGCTGCTGGCTCATCACGGCAACGAACTGCTGTCCCTGGCCCACGCGCAGGGCGTGAGCCTCGGCTTCGAGGCCAGCTGCGGAGGCGGGATCCCGGTCATCGCCGCCGTCACTCAGGGGCTCATCGCCAACCGGATCACGGCCCTCTACGGGATCCTGAACGGAACCTGCAACTACATCCTCACGGAGATGACGCGCGCGGGCAAAAGCTACCACGAGGCTCTCGCCGAGGCCCAGCAGGCGGGGTTTGCGGAGGCCGATCCGACCCTAGACGTCAGCGGCACGGACACCGCGCACAAGCTGGCGATCCTCTCGGCCCTGGCCTTTGGCGAACGCATCGTGTTCGACTCGATTCCGATCGCCGGAATCGACACCCTGGAGGCGCGCGACGTCGCCTACGGCCAGGAACTGGGTCTCGTCGTCAAGCTCCTGGCCATCGCCAAGCAGCGGCGCGACGGCGTGAACCTGTACGTGCGGCCGGCCTTCATCTCCAAGGAGCATCCCCTGGCCTGGGTCTCGGGGCCCTTCAACGCGGTCAGCGTGTACGGCCACGCCACGGGCCACACGATGTACTACGGCCGCGGCGCAGGCGGCCGTCCGACGGCCTCGGCGGTGATCGCCGACATCCACGCGGTCGCCTCGGGCACCGCGCAGCCGTTCTTTTCCAGCTTCCGCTGGCCGGACAGGGCGCCGGCGGCCCGGCAGCTCGACCAGGCCTCCAACCACAGCCGTTACTACCTGCGGGTGATGTGCGAGGACGCACCGGGGGTGCTGGCGCAGATCGCCGCGAGGCTGGGCGAGAACGGGATCAGCATCAGCTCAGTGCTCCAGAAGGAGCCTGCCGAGAGCGCCCCGCAGTCCGAGGGTGTGCCTGTCGTCGTCACGACCTACCGGGCCGTCGAGGGAAAGCTGCGCGACGCGCTGGCGGCCATCGACGTCCTGCCCGTGGTCAAGACCCCCACAACGTGCATCGAGATCGTGGATGAGCACCCCGAAGATATCTAGAGGCAGGATCAGCCTGATCATCATCGACGGCGCCGCGGACCTGCCGCTGCGCGAGCTCGGGGGCCGCACGCCCCTGGAAGCGGCGGACATCCCGGCCATGGACCGCATCGCGCGCAGCGGGCGCAGCGGCACCGTGCGCTGCATCCCCGACGGCATGGAGGCCGGCAGCGACGTTGCGATCATGTCGGTGCTCGGCTACGACCCCGAGCGCTGCCACACCGGGCGGGCGCCGATCGAGGCGGCCGCCCGCGGCATCGCGGTCGCCGACGGCGAGTGGATCTTCCGGTGCAATTTCGTGACCCTCGAAGGCGACCTGATGAAGGACCACTCCGCGGGCGGAATTGCCGATGCCGATGCGGCCGCCCTCATCGACGTGCTGAACCGCGAGATGGGTGTCGGCGAGGCGCGCTTTCACGCCGGGGTCAGCTACCGCAACCTCATGGTCTGGCGCGGCGACGCGTCCGCGGTCCGCACCACGCCCCCTCACGACATCCTGGGCCAGGCGTTCGCCCGCCATCTCCCCTCCGGCTCCGGCTCCCAGGCGCTGGTCTCAATGATCGAGAAGAGCCGATCGCTGCTGCGCGGCCGCGCCCCCAAGGGCGCGTCCTCGATCTGGCTGTGGGGACAGGGCACGCCGACCCGCCTGCAGGCCTTTGCCGAGAGCAGGGGCGGCCTGCGCGGCGCCATGGTGTGCGCAGTCGACCTGGCCCGCGGACTCGGCAATCTCATCGGTTGGACCTCGATTCCCGTCGACGGAGCCACCGGCAACATCGACACCAACTACGCGGGCAAAGGCGCGGCGGCCGTGGCCGCCCTCGCCGACCACGACATGGTCTGCGTTCACATCGAGGCGCCCGACGAGGCCGGTCATCGCGGCGACTGGCGGGCGAAGATCCGCAGTCTCGAGGAGATCGACCGTCACATCGTCGCTCCGATGCTCGAGGCCCTCGGCGGATATTCGAGGTGGCGGATCCTCGTCATGCCCGACCACCCGACGCCCTGTTCCGTGAAGACCCACACGCGCGACGCGGTGCCCTTTGCCATCGCGGGAAGCGACGTCGAGGCCGACGCCTGCCGGTGCTTCTCGGAGAACGAAGCCTCCAGGGGCGGCTCTCTCCCGCACAGCGGCGGGATCATGGACCTGCTCACGGCGCCGTTCGGCCGCTGAAAGGGGCGCGGCGGGCCTTCAACTATTGACCCCTCTCCGACGATTATTGTAGTATACGCGGCGATGGTTGGAGGGATCACCGATGTCCGAAGCGGTGCGAGACGTGCTCGACGAGAGTGATCCTCGACGAGGCAGGATCTATTGCGCCAACTGCAGGAACTGCAAGCTGGTGCGGGTGCCTGCCGCGAGCGGCGGTCAGTACCTGCTGCGAGTACGCTGCATCGCGGGCAAGTGGAAGAAGCGCCTTGGCTCCGAGAAGCTCTACAAGTACTTCACCATCGTGCGCCGCGCCATCGACGAATGCGACCGCTACGAGCCAATGGGCGATTCCCGAGAGTACCTCAGGGATCTGAAGAAGAGCCTACCGATCAAGGACGAAGCGTACACGTACTGATGGTCCGCCTGATCGCTCTCATCGCAGTCGCCGCCGCGGCCCTCGCAGCAGCGGGTTGCCGCAGCACCGGCGACCCGCTCGCCGAGGACCTCACCCCCGACCAGTACTTCCAGCGGGCGATCGATGCGTCGGACCGGGACAACTACCGCTTGGCGATGCGCTACTACGAGGCGTTCCAGGCCAAGTACCCGGACGACGCTCAGCGCAACGCGTGGGCGAGCTACGAGATCGCCATGCTGCACCACAAGCTCGGCAACGACGACCGGGCGCTCGAGCTGCTCGACGAACTGCTTGCGAAGTACGAGGCGCCCGCCCCTGGCTCCGCGCCGCTGCCGGCCGCTGCTCGCGTCCTGGCCGAGAAGGTCAAGGGCAACATCCTGAGGAGCCGCAAGAGCACCGAACCCGCTCCCAGGACGCCTGGATAGGCGGCGGGCCCGCAGCCTATCGCTCGGACTCGGCGGCGAGGCGTGCCGCGTCGACCAGCATGATCTGGCTGCCCTGCACGGCGATCACGCCGTCGGAGGCCAGCTTGTCCACGAACGCCTTCACTTCGCTCACCGGCGTCTGCAGGTTGAGGGCGATCTCCTCGATGGTGCGATCGGTCTGCAGCACGGCGCCGTCGGCGCTGCGGAACGCGTAGTTGAGGTTGAGAGCCACCAGGCCGCGGGCGTTGTTCTTGACCAGGTGCTGGATCTGGGTGTTCATGTTCTGCAGGCGCCTGCAGAGCTTGTCGATGATGTTCAGGGCGATCTTGGCGTTCTTGGTGACCATGCTCAGGAAGCCTTCCCTGTTGAAGGCGAGCAGGTGCACCTCGCTGGTCGCCGTCACCGTGGCCGTGCGACGGATGTTGTTGATGATCGCCATCTCGCCGAAGAAATCCCCCTTGCCGAGCGTGGAAAGCACGTGCTCACGGCCGCCGAGGCTTCTAGTGACCTTGACGTTGCCGTCCTGGATGATGAACATCTGGTCGCCGGTGTCGCCCTCCTTGAAGATGACTTCGCCCGGTCTGACCGTCCTGCCGAACTTCTGGTAGAGAACCGTATCTTCTGCCATGGCACACCTCGATTTCATGATAGGCACAAGCCAGCGCCCGAGTAAAGGGCGCCGCCCGGCAATGCGCGGAGGCCCTGGGGCGCGTTGAAGTGTTCGTGGGCACGTCGGGAGGACGCATGAACACGAGGGCTTTGTTCCTGGCGGGGGTGCTCGCGGCTTCAGGCTGCCGGGAGGATGGCGGCAGCGGTCCGGAACCGGACCTTACACCGCCGGTTCTCCTGGGCGCGGCGGCTCTGGGGCCCCGCGCCGCGGAGGTGCGGTTCTCCGAGGCGGTGAGTCTCGTCGCGGGCTCCTTCGCGAGCGATCCGCCCCTCACGCTCCGCGGCTGCAGCAGCGAGGCGAACGCGATCATCCTCGAGACGGGCCTGCAGACGCCCGGCACCCGCTACGTGCTGGAGCTCGCCGTGGAGGATTCCCGGTCCAACTCGGCCCATGTCCTCGCCGTGCTGTACGGCTTCAATCCCGAGGTCCCCGCGGTGCTCATCAACGAGCTCACCGTCCGCGGCAGCGCCACCCACCCTGACCTCGTAGAGTTGCGCGTGGCATCCTCGGGCGACATGGGCGGACTGACCGTCCTCGACGGGACCGCGGGCAGCTGGACGAGCCGGATCGTGCTCCCTTCGTTCCGCGTCGAGGCGGGGGACTTTCTGCTCCTCCACTTCAAGCCTGAGGGCATCGCGGCCGAAATCGACGAAACAGGCGACAGGACACTATCAGGCGGTCTGGACGCTTCGGCGACGGCCTATGATTTCTGGGTGCCCGATGCTGCCGGTCTCAACGGCAACAACGGGGTCGTGTCGCTGTACGCGCGGATCGGAGGACCGCTTCTCGACGCGATCCTCTACAGCAACCGCACCTCGGCGTCGGATGCGGCCTTTGCGGGCTTCGGAACGGCCCAGACCATGGAAAGGGCCATGGAGGTCACCGCGAGCGGAGGGTGGCTGTCCGAAGGCGCGACCGTGAGGCCCGAGGACGCCGTGAACCCCGAGGACTCGACGGCCACGCGCTCGATCTGCCGCAGGCGAGGCTGCGACTCCGACTCGCGCGCGGACTGGTACATCGTTCCGACGCGGGGCTGGACGTTCGGCGGCGAGAACCTGGAGGAAGAATACTCACCCTGACCCGGCGGGGCGTCTGCGGGGTCCGGCGCGGCCCGCTCTACACGTAGTCCTTGATCAGCTGTTCGAGCGCGCGCTGTGGAACGGCACCGAGGACCTTGTTCACGAGCTGTCCCTTGTGAAACACCAGGAACGTCGGGATGCTCTGTATTCCGTACTGGCCCGCAAGCGCCTGTTCCTCGTCGACGTTGACCTTGACTACCTTGAGTCGGCCGTCGTAGGCCTCGGCGAGCTTTTCCACCACCGGCTCCATCATGCGGCACGGCATGCACCAAACCGCCCAGAAGTCGGCGAGGACCGCCTCGCTCGACTCGAGCACTTCGGCCTTGAAGGTGTCCGCCGTGACCTTGACGATGCTCATTGCTCCTCCTACGGGCCGGGCCTGCGAAAATCCTTGATCCTGAAGTCCTCGAGAACCGCCAGCACGTATCCGTCGACCTGCTCCAGCCGGGACAGGTCCTCGGGAGCGAGGTCCCGATATGACTCGCGCGCCCGCTCGATGACGGCATGCACATCGTGCAGCAGGTACGCGGCATCGACGAGAAACGACTTCTCCTCGCGGTCGACGGCGTTGTAGTCGCGCGGAAAAGCGTTCAGCAGCGCCGCGTACCGCGTGAGCCGCGGTGGGGCCGACTTGCCGTCGGGCGACGCGAGATCGCGCAGCCGGCTGTCCAGATCGGCCATCTCCCGCGACGACAGACCGTACGAGGTCTCCCGCAGGGCGTCGTGCATCTGGCTCATCAGCTCCCGCTCGAAGCGGCCCAGCGCCGCGACCAGGCGCCGGGTCTCCTGCCTGGCGTGCCTGTGGAACGGCACTTCGCCGTACTTCTCCGTGCGGGCGCTCAGCTCTGCGATCACTCGATCGGCGAAACCGGCCCGGGGGGCGGCGCCCTGCGACGCCTGAGCCTGCTGCAACTGCGCCTCGGCCTTGCGGATCAGCTCGTCGACGACGTCGATCTCGGCCTGGAGAAAGCGCTGCATGTCCAGGCCGCCCTTGAGCGCGCTGAAGTACCTCTCCTCGAAGGCCACCTTGAGGCTCGGGGTCTTGAAGAAGCGGATCGCGTACTCGTCGTACTTCTTGACGATCTTGTCGACGGCGAGCTGAACCTCGGCGCGGCTCAGCTTCCCCCTCGGCGGCATGGGGCCAAGGTATCCGATGGACCCGCTGCTGTCAACGCGACGGGGGCGGCGGACGGCGGCCCGCCTCCTCCCGCGCGGGTGCCTCCCCGAACACCGCCGCTGTGTCGATCACCAGATCAGGAAGAATGCCGACGGCGATGCCGGCTCCGGCGGGATAGACCGAGTCGCGCCCGTAGCGCCCGGCGTCGCCGAGCCGGTAGATGCGCGCGAGGCGGGCTTCCGGATCCACGATCCAGTACTCGCGCACGCCGTGGCGCTCGTACAGCGCCAGCTTCTGTCTCTGGTCCTTGGCCGATGTCGACGGCGAGAGGATCTCCAGGACCATGTCCGGGGCGCCCCGGCACCCGCGCTCGTCGAGCTTGTTCAGGTCGCACAGCACCACGAGATCGGGCTGCACCACTGTCCGGATCTCTTCGTCCGGCTCCTCGGCGTCGGGCAGCCGCACGTCGAACGGTGCGACGTAGACCCGACAGGGCTTGCCGCGCAGATGATTGGCAAACTGCCTCGCCAACTCCACCAGCTCCTCCTGGTGCCGCGGAGACGGCGCCGGGCTCATGCAGTACGCGACGCCGTCGATCAGCTCCCAGCGCTCCTCGTCGGGCCACGTGATGTAGTCGCGATAGGTGTAGCCCTGGTTCTCTTCTGCAACCGACACGACTCCCATTGTAACACCTCGACCGCCCCTGGGTCGAATCCCGGGGACCGGGCCGGGCGCGCCCGGCCTCCGCCCCCGTGCGCTCAGAACGGCACGCGCTCCTTGGCCTGCTCGGCGGAATCGGCCGCAGCGGTGGCCCCATCCTCGTCCTCGTCGTTCCCGTCGCCGTTCTTGCGCTCGGGCCTGAACTCGACGTGCTCGGCTACGATCTCGACCCTGGAGCGGGGGTTGCCCTCGGGGTCCTGCCAGCGGTCCTGCCTGAGCCGGCCGACCACGCGCACGCCCCTTCCCTTTTTGAGGTACTGCTCGCACACCTCCGCCTGGTGGCCCCACACCGTCACGTCGAAGAACGAAGTCTCCTTTTGCAGCTCGTCCTCCTGCTTGAACCAGCGGTTGTTCGCCACCCCGAGCTTGGCCACGGCCGTGCCCTTGCCGGTGTAGCTGAGCTCCGGGTCCCGGGTGAGGTTGCCTTCGATCAGGACCGAGTTGAGATTGTTCATGCCGCGCCTCCTGCGTCTGGTTTACCCAATGAAACGCACGAGGCAGGCGCGCTGCCTTGCGAACCGATGCTCGCAGTCGTCAGTAGGAAAAGCTGAACTGCAGCCGCTCGAGCAGCTGTCCCTTGTCGTCCAGGACGGGGATCGTGAGACGGGCCTCACCGGTCCGGGGGAAATTGGAGCTGAAGAGCACCAGGCCGCTGATGCGACTGCCCTTGGGCAGATTCATCGTCGCGGGAAGCAGCTCTTCGCGTATGAACTGGTCTCGCGTCCGCTGCTGATACGGCGAGATGTCGCTCGACCGGTCCTCGATCTCCCAGTACTCCAGCAGATGAAAGTCGCTCATCGGGCGCGCTTCCTTGGCCCCGAGGCGCAGCTCCATGTCACGGCGCTCGATGCGAATCGGACGAGCGACCTCCTCGATGTTGAGCTTGTAGACCAGGAACCTCTGGGGGGTCACGATGCGCTCGACGCTGATGAACGGGTTGTGAGGCCAGCCGTACCTGCTCTTGAGGGTGGCTTCGTCCATGAAGCGCACCACGGTCAGCGCGAAGTCGCGCTTGACCGTCTTCAGAGGGCTGTCCTGTGTCGCGGGCGGAGGCGGGCTTTCGCAGGCTGCCAGGATCAGAAGCGCCAAGAAGGGAAAAACGCGGCTGGGCTCTCTCATGGGAACTCAGCTTATCGGCGGCGCCGGGCTGTGTCAAACCGCAGCCCCGCATGCGGCCAGACAAAAAAAGCCCCCCTGGGAAAGGGGGGCTTGCTCAATCGTGGAGAGCGAAGTTCTAGTACTTCAGCTCGGCCCTCATGAAGATGGCCATCTGGTCGTAAGGAACAGCGGTGATGAAGTCCATCTTCTCGCGAGCGATCGGGTTGGTGGTCTTGATGCCCGTGCCGCCGTCTTCGGCCGCCCAGAAGACGCCGAAGTACGTGGTGGCCTTGCCGAACACGTAGCTCAGGGACGCTTCGAAGGAGTCGAAGCTCTCGCTGTACACGTCCTCATCGAGGCCAAGACCGACCGCAGCCCAGAGCTGGAGCGGCTTGTCAGCAACCGGCTGAGCCCACAGGTCGACCTGCACGCCGCCGGCGATGTAGTCCTGCACGCCCTGCCAGCCGATGCCCAGCGACACCATCTTGTTGTAGTTCACGCACAGGCCGGCGCCCAGGGTGTACTCGGAGTCGCCCTGGTGACCGTAGGTCGTTCCGGTCTCTTCGAGATCGAAGTCCATGTCGAAGGCCGCGCCCACCATGAGCTCCTTGGAGACCGCGTAGTTGACCTCGACGCCCGCCTCGATGTCGCCCTTGCCGAAGTCCTCGCTGCCGTAATTGACGTAGGAGACCTCGACCCAGACGGGGTCGTACTTGACCGCCACGCCAGCCAGGAACTCCTTGTAGGAGAAATCATTTCCCCACGCGACCCGGGCCTGCACCATGTCCTTGGTGATGTTGAACTCTTCGCCCCAGGTGTGGAGGTCGGAGCCGATCACGTCCTCCCACTCGCCCCAGCTCACCTTGACCCCGTCGTAGGGATCGTACTCGTCGAAACCGGTCCGCCAGGTCAGGCCCACGGGCAGCTTGAAGACCTTGCCGAGGTCGACGGTGAAGTAAGCCTTGTCGAAGGGGAAGATGTTGTCGGGATCGAGGTTAGCCTGGGGGCCGACCTTGGCCAGCAACTCAGGTCGGGGACCTTCCTCGATCTCAATGTACAGCGAGTTGTTGTCATCGATCTTGGCGTTGACTCCGATGATGACCTCGGGACCCTGGTAGAAGTTCTTGGCGTTGAAGTCGTTGTACCACTTCGTCTCCACCTCGCCCGTCAGCGTCACCTGCGCCCACAGCATGCCCGCGACGAGCAGCATCGCTAGGACAACCAGTTTCTTCATGTTTGTCCTTCCTCCTAGGTTGTTTTATCGCCAGAGCCAACGGCTCTTGGAACCCATACTACCGGCATCTTTTCACAGTTGTCAAGCGCCGGAACACCCTCCTTTCGTGAGGTCTTGATTGGTGGCACGGGCGACGCTGGATGCGCTACCCGAGGGAGATGTGGTCTCCCGGATCCGTTGCACCGCCATGAACAGGGCGATTGTAACATAAATCCGCCGGAATGCAAGCACCAGTTTCGAGCGAGGGCTCAAGGGCCCGAGACGCGCTCTCAGCCCCGGCCAGGCGGGCCGAACGCGCCCCGGCCTTCGGGGTCCATCCATGGACCTTGCCCGGGCGCACTACATCCGTGTAGCGCCCGGGCCCAGTCCATCCATGGACCTTGCCCGTGGGCTACGACATTCCCGAGCTGCGCTCGGGACCAGAGCGCCATGCCGCCCACCCCAACCGCGCTTCGCGCGCTTGGGCAAGGGGCTCGAGACATCCATGTCGCTTGGGTGGAGCCTATGCCGTCCCTGGCGGCTCCACCCTCGGACTCGGACCATCCCTGGTCCTTGAACAACCGTCGGGCGGGCTGTTACATTCGAGACACGATGCAAGGCCTCGAGAAGCGGGTCACGGGCGACTGGTTCGTCATACGCGAGGCCGCCAAAGACCTGGACGCTCTCGACAGCGCTCTCAAGATCCCCGCAGAACAGCTGCGCATCCAGATCGACAAGCTGCAGGGTGCAGTCGAGCAGGGTGTGGTCGAATACAAACGAGGTGCCATGGCGCCCCTTTTCGCCTTGGCGGACGCCGTCAAGTTCCGCGCTCCGGGGCTCGACGAGGTGCGACGCCAGCTCGACTACACCAGCGCCCTGCTGTACGCGATGCTGGTCCAGCGCCTGATCGCCGAAGGCACCGTCAAGGTCGCCCGCGAAAAACGCCGGGACGAAACCATCGACGCGGACGCCCTCGACCTCGCGGCGCTGCTGCGCGACGTCAACGAGCGCATCCGCCACTCGCCGGAGCTCACCAACAACCCGCTGGTCAAGAACATCCAGCTGCAGGCCGGCCAGCTGCGGCGCGAGCGCGAGAGCATGCAGAAGCTGCTGCCGACCATCAAGGTCGAGGCGCGCGACACCTTTCAGCAGAACTACCGCAAGTCGTTTGGCGAGATCGTGGACAAGATCAAGCGCAGCTACGCCGCCCTGCTCAAGGAGGAAGCGCCCGAGGTCGACGAGGCGCGACCAATCCTGGCCGCGGTCCCGCTGTCAGGAGTCGCTGCGCTGCTCACGCAGCAGTGCCAGTGCGTGTCGCAGGCCCGCTCGACGCTCGCCTTTGCAGGCGAGGAGAAGTACGGGATCCGCGAGCTCTTTGCCGGCCTCGCCGCCGAAAAGGCATCGTTCGACCAGCTGCTGCGCCGCGAGAGCCAGGCGTACGCCAAGCTCGAAGGCGAGGCGCAGAGCGCGCGCGTTTCAGGCGAACGGTCGATCGCCCGCGCCTTCTGCGCCGAGATCGTGCGCGTTCTCCAGCGCGGGCTCCTGTAGCTCGTCAAGCCGGCGGAGGCGCCTGGGGCGCGTCGTCGAGGACAACCAAAGGAAGGTCGCGGTCGGGCTCCGGCGCGGCTGCCGGCGCTTCGGCTTCGACCAGCGGCTGCTGCGCGGGCGCGAAGAGCGCGGAGAGCGCCTCGGCCACCGAAGAGGCGAACACAAAGGTCACCGCGGACAGCACCTCTTCCGGAATCTCGTCGAGGTCCTTGCGGTTGCGCTCCGGCAGCAGCACGTGGCTCATCCCCGCCCGGTGGGCCGCGAGCACCTTTTCCTTGATGCCGCCCACAGGCAGCAGCCTCCCGGTGAGCGTCACCTCGCCGGTCATGGCGTGGCCGGCTCGCGTGATGCGGCCGGTGAGCGCGGACAGCAGCGCCGCCGCGATCGTGATGCCAGCCGATGGGCCGTCCTTGGGGATCGCGCCCTCGGGCACGTGGATGTGGATGTCGCGCTCGCGGTGGAAGTCCTCGTTCACCCCGTACTCGGCCGCGTGGGAGCGGACGAACGAGAGGGCGGTGTGGGCGCTCTCCTTCATCACGTCGCCGAGGCTGCCCGTGAGGGTCAGCTCGCCCTTGCCCTTGAGCAGCGCCACTTCGACCGGCAGGAGGACCCCGCCGAGCTCGGTCCAGGCCAGGCCGTAGGCCAGCCCCGCCTTGAGCTCGCGCTCGAACTGCGATTCGTGGAACTTCTCCTTGCCGAGGTAGCTCTCGACCGACTTTTCCGTGATCGTAACCTTGAACGCCTCGCGCCCCTCGGCTGTGGCCTGCACGCCCGCCGCGACCGCATCGCGCGCGATCTTGCGCAGGATGTTGGCGATCTCGCGCTCAAGGTTGCGCACGCCGCTTTCCATGGTGTAGGAGCGGATGAGCCGGTGCAGCGCAGGCTTCTGGAAGCTGACCTTGGCCCACGAGAGCCCGTTCTCATCGATCTGCTTCGGGATGAGGAACTGGCTGGCGATTCGCTCCTTCTCGAACTCCGTGTAGCCCGAGATCTCGATGACCTCCATGCGGTCGCGAAGGGCGTAAGGAATGTTATGAACCGAGTTCGCGGTCGTGAGGAACATCACGTGCGAGAGGTCGTACGGCACCTCCAGGTAGTGGTCGACAAAAGTGCTGTTCTGCTCCGGGTCCAACACCTCCAGCAGCGCCGAGGCGGGGTCGCCCCTGAAGTCGCTGGACATCTTGTCGACCTCGTCGAGGAGAAAGACCGGGTTGCGGGTCTTCGCCTTGCGCATCGACTGGATGATCTTGCCCGGGAGTGCTCCGATGTAGGTCTTGCGGTGCCCGCGGATCTCCGCCTCGTCGCGCACTCCGCCGAGGGAGATGCGCACGAACTCGCGGTTCAGACAACGGGCCACGGACCTGCCGAGCGAGGTCTTGCCGGTGCCAGGCGGGCCGACAAAGCAGAGAATCGGCCCCTTGACCACGTTCTTGAGCTGCCGCACGGCCACGAAGTCGAGGATGCGCTCCTTGACCTTCTTCAGCCCGTAGTGGTCATGATCGAGAGTCTCCCGCGCCTTCT
>CAZKGO010000049.1:32545-35763 GCA_964552235.1 uncultured Spirochaetales bacterium | reverse complement strand
AAAGGAGGCCAGGCGTGAACGTCGGGCAATTTCTCTCCACGGCCGTTTTCGGCCGCCTGGGCCAGTTCGTGGCGATCACGATCCTGCGCAGCGTCCGCATCGTGGCGGCCCAGAGCGCCCTCGTCGTCGAGCGGCTCGGCCGCTACGCCCGCACCCTCGAGGCGGGCTTCCACGTCCTGGTGCCTTTCATCGACCAGGTCCGCTACCGCCACACCCTCAAGGAGCAGGCGCTCGACGTGCCGTCGCAGCCCTGCATCACCCTCGACAACGTCAAGGTTCAGGTCGACGGCGTGCTCTATATGAAGGTGATGGACCCGCGCAAGGCGAGCTACGGAATCGCCGATTACAAGTACGCCACGGTCCAGCTCGCCCAGACCAGCATGCGCTCGGTCATCGGCAGGCTCGAGCTCGACCGCACGTTCGAGGAGCGGCAGCAGATCAACGCGCAGATCGTCAAGAGCGTGGACGAGGCCTCGGCCGCGTGGGGCGTCGACGTGACCCGCTACGAGATCCAGAACATCCACGTGCCCGAGACCGTGCTCAAGAGCATGGAAGTGCAGATGATCGCCGAGCGCGACCGCCGCGCGGTGCTCGCCAAGAGCGTCGGCGAGATGGAGGCGCGCATCAACTACTCGATCGGCGTGATGGAGGAGGCGATCAACCGCAGCGAGGGCGAGAAGCAGCGCCGCGTCAACGAGGCCGAGGGCACGCGGGAGGAGATCCTCTCCCTCGCCCGGGCGACCGCGGCCGGGCTGCGCCGGGTGGCCGAGGCCGTCGCCGCCTCGGGCGGCGAAGAAGCCGTCGTGCTGCGCATCACCGAGGCCTACCTCGCGCAGCTCAAGCGCCTGGCCCACAAGGGCACGCAGGTGGTGCTCCCGATGGACCTGGCGGACTTTTCCGGCGTGCTGAACCAGGTGCGCGCCCTCGTGCAGGAGCGCAAGTCGTCCTGAGGCGGCAGGCGCCCTCGCGCTCCTTGCACAGCCCTGCACCGCCCGACATAATGCGGCCGGCGCGCGCACGACGGACAGCAGGGGGAAGCATGCTCTACCGCAAGCTCGGACGCAGCGAAGTCCAAGTCTCGGCCGTCGCTCTCGGATGCTGGGGCCTGGTGAGCGACCGCATGTGGG
The DNA here is from genome assembly GCA_964552235.1 of uncultured Spirochaetales bacterium. Classification (GTDB taxonomy): domain Bacteria; phylum Spirochaetota; class Spirochaetia; order SZUA-6; family CAVTHK01; genus CAVTHK01. The sequence goes on along the minus strand of CAZKGO010000049.1, from coordinate 34,636 downwards.
GCGACACCGATGAGCGGCAGGCGATCGCCACGGTGCGCGCGGCCCTGGACGCAGGCGTGACGCTCTTCGACTCAGCCGAAGGCTACGGCGACGGCCAGTCCGAGGAGAGGCTCGGCAAGGCGCTGCAGGGCGTGCGCGACCGGGCGGTCATCGCCACCAAGGTCTCGACCGCCCACTGCGCCCCCGCCGACCTGGTCGAGGCCTGCGAGCGCAGCCTGCGCCGCCTGCGCACTGACCGGATCGACCTCTACCAGATCCACTGGCCGTTGACCGAGGGCCTGTCGCTGGAAGCGGCCCTCGAAGCGATGGGTCGACTGCGGGAGGCCGGCAAGATCCGCATGATCGGGGTCTGCAACTTCGGAGTCGGCAACCTCGCCGAGGTCCCCGACCCGTCGGTGCTCGTGTCCGACCAGCTGCCCTACAGCCTGCTGTGGCGGGCGCTGGAGTTCGAGATCCTCCCGCGCTGCCGCCGGATCGGCATCGGCATCCTCACCTACAGCACGCTGCTGCACGGGCTTCTCGGCGGCAGGTACCGCTCCGCGGATGAGTTCCCCGCCGGGCGGGCGCGCACGAGGCACTTTTCCAGCAGGCGGCCCCAGACGCGGCACGGCCAGCCCGGCTGCGAAGAGCTCACCTTTGCCACCATCGGCCGCATCCAGTCGCTGTGCGAGCAGGCGGGGGTCGGCATGGCCGAAGCGGCGCTCGGGTGGGCCGTGCACCAGCCCGGCATCACGTCGGTGTTCGCCGGCGCGCGCTCGCCCGCCCAGGTGCAGGAGAACGCCGCCGCGGCCGATGCCGAGCTGCCCCCGGGCCTGCTCGAAAGCCTCAGCAGGGCCAGCGGCGATCTGAAAGAGACCCTCGGCCCAGACCCCGACATGTGGCTGTCGCCCGGACGCACGCGGTGAGCGCCGGGCGGGCTCGGCCGCGGGCGCTGGTGAGCGCGTACGTCTGCCTGCTCATGTTTGTCTACGCCTTCTGGACGACGATGATCGGCCCGCTCATGCCCGAGCTCGTGAGCCATTACCGCATGTCGCTCGCGTCGGGGGGACTGCTCGTGACGTTCCTGAGCGCCGGGGGCATCCTCGCGATGCTCCTCGGCGGGGCCCTCTCCGACCGGGCGAGCAAGGCCCGCCTGATCGCGACCTGCTTTCTCGCCTACGCGGTTGTCCTGCTGCTCGCCGGCCGCGCGCCGCGGCTGCCGCTGCTGTACCTGCTGTTCTTCGCGCTCGGAGCGAGCACGCGCTACATGGACATGCTGGCCAACGCCCTGGTCGCCGACCTGCACCCCGAGCGCAAGGAAACGGCCCTCAGCCTCCTGCACGCGATCTTTGGCGTGGGTGCGCTCGCGGGACCGCTGTACGCGCGCCTGGTCACGGACGCCACCGGCTCTTGGGCCAGAGCCTACACGCTGCTCGGCGCTGCCTCCGTCGTTGTCCTGGCCCTCGGCTCCCCGCTGCTGCTCGCCGCCCCGCGGCCGCGCCCGGCGGCCCAGACCGCGCCGCCGACCGGCGGCGGCGTCGTGAGTTCCCGCGACGTCTGGGTGCTCGCGGCGATGCTGTTCCTGTACGTGGCGCATCAGTCGGGGATCACGGTATGGCTTCCGAGCTACATGGAGCGGGAACTAGAGGCCTCGCGCGTGGCGGCGAGCAGCGGCGTGTCGCTGCTCTGGCTCGGCATCGTAGCGGGGCGGTTTCTCACCTCCGCCTTCGCCTCCAGGCTCGGCGGCCGCGCGATCCTCGCTTGGGGCCACGCGGCAGGCGGGCTCGCCCTCACGGCCGCGGTGCTGTCCCGCTCCCAGGCGGCGATGGCCGCCGGCGTCGTGGCGGCCGGCGTCGCCACCGGCGCCGCCTACCCGCTCGCCGTGGCCATCGGCTGCGCCCTGCACCCCCGCGACACCGGGGCGGTCACGTCGCTGCTGTTCGTCAGCGGCACCGTGGCGCGCATGCTCTTCCCGTGGATCGCGGGCGCCGCAGCCGCCTCGCTGGGTCTTTTCCCGGGGATGCTCGCCACCGGCCTCGCGCTGCTCGCGGTCGCCGCCCTCGCGCTGCGGCTGCCGCGGCCGGCCGCGGGCGCCGCACGCCGGCGATAACC